>JADZGE010000042.1 GCA_020854035.1 Burkholderiales bacterium | reverse complement strand
GCTCGAAATCGTGCGGCATGTTCTTCACGAGGCTCGCGTTCGCCGCGTTGGCCGCCGTCGCCATCAGCAGCGTGTATCCGTCGGCGGCCGCCTTCGCGACTATGTCGGTTCCGATCACGCCGCCCGCCCCGCCGCGCGGATCGACGACCACGTTCTGCCCGAGCCGCGCCGCCATGTTCTGCCCGAGCGCCTGCGCGATGATGTAGGTCGCGCCCCCGGCCGCGAACGGCACGACGAGCCGGATCGAGCGCGCCGGATAGGGCTGGGCGACACAGTCCGCGGCCGACACCAGACAAGAAACCGCCAAAATCACGCCCGACCACTTCATGAACCCACCCCCTTCTCGAGGAGACATTCAAGCATTCCTGTCCGTATCCCGCGTCACCAGGATCCGCAATGCCTCCCCTTTGAGCCAGGGCAAAGCCAGCTCGCGATTCCTCTCGAACTCCTCGGTCTCCGCGGCGAAGCGACTCGTGATATCGATGTCATCGAGACCGTTCAGCAACTGCTCTTTGCGGGATGGCTCGATGTCGAACCGGTAACGACATCCGTCCGGATCGAGGACCGTCTGGGACGGCAGGTCGACGGTGAGGCACGCACCCGGTTTCGCATGCAGCTTTCCCCGGAGCCGGGCTACGTCCTCCTCGCGAAGCACAACGGGCAGCAGTCCGTTCTGGTAGCTGTTCGCCGCCTGGAACGGACCGAAGCTCGATGCGATGACTGCCCGGATCCCGAAATCGAGCAGTGCGTAAACCGCCCCCTCGCGAGAGGAGCCACAACCGAAGTTGGCTCCCGTGACAAGAATCCGTGCTTCCGCGTACGGCGGACGGTTCAGAATGAAATCAGACTTCACGGTTCCATCGGGATTGAATCGTTGATGATGGAGGAGAAACCCGCCGTATCCCGCCGCTCGTGGTTTGCGAAGGAAATGCACCGGGATCAGCATGTCCGTATTGATGTCCGGCTGATCGAGCGGCGCGGCGATGGCGGCAAGCCGTACGAACGGGTCCACGTGAGGCCTCAGCTCGTCAGGGCGCGAACGTCACAGAGGCGCCCGGTAACGGCGGCGGCGGCCGCCATCGGCGCGCTGGCTATGTGCGTACGCGCGCCCCGTCCCTGGCGATTCTCGAAGTTGCGCGCCGAAGTCGACACGCAGCGCTCCCCCGCCGCTACCGTGTCTCCATTCTCACCGACACACATCGAGCACGCGGAATCACGCCAGGAAAACCCGGCGTCGATGAAAACCCTGTCCAGTCCTTCCGCCTCGGCCCGCCGCTTGACGTCCGTGGAACCGGGCGACACCATCGCGGGCACCTTGACCCGGCGCCCGCGCACCACCCGGGCCGCCGCTCGCAGGTCTTCCAGGCGGGCGTTGGTGCAGGAGCCGATGAATACCCGGTCGACGGCGATATCCACGAGGCGTTGCCCGGGAGCGAGGCCCATGTATGCCAGGGCCTGTTCGATGTGGATACGCTGCTCCCCGGATCCGGCGTCGGACGGACGCGGCACGACGCCGGTGATGGGCAACGCGTCCTCCGGTGCCGTGCCCCATGTAACCATCGGCTCCATGTCCGCGACGGAAAACGCGAACTCGCGGTCGAAGCGGGCGTCCGCGTCCGAACGGAACAACCGCCAGTGCGCGAGTGCGTCTTCCCGGTCCTTGCCGCGAGGCGAGAATTCCCGTCCTTCCAGGTACGAAAAGGTCGTTTCGTCCGGCGCGATCATTCCGGAGCGCGCGCCGAGCTCGATGGTCATGTTGCAGACCGTCATGCGCTGCTCCATGGTCATCGCGTCGATCGCCCGGCCGGCGTACTCGATGACGCACCCGGCTCCCCCTCTCACGCCCAGCCTGGACAGGACCAGCAGGATGACGTCCTTCGCGGCGACGCCATCCGGGAGTTCGCCGTCGAGGGTAACGCGTAACGCGCGCGGTTTTCGCTGCCACACCACCTGGGTCGCCAGGACATGCTTGATTTCCGATGCCCCGATGCCGAACGCGAACGCGCCGAATGCGCCGTGAGTCGTGGTATGCGAGTCCGAGCCGGTGATGACCATGCCCGGCTGCACCAGGCCCAGCTCCGGCCCCACGACGTGCATGATGCCCTGCCGCGGGCTGTCGATACCGATGAACGGGATCTCGAACTCGCGGCAGTTCGAAGCGAGTCTCGTGATGACTTCCAGCGCTTCGTGATCGACCACCGATCGCAGGCCGAGTGAACGGTTCAGGGTCGGCAGGTAATGATCGGAGATCGCGATGTGCTTCAGCGGCCGGCGGGCCTTGCGGCCATTCTGGCGCAAGCCATCGAAAGCGTAATAGGGCCCTTCGTGGATGAAATTGCGATCGACATAGAGCAGCGTCGTCCCGTCCGCCCGCTGCGCGACGACATGGTCGTTCCAGACCTTGTCGAACAGGGTCTGCGCGCCCGGGACGCCCCGGGAACTCATCGCACCGTCCTGTCGCCGGCCGGCGCGCCCGGATATCCGGTCTTCCTGCGTCTGTCGAGCCACCACCCGTATTCCGAAGGCATGTTTCGGAATTCGGGATCGACGCCCAGGGCTTGCGCGGCGTGGACGGCCCACGACGGGTTGTAGAGCATTTCCCGGCCGATGGCGACCAGGTCGGCCCTGCCGTCCCTGACGATGGCTTCCGCCTGCTCCGGCGCGACGATGAGGCCGACGGCGGCGGTCATGATGCCCGCCTCTTTGCGGATCCGGTCCGCGAAGGGCACCTGGAATCCCGGTGCCTGCCTGGCGGCGTTCGCGCTGGAATACCGGGCGCCGACTCCGCCCGAGGAGCAATCGATCACGTCGACCCCGATCGCTTTCAGCTCCCGGGCGAGAACGACCGAGTCCTCCAGCGTCCAGCCGCCCTCGTCCTGGGCGGACACCCGGAAGAAGAGCGGCTTGCCGGCCGGCCACACCGCCCGCACCGCCGCCGTGACCTCGAGCGCAAAGCGCATCCGGTTTTCCAGGTTCCCGCCGTACCGGTCCTGGCGCGCATTGGAAACCGGAGACAGGAACTCGTGAATGAGGTAACCATGCGCGCCGTGGATTTCCACGATGTCGAGACCCGCCCGTTCGGCGCGGCGCGCCGCCGCGACGAACGACGCGGTGACCGCGCCGATGTCCTCGAGCGTCATCTCCCGCGGCACCGGCCATCCGTCCAGATACGGCAGCGGGCTCGGGGCGATCACCTCCCAGTGTTCCTCTCCCTCGACGCTGACGCTCCGGTCGAGCGGACCGAAGCCGTCCCAGGGCCTCATGGTGCCCGCCTTCCGGCCCGCGTGGCCAAGCTGGATCAGCGACACCGCGCCATGCGCGCGCAGGAAGTCGGTGATCCGGCGGATCGGGGCGATATGTTCATCCTTCCACAAGCCGAGATCTCCGACCGTCCCGAGACCGCGGCGCTCCACCTTGGTCGCCTCGAAGCAGACCAGCCCGACGCCGCCGGTCGCAAATCGCGTGAGGTGGGTGAAATGCCAGTCGTTCGCGGACCCGTCCCTGGCGCGATACTGGGCCATCGGCGAGAGCATCACGCGATTGCGAATCACGACCTCGCGAATCGGGAGGGGCGAGAAGAGCGCCGGCACGGTGTGCGTCATGTATTCCTCGTCGGTCGCGATCGATCGCCGCCGGCCCTCTACTTCGCGATGTTCACCGCCAGGTTTCCGTCCTTCACCACGCGTGTCCACTTGACAAGCTCGCGATCGATGAAAACGGCCGCCTCCTCCGGTGAGTTGCCGATGGCCGAGGCGCTGATCCGCTCAAGGCCCGTCCTCACATCCGGCTCGTCCAGCGTCTTCTTGAGCGCCGCGTTGAGCTGCCGGACGACGGCTTTGGGCGTATCGGCCGGCACGAATATCCCGTTCCACTGATGCACCACCACTTCCGGTATGCCGGACTCGACGAAGGTCGGTACGCCCGGCAGCGCGCGCGAGCGCCGGTCGCCGGTCGTCGCCAGGGCGCGCAGCCTGCCGTCTTTCACGAAAGCGGCGACCGCGCTGATGCTCGTGAACGCCATCTCGACCTCTCCGCCGAGGAGCGCCGTCGTCGCCGGTCCGGCGCCCTTGTACGAGACGTTGACGATGTCCTGCCGCACGCTCAGCTTGAACAATTCCGCGGCCATGAAGCGCGTCGTCCCCACGCCCGCCGACGAGTAGTTGAGCTTGCGGGATCGTGATTTCAAGAGCTCGACGAGTTCCGGAACGCTCGTAACGGGGACCTTCGGGTTGACGGTGAGCAGAAGGTCCGAAATGCACAGGATGGAAACCGGGTCCATCCGGTACGGCGGCTGGTGCTGGAGTACCGGAATGATGACGAAGTTGTTGGCGTTGACGAGGAGCGTGTATCCGTCCGCGCTGGCTCGTGACGCCTGCTGATTGGCCGTCATCCCGCCGGCCCCCGGTCGATTGTCGATTACGACGGTCTGGCCGAGTGCCTGGAGAAGGCCCGGCTGGACGAGCCGCGCGACGTAATCCACGATGCCGCCCGGCGCAAAGGGCACGATCAGTCGCAGCGGCCGGTCCGGGTATCCCTGACCCGACGCCGGGAGCGCGAGCAGCAGGCCGAGGAACGCCCAGCATGCGTAACGGGAATGGCGATGCATGGTCATTTGTGACTCCGTGGCCAACCCTGGAGCGTCCGGGCGGAGAGAGCTCCCGGCACGATCCGCGCGCGCTCTTCAACGAAGGGGCGCCGGTCGAGAATTCGCGCGGGCGGTGCCGGTGCTCGCCGTCCGGGGTGAGACGCTCCCTTGCGTGGATGAGGGTCGTAGCGTTGAGGTCGCGAGAGAGGACGCATCCTTCACAACAACATCCACATCGTTTCCGGCACGTGACAGGCTGGAGCCGATGCTACAACCGCCGGAAACCGCGATAAATAGGATATGATGAAAAACATTATCGACTTAATGTCCCTAATGTCGGATGAGCGGCGAATCACTCCAGGGAATAGAGATCTTCGTCCGCCTGGCCGAGAGTCTCAGCCTGACCGCGGTCGCGCGCCGGCTCGGGATCTCGCCATCCGGAGCGAGCAAGGCGCTCGGTCGCCTCGAGCAACGGCTGGGCGTGCGGCTGGTCAACCGAACCACGAGGAAGATCAGCTTTACCGACGATGGCCTGATGTTCCTCGAGCATTGCCAGAAGATCCTGCGGGAGCTGCACGACGCCGAGAACGCGGTCACGCAGCGGCGCGCAAGCCCGCGCGGTCATCTCAGGATCCAGATGCCCGTGGGCTTCGGCTACCGCGTCGTCTCGCCCCTGCTCGCCGCGTTCGCGGAGAGACACCCCGAGATCGTCATCGACGCGGAACTCAGCAATCGTGTCGCCGATCTCGCGGAGGAAGGCCTCGACGCGGTGTTCCGGATCGGTTCGCCCGGCGACGTGCGCCTGGTGGCGCGCAAGCTGTGTGATCTGCGCTACGTCACCGCCGCCTCCCCGTCGTACATCAAGCGGTTCGGAGAGCCCCGGATACCGCAGGACCTCGCGAGACATCGCTGCCTGAATCTCTACATCCCGCACGTGCATCGCTATCGGAAGTGGTACTTCGCGTCGAATGGCGAACGTTTTTCGCTCCCGGTGTCCGGGCACCTCAATTTCAACGAGGGCCAGGCGCTCCTCGACGCCGCCATCGCGGGCCACGGCCTCGTCAATCTCACCAGCTTCGTCGTAGCCGATGCGATCAGGTCCGGATCGCTGAAGCTGGTGTTGCGCGACTACGTGTCGATCGGGGCGCCGGTCAGCATCATGTTCCTGCCGCAACGCAACCTCTCGCTGCGGGTGCGCGCCCTGGTGGATTTCATGGTGGAGCAGATCGCGCCCGTGCCCGCGTGGGACAAGATGCTCGGTCTGTAGCGGTTTGCTGAAACATCCCGTGCGCGGCGAGCCTGGCACCGCGGGTGTGAAGTCGCGGCGCAGCCATGCGTTGATCGCCGGCCCCCCGGTTCTCGACCGCGCCGCGCTGCGTTCAATGCGAACGGGTTGCCCGGCGCTCTGCGACGGACTCCTCCTCCGGGATCGCCCACTTCGTGAGCGATCGGATGTCGGGCACCGCTTCGAGGTTCCGCAGAAGCGAATAGATCCGCTCCGCCCGTTCCGGCGCCAGGACGCGGCGGGCGCAGTCCTGGAATTTCGCCGACAGCATGGACTCCGGAAGCGGCGATTCGGGCCCCCTGCCAAGCGGCACGTCGAGTGTCTCTGACAGCGAGGATCCGTCGTCCAGCTCGACGCGTAGCGTCGCCCCGTAGTCGAGGGCATCGTCGGAGTGAGCCCGGGTGACGATCCGCTCCATGACGCTCCTCACGCGCGGATCGAGATATGCCGTCCCCTCGAAGTGCGCCAGGGATACGTGGCCATCGACCAGGCCGCGCGCGACGCCGTATGCCAGGCTGAATTTCGCGTTGAGCGCGCTGTCCGGCGCCCGCTGTACATGCGGGAGCAGGCGTCGCTCGTGCATCGTGACCGTCACCCGCCGGATGCGCTCGACCACATGGCGATGCTTGTTTCTGAGGGCAATCGCGCAATCGATGGCGGAATGAATGCTGTACACGCAGGGATACTTCTTGATCGAAATCCCGGGCATCATAAGGTCGAGTGGCTGCCCCCATCCCGACAGGATCCTGCCCGTATCGAAGTTGCCCTCGCCATTGAACACCGCGAGGAAGCCCTGCGGGTGCTCGAATGCGTCGGGGCTCGCGGTGTAGCCCTGTTCCGCGAGCCGTGCGGCAAGCAATCCCGCGCGGGAAGCCGCTCCGGCATGCAGCGGCTTGGTCTGGCTGCCGAAATTGGACTTCACGCCCGAGGAGAGCGAGACCGCGATCCCGAGCGCATGCGCGGCTCTCGCGACGTCGAGCTGGAGCAGGCGGCTGCACCCGGACACGGCTCCGAAAATGCCGAGGGTCGAGGTCGGGTGCCACCCCTTCTCGTAATGCCGGAAATTGACACCGCGCGCGATCCGGGTCGCGGTTTCCAGCCCCGTCACATAGGCGACCAGAAGATCGCGACCGGACGCCCCGGTTTCCTCGCCCAGCGCGAGTATGGCGGGAAGTATCACGACGGTCGGGTGGCCGGCCATTGACTTGCTGGTATCGTCGAAATCGAGAGCATGCCCGCTGACACCGTTTACCAACGCCGCGTCGCAGGATGACAGGCGCGCGCGGGTCCCGAGTACGGTACAGGGGCCGTTCCCCGCGGGATGGGCGGCCCGGCAGACCTTCAGCGCGATCGTCGAAGCATCCTCGACGGCGCCCGCGAGCGCACAGCCGATCGCATCGGTTATCGCGATTTTTGCCCAGTCGATTGCCTCCGCCGGGAAATCCGCGAAATGCAGGGCACCCGCCCTTCCGGCTATTGCAGCGGCGAGACTCATGTATTTCCTTTCCGCGCGATCTCACCCGTGCGGATCGCGGCAGCGGCCGCCTGCGGGCGCCCGCCGGTCAGCGGCCCAGGATTTCCATTGCCTTCGACAATGAACCGCGCGAGCCGAAGTTGCGTAGAACGCCGTAGAGAACCGGCGTCTTCTCGCCCCCGGCAATCGGCTCGACGAGCCCGCGAAATTTCGTCTCCAGCGCGTCCCACCCCATCGGGTTGTCGGGGTGTCCGAGCATGACCGGCGTATGGGCGTAGAGGTGCTCGCCGCCCTCGAGATAGACATCCAGATGGGCTTCGTGCAGAGGTTGTCCCCGGACCGCTTCCAGCTCGACCACGGGGACGACTTTCCTGACGGCCTCGTCGCGCATTGCCGTGCCATTGAAGTCCGTCGCCACGCCCGCGTATCCCCTGAGGCCGATCGCGATGCAGAAAGGCGTGCTGAACTTTCCCTCGAGCGGCGTACGCGGCTCGAGGATCCCCGCCGCGACCAATGCGGTGGGGTCGACCCTGGCTCTTACCTTCTCGATCCGCCGCCCGCCGATGCGCCCCGCGAGCGACTGCGCCGCCTGGATCGAGGCATGGGTGGCGCGACAGGATGCGAAGGGTTTGAATCCGTTGCCGAGAATTTCCCATCGCTCCTCGAAATCGAGCGGCGGCACCTGGACATTTCCGTCCTGGATCATCGCGCCGAGCATGCCGCCGTCCGCTTCGTGGAGATGCTTTGCCGCCTCGAAACCGTGCATCGCGAGATCGGCCGCCTGGATACCGTCCATGGCGGCCTTCCCCGCATGAAACGGCTTCGAGTCCGTGCCGAACGACCCGATCAGGCCGCCGGCGGTCGTCGCCGCGATGCCGAGGGCGTTCTGCGTCTCATCGATACCCATCTTCATCAGCGCGCACGCCACCGCGGCGGCGGCGGCCCGCCCGTTGACCGCCGTCGGGTGAAAGCCGTGGCGTTGCAGGCTGCGCCCGACACCCGCGGCCCCGCCGCCTCCGAGCTTCGCCATCACTTCATAACCGGTGACGAAAGCGGCCATGATCTCCGATTCGTCGAGGCGGTGGTGCTCGCCCAGCGCGAGCGCCGTCGACCAGCATGGGGCGCTCGGGTGACCACCGCCCATGGGATGCGTATCGTCGAAGTCCATGGCGTGAGCCATGGTCCCGTTCACCAGGGCCGCCAGCGCGGGAGTCGTCGTGCCGCCGGTCAGGATATGGGCGCCCCCGCTCGCCTGCCACCCCTCGGCCATGCGGCGCACCGCGATCGACACCGGCTCGCGTGCCGCACCGACGGCAACCCCGACGACATCGACCAGGGCGCGCCTTGCGGCGTCGACCACTTCGGGCGGCAGGTGCCGCTTCGACGTTGAAACGATGTAGGTCGCGAGCTGGAGCCCGCGCGCGCTCTCGCCCCGACCCGCGGCGGATACCTGGTCCATTACGAGTCCTCCGTCCGGTTCATCCCCGTCACACCGCGGACTGCCGCCCGCTTTCGCCAACCATCACGATGGGAGCGGCCGCCATTTCGTCTCAGGCCGCGGGCAGGCCGAGCACCCGCTTCGCCACGACGTTCCTGTGGATCTCGCTGGTGCCGGCGCCGATCGTGCGCCCGCGGGAATCGAGAAAGGGCGTCAGCGCGTCGACCCGCCCGATGTCGCCGCGCTCGCCGGCCGCCACGAGGCCGAGATCGCCCGCCGTCTCCAGCATGAATTCCGTGATCCGCTGGTTCAGCTCGGTCGACATCACCTTGAGAATCGAGACATCGGCCCCCAGCGGCTGCCCGCGCTTCACCTGATCCGCGAAATACGCGTACACCGCCTTCAGATCGGCGAGGTCAAGACGAAGCTCGGTGTATCGTTTCCTGAAATCCGGTTCGCCGAGCACGCCCCTCTCCTGCGCCAGCGCACGCAGCCGCTCGAACGCGAACTGCGCGCGCCGCGGGCTGCCGCTGTTCAGGCGTTCGAAGTTCAGCACGCTCTTCGCGACCGTCCACCCCTTGTTGAGCTCGCCCACGATGTTCGACCGGTGCACGCGAACGCCGTCGAACACCATCTCGCAGTACTCGGTCGCCCCCGCGATGTTCTTGATGCCGCGGCGAGCGGCGCCCGGCAACGAAAGGTCCACCAGGAAGAAGGTGATCCCTTCCTGCTGCTTCGCCTTCCTGTCCGTCCGCGCGAGCAGGTAGGTGTGGGTCGCGTCGAGCGCGAACGAGGTCCAGATCTTCCGGCCATTGATGACGAAATGATCCCCGTCGGCCACGGCCTCCGTGACGAGGCTCGCCAGGTCGGAGCCCGAGCCCGGCTCGGAGTAACCCTGGCACCAGATGGTCTCGAAGGTCCGCATGCCGGGCAGCACGTTGCGCTTCTGCTCCTCGCTGCCGAACTGGATGAGCATCGGGCCCACCTGGACGATCCCGTGGTCCGGCGCGCGCGCAACGCCCCAGCGCTCCTGTTCGTCGATGAAGATCAGGAGCTTGCCCGGAGAGAGCCCCATGCCGCCGTATTTCACCGGCCAGTTCGGCGCGCTCCACCCCTTCTCGACGAGCAGCATCACCCATGGCTTGAGCTCCCGCCAGGGCGGCCGGAACGGCAGGAACCGGAGCTCAGCCGGGTAGCGCTCCTCGATGAAGGCGCGCACGGCCCGGCGAAACGCGTCGTCGCCCAGCGCGTTCCAGTTCTCTTCTCGATGCTGCTTTGTCGTGCTCATGCGTGCGCCGCCTCCTCGTCCGCCAACTCGGCGTACCGCGCTCTGTGAAAATCCGCGCCCCCGAGCCACGCCGAGAGCGTGATCGCGCGCTTCAGGAACAGGCCTATGTCGCATTCGTCCGAAATCCCGATTGCACCGTGCAACTGCACGGCCTCGCGCGTCACGACAAGGCTCGCCCGCGAACAGCGCGCCTTGATGCGACTCGCGAGCGCGCCCCTAGGTTGCGCCCGGATATCCGGGGCGCCTGCCTCGGCGAGCACTTCATCGAGCGCGCATCGGCACGTCACCTCCGCCGCGTAGAGATCGACGGCCCGGTGCTGCAGCGCCTGGTAACACCCGATCAGCTTGCCGAACTGTTTGCGGGTCTTCAGGTAATCGAGCGTTATCGCGAATGCACTCGAGATGACGCCGAGCAACTCCGCGGACGTGGCGAACAACGCCTCGTCGAACGCGCGCGAGAGCGCCTCCTCCGCCCGCCCGGGACCCGCGATCCGGTTCTCGCCGGGCACCCGCAACCCCGAAAGATCGAGCGTGGCGGCAGACCTGCCGTCGGCGAGTTCGACCGGCGCAAGCCCCGCCGTTGCGGCTTCCCCCGGTACCCAGTAGAGACACAATCCGTGATCGTTCCTCGCGGAGACGACGAACCCATCGGCCTCCATTCCGCCGACGACGAGATGCTTCCGGCCGGAAAGCCGTATGCCCTCCCGCGAGGAGACCGCCTGCGCGGACGCGGCGAGGATATCGCCATTATGCCCCGCCTCGCGCCACGCCAGCGCCGGGATCACGTCGCCCGATACGACAGCCGGCAGGATTTTCTTCTTGATCGTCTCGTTCTCTCCGTAGAGGATTGCGCCCGCGCCGAGCATCGTCGAGGCGACGAGGGGCTCCGGCAGGAGGTAACGGCCCAGGGATTCGGCGACGGCGGCCATCTCCATGGATCCCAGGCCGAGACCTCCGAACCTCCCGGGAATCAGGATGCCCGTCCAGCCCATCCCGGCCATCTGCTTCCAGACCTCCCGATCGAACCCGGGTACGGAGCCTCGCAGTTTTCGCGATCGCTTCACGTGCTCGCCGGCAGCGCAAAACCTGCCCGCGGACTCTCGCAGCATCGAGATCCGTTCGGCGCGTTCGGCCGGTTCGCTCTCCGGGATATCCGTGGTCCCGCTCATGGATCGTCCACGCGTCGTTCGGGATGTGCCGATGTGTCTTTCGCGGCGGCGGCAAGCGATCACGCGCGAACCGACGCCTCGCCCACGAGCACGACGGAGCCCCGGGACGGTACGATCGACTGGAACTGGATCACCGCCCCGTCCCGCCAGAACTGCGTGCCGATGGTGTCACCCGGGATGACGGGAGCCGTGTACCGCACGTTGACGCTTTCGAGCAGCGAAGGATCGTAGCCGCAGCACCCCTTCAGGATCGCGTGGGTTGCGACACCCATGGTACTCAATCCATGGAGAATCGGCTCCGCGAATCCCGCGGCTTTCGCGATATCGGGGTCGGCATGGATGGGATTCTGGTCCCCGTTCAAACGGTAGAGGAGCGCGAGGTTGCGGGCGGTCGCGAGATCCACCGTCCCGTCGGGCTTGCGGTCGGGGACCCGCCGGGGAGACGCCGTGACGGCGGTCCCCGGCCCCCCGAATCCCCCGTCGGCGCGACAGAAGGTGGTCGTGGTGACGGTGCAGACGAGCGCATCCGTCGACTTGTCGTGCACCTTGCGCTCGACGATGACGAGCGCGCCCTTGCCTTCCCCCTTGTCCACGACCTCGATCACCCTGGGCGTGCAGGTGAGCGTCGCATCCGTCGGCAGCGGGCGATGGATGGTGAACTTCGTTCCCCCGTTGACGATCTTGCCATAGTTCACGCCGGTTCTCGTGTCGCGAAGCCAGTTGCCGGGATAGCCGAAGATCGAGGCCATGCTCGGAAACGTCAGGAGGTCCTTTTCGTACACGAACCGCAGTTGATCCCGGTCGAGCGGATCGGCGCCCAGCCCGACCCCCAGGGCGTACAGGATGACGTCCTTGTTCGTGATTCGTTGCTCGATCCGCGCGAACTTCCAGTTCATCAGGTTCTGATGGTCGATCATCGTGGTCCCTCGCTGCTTCAGTTTGAATACACGCCGGGGGCGCCGGTCACAAAGCGGCCGCCGATCCGAGTACCACCGTGCACTGGGTCGACAGCACGCCGCCGTTGCCGTGCGCCAGCGCGATTTCGCAATCCTTCACCTGCCGCGCGCCGCACTCGCCGCGCAGCTGGCGAACGGACTCCACCAGGAGGAGGATCCCGTAGTGGCCCGGGTGACAGTACGAAAGACCGCCGCCCGTCGTGTTGACCGGCAGGCCGCCGCCCGGCGCGATGTGGCCGTTCGAAACGAAGCGACCGCCCTCCCCTTTCGGACAGAAGCCCAGGTCCTCCAGGAACAGGATCGGCGTGATCGTGAAGCAATCGTAGAGCTCCACCACGTCGACGTCCTTCACCGAGATCCCGGCCATCGCGTAGGCGCGCGTCGACGACTCGACCGCGGCCGTCCTGGTGAAGTCGGGCATGCAGGAAATGTTCCGATGGCTCATTTCCTCTCCGACGCCGAGCACGAAGGCGGGAGCCTTTTTCAGCGATTTCGCCCGCTCGGCCGAAGTCACGATCACCGCGCCGCCGCCGTCGTTCACCAGGCAGCAGTCACGGGTTCCGAACGGCTCGCTCACGCGCCGCGCCTTCAATACCTGCTCGATCGTCAACGGCTCCTTCTCCCACGCGACCGGATTCATCAGCGCCCATTTCCTCGCGGCGACCGCGACCTCCGCGAGATGCTCCCGCGTGGTGCCGTACTCGTACATGTGCCGCGACGCCGCCAGCGCGTAGGCCCCGACCGGGAGCAGCGGGCGGTAACTCGTCTCGTAGAAGAACTGCTCGACCGGCGCGGCCATCGCCCGGCTCGCCGAGCGCTGCGTGCTCGCGTAGGTGATCAACGCCGTCTCGCACAGCCCGGCCTCGAGGGCGGCCTGCGCATGCGCGAGCTGCGTGAGCGACGATGCGCCGCCGATGTTCGTCGACTCGAAGATGCGGGGACGCAACGAGAGATATTCGCAGAGGTTCTGGGTCGGCATCCGGGCCTGGTTGGAAGCCACGAAAACCGCGTCGATGTCCTTCAGTTGCAGGCCGCAGTCGTCGAGCGCGCGCCGGGTCGCCTGCGCCATCATGTCGATCGGCGAGACACCCGGCGCGACCTCGCCCAGTTGCGATTCCGCGACGCCGACTATCGCGGCCCCCCCTCTTTTCAGCGTCTTCATTTCGCCTCTCCCGCCGGCACGAACACCGGATACGACTGCTGGTTCCTGTCCTTGGTCATGCGCACCCGGACCCGCATGCCGATCCGGACCTGGTCGTGAGGCACTTCTTCGACCCGCGTCATCATCCGGAATCCCTCGTCAACGTCGACGATGGAGACGTTGTATGGCTGCTCGTCCTTCCGGTAGGCGGTGGTGACCGCGTACACCGTCCCGAGGCCCCCGGAAATCCGCCATTCCAGGTTGGTGCTGCCGGATGCCGGACTGACGACTCGCGGAAAGAAGATGACCGTCCTGTCGTCCGGACAGTACTGGTAGGCGAGCTGCCCCTTGTTGCAGTAGTCGAGGTAGGTGGCGAGAGGGGATGGGAGCTTCTCCGATTCCATGGGTATCTCCATTGCGACTGTCGTGCTGAAATTGCTCGGGCGGTTTCGCTCAACGGCTGCCGCCGCCCGCGTCGAGCGCCGGCTTCCCGAGGACGATCAGGGCATCCGCCGCGACGGCGCCGCCGCCCGCGGGGCCCACGAAGAGGGGATTGACGTCGATTTCCGCGATCCGGTCGGCGTGGTCCCACGCGAGCCAGGAAAGCCGCGATACCGTGTCCGCCAGCGCCTCGAGATCGGCTTCCGGCCGCCCGCGCGCGCCGAGGAGTACCTTGTGCCCCTTCAGTTCGCGGATCATGGTGCGGGCGGTGTGGAGGTCGACCGGAGCGCACCGGTGCGTCACGTCCCCGAGTACCTCCGCGAAGATACCGCCCAGGCCAAGCACGATCACCGGGCCGAAGTAGGCATCGTTCACGACGCCGACGATGACTTCCGTCCCGGCAGCCATCTCCTGCAGGATGATGCCGTCGATACGCGCCGCCGGCGCGTGCCGGCGCACCGACTCGAGCACCTCCTCAGCGGCCTTCTTCGATGCGTCGAGGTCCCCGATCCCGACCCGGACCGCGCCGGCCTCGCTCTTGTGGGGGATGTCGGGGGATTCGATCTTGACGGCGAGCGGGAACCGGAGCGGGCTCTCCTGCAATGCCGCGAGTTCGGCGGGAGAGTGGAGCGTTTCTCTCACGCCGCGAATTCCATATGCCGCGAGTACCCGCTTGGATCTGAACTCGCCGAGTGTCCCGCTCGCGTTCCCCCAGCCGATTTCCTGTCGCGGCACATGGCGCCCGGCCCTCCGCGCGTGGTGCGCGAGCTTGTCCGAGAACTTCATCAGCGCCGCCGCCGCGGCCGCGGCCCTCCCGGGTGTCGGGAACCAGGAAATGCGGTGTTCGTTGAAAACCTGGAGCGCATCGCGGGACTGTTCCTGCAGCAGGCTCACCAGGATGGGCTTGTCGCTGCCGGCGGCGACGGCACCAAGACCGGTCGCCCACGTCCTGCCGATGGTTCCCGTCACATTGCCGCGATAGACAATGACCTGATCCGTCGCGGGATCGTCGAGAAACGCCGCCACCGCGCGATTGAGCGCCGCCGGGTCCCCCGAGAGCTCGGCCGTGACATCGACGGGATTCGCGACGGAGGCGAACTCCGGCATGAACTCGCGCAGCCTGCCCCTCGTTGCATCGGCCGGCGGCGGCAATCGGAAGCCGGCCTCGTCGCAGCGGTCCGCGAGCAGCACGCCCGCTCCGCCCGAGCTGGTTATCACGGTCACGTTGCGACCTCGCGGGAGCTTACGGCTCAGGAAACCCCGGGAGAAATCGATGAGCTCGTGAACCTCCCCGATCTCGATGAAACCGCCCTGCCGGAAGGCCGCCCGGTAGACCGTCGCATCGGAAGTAAGGTTGGCCGTATGCGAGGCGGAGGCGCGGCGCCCGCTGTCGGAGTTGCCGACTTTCCAGACGAGGATCGGCTTGCGGAGCGCAAGCGCCCGCTCCCCGATCGCGAGCAGCCGGCGCCCGTCCTTGATGCCCTCGATGTACGCCGTCAGTACCTCGACCTCGTCAAGCTCGAGCAGGTACTCGAGCAGGTCGAGCGTGCTCACGTCGCACTCATTCCCGATCGAGACCACGTAGTTGAATCCGATGCCGACATCGCTCGCCCGGGTGACGAGGCTGTAGCCGAATCCACCGCTCTGGGTCACCATGGCGACGGGCCCGCTCTGCAGGTCCGGGCGCTGGAATGCCACCCCGAAACCGGCGAACATCCGGGTCGCCAGGTTCATGATTCCCTGGCAGTTGGGCCCGATGACGCGCACCCCGCTCTGCCTTGCCGCTTCGGCCACCTGTTGCTGCAGTGTCGCGCCCGCTTCGCCGATTTCGCGAAACCCGGAGCTCAGGATGACGGCAAACGGAATTCCGGCGGCGCCGCACTCCCGGATCACGCCCGGAACCCGGGAGGCGGCCACCGCGACGAGCGCCAGGTCACACGGCCGCGGGACTTTGCCCACCGCGGGATAACACGGCAGGTCGTTCAGCACCTCGTACTTCGGGTTGACCGGGTGGACGGCGCCCTTGAACCCGAACGTCGCCAGAGAGCGCAGAGGCTGGCCGCCGACCGAGTAGCCGGGATTCGAGGACGCCCCCACGATCGCCACGGAGCGCGGATAGAAGAGGGGCCTGAAGCCGTGTTTCATCCCTCTCCCCGCGCCCCCGCCCGGCCTGAATCGCGTGACACGCTAGTGCGCCGGAGGCACATGGAGGGAAGCGGCGATGCCCTCGAGCGCGGGAGAGGCCGGCGGGTAGCGCCGCATGATGAGCGGGTCATGGCCGGGAACGATGTGCTCCGGCGAGCTCGCGAGTCGCGCGAGCATCGCATACCCTTCCAGAACCTCGCCGACGTGGAACACCGGCTGGGAGCAACGCCCCGTCTCCATGTGCTCGTAGTAATTGCTGGCATCGGAGGCGAGCACGACCCAGCCGCGCCTCGTATGCACGCGCAGGCATTGCAGTCCGGCCGTGTGCCCGCCGATGCGATGGACACTTATCCCGGGCGCGATCTCGCCCTCCCCGTCATGGAAGATCACGCGATCCTCGAATACGCTGCGGACCATATCGACCACGTGCTCGGCGACGAACGCCCGGGCGATCAACCCGTGCCGCATGTGGCGCCCGGTCACGTACGCCATCTCCCGGTCCTGCAGATGAAACCTGGCCCGGGGGAAGCTCGAAATCGCACCGACGTGGTCGTTATGCATATGGGTGACGATGACCTCCGGGACGGTGGCGCTGTCGACCTCCATCAGCGCCAGGGCCTGCGCGGGCGAGCGCAGGAAGCGGCGATTGCGGCGGGCGGCCATGTCCTCGTTGAATCCGGTATCGACGACCCAGTGCGATCCCCCGTTCCGGATCAACCAGACGAAGTAATCCATCGGCATGTCGGCATCGTGCGGGTCGCCCCCCATGAAATGGTCGGACCGGGTCCCGTCGCGCTCGGCGTACTTGAGCGCATGGATTTCGTAGACAGGTATCGCCATCGTTGCCGCAACCGGAATCGCCGTACCGCCCTGCCGCATCCGCGACCGGCGCGGCAGAGCCGCTACCGGCCAGGAGTTCGTGGAGCGTAACCGAGCGAGCGATCCGGATAAACGCGTGATCGCTATTAACATTGTTGACTGATAGTCCATAATATCCCGTCATCGGGTGTCCCCCACGAGCTCGCGCGAAATCGTGCGCGCGGTGGAAATCACTCCCGCTCTCCCGGATTGCCGCCATGGCAAGGACGATCAAGACCTACTCGATGCTGGAGCGTGTCGAGCATGCCGACTTCGACATCCATACCGAGCACGACCTCACCAGCGTGGAGAGGGAGCACCGCCACGAGTATTTTCAGCTCCAGTTGCATCTGGCGGGCCGCACCGAGCACCGGATTGGGGCAAGGGTGCTCGCGCTCGAGCCGGGATCCCTGTGTTTCGTCCTGCCCTACCGCGTCCACCACGCCGGCCGGACGCCGGGATCGAAGTTCTTCGTCATCAATTTCGAGACGCACTTTCTGCGCCCGGCGCTCGCTGTCGATCCGCTCGATCTCGAGGACGTCCCGCTCGGACGCGCGCCGGAGCTGGCGCCGTTCCTGTTCCAGGAATACATGGATTTCCGGCTGCGCGGCGCGGAACTCGCGCTCGCCCGCGGCCTGTGCGCGGAGATGGCGCTGGAAAACGCGCGCCGCGGATTCTGCTCGCTGGAAATCATCCATGCCCACCTCGTCCGGCTCCTTGCCACCGTCTGCCGGCGGCACGAGGGAGAACTCCTCGGGCTTGCCGCGGAGCGCGCCCAGGTGAGGAGCCGGCGCGACGCCCTGTCGCGGGTGTTGCGCTACATCCGGCAGCATGTCGGCACGCGCATCAGCCTGACCGAGTCCGCCGCCGCCGCTCATCTTTCTCCGAACTATCTCACGCATCTGCTGAAGAAGGAAACCGGCAGGACCTTCGTCGAACTCGTCACGGCGCGCCGCATGGAAAAGGCGCGCGAACTGCTGTCCCGGACCGCCCTGCGCGTGACCGATATCGCGGCAGCCGTCGGTTTCGAGGATGCCGCGTATTTCACGCGCCGTTTCAGGCAGCATTTTCACGCGGGACCGAGGGAGTATCGCAACCGGGCTTCGAGCACGGGCGGCGCGGCGCGGCGGGGGGCCCGCGCGAGGCCATTCTCCACATGATTGAAAAGTCCAACTAATGCCGGGTTTCCTCTCTGGCAGGCGATGCGGCGTGTGCGTAAGCTCGCGCGGATCCCTCGATCATTCCGGTTTTCAACACCTTGCGGAGGCTGCGATGACCAAACACGTGCTCGCGCGGGAACCAGGCGATCCCTTTCCGCTCGTCAAGCTGCCCTCGGTTCACGGCGGCGAGATCGATTTTTCGTCGTTTCGCGGCAAGCGCCTGCTGATCTTCTCCTGGTCGTCCTGGTGAAGCTGCCGCGATGAGCTGCCCGTGTGGCAGCGTTTCTACGAGAAGCATGGCGCGAAGCCGGGCTTTGCCCTGGTGGGCGTGGCAATCGACGCCCTGCCCGAGGGCGCGCGCGATTTCACGCGGCAGGCCGGGTGCACCTTCCCGATGGCGCTCGACAGCCGCAATCTGCTGAACGCGATACTCGGGGTGAAGACCGTCACCAACGCGATCCTGCTCGACGAAGAGGGCCGGCTGCGCTGGCAGCACCTGCACGGCTTCCGGCTTGCCCGGCCCGAAATGCACGCGATGGCGGAGCGGGTAGTGGCCGGGGACCTAGAGGAATTCGTCGCGAGCCCCGGTGTCGTCCAGGAGTCGCTCGAGGTGGAGTCGCTGCGGGCGGAGCTCGCGGAGCGACCCGGCGACCCGGATTACCTGCTGATGCTCGGCGATGCGCTCGGCCGGGAGGGCCGGGCGGACGAGGCGATCGCCGCCTACCGCCAGGTGCTTGCCGTGCGGCCGGCCAACCCCACCGCGCACTACGCGATCGGCAGCCTGTTGCTCGGCGCCGGCAGGAAGGACGAGGCGATAGCGGCATGGCGCAACGGCCTCGAAGCGGACCCGATGAATTTCACGCTGCGCAAGCAGATCTGGATGGTGCAGTTTCCCGACCGCTTCTACCCCGAGATCGACATGCGCTTCCAGGTGGAGCAGATCCGGAAGGAAGGTTTTCCCGATCTGTCGAAGCTGCCGATCTCGATCCGGCGCGAGCTCGCCGATTTCGTCGAGGACGATGCGGGGAGCAAATGAAAATCGCGATCGGACAGGCGGGCACGCCGGAATGGCACCTGTGTGCCTTCGCGGGGGAGGCGGCCGCGGCGGCGGGGATCGCGCTGGAGCGGAAGCGGTTCGACGGCGGAGAGGCGCGGCGGGTCGCCTCCGTGCACGAAGGCATGGCGGACGTGAGCGTCGCGCTCGCCGAGACCGTGCGCTGGACCTACCGCGCCCAGGGCGCCTACGACGGGTGGCGGCATACTTCCCTGCGGGCACTTGCCGCGATCCATCACGCCCAGTGGCTGGGCGTGGCGGCGCGCTGGGAGGCCGGTATCGGATCGCTCGCCGATCTCGGCGCGGCGCGCGACCTGCGGCTGAGTGCGCCGCTGCCCGGCGGGGAATCGGCGACGTGGGCCTTCGCCGCCGGGCAGGCGCTCGCCGCCCACGGCGTGCGCGTGGGCGAACTTGCGGAGCGGGGCTGGCGGGTCGAGGATCTCGCGAAGGGTGCGGCGCGCGTGCGCAGTCTCGATTTCGACGTGCTGATCGCCCCCCTGGGGCCGGTGGGAAGCACGCACGCGTCCCTGTGGCAGGAGGCATCGGTCCTCGCCAACCTGCGTTTTCTCCCGTTGTCGGACGCCGCCCTCGAGCGGATACATTCGGACCACGGGCTCCCGCGCGCAACGCTGCCCGCCGGCACGCTGCGGGGAGTGGATGCGCCGGTTCCCACGGTCGGCTTCCAGCGGTGGACGGTATTTGTCTCGGAGCGCCTCGAGGATCGCGTCGCGCTGGCGCTCGCCCGCGCGCTGGAGGAGCGGCGCGCGGCGCTCGTGCCGCTGCACGCGGCGCTCGACCCGCTCTGCTCGCTCGAGGACCTGGGATTGCCGGTGCATCGCGCCGTGAAACGCGATCGCGAGGAGCGGGGGCTCGCTGCGTGGCGAACCCCGGGGAGAGAAGAGCGGCAGGCGTAGCGCTGCCGGATGCTTCGGGAACCGGAACGGCTCCATGAGGCCGCCACTCGATCTACCCGCCATCCGCCCGGCTTGACAGTGCCTCGCGCCGCGGTCACGATCGCCGCCGCGCGGCGCACAACGCGCATGCCGCGGCGGGACACCTTATGGACGAGACCACACGGACACTGGCGAACTACGTTACCGGCCTGACCTACGATGATCTGCCGCCCGGCGCGGTGCACGAGACGAAAAAGCGCCTGGTTGACGCGATCGCCTGCGCCATCGGCGGGTTCAAGAGCGTACCCTCCGAGATCGCGCGCCGCATCGCCTCCAGGATTGGCGGCGAGCCGCCCGCACGCGTCATCGGCACGGGTCGGCGCACGTCCATGGAAATGGCCGCCTTCGTCAACTCGGTGATGGTGCGCTATCTCGACTTCAACGACACCTACATCTCGAAGGGCTCCGGGCACCCGAGCGACATGATGCCGGCGATCCTGGCGGTTGCGGAGGCGCATCGCGCGAGCGGCAGGGACGCCCTGCTCGGGATCGCCGTCGCTTACGAAGTGTATGCCGCGCTGGGGGATGAAATCGCGCTGCGGGACCTCGGCTGGGACCAGGGCGTCTTCGCGGTACTCGGCAGCGCGGCGGGCGCCGCGAAGGTACTCGATCTCGACGCACGGCAAACGGGCGATGCGCTCGCCATCGCGGTCACTGCGAACATCCCCACGCGCCAGACCCGCGCCGGCGAGCTGTCGATGTGGAAGGGAGTCGCCACCGCCGCCGCCGCGCGGGCCGGCGTCACCGCGGCGTTGCTGGCAAGAGAAGGCATGACCGGGCCGACCGCCGCGTTCGAAGGCAAGGACGGCGTCTGGGAAAAGGTCACCGGGAAGTTCCGGCTCGGGCCGATGGGCGGCAACGGCAAGGGGTTCGGCATCGAGCGCACCAACATCAAGTTCTTCCCGTCGGAGTATCACTCGCAGGCGCCGCTCTGGATCGCGCTCGAACTGCGGAGGAAAGTCGCGGTGCCGGAGATCGAGGCCATCAACGTGCAGACCTATTTCTCCGCATGGAGCGAAATCGGCAGCGAGCCGCAAAAGTGGAATCCGCAAACCCGCGAGACCGCCGACCACAGCATGCCGTACCTGCTGGCGCTGGGCTTGATCGACGGGCGCATCACCGTGAACAGTTTCAGCGCGGAGCGCATGCGGGACCCGGCGGTGAGGGATCTGATGAACCGTATCAGGATCGCCGAGAACAGGGATTTCACCGGGCAGTATCCCGGCAGGCTGATGACGCAGATCGAAGTCATCACGAAAAGCGGCCGGCGCATCGTGGAGTCGGCGCAGTATCCCAGGGGCCACGCGAAGAATCCGATGCCGGACGAGGATGTCAACAGCAAGTTCGGCACGATGTGCGAAGGCCTCGTCGGCACGGCACGGCGCGATGCGTTGCTGACGACGCTCTGGTCCCTCGATCAGGCCGCGGACCTCACCGGCTTGTTCGACCTGCTGGTATTCGAGTAGCGCGACCGCGCCGGCCGGCTCGACGCCGTCAACACGGTCCGCGCCGCTCATTCGCGATCGGTTGATTTCAGACGGCGGACCGGACAGAATGCGTCACGGCATTGCGGATGCCGCGGCGCCGGCCGGGGTCGATGACGGGAGGAATCGATGAAGCGTTCAAGGGTCTTGCTGTCCGTCCCGCTATCGTTCGCCATCCTCGCCGCCGCGCCGGCCGCCGCCGCCCCGGATGCGTCGAAAGGCTGGCCGAGCCGCCCGGTCCGGATGATCGTGCCGAACGCCCCGGGCAGCTCGGTCGATACCCTGAGCCGGATCATGGGCAACGGCCTCTCCCAGGTGCTCGGCGAGCAGGTCGTCATGGACAACCGCGCCGGCGCGGGGGGTGTGATCGGCATGGAAATCGCCAAGGATGCGAGCCCGGACGGCTACACCATGATCGCGGCGACGACAGCGGCTTCGACCATCGCGCTGCATCTCATGAAGAAGCCGACTTTCGATCCGGTCAAGGACTACGACTACGTCGTGCAGTTCGCCGAGACGCCGAACGTGCTGGTGGTCAACCCTTCCCTGCCGATCAAGTCGGTGAAGGATCTCGTCGCCTACGCGAAGAGCGGCAAGGGCCGGTTCGACATGGCTTCGGCGGGCGCGGGCTCGCAAAGCCATCTTTCGGGCGCCTACTTCCAGCAGGCCGCGCATATCGAGTCGCTGCACGTTCCGTACAAGGGGGGCGGCCCGTCGGTCGCCGCCCTGATCGCGGGTGAGTCGCAATGGATGCTGGCCGTCGCCGCGGCGGTCATGACTCACGTCGGCGCCGGCCGGCTGCGCGCGGTCGGGCACAGCCTGCCCAAGCCCTCGCCCCTGCTGAAGGGTATTGCGCCCATTGCGGAATCCATCCCGGGCTTCGACTACAGCGGCTGGCTGGGATTCTCCGTGCCGAAGGGTACGCCGAAGGCGATCATCGACAAACTGCGGGCGGCGGTCATCAAGACCACCGAACTGCCCGACGTGCGCAAGGCATTGGCGGCCCAGGGCACCGAGATCGTCATCCGCGGACCGGAGGAATTCAGGCGGCTGGTGGAACAATCGCTCGCCAAGAACGCCCGGGTGGTGAAGGCGGTCGGCCTCGCCGCCAACTAGCGCCCTGACCGGCGGCTCGTGACCGGTGCCGGGCGGCGGGTCACGGAAGTCGATTGATTTCGATCTGCAAACCGGACAGAATGAGTCCCCGGAATTCAGGGCGCGGCCGCGCCTGCGGGTGCCAATAACAGGAGGAATCGATGAAGCATCTCAGCGTGCTGTCCGTCCCGCTTTCGCTCGCCATGCTCGCCGCCGCGCCGGGGGCCGCCGCCCCGGACGCATCGAAGGCCTGGCCGAGCCGCCCGGTTCGCATGATCGTGCCGAACGCCCCGGGCAGCTCGGTCGATACGCTGAGCCGGATCATGGGCAACGGCCTCACCCAGGTGCTCGGCGAGCAGGTCGTCATGGACAACCGCGCCGGCGCGGGGGGTGTGATCGGCATGGAGATCGCCAAGGATGCGAGCCCGGACGGCTACACCATGATCGCGGCGACGACAGCGGCGACCACCATCGCGCGGCTGCTCCAGAAGAAACCGACTTTCGATCCGCTGACCGACTACGACTACGTCGTGCAGTTCGCCGAGACGCCCAACGTGCTGGTGGTCAACCCTTCCCTGCCGATCAAGTCGGTGAAGGAACTCATCGCCTACTCCAAGGGCGGCAAGAGCCGGTTCGACATGGCTTCGGCGGGCGCGGGCTCGCAAAGCCATCTTTCGGGGATCTACTTCCAGCAGGCGGCACACATCGACTCGCTGCACGTCCCGTACAAGGGGGGTGGTGCGTCGGTGGCCGCCGTGATCGCCAACGAGTCGCAGTGGACACTCACGCCGGCGGCGGCGGTGATGACACACGTTCTCGGCGGGCGGCTTCGTGCGATTGGACAGAGTCTGCCCAAGGCCACGCCGCTGCTGCCGAACATTCCGCCGATCGCGGATACCGTCCCGGGCTTCGACTACAGCGGCTGGCAGGGATTCTTCGTGCCGAAGGGCACCTCCCGGGTGGTCACCGAAAAGCTGCGGGCGGCGGTGATCAAGACCACCAAGCTGCCGGACGTTGCAAAGGCACTCGCCGTGCAGGGCACCGAGATCGTCATCCGCGGACCGGAGGAATTCAAGAAGGTCGTGGAGCAATCCATGGTCAAGAACGCCAAGGTGGTGAAGGCGGTCGGCCTCGCCGCGAGGTAATGCCGCGACCGACGCGAAGCGGCTGCGCGGCTCGATCATGCACGGCGGCCCGATCCACCATTTCTTCCAGCGCGACTGGCTCACGGCCTCGCTCGCGACGGGCGAGTACCTCCATGACCATCTCGAAGCCAGGTGTTCGATGCACGGCGCGAGCGTGGGTCAATCCCGCGGGCGGACACATGGGACGCTCGCCGCATGCGCTCCGCTATACGTCGCCGGGGCTCGCGAACTCCGCCGAGGAATGCGACTGTATCTCCCGCACGGGCTTTCCGCCGGCGCTGTTCCGGCCGGTCGGTTGCCACGTGCAGACGCGATTCTCGTCGGCCCAGACGGTCCTGTATTCTCCGGGTACGAAAAACTCGATGAAGACGACGTCCTGGTCGCCCTGCGTGACGGTGTAGTGGCGCTCGAGATCCGGGTGGTAGACGACATCGCCCTGCCGAAGCGAATGCGGATGTTCGTCCGAGTAGCCGATGCCGCGCCCCTTGAGCACGTACTTGAAATGCTCGCAACCTTCATGGTGGTGGTTGGAGCCGCTCGTGCCCGGCGGGTAGATGATCATTTCCGCCTTGATCGCGCGGGTCCCGAAGAGTCTGGGCGTCGCGAGATAGATGCGCCGCCGCGAATCGTGCCGGGAACTCAAGACCGGCTCCTGCGTCCAGTCGATCGCCCGGAACCGGGAGGTGTCCCCGACGATGCCGGGGTCGAAACGGCCGGCATCCGGCACTTCGACATGGAGCAGCGCGGCCCCCGTATCGCTGCGGAGTGAACCTTCGAAAGCCGGCGGCAGGTACGCCGTATGGCTGTCCCCGAGTCGCTCCTCGCCGCCCGCGTGCCGGACGGCAACCTCCCCGGAGAGGACGTGAATCCATCCAAGGTTGCCGCGGGCGATGCCCGTGTCGACCGACCCGCCGCGCTGGAACGTCCACCGGTCGAGAAGGATATTCGTGCCTTTCACCCGATTCCCGGTGATGAGGCGCGCACGCGACACGCCGGTGCCGAGGGATTCAGCCTGAACGTCGCGCTCGTTGAAAACCAGGGCCATTGCTCTTCTCCTTGTCCGGGGCCCGTCGCGGGAAACCGGACTCGTCGCTCATGTTACTGCGGCTCGATCTTCGCCGCCTTGACGATTTCCCCCAGTCGCCTGAGGTCATCGGCGTAATACTTCGCCCAGACGGCGGGCGGTTCGCCCTTCGGATCGTAGCCGTTCGACACGAAGTAATCGTGCACCTTCGGAATCTGCAGCGCCTTGTGCACCGCCTGCTGGATGCGCGTCACGATCGCGATCGGCGTCCTGGCCGGCGCGAACATGCCGTGCCAGCCGGCATCGGCGACGAACCCCGGCAGGATCTCGCCGATCGTCGGCATGTCCGGCAGCGACGAGAGTCGCCTGGCACCGGTGAACGCGATGCCGGTGACCCGCTTCGATTTTACCTGGGGCACACCGACCGATCCGGACGGGAAATGGATCTGGGTTTCGCCGGCCATGACGGCGTTCAGCGCCGGGCCGCCGCCCTTGTACGGCACGTGAAGCATGTCGATGCCCGCCTTCAGGCAGAACAGCGCGCCGGCAAGGTGCTGGCCGTTGCCGATGCCGGCCGTGCTGTAGCGGATCTTGCCGGGCTGCTGTCTTGCCAGCACGATCAGATCCTTCACGGTTCTTGCCGGAAACTGCGGGTGGCCCACCATCAGGTAGCCCGTGCCGAGCGCGATGTTCGTAACCGGCTGGAAATCCCTGATGTGGTCGAACGGCAGTTTCTTCACGATGAACCGGTTCACCGCGAAGCCGAAGGACGTCGCGAGGAGCGTGTAGCCGTCGGGCGTCGCCTTGGCGACCGTGTCCGCCCCGAGTATGCCGTTCGCGCCGCCCCGGTTGTCGATCACCATCGGCTGGCCGAGGTCTTCCTCGACGTGGCGGAACAGCATCCGCGCGAAGGTATCCACGTTTCCGCCGGGCGGAAACGGCACCACGATCCGGATCGGGCGCACGGGATAGGACTCGCCGGGGGGCATGGCGGCGTGGCTCGGGCCCGCCGCCAGCAAGGTCAGGGCGGCGAGCGTATACCTGGCCGGGTGCAGCATGGGTTCCTCCTCGATCGTTATGGTAGGTATTCCAACACGCCGAATGCTACCAGTGAACGGTATGCGCGGGGCCGTCCCGTGCAACGGCGCCGCGCGGCCCGTCGCTTCCCTTGCTACGCGCCACGCGCGATGATCGCATCCATCGCCGCTTCCAGCTTGCGGGCGGACGCCGCAAGCCGGGCGTCGATGTCCGACACGATCTTTTCGTCGGCGCGTGTCGCTTCCTCGAAGAGTTGCGCCTGGCGCAGCGACTCCGCCTTCGCGGGCCCGCCCTGGAGCGTGCGCGCCGCGATGAAGCGCTCCGGGTCGAGGGCCTCCGCGATCGCCGCCTCATCGAGCCCCGCCGGTTCCCCGTGATAGAGCACGGCCGCCTCGTCGAGGAGCTTCGGGGTCACCTCCGCGGGGCCCAGCCCGCGCTCCTCGCAGAGCCGCACCATGATGCCCACGACCTGGTGCGCCGTGCGCCACGGGAGATCGCGCCGGGAGACCAGAACGCCGGCGAGATCCGTGACGGTCGCCCAGTTCATCCACGACTGCTCGCGCATGCGCGTCTTGTTGATGACGAGTACCGGCAGGAGATCGCAGTACCATCCCAGGTCGCGCACCACGCTGTCGGCCACCTTCCACATGATCTCGCACGCCGCGTAGCGCTCGTTCACCGGCATGCCGGTCGTGCCCTTCAGCCCGTGGTAGGCGACGACGAACCCGCCGAGGGCCTCCGCCGAGGCGCCCTTCACCTCCGCCGGCCCGATCACGTTCTTCTTCTGCATCATGATCGAGGAAGTGTTGCAGAAGGCATCGGGGACATCGAGGAAGCCGAACTCGCTCGTGCTCCACTGTATGAGGTCGTCCGCCCATTTCGCGAGCGAGTGATAGAGGATGGAGACGACCGCCGGTACCTCCAGGCTGTCATCGTTGGTGAGTTCAAGGATGGCGTCGGCGCAGTTCTCGTGCACGGCGTCGAACCCGAGGAGTTCCGCCGTGCGCTGGCGGTCCACCGGGAACTCGGATCCCACCATGATCGCCGCGCCCGCCGGGCTGCGGTTCACCCGCCCGTAGGTCCCGTGCAGGCGCTCGAAGTCCCGCGCGAGCGTCGCGACCCACGAGAGCCAGAGGTGGGCGAGCGTCATGGGCTGCGCCTGCTGCCCGAAGCTGTAGCCCGGCAGGATCGTCCCGGTGTGCTCTCGCGCGAGATCGAGGAGCACCCGGCGCAGCCGGTTCACCGCGCGCATGATTTCGAGAAGCTTCTGGCGCTGGGTGATGTTCATGCCGACCGACGAGAGGTCGCCCGAGCTTCGCGCGAGGTGCATGCGCCCCCCGATCTCCTCGCCCAGCAGGCGGATCAGGTACTGCTCGCCCGAGTGGAGCCCTCCGCCCGCCCGCATGCGCGCCTCGGCGACGCCCTCCGCCTCCATCTGGCGCAACCCCGTGAGGAGCGACGCGCCCGCATCCGGGCGCAAGAGCCTGCGCTCGACGAGCATGACGATGTGCGCCTTGTCGAAGGCGTGGATGGCCGGGATGAGTACCGGGATGCGTGACCCGTAGAGCCTCGCGAGCTGCGGGTTCATTTCCTCCTTCATGCGGATCCCGGGATTGCGGAAGCCGCGATACTCGGATGACTTCTGTTTCAGCATTGCCGATTACCTCCCCCTGTCACGCCCGGCCCCATCGTGGACCGGGCACGGAGAATTCCGCCGGCCGATCCGCGACGACCCTCGAATCCCCGGTGAAAGCCGTGTTCTCCGCCACCAGCGAACGCTTCAGTCGGCCTTCAGGCCGACCGCCCTGATGAGCTTGCCGTAGCGCGCGTACTCCGATTTGATGTGGGCCGCGAGCTGCCCGGGGGTGCCGACCGCGGAATCGATGCTCTGGCTCCTCAGCTTCTCGAGGATGTCGGGTTGGTTGAACCCCGCGACGACCTCGGCATTGAGACGCTTGACGATCGCCGGCGGCGTTCCACGCGGCGCCACGATGCAGTTCCAGCCGCTTACCTGGAATCCCGGCATGCCGCTCTCGGCGAACGTGGGGATTTCCGGCGCACCCGCGGCGCGCTTCGCGCCCGCCAGCGCGAGGAGACGGATCTTCTTCGCGGCGCCGTGGGGATAGAGCGAGGAAATGCTCCCCAGCATCATCGAGATCTGCCCGCCGGAGAGATCGATGATGGCCGGACCGTTGCCCTTGTACGGGACGTGCAGGATCTTGATGCCGGCGGCCTGCCAGAACATCTCGCCGGCGAGGTGACTCGCCGTGCCCGTCCCCGCCGATCCGTGGGAGAGCTTGCCGGGATTCGCTTTCGCGTGCGCCACGAGCTGCGAAACCGAATTGACGGGCAGCGCCAGGCTTACCGCCAGCACGTACGGCTGCGTCGTGAGCAGAGAAATCGGGGCGAAGTCGTTTTCGGGGTGATACGGCAGCCTCGTCTTGAGGGCGGGCGTGACGGCGAACGTCGTCTCCGAGGAGAGCAGCAGGGTGTAGCCGTCCGACGGCGCGCGCGCGGCCATCTCCGCGCCGATCGCCGTCGCGGCACCACCCCGGTTGTCGACGATGACGCTCTCCGAGAGCCGCCGCGACAGGACACCGCTCGTCAGGCGGCCCATGATGTCCGTGGGGCCCCCGGGCGGGTACGGCACGATGAGGCGGATCGGCTTGTTCGGGTAACCGTCCTGCGCGAAGGTCGAACCGGAAACAGGCGGCAGAAGACCCGCCAGCAGCACGAGTGAAACGGCAGATGACCTCATGGCGTCCCTCCACGCAATTTCGTCGCAATCAATCCCATTTCCCGCGGATCCTGACGCGCCGGCCCGCGGTTCTCGATCGCCCTAGCAATCAATCGCCCCGGCGGCACGGGCGAAAAGCCCCTTGCCGGGCACGAATACCCCGTGGCCCAGCAGGCCCATGCGTCCCGTCGCCTCCACCATCGCCAGCGTCACCAGGACCGTCCCCGCGTGCTGCGCCGCGCGCGCGGCATCGAGCCCCACCCGCACGCGCGCCGCGGCAAACGCGGGATGCTCCGCTGCGAGCAGATCCGCGCTCGCCGCCGCCCCCGGCGGCAGGAACGACTTCAGCCCGGCGCGCAGGTCGGGCGCGACGTGCGGCGCCTGTGCCCCGAAGCCCAACGCGTCGATCACGGCGTCGTCGCCGATTGCGCCCAACACCACAGCGCCCGGCTCCGTGCCCGGAATGCGGGGCCCCAGCGGCGCCGTGGCCGGAACGGTGATCCAAGCGTCGGGATGCGCGGCCAGCGAAATCCCGAACACCTCGCCGTTTCCGCCCATCCGGGTAACCAGGGTCCGCGGTTCCTGCCGCTCGGCGGCGGACAGGATGAGCTTCGCGGCGGCCATCCAGAACGTGAGGAAGAAGAGCGGCGTCTCCGCAAGAGCGTTCATCAGCGCGCCGGGGGATTGCCGCGGGCCGGCGCAGCGCCCCGCGAGCCGGGCGGCGAGAAGTTGCGCGGCTGACGTCGTCCGGTGGTGGAGATCGTCACCCTTCGCGAGCGCTTCGGCCGCGATGGAAACGAGGTCGACGGGCTCCGCCAGGGCGGCCGCGAGCGCCCGTGCGTGCTCGCCGTCCCGCCGGGCGAGCTGCCCGAGTATCGCGCGCTCGCGCGTGCCGAACCGCGGATCGGGAGCACCGGGCGTGCCGAGCGGTGCGTACGCCGGGGGCGCAAGCCGCGCCGGATCCTCCACGACGATGAGGGTCGTCTTCGGGCTCACCACCGCCGCGAGCGGCGTCACGCAACGATGGTCCTGGGCCGGTTCGAGCCGCACCTCACCGCTCGCCACGAGGCGCTCGGCTTCCTCTTCCGTTTGCGCCCATTCTTCATGGAGGCACGCGAGCACGGCCGACGAGAGCACCGGAGCCGGTGGACGCGAGGAATCGGCAAGAGGCGGTCCGGCGTGCAGCAACCACCGGCCATCCAGCGCGACCACCTTTCCCGCGGGCGTGAGGTTCGTCCATTGCGGGCGGGCGCCGACGAGCGCGGCAAGGCCCGGCGCATCCCGTTCGACGGGCGCCGGTCCGGTCGCAGGCGCGCCCCGCACTCGCGCCTTGATGGCATTCCAGAGCAGGCGACCGGCGTCGAGCCGCTCTCCCCCCGCCGGTGGCTCCGCCGCCGCGCGGGATGCGCCGTCCGGGGCGCCCGGCAGGTGCGCGGTCAGGCCGCTCCGCAGGTTCGCGGCGAACTGCCGCGTGATCCCGTCGGCAAGCTCCCTCACGATGCCGGTCCGGCTGAACTGAGCGAGGGCGCCGGTCAGCGCGTAGTCGATCAGCAGTCGCACCTGCGTGCCGCTCCCGGTTTCCCGCAGGTCGAACGTCGCGCTGCCCTTCACGCGCGAGCCCGTCGCGCGATCGGTGCCGCCGCCCGACAGCGTTCCCCGGTAACCGTCTTCGTACGAGAGCTTGCCCTGGCCGGAGAAGTTCGCCGTGATCGGCCCCAGCTTCACCGCGAACCGGAACGCGAGCGGGTCGGCCGCGGGATCGCCGACGAGCGACGCGCCGGGCAGGCAGGAAACCAGCAGGGTGACGTCCTGGAAGGCAGCCCAGGCCGCCTCGCGCCGCACGGGGAGATCGAAGGATTGCTCAAGCTGCATCGCGCGCGCCCTTCCTGCGGGCCGCGAGCACCTTCGCGATCGCGCGCACGATGCCGACGTAGCCGGTACACCGGCACAGGTTGCCCGAAAGCTCGAGCCGTATCCGCGCCTCGTCCGCCTCGGGCAGGCGCAAGACGATATCGCGCGCCGTGACGAGCATCCCGGGCGTGCAGTAGCCGCACTGGAGCGCGTGCTCGGCGGAAAACGCTTCGCGCAGTTCGGCCATCGTGTCGTCGTCGTCGAAGCCCTCGATGGTGCGCACCTCGGCGCCATCGCAGGCCACGGCGTAGGTTATGCAGGAGCGTGCCGGCTTCCCGTCGAGGTTGAGCGTGCACGCGCCGCACACCCCGTGCTCGCACCCGATGTGCGTCCCGGTGAGGTTGAGCTCGTCGCGGATGAAGTCGGCGAGGTGCTGGCGCGGCTCGACGTCGGCTTCGACGGGCTTTCCGTTCACGGTGAGGCAGAGGCGCTTTTTCCCCATCATGCGGCAAGCTCCGCCGCCGCCCGCCTGAGGGCGGCGCCGTGCAGCCGGGCCCGGTAGGCGTCATCCGCGACACCGGCCTCCTCGAGCGCGGCGTGCACCCGTCGCCTATCCCATTCGCCTGCCAGGAACCCGGCATCCTCGATCACACGCGGCGGCCCGCTCGCGGCGCCGATCACCGCCCTGCATATCCCGGAATCATCGTCGCGCAGCATGGCACCTATCGCCTCTCCGAACTCCCCGGGTTTGCGCTGGATCTTGCGGTACGACCAGCGGGATCGTGCGGAGAGCGCGGGAACCCGCATGCCGAGGAGGAGTTCTCCGGGCTCAAGCCGCGTTTCGAAGGGTCCCGTCACGAATTCAGTCATGAGCATTTCGCGGCGTCCGCCGGGCCCCTCGATCACCGCAACCGCCGAGAGCAACGTGAGCGCCGTCAGCCAGTCCGCCGCCGGATCGGCATGGCAGACGCTGCCCCCGATCGTGCCCCGGTTGCGGACCGCCCGGTAGGCTATGCCCGCCGCGACCTTCCGCATGAACCCGCGCGTGAAATCCGGTATCTCGCCGTCCTCTATGGCCGCATGGGTGACGCAGCTCCCGACGAGGTAGCCGCCCGGCGCGCTCTTCACCTCGTTCAACCCGGGTATGCGCCGTATGTCGACGAGCAGCCCGGGCTGGGCGAGGCGCAGGTTGAGCATCGGGCCGAGCGACTGTCCGCCCGCGATGACTTTTGCGCTCCCGTTTGCCGAGGCGAGCAGTTCCACCGCTGCGGCGACCGTCGCGGGCCTCGCGTAATCGAAGGCGACCGGCTTCACGAACTCACTCCGTGCCGCCCCGCCGCGAGCGCGTCGAGCACCCGGCGCGGCGTGACCGGGGTCTCGGTGATCTCGACGCCGAGCGGCGCGAGCGCATCGTTCACCGCGTTGAGTATCGCAGCCGGGGGGGCGATCGCTCCGCCCTCGCCGATGCCTTTCTGGCCGAATTCGGTGTGGGGGGACGGATATTCCATGTGCACGATCCGCACCGCCGGCACCTCGGTCGCCCCCGGGAGGATGTAGTCCGCGAGCGTCGAGGCGAGCGGCTGTCCCTCGTTGTCATAGGGCATTTCCTCGTAGAGCGCCGTGCCGATACCCTGCGCGGTCCCGCCGTAGACCTGCCCGTCCACCACCATGGGATTGACGAGCCTGCCGCCGTCCTCGACCACCACGTAGTCGAGCAGTTCCACGTGCCCGGTTTCGATGTCGACCGCGGCGGCCACGGCATGGCACGCGTAGCTGAACGTGCCGGTATCGACCTTCGCCTTGTAGCCCGCCACGGTCTCGAGGCCGGCGGGATTCGCGTCGGGCGGCAGGAGCTGCGGCTGGCGGTACCAGAGGTGCGCCACCTCCGCGAGACTCACGCAGCGATCGCTTCCCCTGACGTGCACGCCGCCATCGCGCAGCTGCAGCGCCTCCGGCCCCGTGCCGAGCATGTGCGCCGCCAGCTTCGTCACGCGCGCGGCGATCTCGCGACACGCGCCCGCCACCGCACCGCCCGACATCACCATGCAGCGCGAGCCCCACGTGCCCGTCGAGTACGGCGTAAGAGCGGTATCGCCGTGGACCACGCGCACGTTCTCCGGATCGACGCCCGTGATCTCGTGGGCGACCTGCGCCAGCGTGGTTTCCAGCCCCTGGCCGTGCGAATGCGCGCCGATGCGCAGCTCGAGCACGCCGTCCGGCGTGAGTCGCGCCGCGCACTGCTCGTGCCCGGGGACCATGGGGATGCCCCAGCCGTGATACACCGAGGTGCCGTGCGCCGCCTGCTCGCAGTACACGGCCATGCCGACCCCGATGCGGCGGCCGTCCGGCTCGCCCGCTTTCTGCCGGGCCCGCCAGCGGGAAAGATCGATCTCCGCCACCGCTCGGCGCACGGCCCCGGGATAGTCCCCGGAATCGAAATGCTTGCCGGTGATGTTCCGGTACGGCATCTCGCCCGGGCGCACGAGGTTCGCAAGGCGCACCTCGTGCGCCTCCTTGCCGAGCGCGCGGGCGACGGCGTCGAGCGTCACCTCGAGCGCGAAGCACACCCCGGTGCGCCCGACGCCCCGGTACGGGAGTATTCCCGGCTTGTTCGTCGCCACGGACCACGTGCGGCAGCGGTAGCGGTCCATCTTGTACGGCCCGGGGAGGATGGAGCTCACCTGCGCGGCTTCCAGGCAGGCGGAGAAGGGGTAGAGCGAATAAGCGCCCGAATCGACGGTCGCATCGCAGTCGATCGCAAGGAGGCGCCCGTCGCGATCCGCGTAGAGCGCGATCTCGTAGTCGTGCTCGCGGCAATTGGCGTTCGCCGTGAGCTGCTCGCGCCGGTCCTCGAGCCAGCGCACGGGCCGGCGCAGGCGCCGCGCGAGCCATGCAAGGCAGACCTCCTCCGCGAGCAGTATCCCCTTGTAGCCGAAGCCGCCGCCGACATCGGGAGCGATGACGCGGATCGCGCCCTGGTCGATGCCGAGGCACTCGGAGAGGCCGGCCCGGTTGATGTGCGGCATCTGCGTCGCGCTCACCATCTCGAGCTGGCCCAGGCGTTCGTTCCACTCGCAGAGCACGCCGCGTCCCTCGATGGGCGACATCGCCTGGCGGGCGGTGCGCAGGTGCCGGCGCACGCAGACCGCGGCCGAGCCGCGGACCGCCTCGAGATCGTCGTCGACCAGCGTTTCGAGGAAGACGTTGTCACCCCATTCTTCGTGCACGAGCGCCGCGGGTCGCGTCCGCGCGTCCTTCATGTCCACCACCGCGGGCAGGTCCTCGTACTCGATCTCCACCTGCCCCGCGATATCCTCTGCCTCGGCGCGCGTGCGCCCCACGCACATCGCGATGGCCTCGCCCACGTGCCGCACCTTGCCCCGGGCGAGCGGCCACAGGTCGGACGGCTTGAATCCCGGAAGACCCGATACCGCGCGTATCGGCTTCACGCCGGCAAGGTCGCTCATGAACCACACGCGATCCTCCACGCCCGCCGGCTTGCTCGCTCGGGTGATCCGCGCGTGCGCCACCGGTGCTCGCACGAAAGCGACTTCCAGCATGCCCGGGCGCCGGATATCCGCGACGAACTGGCCGCGCCCGGCGAGGAACCGGCGGTCTTCCTTGCGCCGCAGCGAGGCGCCGACGCCCTTGTCGTTCGGGTTCATGCCGGGTCCGAATCGGCCGTCATCCGCGGAGCGTCCGCCGGTGCGGCGAGCGCGCGATTCATCGCTGGCGCGAAGAGAGCAATCGCCGCTACCTGACGGCCGTGAAACGCGCCGCGCGGCGCACCGGTTCGGTTCACAGGTAGCCGTCCCGCCGCAGCCGGTCGTATGTGCCGCCGGCGTTCACGATATCGAGGAGGAGCGGCGGCATTTTCGGTCCACGCAGCGTCCGGCCGGTTCGCCTGTTCAGCAATAGACCTTCGGCTACGTCCACCCGCACGGTGTCCCCTTCGGTCACCGCGTCGAGTACGCCCGCGCACTCCATGGCGGGCAGCGCGTAGTTGACGCAGTTCCGGAAGAACAGACCGTTGATCGTCTCCGCCACCAGCGCCCCGATTCCGAGCACGCGCAATATCTCGGCAGCGGGGCGCGCCGAGCCCGCGCCGAAGTTGCGGCCCGCGATCAGCACGTCACCCGGCTCGACCTGTTCCGCCCACCCCGGGCGGTAGGTGGCGAATATCAACCTGGCCCGCTCCGCGAGCGGCAACGGGTAGCCGCGCGTAGGCATCATGAGGTCGGTGTTGAGATTCGCCTCCGCGAACACCCATGCGCGGCCCTCCCGAATCGCGTTGTTCCCGCTCATGCCACGCCTGCCTCGACGAGAAACGGCGTCGGATCGGCGATGTAGCCCAGGACCGCGGATGCGGCGACCGTCGCCGAGGACGCCATGTAGATCCTCGCGTCCGGGCTGCCCATGCGGCCGCGGAAATTGCGCGTACTGGAGGTGATGCAGACTTCGCCGGGGCCCACCACGCCCATATGCCCCCCCGCGCACGCACCGCAAGTCGAGTTGGTGACGAGCGCGCCGGTCTCGACGATCGTCTCGACATAACCGGCGCGCAACGCCTCCAGGTAGATCTTCTGCGAGGCCGGGGTGACGATGAGGCGGACACCCGGCGCGATACGCCGTCCCTTCAGGACGGCGGCGACGGTCTTCAGGTCCTCGAGCTTGCCGTTGGCGCACGAACCCACGAACGCCTGGTCGATCCTCACCCGCTCCCCGAACGCCTCGAGCGGCAGCGTGTTGTTCGGAATGAAATCCGGGCGGGCGAGCGTAGGCCTGACAGCCTCGAGGTTCACGACGTGTATCGCGGCGTACTCCGCGTCGTCGTCCGCCACGGCGGATTCGAATGCCGCCTGCGTACGCGAGGCCAGGTACGCCAGCACCACCTCGTCCGCGGGCATCGTCGCGAAGTCCGCGCTGATTTCAGCGCACATCGTGCATATCGTGCTGCGATCGTCGAGCGGCAGTGTCCGCAGGCCGGGGCCCGAAAATTCCACGCTGTGACCCTCGACGCTGCCGTAGCGGCCGGCGATGTGGAGCAGGATATCCTTGCCGAAGACGTTCGCCGGCTTGCGACCCTCGAGCCGAAACAGGATCGTGGGTGAAACACGGAACCAAGTCTTGCCGGTGCACATGATCTGGGTGATTTCGATCTGCCCCAGGCCCCGCGCGGCGCAGTTGAGCACCCCAGAGGCAATCGTGTGCGAATCGGAGCAGACGAGAATCTGCCCCGGCAGCGCGAGCCCGCTCTCCTGGATCACCTGATGGCAGATGCCCGAACGACCCACGTCGAAAAAACGCCTGATGCCGTGCGTCGCGGCGAATTGCCGCGCCTTCCGGTGCGCAGCCGCATCGTCGATCTTGCTCGCGGGAACGCGGTGATCCATGATCAACGCCACCCGGTCCGGATCGGCGATGCGCCGGGGAAGGGCGAGCCTGTCGTCGACGAGAATGCTGAGGTCGATCTGAACGGCCATGTCGACCTCGCAGACGACGATATCGCCCGGTTTCGCATCGTGGATGCCGGCGTGCCGCGCGAGGATTTTCTCGACCATCGTCATTCCCATTGCCGTACCCTCTCGCTTGCGGCGCCTGCTATCATTATCGCACGCAGCCTGTGCCTGGAGAACGGATGAGCGCCGGATTCGTCACCCGAGGAAAGCCGCGAAGGCGCGAGCGGCTTTGCGCCCTTGCGCTGCTCGCATTCGCCTGCTTCGGCGCCCATGCCCAGGGCTATCCGGCGAAGCCGCTGCGGATGATCGTGCCGCTGCCGCCGGGCAGCACCGGGGAGGCGCTTGCCCGCCTCGTTGCCGAGAATCTCCGCCAGCGGATCGACCAATCGGTCGTCGTCGATACCCGCCCCGGCGCGAGCGGCCAGATAGGCGTGGGTGCCGTCGTGCGCTCACCGCCGGACGGCTACACCATCATGGTCGCCTCGGTGGGGCCGATCACCATCAATCCGGCGCTCTACGGCGCGAAACTGGGGTTCGACCCGGTGACCGAACTCGCTCCGATCACCCAGATCGCGAACACCACGTCCGTGCTGCTGGTGCACCCCTCGCTGCCGGTGCGCGGCATGAAGGAATTCATCGCGTTCGCCAGGGCAAGACCGGGACAGTTGCTCTATTCGAGCGCGGGAAACGCTTCGACGACCCACTTCAACATGGTGCTGCTTGGCAGCATGACCGGGGTGAAGCTCGCGCACGTGCCGTACAAGGGCAGCACCCAGGGCCTCATCGCGGTCGCGAGCGGCGAGACGCAGCTCATGATCACCGGCTGGGTCAATTCGCTGCCGCTCGCGAAGTCGGGCAAGGTGCGGCTGCTCGCCGTCGTCTCGGCGCAGCGCAACGCGGTGGCGCCCGGGCTTCCCGCGATCGGGGAGACGGTTCCCGGCTACGAGGCCGAACAGTGGTACGGCGTATTCGCTCCCGCGGGAACGTCGCAATCGATCCTCTCGTTGCTGCATGCCGCGATCGTGAAGGATTTGCAGACGCCGGAGGCGAGATCGTGGTTCGCCAACGCGGCGGCCGTGCCGATAGGCAATACGCCGCAGGAATTCGGCGCGCGTATCAGGGCCGAGTTCGCGAGGTGGACGAAGATCATCCGTGAATCCGGCATGAAGCCCGAGTGATCCGCCGCGGGTATGCGCATCCTCCGCTCTTGCTGTAACATGCGATCTTGTGGTTTCTCGTGAAAGGAGCGTCATGGAAAACGTGATTCGTGGGCGAAGCGCGATCGTCATCGGCGAGCGCGACGGCGTGCAGGGGCCGTCGATCGCGCAGTGCGTCGAAGCCGCGGGCGGAAAGGTGGTCTATACCGTCACCGAGTGCTTCGTCTGAACCGCCGCCGGCACAATGGACCCGGAAAGCCAGCGCAACATCAGGAAAATCGCGGAAAGCGACGATGTGTCCAGAGATGACATCATCGTGATCCTCGGCGCGAGCGACATCGAGGGCGCCGAAATTTCCGCGGAAACCGTGACGTTCGGCGATCCGAGCTACACCGGGCCATTGGCAGGAGTCCCGTTGGGACTTCCGGTCTACCATATCCTCGAACCGGGATTGAAGTCGTCCATTCCCGAGGCCGTCTACGACGAGAACGTCGGCATCTGGGCGATGGCCGCGGACACCGAGGAAATCGGCAAGCGCTTCAAGGCGATCCGGGAGAAGGTGGCGAAAGGCTAGCGCGGTTGCGCAGGGCGGATATCCTCCAGGCTCATGCTCGAAGTCGACAGCGATACATTCGCCGGGGAAGTTCTGCAGGCCGCGCGGCCGGTGGTCGTCGATTTCTGGGGACCGCGCTGCGCGCCGTGCCTCGCGCTCATGCCGCACGTCGAGAAACTAGAGGCGTCCTGCGCCGACACGGTGAAATTCGTCAAGATCGACGCTTCCAGGAACCGGCGGCTCTGCCTCGATCTCAGGGTGCTGAGTCTGCCGACTTATCTCTTCTACCGGAACGGCGAGAATGTCGCACGCCTTGCCGGCGGCGACATTCGCATACAGGACATCGAGGAGCAGCTCAGGAAAGTCCTCGAGACATGATGCCCGGCCGCATCCCCTGCGTCGCGGCCGAACGGGATTCTCCATGTCCGTCGTGATCAGGGCGTTCGCGTCCGCGCTGGTGCACGTGCCGGACTTCGTGCGCTACGGCTCGAAGCCGATACGCGATCTCGCCGAGAATCCGGCGCTTCTGCCCGACATTCAGCGCGCGCTGCGCTCGTTCGACGAGGCCGTGGCCTACCCCCCCAACCAGGTCTTCATCGGGAATCTCCGCCCCGATGACCTGCACGGTCTCGCGCAGCCGTGGTATGCGAACCTCATCGACGCGGCGGGCCGCGAGGGTCCCTTCGGCGAAATCATGCCCGAGGAGGAGTTCTACGGGTGGTTCAAGCTCGCCGACGCATCCGGCCTCGTGTCTCTCGAGCTGGGATTCGCGGACGAGGTGCGCGGCGCCGCGGCGAATCACCCGTTGATCGGCCCCGACGAAGCCGGGAAGCTGGAGACCGGCGTCCCGGCGGAGCGCAACGACGAGGCCCTCGCGGAAGGTCTTGCGCTGCCGCTGCATTTCCGGGGAAAAGTGATCGGTACGCTCAAGCACGCGCATGACCGCGACGACGCGCTGAAGGCGGAAGTGCTGCTGGAGAATCTCGTCGCGAAGGCGTCGGGCGCGCTCGCGCTGCGGCACCTCCTGCGCCGCGCGGAGATCGGGCCGGAGGAGGTCGATTTCATCCTCGAATGCTCGGAGACCGCGATCGGGGACCGCTACAATCGCGGCGGCGGCAGCCTCTCGAAGGCGATCGGCGAGATGTGTCATTGCCGCAACGCGACCGGGCACGACGTGCGCGCCTTCTGCGCCTCTCCCCTGCACGCGATCATCGGCGCGGCGGCGCTGGTCGAAGCGGGAATTCACCGCAACGTCGTGGTCGTTGGCGGCGGCTGCCAGGCGAAGATCGGCATGAAATACAGCGCGCACCTCAAGCACGCGATGCCGATCCTCGAAGATACCCTCGGGGCGATCGCCTGCCTTGTCACGAAGGATGACGGCGCCAGCCCCCGCATCCGGCTCGACTCGATCGGCAAGCATGACATCGGGGCCGGTTCCTCGCAGCAGGCGATCATGACGGCCCTGCTCGCGAGACCGCTCGCGCGCATCGGCCTGAAGATGCTGGATATCGACAAGTACGCGACCGAACTCCATAACCCCGAGGTCACGCTCCCCGCGGGCAGCGGCAATACGCCGTACGTCAACTACCGGATCATGGCCTCGCTCGCCGCGCTGAACGGGGAAATCGCCAGGACGGAGATCGAGAAGTTCGTGAGAGAGCGCGGCATGCCGGGCTTTGCGCCGACGCAGGGCCATGTGCCGGCGGCGGTGCCCTTCATCGGACACGCGCTCGCCGCGATGCGCGCGGGAGCCATGAAGCGCGCGATGTTCGTCGCGAAGGGCAGCCTGTTCCTGGGTCGCATGTCGCAGCTCTCCGACGGCATGTCCTTCGTGCTGGAAGCGAACCGCGCGCCTTGACGCCGCGACGGGCGATCGGCTCTAATGCGCCGAATTCGGCGCGCGTCGCGCGCGGGCGCCGCGCCTGTGCGGTCCTGTTCCTGTTGCGGGAGGAGAGTGATGACGAGGCTGTCGAACCCCACCAATGCGGCCGGAATGCTGTCGATCCTGGCGCTCTTCGCGTTTGCACCGCACGCCGCCGCGCAGGAATACCCGACCAAGCCGATACGGCTCGTCGTGCCGTTTCCCCCGGGCGGCGCGGTCGACGCGATCGGGCGCATCATCGGCCAGGGGCTCGCGAGGAGCTTCGGCCAGAGCGTCGTCATCGATAACCGCAGCGGCGGCGCGGGCGCGGTCGGCTCCGTGGTCGCGGCAAACGCGCCCGCCGACGGCTATACGCTGCTCGTGGGCTCGACGAGCACGATCTCCATCAACCCCGCGCTCAATTCCAGGCTTCCCTACAACCCGCGGCGTGATTTCGTGCCGGTGAGCGTGGTCGGATTCGTGCCGCACATCCTGCTCGTCAATGCATCGGTGCCCGCCACCAACGTCACGACCTTCGTCGCGTTCGCCAAGGCGCAGCCGAAACCCGTGACCTATGGGTCGGTGGGGGTCGGCTCGCCGCATCATCTCGCGGGCGAGATTTTCAAGGGCATGACGGGCATCGACATGGTACACGTGCCCTACACCGGCAGCGGCCCCGCGCTCGTCGGGCTCATGGGCGCGCAGGTGCACTTCCTGTCGCTCGACATGCCGGCTGTCCTGCCGCAACTCGGGAGCGGGCGCGTGAAAGCCCTGGGGATCGCCGCCGCGAAGCGCGACCCGTTGCTGCCGGATCTGCCGACCGTCGCCGAGTCGGGGCTCGCGGGATTCGAAATCTCGGGCTGGTACGGCATCTTCGCGCCGACCCATGTGCCGAAACCGATTGTCGCGAAGCTTTCCGCCGAGATCGCGCGGTTGCTCGGAACACCCGACGTTCGCGGCAGCCTCGCGAAGATCGGCGTCACGGTGCTCGGTGGCACGGCCGACGATGCGGCGGCTTTCATCAAGCGCGAGGACGCCAAGTGGAGCAAGGCGATCCGCGACTCCGGCACCAGGATCGAATGATCACCGATCTGGCGTCGCCCGCCATCGTCCCCGGCGGGTTTTCTCGCGCGCTCGCACTCGGGGTGCTGCTCGGCGCCGCGGCGATCTGTCCGTTCCCGCTCGCCGCCCAGGCGCCCGCGGGCTATCCGTCGAAACCGGTACGTTTTCTCGTGGGCTTCACGCCCGGGGGCACCACCGACATCCTCGCGCGTGCGCTGGCGCAGAAACTCGGCGAAACGATGGGTCAGCCGGTGGTCGTCGAAAACCGTCCCGGCGCGAACACCGCGATCGCCACCGAGCTCGTGGCGCGCGCCGCGCCCGATGGTCAGACGATACTGCTCAACTCACAGGGCCACGCGACCAACGCGACGCTGATGAAGCTCGCGTTCGACCCGTTTCGCGATTTCGCCTTCATTTCGCTCGTCGCGGAAGCGCCGAACCTGCTTGTCGCGCACCCGTCGTTCCCGCCGAGAACGGTGCGCGAGCTGATCGCTTTTTCCCGGAACCATCCCGGCGAGATCAACTACGCGTCCTCGGGAATCGGCACCACCGTTCACCTCTCGGCGGAGCTGTTCCAGCTCGTGACGGGCGTTAAGTGGGTGCACGTCCCGTACAAGGGCGGCGCCCCGGCGATGACCGATCTCCTCGCGGGCCAGACCTCGCTCATGTTCGGCAGCATGCTCACCGTGATCGAGCAGGTCCGCGCGGGGAAACTCCGCGCGATCGCCGTCACCGGCGCGAAGCGTTCGGCGGGCAGCCCCGGGATTCCGACGGTCGCCGAGAGCGGCGTGCCCGACTACAACGTGACCGCATGGTACGGAGTGTCCGCGCCGGCGAAGACCCCGCCCGCGATCGTCGAGCGGCTCAACGGCGAATTCGTGCAGGCGCTCAGGTCACCCGATCTGCGCGAACGACTCGTCTCGCGTGGCGTCGACCCGGTCGGCAGCACCGCCGCGGAGTACACCGCCTTCATGCGGCGCGAGATCGCGAAGTGGGCGAAAGTCATCACCGCGGCGAAGATCAAGAGCGAATGAGCCCGAAGGACGGACGGGGCACGGGCGGCGCGGGACGATACGCCATCGGGGAGAGGCAAGCCATGAACGCTCCGGACAACATCGATTACGGCGGCCTTGCCCCGCGCGAGGCGAGGCTGCTCTTCCGCAACGGTCTCGTGCGCCAGACTTCCGGCATGTGCCACGGGTATCTTCAGGTCAGCATGAAGATCATCCCGAAGGAGCACGCGTTTGATTTCCTGCTCTTCTGCCAGCGCAATCCGGCGCCGCAGCCGGTCGTCGAGGTACTCGAAGCCGGCGTCTTTTCGCCCAGGGTGATCGCGACCGATGCCGACGTGAGGACCGATTGCCCGCGTTACCGGTTGTGGGAGCACGGGAAGGTGACGGCAACCGTGAACGACATCCTGCGATACTGGCGCGATGACCTCGTCACGTTCTTCCTCGGCGGCAGCTTCACCTTCGAGCGCACGCTGGAGCGGGCGGGGATCCCGATGCGGCACAACGAGGAGAACGTGCCGATCCCGATCTACGTCACGAACGTCATGACGAATCCCGCGGGGCCGTTTCGCGGGCCGATAGCGGTCACCATGCGCCCGATCCGGCGCGGCATGCTCGCGCGCGCGGTGGAAGTGACTTCGCGCATCCCCAAGGCGCACGGCAGCCCGATGTGGATCGGCGATCCGCAGGCGATAGGCATCGCCGACATCGACCGGCCGGACTTCGGCCGGCGCGTGACGATCGGGCCGGACGAAATCCCGGTGTTCTGGGCGTGCGGCGTCACGGCGAGCATGGCGATACGGACCGCGAGCCTCGACTTCGCCCTAACCCAGGAACCGAACCACGTCTTCATCAGCGACGTCCGCGAAGAGGACGCGGGCTTCCTCAACCTGCCCGCGATCGCCTGACGGGAGGCCGCCGCAACGCCCCGGCCCGCGGGTTCAGGCCGCGCGGACTTCGAGCAGCGTGGGAGCGGTCACGGTGCTGCAAAGCGACTGCAGCCCCATCAGTACCTGCCGCCGCCGCAGCGCGCGCTCGTGGTCCGGCGTAAGGTGCGGATCGCCGAGCACGTAAGGCACGGCTCGTCCCAGCACCACGCGATACGCGCCGACGTTCATCGCGATCGCCGGTATCGCGCTGAAGAAGGCGACCGGGATGCCGATCCGCTCGATCTCCTTTGCCATCGTTGCACCGCAACGATTGCAGGTCCCTCACGTGGCGGTGAAGAGCGCCGCGTGCACGCCCTCCTGCCTGAGCGAGGCGGCGATCTCGCGACCGAACCGGCGCGCGCGCTCGACCGGCTGCACGTTGCCCACGGTGGTGTAGAGGTAGGGCAGCACTTTGCCGATCCTGCCCTCGCGCTCCAGTTCCCGCAGGATGTCGAGCGGCACCGCGCGCCTCGGATCCTGGCGCACGTGGCCATTGTCGTAGCCGCCGTGAACGCAAGTCCATTCCGCCGCGCCGATCTCCTGAAGGTGTCCGATGGGGTAGCGCACCCACTTCGTCGCGCGCCACGATTCGATGCGGTCCGGATTGCCCTGCGGCACGACGCCCGAGGTCGTGACGAGCGCGATGGTCGCCCCCTCGAGCCCCGCGAGCGCCGCCGCCGGATTCACCTGGTCGTAGCGCGGCAGCTCGACCTCGCTCGTGAACGGCCGGTGGTTCAGTCGATCGAGCAGCATCTCGACCATGCGCTCGGCGCCGCTTTTCGCGTCGAATTCGTTGCGCCGCGTGCCGGTCGGCAGGTACCCCTCGAGATCCGCCGGCCCGATCGTCTCGCCGCGCGCGAGCTTCAGGGCGAACGGCGCGATGCGCGCCATCACCGCGGCCATGTCCATGGCGGTGCCGCCCGCCGGCAGGATGTAGGCGCGGCGGCGCGAAAGCTCGACGCCCGGATTCTCGGGATGCATCGCCGTCACGGCCGGGACTTTCAATTTCTCCCTCGCCGCGCCGCACACCGCGCCGCAGGCGACACCGTAGCGGCCCGCGGCGAATGCCGGACCCGCCACCACGAGATCCGGGCGCTGCGCCGCGACGAGCTTCAGCACTTCCGCGAGCGCCTCGTCGGTGTGCTCGCCGAAATACGAATCACCGCAGATCACCGTCGCCACCACCTCCGCGCCGTCCCCGAGATGCTTCTGCAGCAGCGCGCCCGGCCCCACGGCGCCGGCTTTCACGGTGGGGCGCGCGTCGGCCTTGTCTTCGCCGCCGATACCGCCGAAGAACTGATTGAGATAATGGATGACTCTGAGTCGCGTCGCCACCGGAATTCCTCCCCCGTACTAGTAAGCCCGCCCGCGATGGGTCGTGTAGCCGAGCTGGCAGGTCGAAGCGTAGAGCTGCCGCAACCCGACCGGAAACGCTTCGTCCGGGCGTTTGCGAAAGCCGGTCTCGTAATCGTTGCCCGAGAGGAAACGCTCGCCGCCCAGCACGCGTGACACCGCCGGCAGCTCGATGATCTCCTCCTGGTTGCCGACCGAGACGATCGCCTTCGCCTGCGGCACGTAGGTCACCAGCGGGAAGTCGCTGCCGTCGGTGTCGGAGTACTCGTCCACGCCCAGCACCGTCGCGATCCCGGCCTGCTCGACGTGCTGGCAGATCAGCATCTGATCGGCGTACGCGTGGCCGCCGTTCGACATCGTGATCACCGCTCCCTGCGCGCCGAGCATCGTCGCGACCTTCGCCATCTGCGCCGCCTGCCGGTGCTTTTCGACCGCGCTTGGAATGAGCGAGCGCCCCAGGATCACCCCCGCGAAATCGAGATCCCTGCCGTGACGGCGGTAGAGCGCCCGGATCACCGGTTCGTTCTGGTAGTGATGCGTCGGGCTGCGATGGCAGGCGATCCAGTAGTCGGCGCTGACGAGCGCGCCGTCGAGCACTTCGTTGGGGTGAACGAGCGCCGGCGTGCTCGTGACGCTCATGCCGTAGAGAAAGGTCGTATGGAGCTCACCCTCGCTCATGGTCGGCATGATGTAGACCACGCGCGGCAGGCCCGCATCCGCGCGCCCCAGTTCGTACACGTCCACGCTGTCGGGCTTCATGGCGCGGGTCGCCTCCGCCAGGTACCTGGCGACCCGCATGGTGACCCTGCGGACCGACGCCGCCGCACCCGGAATGTGCACGCCGGGCGCGAACGAGAAGAGCAGCACCACGTTCGCCAGCGCGGAAAAGGGACTGTAGCGCGCGCCCTCGCCCGACATGTCGATGATCGCTTCCTTGAGGCCCTGGCTGTCCGCGGCGCCGGGAATGTCGCCGGTCGCGACCACCGCCACCCCGTCGAGCCGGTGCGTGACACCGCTGCCGACGAGATCGGGCGGCGAGATGAACCACGGAAACGTGGCGCCGGCGGGCTTGAAGCGCGGCTCGACCGCGTCGATCACGTGAATGATGCGCGTGGATTCGCCCGGATGCGCCAGCTCGACCGCGACGCCCGTGATGTTGCTCTCGCCATCCGCCAGCGCCGAGATGGCTGCGCGCTCGACCGTCAGCACGCCGTCCTTCAGCGCTGTCGGCGCGCCGAAAACGATCCGCTTGACGCGAAAACCGGCCATCTCAAGTCGCATTCGCTTCTCTCCTGACGGTTGCCGACCACGGGCGGGGATGCCGCATTATATCTCCCTCCGGGTCGCGGCGGCCCGGGTCCCGCGCTTGCGATCCGGGTGCCGGCCCCGGCATCGATCAGTCGAGCTTCACGCCTGCCAGCTTGACGACCTTCGCCCACTTCGCGATCTCGAGCCGGGTCCGCGTCGCGAATTCCTCGGGCGAGCTTCCCTCCGGGTCGATACCGAGCGAGACCAGGCGCGCGGCGATCTCCGGCTGCCGGGTCATCGCGGCAAGCACGCCGTGCAGTCTCGTGATCACCTGGCGGGACGCGCCGGCCGGCGCGACGATGCCGTACCACGAGGTCACCTCGTAGCCAGGCACCGTCTCGGCGATCGCCGGAAGATCCGGCATCGCCGCCATCCGCTTCGCTCCGGTCGCGCCGAGCGCGCGCAGCCTGGCGGCCTTGACGTGCGGCGCTGCGCCCGCGAATCCGGTGATCAGCATCTGCACCTGCCCGCCCGTGAGTTCCGCCATCGCGGGGCCCGCCCCCTTGTACGGGACGTGGACGATGTCGATGCCCGTCATGTGCTTCAGCAGCTCGGAGGACAGGTGCGCCGTCGAACCGACGCCCGAGGACGCGAAATTGATCGCCGCCGGCCGCGCCCTGGCGAGCGCGATCAGCTCCCCGACCGATTTCACCGGCAGCGACGGATGCACGACCAGAACGAGCTGGCTTGCACCGATGCGGCTCACGAACGCGACGCTCTTCATCGGATCGTATGCGAGGGCGGGACGCAGGCTGGGCGAGATCGCCATCTCGCCGTTCGAGGCGAGCGCCAGGGTGTAGCCGTCCGGCGCCGCCTGGGCGAGCGCGGTCATGGACACGGTGCCGCCCGCGCCCGGCCGGTTCTCCACGATGACCTGCTGCCCCAGGGCCTCGGTGAGATGCTGCCCCGCCATGCGCGCGGCAAGGTCCGTTGGACCGCCCGGAGGGAATCCGACCAGCATGCGGATCGGCTTCACCGGGTAGTCCTGGGCAAACGCGGCGCCGAAGCCCGCTGCCAGCGCGCAAAACGCGATGAAAGCCCTCACGGCGGATTCACTTTCCCGACTCGACGCCACGCGTGGCCGAACCGCCGGCGGCGCCGCGTCAGCTCTCCGGGTGCAGTTCGAACTCGCCCATGATCTCGAGCACCGCGCGGCGCGGCAACTCGGCGATCCCCACGGCCGCCCGCGCGTGCCTGCCGAACTCGGGCCCCCACAACTCGTAGAACAGGTCGGACGCACCGTCGATCACGGCGAACTGACGCTCGAATCCCGGTGCGGAGTTGACCATCCCGTAGAGGCGAATCACCCGCCGGACACGATCCAGGTCGCCGACTTCCGCCTTGATCGTCGCCATCATCGCGAGCGCGACCGATTTCGCGCACAGGCAGGCCTCCGCTTCCGACACCTCCGCGCCCACTTTCCCGTACCGCTTGATGTTGAGCGGCATCTCCTGCCGGCCGGTACCGTGCCCCGACAGGAACAGCAGGTTGCCCGACCGGACGCACGCCGTGCGGTTCGGGCTCGGGTAAGGATGCATCGCCGGCAGTTCGAGTCCCATGCCGGCGAGCCTGCTTTCGATGATGCCCATGATGTGTCCCTTCCGCGCCGGTGTTCGCCCCGATCGGATCGAATCGCCGCCCACTTTATTGCCGGCCCCGCGAGCGGTCAATCACGGGCCGCGCGCAAGAGCGCGCGCCCGCCCGCTCCGCCGGGCCGGGCACCCGGGGAATGCTACGCGCCGAGATAGGCCTTGCGCACGTGCGGGTCGTCGAGCAGGGCCTGCCCGCTGCCGGTGAGGCTCACCCGCCCCTGCTCGAGCACGTAGGAGCGGTCCGACAGATCGAGCGCGGCGGCCGCGTTCTGCTCGACCATCACCACCGTCACCCCCTCGCCGTGGATCTGCCGGATGATGTCGAACGTCCGCTCGACGAGGTTGGGCGCAAGACCCAGCGACGGCTCGTCGAAGAGCACCAGCTTCGGCCGCGACATCAGCGCGCGCGAGATCGCGAGCATCTGCTGCTCGCCGCCCGAGAGCGTGCCCGCCGCCTGGGCGCGCCGCTCGTACAGGATCGGGAAGCGCTCGTAGAGCCGCCTGAGGTCGGCCTCGATGCCGGCCGTATCGCGCCGCAAATAGCATCCCATCTCGAGGTTCTCGCGTACCGTCATGTACGGAAAGACGCGCCGCCCCTCCGGGCAGTGCGCGATGCCGCGCTCGAGCACCCGCCGCGCGCCCGCGCGCGTGATGTCCTCGCCCTCGAAGACGATCCGTCCCGCGCTCGGCGCGAGCACGCCCGAGATCGCCTTGAGGGTGGTCGTCTTGCCCGCCCCGTTGGCGCCGATCAGGCTCACGAGCTCTCCCTTGCGCACCTCGAGCGACAGGCCGCGGACCGCCGCGACCTTGCCGTAACGGCACTCCAGTGCCTCAAGCGTTAGCACGGGCGTAGCGCTCGCCGAGGTAGGCGCGGATGACCTCGGGGTCGCGCTGGATCTCGGCCGGCGCGCCGGCGGCGATGATGCGGCCCTGGTTCAGGCACACGACGCGGTCGGACACGCCCATCACCATTTTCATGTCGTGCTCGACGAGCAGCACGGTGATCCCGAGGGCGCGGATCTCCGCGAGCTTGGCCATGAAGCTCTCGGTCTCGACCGGGTTCATGCCGGACACCGGCTCGTCGAGGAGCAGGAGCCGCGGGCGCGCGGCGAGCGCCACCGCGATCTCGAGCAGGCGCTGCTCGCCGTAGGGCAGCGCGCCACCGGTCTCGAGAGCACGCGCGCCCAGGCCCACGAATTCCAGGATCCGGCGCGCCTCGGCCGCGAGCGAGCGCTCCTCGCGCGCGATCGACGGCAGCCCGAGCATGATCGCGAGCGCCCCCTGCCGCGAGCGCAGGTGCAACCCGGTCAGGATGTTCTCGAGGACGGTGCGGGTGCCGAAGACGCTGGTCTTCTGGAAGGTCCGCACCAGCCCGAGGGCGGCGATCTGGTTCGGCTTCAGGCCGTTCAGCCGCGCGCCGCGGAACCGGATCTCCCCCGCGCTCGGCGCGAGGTAGCCGGTGATCGCGTTGAACGCCGTCGTCTTGCCCGCGCCGTTCGGCCCGATGAGGGACAGCACCTCGCCCTCGCGGACTTCGAAGCTCGCCGCCTCGACCGCGACCAGTCCACCAAACCGGATCGCGAGCCTCTCGACCGCGAGCAGGGCGCCCGTCATGCGCTCACCCTCGCCGTGGCGGGCGCGCGGCGACGCCGCTCCCGCCATTGCCGCGCCGCCGGGACGATACCTGCCGGCAGGAAATACAGGACGAGGACCATGAGGACGCCATAGACGATCCACTGCACCTCGGGCTGGATCGCGGCCGCGCGCAGCGCCTCGGGCAGCAGGCCGAAAATGAGTCCGCCGACGACCGGGCCGGCGAGCGTGCCCTTGCCGCCGGTGATGACCATGATCACCATCGTGACGGTATAGGTGAAGAGGAAGACGTCGGGGTCCACGATGCGCACGTAGTGCGCGTAGAGCGCGCCCGCGGCGCCGGCCATCGCCGCCGATACCACCGTGGTGAGCACGAGGTAGCCGGTCACGTCGATGCCGACCGAGGTCGCGAGCGGCTCGTTCTCCCGGAGCGCGATCATGGCGCGCCCGGCGCGCGAATGCACGAGCCGGTGAACAAGGACGTACGAGGCGAGCGCGACGGCGAGAACGAGCCAGTAGTTCTCCGGCTTCCTCCAGAATGCGTGCTCGCCGATGCCGGGCAGCCACAGCGTGAGCGGCGGGATGTTGTTGAGTGCCATGGGCCCCTGCGTGAGCTCCACCCAGTTCAACGCCACGAGGCGCATCACCTCGGCGAAGCTTATCGACACGATCACGAAGTACGCGCCGCGCACCCGGAACGAGATCCTGCCGATGAACCAGCCGAAACCGCCCGCGACGACGAGCGCGGCCAGCATGCCGCACCACACCGGCTTCGGGTCGAGCGCGAGCACGATCCCCGGCGCAAGCTCGACGCTGAAGCCGAGCGAGACGAGTGAAGTCGCGTACGCGCCGACGCCGAAGAAGGCGACGTGTCCGAGCGAGAGCTGCCCGGTGTAGCCGAGCAGCAGGTTGAGGCTCGTCGCGGCGACGATGAAGATGCCGGTGACGACGAGAATGTGCAGCAGGTACTGGTTCGTCATCCACAGCGGGATCGAGACGAGGAACGCCACCCACAGCGCGGCAAGCGCGGTCTTCACCCGATCCGCTCCTTCTGGGCGATGAGCCCCGTCGGCCGGAAGAGCAGGATCGCGATGATGAGCACGAAGCCCATCGCGTCGCGATAGCCCGAGGAGATGTAGCCCGCGCCGAGTTCCTCGACGAGCGCGAGCACGAAGCCGCCGACGGTTGCGCCGGCGATGCTGCCGAGCCCGCCCAGGATGACGACCGCGAACGCCTTCGCCGCCGCGAGATCCCCCATCGTCGGATAGGCGACGAAGACCGGCCCGAGGAGCGCCCCGGCCGCCGCGGCGAGACCCGAACCGAGCGCGAAGGTCGCGGTGTGGATGGTCCCGATCTGGATCCCCATCAGCGCCGCGGTGTCGCGGTCCTGGAAGGTCGCGCGCATCGCTTTTCCGAGCCGGGTGTGGTTGATGAGCGCATGGGTCGCGACGATCAGGACCAGCGCGACGGCGAACACGAACACCCGGTTCCACGCGACCGACACCGCTCCGATGACGAGCGGCGCGGCCGGGAACGGGTTGTCGATCGACTTCGCGACCCCGGTCCAGGCGAGCTGCTCGGCGTTCTGCAGCGCGATCCAGGCGCCGATCGTGACCAGCATCGTGGTGTCGATGTCGGCCCCCCGCAGCTTCCGCAGCAGCGCGAGCTCGATCGCGGCGCCGAGCGCCACTCCGAGCACGACCGCGGCAACGAGCGCGACGAAGAAGTTCGCGCCGGCGATCATCACGAACATGTACATCATGTACGCGCCGAACGCGTAGAGCTCGCCGTGGGTGAAGTTCACGACGCGCATGATCCCGAAGATCAGCGTGAGGCCGATCCCGAGCAGCGCGTAGGTGCCCCCGAGCATCAGCGCGTTCAGCCCGTGCTGCAGCAGCTGATCCAGGGTTCAGTCTCCAGGAGCGGACCCGGGCGCAGCCGCGGGGCGCGCCGGCCGCGGGTCGCGGGATGACGGAATGGCCGGAAAATCGCCCCGGGGCGTCCCGCTCCCGGGACGCCGCGGGGCGTGATGTGTTGCCGGGATGCCGGTCAGTTCTTCACGACCTTGCCGTTGTCGATCTTCACGAGGTACACGCTCGGCACGTTCTGTGCGCTCTCCTTGCCGGCTGGTCCCTGCTTGATGAACGCGATATCGCCGTTGATGCCCTTCACCTTCACGTTCCACAGCGCCTTCTGGATCGCCGCGGGCTCGGCCTTGCCGGCCGCCTTGATCGCCGCGACGATGGTCGTGACCCCGTCCCATCCCCGGAAGCCCTCGGTCAACCCGCCGACGTTGTACTTGTGCGCGTTCCACTTCTGCACGAACCTCTTGGCGAGATCGGGGTTCCTGACCGCCTCGGGAAACCACGGCGTGAAAAACACGAGGTGCAGCGAGCCGTTCGCGGCGTCACCCGCCTGCTGGATGAGCTGGTCGGGCGAGTTCGAGCCGCCGGTGGTGATGATGCGGGCCTTGACCTGCTGTTCCTTCGCCTGCTTGAGGATCAGCGTGATCTGTTCGACCGCCGTCGTCACGAACACCGTGTCGGCGCCGGAGCCCTTGATCTTGGCAAGTTGCGCGGAGAAGTCCGTCGCCTTCGGATCCATGGTCTCCATGGCGCCGACCTGCACGCCCTGGGACTTCAGCATCCCGGAGAACTCCTTCGCGGCGCCGAGGCCGAAATCGTTGTTGGTCGACAGGAAGTCGGCCCGCTTGATGCCGAGCTTTTTCACGAGCGGCGCGAACGCGCGCGCCTCCATCTCGGAAGTCGGGCTGATGCGGAAGATCCACGGATTGCCCGAGGTCGTGATCTTCCCCGAGGAGGAAGTCTCGACCAGCATCGGCACCCCGTACTCCATGAGCTTCGGCATGACCGCGAGCGTCAATGTCGAGCTCCAGGCGCCCATCATGACCGGCACCTTGTCCCTGACGATCAGCTTCTCGGCGGTGGCGACCGCCTCGGTCGGGTTCGACTTGTTGTCCTCGATCACGAGCTGGATCTTGCGGCCGAGCACGCCCCCGGCGGCGTTGATCTCGTCCTCGGCGATCTTCGCGCCTTGCGTGACATAGTTCCCCGAGGCGGCGAACGCGCCGGTCAACGGCTGCGTCACGCCGATCCGGATCGGCTCCTGCGCGGCCCCCGGGCCAGCGAAAAACCCGGCCGCCACCGCGGTCGCGCCAAGGGCAGTCAACAGCTTGCGAGTCATGACGATTCTCCTCCTGGTCAAGATGGCCGACGGCCTTCCCGGGCCGGGAGTCGCCGGAGTGCGAATCCTGCACCCAATCCGCCGCTTCATGCAAGTCGGGTAGCCCGGCGGCGCCCGGCGAGCGCGTCATGCGGCCCGCCCTCGCCGTTCGCGGCACCCCGCGAGGCGCCGACATGGCGGGCGGACGTGCGCGAAGTGAAGGTGCTATAGTTAGGACGATTGAAGCCCGCGCCGCGCGTATCCGGTACACAGGTGAGGTTGCTGCCGAACGGCGACACCGCGCTCGCGGTGGAATTTGGCGAGAGCATCGACCGCGGGACGAGCGAGCGCGTGCTGGCGCTTCACGAGCGCCTCGCGCGCGAGCGTCTTCCCGGTGTCACCGAGCTGCTCCCCACCTTCCGCTCCCTGATGGTGCACTACGACCCGGCGCGCACCTCGCACGGAGCGCTCGCGGCCGCCATCGCGCCGCTCGCCGCCGGGCTGGAGGGCGTGAAGCCCGCGGCGCGGCACTGGACCATTCCCGCCTGCTATGACCCGTGCTTCGCGCTCGATCTCGACGAGGTGGCGAACCGCACCGGTCTCACGGCGGCGCAGGTGATCGAGCACCACAGCGCCACGACCTATCAGGTCTACATGATCGGCTTCCTGCCGGGCTACCCGTACCTGGGCGATCTGCCCGCGCGGCTCGTGCTGCCGCGACGCGAGAACCCGCGGACGCAGGTGCCGGCCGGGTCGATCGCGATCGCGACGACGCTGACCGCGGTGTACACGCTCGCGAGCCCGGGCGGCTGGCACATTCTCGGGCGCACGCCGGCGATGCTGTGGAACCGCCGGCGCACGCCGCCCGCCGTGCTCGCGCCGGGCGACACGGTGCGCTTCCAGCCGATCCCGCTCGCTGCGTTCGAACGGCTCGCCGCACTGGCGGCCGCCGGCGAGTCCGGCCTGGAAGGCGCGACGGCGTGACCGGTGCCCTTCACGTCCTCGCCTCGGCGTCGATCGCGACGCTCCAGGACCTTGGCCGGCCCGGGCACCAGCGCCACGGCGTGCCGGTCTCCGGCGCGCTCGACTGGGTCGGCCTCCGGATCGCCAATGCGCTCGCCGGGAACGCCGGCGGCGTCGCGGCGATCGAGATGTTCTACCGCGGGCCGACGCTCGAGGTCGCGGCCGAGAGCGTGCGCGTCGCCGCGATCGGCGCCGCGCTCGAAATCGTCTCGGGCGGCGCGAGGCGCGCCGCGCCGGCCGGCGCCAGCGTACGCCTCGCGCGCGGCGACCGGGTGACCGTCGGCCGCTGCGTAGCCTCGCTCGTCGCCTATCTCGCGGTCGAAGGCGGCTTCGCGCTGCCCGGCGATCTCGGGAGCCTCGCGACCTTCCCGCGCGCGGGGCTCGGGGGAGTCGAAGGCCGGCCGCTGAGAAAGGGCGACGCCCTTCCCCTTGCCGCTTCCTCGGCGCCCGACCATGCCGAAGCGTGCGCGCCGGAATGGGACCTCGCGCCACCTGCGCGCGTGCGCGTCGTGCCCGGGCCGCAGGACGATCACTTCACCGCGCGCGGCAGGCGGACGTTCCTCGATTCGACCTACACGGTTTCGCGCCAGTCCGACCGCATGGGGATGCGGCTCGAAGGCCCCGCGATCGAGCACGCGAAGGGATTCAACATCGCCTCCGACGGGACCGCGCCGGGTTCGATCCAGGTGCCGGGCAACGGCCAGCCGATCGTGCTGCTCGCCGACCGGCCGACGACCGGCGGCTATCCGAAAATCGCCACCGTCGCCTCCGCCGACGTGCCGGCGCTCGGGCGGCTGCGCCCGGGCGCGACGATCGCGTTTCACGCGGTGAGCGTGGAGCAGGCCGAGCTCGCGCGCCGCGAGCTGGAAGCGCGGCTCGCGGCGCTGCACGAGCGGCTCGCGCGCGCTAGGCGCTCCGCAGCTTCGGGATGATCTCGCTCGCGATCACCTCGAGCTGCTCGTCCTGGTAGCGGTACGGCACGAAGATCAACCGGTCGATCCCGGTCTTCACGTGCTTCGCGATCTGCTCGACGCATTCGTCCACCGTGCCCACGATCGCGCTCTCGGCGGTGGATTCCGACCACGAGGCGTAGTCCCATTCGGTCTGGAGCCATTCACGCATCGGGCCTTCCACCCTGGCGCGCGGCCCGACGACGATCGGCAACTGGTTGGTGGAACGAAGCTCGTCCGGGTCGCGCCCCGCTTCCTCCGCGTAGCCGCGGATCCTCGCCCAGTGGCTCGCGAAGCTCTCCGCGGTGTAGTAATAGGTGAGCCAGCCGTCACCCTTCGTCGCCGCCCGCCGCAGCACCGCCTCCACGTAACCGCCGATGAGCAGCGGCGGGCGCGGCTTCTGCACCGGCTTCGGGAGCATCACCGCGTCCTTGATCCGGTACGGCGGGAAGTCGACCGTCAGCCGCTCCTCGGTCCACAGCCGCGTCAGGATGTCGAGCGACTGCTCCATGATCCTGCCGCGCTGGTGGAAATCGACCCCCATCGCCAGGAACTCGCGCTTGTACCAGCCGACCGCCGCGCCCACCACGAGCCGCCCGTTCGAGATGTGGTCGATGGTCGCGAGCTCCTTGGCGAGGATCACCGGGTTGCGCATCGGCAGGACCAGGATCCCCGTGCCGAGCCGGATCTTCGTCGTGCGCGCCGCCACCGCGGTCAGGATCGAGAGCGACTCCATGATCGGGAAGCTCGGCTCGACGCCGAGCAGGATGTGGTCCCACGCCCACACCGACTCGTACCCGAGTTTCTCCGCGCGCACCCCGTAGTCGATCAGCGCCTGCGCGCTCGGCATCTCGGGATAGCGGGTGAAGTTGCGCATCGCGACGCCGTACACCGTCCTTGCCATTCGCATGACCTCTCTTCGTTTAACCGGACTCGTCAGGCCGTGCAAGCCCGCCCGGGACCGGGCCCGCCCGGATCAGTGGTCCCATGTTTGGGACTAGTCTCACACAACGACGGCCCGCTGGCAATTTGCGTTGCGCGGCGCGACGGATACCGGCAGAATCGATCACACCATGGCGCAACGGCGTATCGCCCGCAAGAGCGCGCGCTCGGCCAGCGAGCGCGTACCGCGCTATCTGCAGGTAGCTTCCGCGCTCAGCCGTCGCATCCGAGAAGGCCGCTGGCCGGTGGGCGGCCGCATCGCGACGATCGTCGCGCTGCAGCGCGAATTCCGGGTCGCGCGCGTCACCGTGCGCCAGGCGATCGCGCTGCTCGCCCGCGAGGGGCTGGTGCGCGCGCGCCAGGGCAAGGGCACTTTCGTCATCAAGGAAGTCGCGACCGAGCGCTGGCTGCGGCTCGCGACCGACTGGGAAAGCCTGATCGCGCCGATCCGCGACAACGTGCCCCACGCGCTCGGCACGCGGCGCCCGCCGCCGCCGCGCCTCGGCGCGGATGACGGAGCCCCCGCGCCCGCGTACGTGTACCTCCGCTCGCTGCAGACCCGCGGGCGCGAGCCCTATGCCCTCGCGAGCGTGCACATCGCCCGGTCGGTGTACCGCAGGGCGCCGAAGCGCTTCGCCTCCCGCCCGGCGCTCGCGGTGCTCGCGCGGATGCACGGGCACGCGCTCGCGCGCGCCCGCCAGACGCTCTCGGTCGGGGCGGCGGACCTCGAGACCGCGCGGCGCCTGCGCCTGCCCCTCAACGCACCGACGGTCGAGGCGCACTGCGTCGTCGTCGACCGGGCCGGCATCGCGATCTACGTCGGCGAGATCATCTATCGCGGCGACGTGGTGCATCTCGACATCGAACTCATCGGCACGCCCCGGCGTCGGGCTCGCCGGCCGCGTTCGCGCTGATTTTCCGGCGCTCGCGCCGTGATGGAGTCATGGCGGATGGCCGTGCCGAATACCGGTATCGCCGGGACCGGGGTCCGTTTCCGCGCGTCGCTCGGGCCCGGGCCGCCGCACGCGGACCCGCGGCTCCCCCGCCGCCGGTGCGCGACAAGGTGGGACCCCTCACGGGGACGGTCAGGCCGCGCGGTGGCGGTTTCTGGCATGCTGCGCGTGCCATGGCCGAGACCGGAGGCTACCCCGCGCGGCTCGAGCGCACCCATCGCCTGTTCGACGGCAGGACGGTCACGATCCGTCCCATCCGCCGCGACGACGAAGCGCGCGTGCGGGAGTTCCTGAGCGGGCTCTCCGGAAAGAGCCGCTACGAGCGCTTCCACAAGTGGATAAAGGCGCCGAGCGAGGGCCTGGTGGCATTCCTGACGGACATCGACTACGAGCGCCACATGGCTTTCGTGTGCCTCGCGCCGAAGGACGCGGGAGAAGCGCTCGTCGGCGAGGCACGCTACGTCGCGAATCCGGACGGCGCGAGCTGCGAGTTCGGCGTCATGATCGCCGACGACTGGCGCCGCAGCGGGATCGCGGGGCTGCTCATGCAGGCGCTGATCGATACAGCGCGCGAGCGCGGCTACGCCACGATGGAGGGGCTCGTCCTGCGCTCGAACCGCACCATGCTGCGCTTCGTGCGCGGACTGGGATTCGAGCGCCACTTCGCTCCCGAGGACCCCGTCACGGTGCGGGTCGTGAAGCGGCTGCGATCCGGTAAGCGGTTTCCCCCGTCGCGTCGCGAGGCCGACGCGGCCCGTCTTCGTCACTCGATCCTGATGTTGCGGGCCTTGACGACCTTCGACCAGGTCGCGATGTCGCGTGCGACGAGCTGCGCGAACGCCTCCGGCGCCGGCGGATCCCCCGGGCGCTCGCCGCGCTGTCTCGAGGTCCGGTCGCCGAACGGGACGCGGCATGGCCGCCATGCGCGCCTATTCCACGCGCGCACCAGAAGCCTTCACGGCCTGTGCCCACTTGTCGATCTCCGTCAGAACGAAGGCCGAGAAGCGCTCGGGCGTCGCCCGCATGGGCTCGCTGCCGATGACGAACAATCGTTGCCTGAACTCCGGTGTCGCCGCGATCTTCGAGATCGAGCCGTTCAGCTTCCGGACGATCGACCCCGGCGTCGCCGCCGGGGCAAGAACGCCGTACCACTGGATCACCTCGAAACCGGGCGCGACGGACTCGCCGATCGTGGCCACTTCGGGCATCAGCGGTTGCCGCTTCGCGCTCGTCACGGCGAGCGCGCGCAGCTTGCCCGATTTCACGTGCGGCAGCACGGATGCCGTGTTGCCGAACATGACCTGCACCTGTCCCCCGAGGAGCTCCGTCGTCGCGGGTGCGCTGCCCTTGTACGGGACGTGGACGATATCGATACCGGTCGCCGACTTGAACATTTCCATCGCGAGATGCGTCCCGGTGCCGCTGCCGGCGGATGAGTAATCGAGCTCGCCGGGCTTCTGCTTCGCGAGTGTCACAAGGTCAGCGGGCCCCTTCACCGGCAGCGAAATATTCGATACCAGCGTGTACGGCAACGATGCGACCGGAGCGACCGGCGCGAAATCCGCCGCCAGGTTGTAGCCCGGCCTGCCGTAGAGCGTGACGTTGATTGCATGAGTCACCGCCGCCATGGCGAGGGTATAACCGTCGGGGCTCGCGCGCGACGCGATCTCGAGCCCGATGTTCCCTCCGGCGCCCGCCCGGTGGTCGATCACCACCGGCTGCCCGAGGGCCTCACTCAATCGCTGCCCCACGAGCCGTGCTACGATGTCGGTGCCTCCGCCGGGAGGGAACGGAACGATCAGGCGCATCGCGCGGACCGGGTACGAGCCCGTCTCCTGCGCGGCCGTGTCCCTCGCGCAGGCCGATCCGAGCAACGCCGCGGAAATCAGCACGCCGTAGATTCCCTGCCGCCGCATTACGCCTCCCGCATGAGCTTCCTGTACCGGGCGAGCCGCTCGATATCGTGGATCGGCCCGGCCACGCCGGGCAGATCCTGGAACTGGATCGCGCGCCGTGCGGTCGTCGCGAGCAACTGCACCACGGCATCGTGGACTTCGGCGGGAAGCCCGTCGACGTTCGGTCCGCGCGTGCCGTACAACCCGTCGACCAGTCCGATGGCGGCCGCCGCATCGAGCAGGCGCCGCTCCATCCGGGGGGTGTGAGCGAATTCGATGCGGCCGGTGAGGATCGCGAGCGCGGCCTGTATCGCGTAACAGCCCCAGTTCGAGACGCCGCACACGAGCAGAACGTCGGTCGCCTGTGCCGCGCAGAGAAGCTCGCCGTTCGCGACGTGGCGCACGACAGCGTCCCGGATCGCCCCCATGCCGATCTCGTTGCCGAGATCGCCGATGCCGATCGAAATCACGCCGCGCGCCGCCCCCTCGCTCACGACATGGTCGAGCAACGCGCGGCCCGCGCTCGTATCCTGGCCCACGGAATTCCGGAACGTGCCGTCCGCCGTCATCCCGGAGCGCTCCACCGCAACAATCGCCTTCGGCGTGGCCTCGTCCAGAAATGCCGCGGCATCGGCCCGCGCGCTCGCGTGCTCCGTCGAACACGTGGTGACCACCGCAACCCCGGTAAAGCGCTGGTTCGCCGCGGCCGCGCGCGCCCGCTCGAGAGACACGATCGAGAGGCCCGCGGCTTCCAGTGTCCTCGCGACGCACTTCACGAGGGGAGGATCGGTGAGAACGACGGGGATCGCATTGAAACCGAGGTTGAGCGCGCGCGAGAGCGCCGCGACCCCGATCGGTCCGTCCGTTTCCGCGATCTCGGGCGATACCCAGCCGCGTACGATGGAACCCGTCAGGAACACGACGCGCTCGCCGGGCGCGAGCGTCGAAAGGGGACGCGCGGCGGCGAGACACAGCGGTTCACCAGCCCGCGCCCGTGCCGGCTCGTAGAGCCTGCCCATGCCGCGCTGCCCGAAATCCAGGCTCACCAGCCGGTCGATCAGATCGAACATGGCGCTCCCTCAGGACCCGGGGGCGAAACCGCCTCATCGGGAAGCGGTCCCGTCCGGAAACGGCCCGGCCCGGTCACGTGCATGGCGACCGCCAGCACCACGAGCCCGCCGCGACAGCGACGACCCCGGACGCGTTGCCGCCCTTCCTCAGCGCGTCAAGCCTCCCCGGCCTGGCGCAAGGAGGCCGGACATCACCATTCCGCGACGCCCACCGGCGGATGCATGCGCCCGCCGATTGCGCGGCGTGCCTCGATCGAGGGCTGCGGTCATGCCGCTCAGGGTCCCGGCGCGGGATCGGAAGCGGCCGCGGAATCCATCGAAAGAAGCTTCTCGCGCGCGCCGTCCACGTCGTCGAGAACCTCGGCGAGCTTCGATATGCCCTTCTCCACGGAAGCCACGATGCGCTCGACACCGAGCTTGTGACCGTCGGGATACATCATGAGCCGGAGCACCGGTGCGCTGCCGGGCATCGAGACCGCGCCGATCGTGAGTATGCCGTCCTCCCTCAACATCTCCATCGCCACAAGGCCCGCCGCCTCCACCGCGACCAGGCCCGGTTTCCGCACCGAGCCTTTCTCCTCGCGGGCGATGTCGATTACGTCGTCGCCATCGATCGAGACCCCCGGACCACCCAGGTAGGCGCGCCTGCCGTACTGCCGTTGCATCACGTCGAGGAGCGCAGTCGCAAGTTCGCCGGCGCGGCGAATGACTTCCGGATCGAAATTCCGCAACGCGTTCGCGACGCCCACGTACTGACCCGCCTGCGCTTCGAGGCCGAGCTCGTAGATGCGCGATCCGATCTCCTCGACGAGCTCCGGGCGCCCGACGAACACGCCTGCGCGCGGTCCGGCCACATGCTTGTCGGCCGAGCAGACCGCGAGATCCACCTCGCCGAGCTGGAACGTACGCGGCTCCCGGAAGAACCCGACCCGCGAAGCCATATGGGCATCGTCGACGAAAACGATCGTACGGGGGCCGCGGGGCAACGCGAGCGCACGCTGGACATCCGCGAGGTCGATATGCCGCTTCGACGCGCTGATCGGCGTGATGAGCAGCACGCGGGGGGGGCCCGCGCGCCGCCATTCCCGTTCGAGCTCGTCGATCGAATGAAACTGCCGGAACCCGGCGCCCGCCATCGCGATCGGCCGCACCGTGGACGGGTGGCACGATCCGCCCGCCGGCGCGAGTGCGAGCACCGTGTCCGCGGAGGTGAGTATCGTCGTCAGCGCGATGAAATTGGCCGCGGAAACGCGATTGACTATGATCGCCCGGTAACGCCGCGGGTCCGCGCCCATGTGCTTCAGGGCGAGTGGTTCGGTCTTTCCCTCGAAGCGCTCGAAGAACGGCACATGGCTCGTGAGGTGAGGCACGTCCTCGCCGCCGATGCCGGCGCCCCGGTTCATGCCGGAGAGATCATGAACGCTCCCGGGACCGCCGTGACGGAATCTCCGGGCCACGATCTGCCGCGCGTAGAGCATGCGCCGCACCTCCTCGTCGGTGCCCTTCAGGATGCTGCCGCGGGCATAGCCCACGATCGGATCGAGGGGATTGCCGAAGCGATCGGCCTGGCTCGTTCGAGCGTCGGGCATTGGAGGCTCCTGCGAATGGCCGGAAGATGGCGAGCACGGCACCCGCTGACGGACTGTAGAACATGTGTTTCACGGTGTCAAGCTCATGAAACGAATGCGCCCGATGCGCGCTCATCCGCCCGCACCGGAGGCATCGTCCCGGTCGTAAACGGCGAACGCGGAGAACTGATCGTCGGTCCGGCGCAGCATGGCCGCCGCGCCCGGCCCGTGAACCGCCAGGAATGCCGCCCCGAGCACCCGCGAGACGAGCACGTTCGCGACGGCCGCCGAAAGCAGCGCGGCGCCCGCCGGCGGCACGTTGAAAGTCAGCGTGGCGGCGCGCGCGGCCGGCGACAGAACGCCGTCCGTGACGGCGACGATTTTCGCGCGGCGTCTCCGAAGGAAGCGCAGCGCGCGCAGCACTTCGCCGGGATACGGCCTGCACGTGAAGACGAGCGCGACGTCCTTCGATCCGGCGGTGCGAAGCGCGTCGAGGTGAGTCCCGCCGCCGCCGTCGACGAGAATCGTCTTGTCCGTGAACATCGTCGCCGCGTAGTGGAACTGGAACGCGGCCGGGTAGATGCCGCGCAACCCCAGGACGTACACCCGCCTCGCCCCGGCAAAGAGGCGCGCGGCTTTCTCGACGTCGGAATCCCGCAGATCCTCGATACAGGCGTGGATTCCCGCCAGTTCTTCGTCGATCACGCGCCGAATGGCGTTCGCCCGGCGGCTCTCCGGCTGTGTCGCACCCGCCTTCCGCGCGCGCGCGAGGACCGAGGCCGGCCGTGCCTGGAGCCGGGCCTGGAACGCCCGTCGCAACTCCCCGAAATTTCCGAGATCGAGCGCTCTTGCGAGCCGGATCATCGTGGCGGGACTCACGCCCGCGTGTTTCGCCACCGCGCGCATCGAGCGAAACGCGACTTCATCCGGATTCGCCGTGACGTAGCGCGCGGCCTTCCTGAGCTCGGCGGGCAGACCTTCGAAGGTATCGGCGAGGCTCGAGATGATCGCTTCGGCCGATCGGGACGGGAGACTCATCGTTCCGGTGCATGCGGGATGTGCGAAGCCCGGGACATATCGTAGCAGCCCCGCTCCATTCGCGCCGCGCTCTTCGCGCAGGCGCAGCGTCGCCCGCCACGGCCGGCACGCGGCGCCGTACCCCCACGCGAGCCACCCCGGATGCGCGCCGGCATTGATCCGCGTTCCTCCCGACGAGACGAACTCGAACCTGAAGCTCGCGCGAGGCGAGCGGACATCGGAAGCGGAATCGGCAACTCCCCGAATCGCTGGCGAAGGATCATCAAGGAAGCCGGCATCAGAGCCGGCTCATGAGTCCGCGGGGCCGGCGCGTTGCCGTTCTCGCGGCCGCGTAATATGATAGCCGCAACGGCGGAGGTTCACCGGAGCCAGTCCGCCTGCGGCGCCTTTCCCGTCGGTCGCGCTCTGCTCACCTCGCTGGAGGCCGCGCCATGAATCCTGCCCGATGGATTGCCGTGTCGATCGCCGCCTGCGGGTTCGCTACCGGCGCCGCCCATGCCCAGGGCTATCCCGCCAAGCCGGTGCGGCTGGTGCTGCCGTACTCGCCGGGCGGATCGTACGACGTGCTCGCGCGGATCCTGGCGCAATCGCTCGGCGAGCGGCTCGGGCAGCAGTTCATCGTCGAGAACCGGCCGGGGGCCGCGGGCCGGATCGGTACCGAGGCGCTGGTCAAGTCGCCTCCCGACGGCTACGCGATCGGACTGCTGGGCAACAACCTGACGATAGCGCCCCACGTCTATCGCCAGGTGCCATACGACATCGAGCGCGACCTCGCGCCCATCGGCATGGTCGCGATCATCGCGCAGATGCTCGTCGTGCACCCGTCTCTGCCCGTCAAGTCGGTCGCGGAACTCGTTGCACTCGCAAGAGCGCGGCCCGGCCAGCTCGCCTTCGCCTCCGGTGGCACGGGCGGCATGACGCACCTGTCTGGCGAGCTATTGAAGAGCATGGCGCGGGTGAACGTAGTGCACGTGCCCTACAAGGGGAGCGCCCCCGCGATGATCGATCTCATCGCCGGACAGACGCAGTGGATGGTGCTCAACCTCTTGAACGCGCTTCCCAACACCCGGTCCGGGAAGCTGAAGGGGCTCGCGGTGACCAGCCTCGAGCGCTCGCGCTTCGCGCCGCAGGTGCCGAGTCTCAGCGAATCGGGCCTGAAGGGCTACGAGATCGTGGAGTGGTACGGCACGGCGGCGCCCGCGAAGACGTCGCAGGCGATCGTGATGCGCCTCCACGCCGAGATCGGCAGAATCGCCGGCACCGAGGAGTTCCGCGGCAAGCTCGCGCAACTGGCCGCGGAAGTGAAGCTCGGCACGCCGTCCGATCTCGCCGCCTACATGAAGACCGACTCCGCCCGCAACGCGAGGATCGTGCGCGAAGCCGGCATCAAGTCGGAGTAGAAGGTACGGGCTTCCTCACTCGTCCCTGCGCAACGGAAAGCCTGCCTCGGCACCGGGCAGGACTCGAGTCGGCCACGCGCGGGCCGCGCACATCCAGCCCCGGGGCACCTCGACTCGCTCGACCTCCATGAGGAGCGCCTGTGCCCTGGAAGGGCCCAGGAGGGCGAGCAGGTCGGGATAGACGCCGAGATCCTCCGCGGTGTTGTGCGCGGTCAGGGCGCCCATCAAACGCGCCGTGCCTGCCTGAAGGGTTTCCCGGCCGGCGTCCCGGCGCAGCAGTTCGCGCAACTCCCCCATCAGGTCCCAGACGCGGCCGTGCTCGTCTTGCAGGCCCGCCACGACCGCCGCCAGCTTCTCGCTCAGCAGCGGGAAGAGGAACTTCTCCTCCACGAACATGTGCTGGTTGAGATCGGTGGCGGCGTGCGCGAGGAGTTCCGCCCCCGGCCGGCCTCGTTCCAGTTCTTCGCGGAAGTCGATGAGGTGCCCCTCGACGCGGTGGTGCGCGTGCTGGAACAACTGGAGGAGTCCTCCTCCCTTCGCCGGAACCATCCCCGTTTCCACTTCCCCTTCGATGAAGCGGCTACGTCGCGGCGGCGCCCCCGCCCCGCTTGTCCGGCGCCTGCCCCGCCCGGCGGGAAATCTCCTCCCAGGAAAGCAGGCCGCGATCGACGACGGTCCTCTCCAGGGCCCGGAGCCAGTGTTCCCAGAAGCGGAAATTCTCCTCCTTTCCCGGGCTCGCCTGCTGCCAGATCATGATCTCCGATACGACCCGCCAGCGGAAGTCGTCGAAGGGAAACCGTCCCTGCTGGCAAAACGCGGCCGTGATGCCGAACGCGCGCTTCTCCCATGGCGCCCTGAAAGTGATCTCGCCGCTCCTTCGCGGCAGCGTCTCGGCGACCCGCGGATCGACGAGCCCCTGCTCCTCCTGCTGTGTGCGCGGTTCGGTCGGGTTCATCGGGAAACTCCCCCGGGTGCACTCGCTTTCGCCACGCCGATCATGGAATCCCGCGTGACCAAGGCGGCGAGTTCCGCTTCACTCATCGCCTCCGAGCCGCGGGGTCGTTCGGGCAGGACGAAGTAGCGGATCTCCGAGCTGCTGTCCCAGACGCGGATCTCGACATCCGCGGGGATGTCGAGCCCGAAGTCCTCCCGCAGGACCTTGCGGGCGTCGGCGACGAGGCTCGCCCGGTAGGCGGGCGCCTTGTACCACAGGGGAGGCAGGCCGAGCACGGGCCACGGGTAACAGGAACACAGCGTGCAGCACATTACGTTGTGGACTCGCGGTGTGTTCTCCACGCAGACCATGTGTTCTCCCTGCATGCCGGCGATCCCCAGTTCCGCCGCCGCCGCGGTGGCATCCTTCAGCAGGCGCTCTCTGAAGGTCGCGTCCGCCCATGCCCGGGCCACCACACGGGCGCCCAACATCGGCCCGATGTCGTTTTCGTAAGCGTGGACGATCCTGTCGATGAGATCGCTGTTGAGCAACCCCTTCTCCGCGAGGAGGGATTCGAGCGCCCACGCCCGGGCCTCGAGTTCGGCGTCCGGCGCCGGATACTGCTCGCCAACGGGCAACGGGGCTCCTCCGTGTCGCTCGCTCATGGTCGCCTCCTTCCGGAATTGCGTTCTACAACGGCTCCAGGTAACTCTCCCACAGGTCCAGGTGGACGGCGGAATTCGGATCCGAATCCTCCCCCCACAACTCCCGGGCGGTGAAACGGACCGAGTAGAGGTACTCCGGTTGCCGGCCCAGCCCGCGCGCGCTCGCGTCAGGGAAGACCTGTGGCCCGTGCAGGCGGTCTATGACGCCGTGCCTGCCCCGGGCGTAGCGGGGCAGGCGCGTGTGCCCCTGGGGATTCAGTTTCCGGGTGACCACCCCGTCGCCGGGAGCGAATCGGGGCGGGGTGTCCAGGCTCACTCGAGGCAGGGCTCTTCGGAGCGGCAGGAATCGTTGCAGCTGATGAGACGGCATCGTTTCACCGGGCTGGCGAAGCACCTTGTCCGCGGCTCCCGCGAGTTCCCTCGCCCGGGCGCTCACCTCTCCCGTGGCAACGATGCCTTTCTCCACCAGTTTTTTCTCGATGGCGAAGAGCGTGCGTTCAAAGTAGCGCGCGGCCAGGTAGTGGGCCGGCGGCATGCTCTCCCGTGCGAACCGGAATTCGTCGATGTTGTAGACGCCCGCCCGGGTCATGACGTAGCCGATCGCCTGCGCTCGCTTCTCCCAGGCCGCATGGTGGGCTTCGTCATTTCCCTCCCGGATCACGGGGCCGAATCCATGCGCCCCTCCCAGATCGTGTGCGCCGTTCACGATTTGTTCTCCTCCGCCGATGCAGGATCGCGCCGATCCCGCCGCTGCGGACATTCTGCGCCCCGGATAGTCCGCGCGCAATGCCAATCGGACAGTCGATCGAGTACCACGTGGCGCCTTCCGTTTTTGACGCAAGTCAAGGAAGACGCGCTCGCGCGCGCGCAAGATCGTTGCGGCGGGCGAGGCGGGGCCCGCCCGAGAGAACCGAGGAGGCTCGATGAACGAACCATGCGCACTTCCGGCATCGAGGCTGTCCGGTTGGATGCATGACGCCAGGGAACGTACCCTGGAACTGGTTTCCGATCTGACGGACGACCAGCTGGCGCCTCCCCTCATGGAGGTGGTCAACCCTTTTCGCTGGGAACTCGGCCATGTCGCCTTCTTCTACGACGTGTTCCTCCTGCCGGTTCTCGGCGCCCGGGAATTTCTCCTGAAGGGCGCCGAGAATCTGTACGACTCGTTCAAGGTGGACCACGACGACCGCTGGGGGCTGCCGCTGCCGTCGCGGGAGGAGACTCTCGCGTACATGAAACGCGTGCAGGAGCGCGCCGCGAGTCGGCTGCAATCGGGCGATCCGGACGGCAAGGAGAGCTATCTCTACCTGCTCTCGATCCTGCACGAAGACATGCATGGAGAGGCGTTTACCTACATGAGGCAGGCGCTGGAATATCCTGAGCCGCAGTCAGCCATCGCGCGGGATCGTGCGGGGCTGAAGCACATCGGGGGCGGTCCGCTGGCGGGGGATGTGGACATCCCGGGCGGCACCTATCGCCTCGGCGCGGAGCCCGGCGCGCCGTTCGTGTTCGACAACGAGAAATGGGCACACCCGGTTGAAGTGCGCCCGTTCCGGATGGCGCGTGCTCCCGTGACGAACGCCGAATTCGCGGAGTTCGTCGAAGACCGCGGCTACCTGCGGCGCGATCTGTGGAGCCATCAGGGCTGGGTGTGGCGCGGTAGGGCGGGAGCGCAGCATCCGTCGTATTGGGTACGCGCGGGCACCGGCTGGCTGCGCAGGCATTTCGACAGGCTCGTGCCGGCCGAACCGCATGCGCCGGCCATCCACGTCAACTGGTACGAAGCCGAGGCGTACTGCAACTGGGCCGGCAGGCGGCTGCCGACCGAGGCGGAGTGGGAACTCGCGGCGAGTGCCGAGCCCGCGCCCGATGGCGGTGGAATCACGGCACGCAAGCGCAGGTATCCCTGGGGCGACGAGCCGCCGTCTCCGGAGCGGGCGAACCTCGATTCGCGGTTTCCGGGATGCGTGGACGTCGGCGCCTTCGAATCCGGAGACAGCGTTTTTGGCTGCCGCCAGATGCTGGGCAACGTCTGGGAATGGACGGCCTCGGCGTTCTATCCCTTTCCCGGGTACGTCGTCGATACGCCGTACCGGGAGTACTCGGCGCCGTGGTTCGGATACCGCAAGGTGTTGAAAGGGGGCGCCTGGGCGACGCGTTCGCGGCTCGCGAACAACACCTTTCGCAACTTCTTTCTACCTCATCGCCGCGATATCTTCGCGGGGTTCCGGACTTGTGCCGTGTCCGAGGCTTGACGCCTCCCGTCTCGCGCGCCCGCCGTGCCGCGTTCGAACGAGGACAATCGCTCCGCGACGGTTCACGTGTCCCGGCCGGCAGGCGCGCGCCAATGCCACCGCCGGCCGTCGCCGGTCAACTCGACGATCGAGAAAGGCTCGACATCGATGCACCGGAACGCGGAAACCGGCGCACCGAGGACAGCCAGAAGCGCGGCGCGGATCACGGCGGCGTGGGTGACGGCGAGCGTGTGACCGCGCTCGCCCAGCAGCCCCTCCATCAGGGCTGCGACACGCCGGACGACATCCGTGACCGATTCGCCGCCGTGCGGTGTCGCATCAGGATCGGCGAGCCATGCCGCGAGATCCCGCGGTGCCCGCGCTTGCAACTCGGCGAGGCTCGTTCCGGCCCACGCGCCGAATTCCTGGTCACGCAGCGCGAAGTGTTCGGCGGCGTTCAGTCCGAATGCCGCCGCCGTCTGGCGCGCGCTGAGCGCCGGACTCGTCCAGATGCGCTCGGCCCGGCGCGGCAATGCAATCCGCGCGGCCCGGGCGTGCGCCCCGTCCTCCAGCGGCTCCTCGAGTGGAAACGCCGCCCGCCGCGTGGCCGCGGTCGGGCCGCCGCAGATCAATGTGAGACGCACCGGTGTGTTCTCCCGAAACCTGATCCAGGCCATTCATGGACTTCGTTTCGTTGACAGCCTCGGACACGCTCGCTAGTATCGCAGGATGCCGGCGCGCCGGCCGGTCGGAGTCAAGTGCAGTCGCGCCACCGTGACCTGCCGCCGCATTTCGACGGCCGGTCACGAGGTTTTCCCCGCAGCAGAAGCGGGAGACGGTACCCCAGGAGAGAGACATGAACACCATTGCCTGCACGCCTGCTTCCGTTCCCACGCCCATTCCGGTGCGCGAGCTTCTGCCCTGGGTGGTGTTCGCGGGGCTCCTGCTGCTCCTGACGCTCTACTTCGTGGGCACGGAGGGAGGCGCCGCCTCGATGATCTCGGGCATGAACGTGCACGAATTCCTGCACGATGCGCGCCACCTTTTGGGTTTCCCCTGCCACTGACGCACTGACATGGTCGGGTCGCTCCTGCTCCGCGGCATGCTCGTCGGAGTAGTAGCCGGCCTGCTCGCTTTCGGCTTTGCCCGCCTGTTCGGCGAGCCCCAGGTCGATCGCGCCATCGCCTTCGAAAAGAGAATGACGCAGCCGGCCGGCGAAGCGCCGGAACCGGAAACGGTCAGCCGCGCGACGCAGGCCGGGCCGGGCCTGCTGACCGGCATGGTCGTGTTCGGTGCCGCGCTCGGCGGCCTGTTCTCGCTCGCTTTTGCCTATGCGCATGGCCGGCTGGGACGCCTCGGGCCGCGCGCCACCGCCGCGCTGCTGGCGCTCACCGGCTTCATCGCGCTCGTGCTGGTGCCGACCCTCAAGTACCCGGCGATACCGCCGGGCGTCGGCGGCCCCGAGACGATCGGCGCGCGCACGGGACTGTACTTCGTCATGCTGTTCGTCTCGCTGCTGGCGGCAGCCGCCTCTGCCGCTCTCGCCAGGCGGCTTTGGGCACGCTACGGCGCGTGGAATGCATCCCTGATGGGAGCCGCGGCTTTCGCGGGCGTCGTGATGGCCGCGCAATACGCGTTGCCCGCGGTCGACGAGGTGCCGGCGCAGTACTCCGCGGACCTGCTTTGGCGCTTCCGCGTCGCCTCGCTCGGCATCCACGCCGTTCTGTGGGCGACGATCGGGCTGGGCTTCGGTGCGCTGGCCGAGCGTCGACTGGCCGGGCGCCGTCCGCTTTCGGCGCGCCATGCCCTCTAGTCCGGGATCTCGGCGATCGGAACATCAGCGGCGCCCACGCGCCGGGGGCAAGGCTGCGCATCCTCGGGCTCCGCGATCGCTACGCGGTCGGGCCAAGCCCCATCCGCGAGGCGCTCAACCGGCTCTCGCGAGACGTTCTCGTGGCGCAGAGCAACCACCGCGGCTTCTCCGTGGCGGCGCTCAACCGTGCGCACCTGGAGGAGCTCGCGAGAACGCACTGCTGGCTCGCCGAAGCGACGTTGTGGATCTGCGCTCCGAAACCTGGTCGATGCTCCGCGAGCGATCGAAGCGCCGGCTTCGCCCCGTGCCTATTCGAGCTTTATCCCCGCGGCACGGATGACCTCACCGTAGCGCTCGAAGTCCGCCTCGATCAGGGACCGGAACCGGGCGCTGTCGCGGCCATCCGGCTCGTAGCCGGCGGCCCGGATGAAATCCCTCACCCTGGGCACCTGGATCGCCTTCTCGATCTGCGCGTGCAGGCGGGCAACGATAGCCGAAGGAGTCCTCGCGGGGGCGAAGATCCCTTGCCAGGCTCCGCTGGTCTTGAACCCAGGCAGGCCCGACTCCGCGACCGTGGGCAAATCCGGCATCAAGGCCCAGCGTTTCTCGCCGGTAAATCCCAGCGCCCGCAAACGTCCCGCCTTCAGGTGTTGAACGATGATGGCCGGTGGACCGAACAGCAGATTCACCTCTCCGCTGACCACCGCCGTGACGGCCGGCGCAATGCCCTTGTAGGGCACGTGCACGAGTCTGGTTCCGGCCCGAATGTTGAACATCTCGGACACCAGGTGCTGCGTGTTGCCGATTCCGGGCGTCCCATACGTGAGGGACTTCGTCCTGGCGAGCGCGATCAGTTCCTGGACGCTCCTGGCGGGAACCGAGGGATGCACCACCAGGAGCGAGCCCTCGCCGAGCCCGATGTTCACGACCGGAACGAGCTCTCGCAGCACGTCGTAGGATGCCTGGCCGAGGATCTGGTTGACGATGAGCGCGGGCGGACTGAAGAGCAGGGTATAGCCGTCCGGCGGCGCCTTGATGACGATCCCGGCGCCGATCATGCCGTTCGCGCCACCGCGGTTGTCGACCACGATGCTGCCGTCGATCTGGCCTGCGACCTGGGCCCCGATCGTTCGCGCGAGACCGTCGATCGTCCCGCCGGCCGGATATCCGACCACCAGCCGGATCGGACGGGTCGGATAGGTCTGCCCCGAGGCGGAGCTTGCGATGGCAAGCGCAACGCCAGCGAGAGCCGCGGTGGCGGCAAGGCCAAGGCGACTCATGATTGCAGCACCTTGGTGTACGAGTGTCCGCGGATCATCGCACGACGCCATCGGCTCAAGTGCCGCGTCGCGGACCCTGCCGGCTACTCGGTTCGCCTTTGACCGTTGTGCCCGGCGCACCGAGCCGCTCGCGAACCAGCTCGGCGGTCCGGGTAACGTGACGCGTGAGCAGCGCGACCGCGCCATCCGCATCACGCGCTACGCTCGCATCGAGTATTTGCCGATGTTCGTCGCGGCGTTGCGCGCGCTTCATGCTGGACACCCGCGACAGGTGCCGATAATGCGCACCGGCGTCGAAGAGCTGCTCGCAATAGGCGAGCAGCCAGCGCGATCCGCACGCGGCGATGAGCGCCGAGTGGAATGTGCGGTGGGCGAGCTCCCAGTCCGGGTTGTAGCGCTTCAGGCCCGACCCGGCATCGATGTAGCGTGGCAGGCGCGTGAGCCTGTGGTAGGCGAGGACAATATTCTCTTCCCAGGCAGCGTCGCCGTTCGCGATCGCCTGGCGCAGCGCGAGCTCGTTCAACCAGCAGCGCGTTCTGGTGAGCTCGTCGAGACCCTCGCAACTGACCGGTGTCACGGAGAATCCGCGCCGGTCGCTCAGCGTGACCAGTCCATCGCGCGACAAGCGGTTCAACGCTTCACGGATCGGGCTGGGGCCGACACCGTAGTGCTCCGACAGCTCCTGAACCCGCAGCTTTCCGCCCGGCTCGCGCCTCGCATTGATGATGTCCGAGCGCAGGCGTTGGTACGCGATCGAAGCCAGTGTTTCGCTGCTCGTATTCTCCCCGGGCGCTTCGCGCGCGGCGATTGCATTGCGTTTCATTGCCCGGGCCCCGGCAGCCGGCCTGTTGAGGTTCGATCGAGATTCAGCGTGTATTATTATCGATAAGAATTGACCAAGGCAAGGATTATCGTTACTGTGCCACGGGTAGCGAGATCGCCTTCGCGTTGTGAGACCGCATCGGCGGCGTATACGAGGAATCGGAGGAGATTCGGATGCCGGATTGGAAACGCTATAGCACGGGGCTTCATCGGGTGAGCGACAAGTGCTACGCCTACATGCAACCGCCCGGCAACTGGGGGCTCAACAACACGGCCTTTTTCGTGAGTGGCGGCGAGGCGCTGATGATGGATACGGGCTGCGATATCCGCCTCACCGATCGCATGCTCGATGCGATCGGCGAGGCGGAGCCCGCCGCAAGCCGTGTCGGCACCGTGGTGCTGACCCACTGGCATGTCGACCACGTGCACGGCATCAACGCGCCTCGACTGCGCGGGAGCCGGGTCCATGCTTCGCGTATCTGTGCCAACTGGATGGCGAACCTGCCGCCCAGGCGCTGGCTGGAGGCGATCGGTTCGCTCGAAGGCGATGCCAGGCGACAGATCGAATACCTGCTCGGAAACAAGTTCGACTTCACCGGCCTCGACTACATCCCGCCCACCGACGTCTTCGAGGGCGGCACCGAACTCGAGGTGGGCGGCTGCAAGGTGAGCGTAATCGAAGGCAAGCCCTGTCATACCCGCAGCGACAACATCGTCCACATCCCGGAAGAAGGCGTCGTGCATGGCGGCGACCTGGTGTCGGCCGGAAGGCACGTCGGCCTGCAGTACCCGTTCATGGAGAACCTGCTCGAGCTGGTCGATCTCATGCTCTCCTGGGACGCCCAGGTCTACATTCCGGGCCATGGTCCGCTGCTCGACGCACGCGATCTGCGTGACATCAGGACCTACCTCCAGTTCATGCAGTCCGAGGCGCGCAGGCGTTACGACGCCGGGATCCCGGTGGCTGCCGCGACCGAGGACATCTTGCGCAATCTCGGGCCGTACAAGGGGCTGCGCGGCGCCGAGAATCTGTTCTTCACGATCAAGATGCTCTTCTGCGAGTTCGCGGGAGACACGACCGATCATGTGCGCCGCGACTATCCGGGCTATCTCGCGAAACAGTGGGAGCTGAGAAAAAGCGTCCCGCGGAAGTTTCCGGAGCTCTTCGCGCAGTTCTAGCCCGGCCATGGGATCGCCCCGCGGTTCTCGGCACCGTGGCTGACCGGCGCGCGTCGACATGACTTATGCACTGTCGCCCCTGACGCTGCTCACTGGATTTCTTGGCAGCGGCAAGACCAGCGTGCTCAACCGGCTGCTGAAGACGCCCGCGGCGGCGGGCATGGCGGTGGTCGTGAACGAATTCGGCGAGATCGGCCTCGACCAGGTCCCGATCGAGCGGGCGGCGGCGGAGGCGGTCCTGCTGAGCAACGGCTGCGTGTGCTGTACCGACGGAGCCGGTGTCCCGGGCGGCGCTCTCCGCCTGGCTGGATGCGCTGGCGCTCAAGCGCGGTGCCGACTCGCTGCGCGTCAAAGGCATCGTCGATATCACCGAGCGCCCGGGGCGGCCGGTCGTGCTGCACGGCGTGCAGCGGATCTCTCATCCGCCGGTCGAGTTGCCCGCGTGGCCGAGCGAGGACTACCGCACGCGCCTGGTGTTCATTACGCGCAATACCGATCGGAGGGCGATCGGGGAGACGTTGCGCCTGTTCACGACGAACGGAGGAGAACCGTCATGACCCGCTACACACGCCTCGTGGTACTCGCCGCCGCGCTGGTGATGAGCTCCGCCGTTTGCGCGCAGTCCTATCCTTCGCGTCCCGTACGTCTCATCGTGCCGTTCCCGGCCGGCGGCACGACCGACACGCTGGCGCGTCCCTTCGCGCGCGAGATCGAGGCACAGCTGGGCCGCTCGGTCGTGGTCGACAATCGCTCCGGCGCGAACGGCCTGGTCGGCGCCGAGCTGGTCTCGAATGCCGCGCCCAACGGCTACACCATGCTGTGGACCACGACCTCGATCGTGATCAGCCAGGCGATCAATCCCAGGTTCCCGCTCGATGTTTTCAAGGATCTGCAGCCCGTTTCTCTGATCGCGAGCGGCGCCGGGTATTTCGTGCTGGTGAGCCCGGCCCTGGGCGTCAAGTCGATCAAGGAGCTGATCGCGATGGCGAAGGGTTCCCGCGACAAGCCGCTCACCTACGGTACGCCAGGCGTGGGCAACGGCCAGCACATCGCAGGCGAGATGTTCAACCAGATGGCCGGAACGAAGCTTTTGCACGTGCCCTACAAGGGCATTCCGCAGCAGATCAATGCGCTCTTGTCGCGGGAGATCGATGTGCTGTTCATCCCACCGACCGCGTCCATCGGTTTCGTCAAGGACGGACGGGTGCTTCCGATTGCATTCGCCGCGCCGTCACGCTGGACGTTCATGCCCGAGCTGCCCACCGTGGCGGAAGCGGGCGTGCCCGAATTCAAGCCTGAGCCCGGCTGGCACGGCTGGTTCCTGCCGCCGAAGACGCCGCGCGAAATCGTGCAGCGCGTGAATGCCGAGATCAAGAAGGCGGCGGCCTCGCCCAGGCTGCGCGAGATGTTTCTGGGTCTCGGCTACTCGCTGGTGGCGAGCACGCCCGAGGAGTTCCGGGCGAAACTCGCCGCCGAGCACAAGCGCTTCGTCGAGGTCGCGCGCGCGGCCAACATCAAGATCGAATGATGCGTCAGCGCAGCTCCGGGTGGAAGGAAGGCGCGTTGCCACCCGGAATCCGCGCCTCTTCGTCCGCGCTCGGCGTCGCCATCCGCTCGATAGCCGACATGGATCGCCTCTGGATCAGGACGCAGCGCCATCGGGGCAGGGCCACCGGGCAAGGATCTTCGGCCCGTTTCGCTGGCGCTCGAAACCGCTTCCATGGGTGTGTGCCTGGCCTAACGGGCCTTGATGTTCGTCATGCGTGCGATCCCGGTGAATCGCTCGATCTCGGCGCGGAGGAAACGCCTGAATACCTCGGGAGTATTCGCGCAGGGCTCGTATCCGCTCACCAGCAGGTACTCCCGTAACCTGGGTTCCTGCAGGGCCCGAGCGATTTCCCGCTGCACCTTCGCGAGAATCGCCTCGGGCGTGCGGGCCGGCGCGAGCCAGCCCATCCATCCGGCATCCATCTGAAATCCGGCGACCGTTTCCGCAATGGCCGGGACTTCCGGCAGCCGGTTCCAGCGGCTCTGGCCGGTGAACCCCAGCACGCGCACCTTGCCGTTGCGGATTGCGGGTACGCCAATGGTCGGGGTGACGAAGTACATTTGCACTTCGCCCGAAATCACCCCCGCGAGCGCCTGCCCCGACCCCTTGTACGGCACATTGACCATGTGCGTGCCCGCGCGCACGTTGAACAGCTCGCCCATCAGGTGCGATACGTTCGCCAGTCCGGAGGTCGCATAGGTCAGCGGCTTGTCGCGGTTTCGCGCCAGCGCCACGAACTGCGCCAGCGTCCGGGCGGGCAGCGATGGGTGCACGACCAGCAGGTAACCGGCGCTCTTGCCGACGCAGCTCACCGGCGCCAGGTCGCGGTCCATGTCGTAGGGTGGCTTCTCCCGCACCGCCTGGTTCACCGCCAGCGAGCTGGTCGCGAACAGCATGGTGTAGCCGTCCGGATTCGCTCTGGCTACGACTTCCATGCCGATCAGGCCGCTTGCTCCGGCGCGGTTATCGATGACGATGTTGCGCCCGAGCTGGCGTTCGAGCTGGCCTGAAAGCGCTCTGGCAATCGCGTCGGGATTGCCGCCGGCCTGGTATGGCACGACGAGCCTGATGGGCCGGCTGGGATAGTCGTCGGCCGCGCCGACCGCGGCGTGCACCGCCAGGAGCGAGAGTCCGGCGACGAAGCGCGCCATGAAGCCATGTACGTCCATGGTCATGGGCTACTCCGAGGTGATCCGCGCTTCCTTCACGACCTTGCCCCAACGATCCGATTCGTGCCTGATGTAGTCGCGGAACTGCGCCGGCCCGATGAGCCGCGGCTCGACGCCACGTGCCTCCAGTTCCGCTTCGTAACCGGGCTGCCTGGAAACGGCCGTCATCGCCGCGTACAGCCGCTCGATCAGCGCCTGCGGCGTATGCATGGGCGCAAGGATTCCGTTCCACGCGCTCACAACAAATCCCGTCAGCCCGGCTTCGGCGGCGGTGGGGACACCCGGCAGTACCTTCGAGCGCCGCGTGGCGGCAATCGCGAGCGCGCGCACGCGCCCCGCCCTGATGTACGGAGCAAGTCCGGGGAAACCCGCGCAGTACATCTGCACGCGCCCGGCGACCAGGTCCGTCTGCGCGGGAGCGCCACCGCGGTACGGGACGTGAACGATGTCCGTACCGGTGAGCAGCTTGAAGAGTTCGCCGCAAAGATGTGGCGTTCCCGCCTGCCCGGAGGAAGCGAAATTGAGCTTGCCGGGATGCGCGCGCGCCAGCCTGATGAGTTCGTCGATCGTGGCCGCTTGCACGGCGGGATGAACGACCAGGATGAAGGAGACTTCGGAGAACAGGCCGACCGGCGCGAAATCCTTCAGCGGGTCGTACGCGAGCTCTCGCATCACGTGCGGCGCGATGGCGATCGGGCCGTTCGTTCCGACCAGCAGAGTATGGCCGTCGGCGGGCGAGCGGGAGACGAGCGCGGCGCCCAACGTGCCGCCGGCGCCCGGCCGGTTGTCGACCACGATCGTCTGGCTAAGCGCCTGCGACCATCGCGCGGCAAACGCGCGCAACACGATGTCGGTCGCTCCGCCGGGCGCCTGGCCGATGACGAGACGAATCGGTCGCTCTGGATAGGCGGCCGTTGCGATGCCCGCCATGAGCAACGAAGCGGATGTCGTGACGAGAGCGACGAGACGCGACATCCGGGCGAGGGGCCCGGTTCTTCGCCAGGGCGCCGGGATCGCTGCCTGCGCCCGAGGCCGAGAAGAATTCGATGTGACGTGTCCGCTTCCACTCTCCCCCCGGGGCGCGGGTCGCGCCGAAGATGAAACTGAGCCGATCGAGCATGCCTGCGCCAAACGCCGAACCTCGCGAGGTAGATGCCATGAACAAGACATGCCGGGCATCGTGCGACTAGGCCCTTCGGAGCAGCCGGTACTTCGCATCCTGCTGCAGCGGCATCTCGTGTGCGAGAAGCGTCATGGCCACCATCACGTAGTAGCCGAAGAGCGCGGTGAGCTCCACCACGCCCGGGATGCCGAAGAGCTCGCGCGCACGAGCGTGCGCCGCGTCCGACACCGCATGATGCCGGTGAAGTTGCATGCAGTAGTCGTAGATCGCCTCTTCGTCGGCATTCGCGAATCGCGGCCGCTCATCTCTGACGAGCGCGTCCACGATCGATTCCGACAGCCCGGCCTTGATCGCGGCGGGAGCGTGCGCATTGAAGACATAGTCACAATCCATCGCACGCGCCGCGACGATCATCGTGAACTCGCTCAATCGCAGGGGAAAAGTGCTTTTCAGGCGCAGCGCTTCACCCAGCGGATGCCAGGCCTCGGTGACCTCGGGACAGTGCAGCGAAAGGCGATAGGGCCCGGGGATACGCCCGCCACGGCGCCCGAGAATGCCGTCGACGACCCGCCGCTGGGCGGAGGTGAGTTCGCTCGACTCGGTGATCACGGGAATCCTCGACATGTCTACTCCTCCGGTCCGATCCTCGATGCGCGCATGGCAGATGTGCCGGCCGCCGGCGACGACCACCTGCAACGAACGGCCTTCGGGAAGGTTGGCAAGGTAGTCGATTATTCCGGAGACTGTCAACGATTATCGATTTTTTGGCCACGCCATGAAAGACCCGACGAAGCCATCCGATCGGCCACCCGCGCAGTCGAATGTCCTCGCAGACCAGAGCGGCAGCCGACTCTCCCGATCGATGTCGACAGGCATCGATCGCCCGGGGAAGCCCCGTGCTCCGACTCGATCAGCTTCGTCGTTCAGGATGGAGCCACGCAGTACGACCGACAATTTGTCGCGTCGTGCCGCTCCAGCGCGTGCGGCGAGCCGAGCAGCCGCTCATCGGCCGTCATGAGTGCCGCTCCGTGCACCAGCGCGGTCGCGACGATGAAGCGATCGACGGGATCCTCGTGCAGCCCCGACGGTTCGACCGCACGCACTGCCACCATCCCATCGAGCGGAAGCCCGGTGGCGCACGACAAGCAAGAACTTCCGCCTGGACCGCCCAGCCCACCCCGTCCGCCGCCAGCCCGGCGCAAACCAGTAGTGCAAAAACGACGGTGGTGACCCGCTTCATTGGTTTCCACCCTTCGACTCGGGAAAAACGCACGCCCGTGCCCGGTGCTGAAAAGCGGCGCGTCAGAACCGGGAATTGATGCCAAGTCGGAATCCGCCCAGTCTCGGGTCCCCGACCAGCTTGATGTCGCGCTGCTCGTAGGACAGGTAGCCGCACGCAAACACAACATCCCCCAACTTGTACGAATTGCCCACACCCGCCATGGCCCGCCATGTGCGCTTCGAATCGCCGCCGCCCGCGTCGAGGTCCGAAAAGATTCCGTCGGCGTCTACGCTCACATGGGGAGATGCCCCGCCAGCACCCGGTGGATCACAGCGCAGGTTGCCGTTCATGAGCCGCGGCAGCAGCAGAAGCCGTTGCAACGGCGGAAGCAGTTACTGCCGCCATGACGGTTTCGGTCGCCACCACCGATCGGTATCGGCATCCTTCCGTACTGAAACAACGTTCCTATGGCGGCCGGGTGATCTCGCGCCAGCCTCACTTGAGATACTGGACCCGCAATGCTTCGATCTTTCCGTTGAATTTGAAAGGCTTGCGCTCGTAGTACGCCTGCGACACCGGCGAGTAGCTGTCCATCCCGACGTCGAACGCGTCGTTCGCGGTAAAGGCAAGCACCGCGGTGCGCGGCACCCTGGCCCGGCCCACGTCCTTGCCGTTCACACGTACGACGACATCGGCGGCGCCGCGCGGCGCCGCAACGCGCGTCTCGACCTCGATCTTTACCTTGCCGGCCGGCAGCGCGTCCTTCGTTTCGATGCGCGTGCGCTCGATTTCGAACAGGTTGTACTCGAAGAAGAGCTTCCCCTTGTCCACCCAGAGCGCCAGCCCGCCCGAGAACGCGCCCTGCGCGTACAGGACGCCCGCGGAGTCGGGCTTCAACTCGAGGTCGACCGTGACGAGGCTGCTGCGCCCGTTCAACTTCGGCCCCGCGAACTCGGGCACGCCGGTCACGTCCTGCGTATAGTGGAACTCGGTCGCGGGATTGTGCGGCGCCGACTGCGGGCTCCAGATGATCGACCACAGCCCGCCGCCGACGGGGTAGACGAGATTGGCCTTCGCTTCCCTGTCGAACAGCGCCTTCAATTCGGCGAGCTTCTTGGGGTACTTCGACGCCAGATCGGTCGCCTGCGAAAAGTCCTCGTTCAGGTTGTACAACCGCCATTGGTCCTTGTCGGGGCTCCAGGTGGCGATGCCTTTCGGCAGCCCCGGCACCCACGGGATGCGGGGACCCCAGGCGGAGGCGAACCAGCCGTCGGCGGAGTAGATACCCCGGTCCGCCATGCATTCGAAGTACTGTGCTTTCTTGCGACCCGGCGCCTTGGCGTCGGCAAAGGTGTATTTCATGCTGATGCCGTCCATCGGCGCCTGGGTGACGCCATCGACCATTTTCGGCGCCTTGATACCGACCACGTCGTAAATCGTGGGAACGATGTCGTTGACGTGGTGGAATTGCGCGCGGGGCGTCTTGTCGGCCTTGATGGATTTCGGCCAGGAGATCGCGAGCGGGGTGCGGGTGCCGCCGAAGTGACCGGCGCTCAGCTTGGTTCCCTGGAAGGGCGTGGACCCGGCCCAGGCCCAGCCCGCATGGTACATGTTGTCCGTCTTGGGGCTGCCGAGCGCGTCGAGGCCGCCGAGCCCCTGGAGCACGCGCAGGTGATCCTTGATCTCGGTCGGAATCGCGTTATGGGCCAGGAGCTCGCTGATCGTGCCGTGCAGACCCTCCGAACTCGAGCCGTTGTCGCCCCAGATGTAGATGACCATCGTGTTGTCGCGGATGCCCAGCCGCTCCAGCTCGTCGATCAGCCGGCCCGCCTGCGCGTCGGCATGCTCGGTATAGCCCGCAAATACTTCCATCAGCCGGCGCTGGAAGGGCTTCTCGTCCTCGGGTATGTCGGCCCACGCGGCCAGCGTGGCCGGGCGCCGGGTAAGCTGTGTGTTGGCGGGAATCCAGCCGAGCGCCTTCTGACGCGCGAAGATCTCCTCGCGCAGCGCGTCCCACCCCTTGTCGAATCTGCCCTTGTACTTGTCGGCCCACTCCTTGAAGATGTGGTGCGGGCCGTGCGACGCGCCGGGAGCCCAATAAAGGAAGAACGGCTGGTTCGGCGCGATGGCGTTCTGCCGACGCATCCAGTTCACCGCCTCGTCGGCGATATCCACGGTAAAGTGATATTGCTTCTTCTCCGGCGTCGCGATTCGCGTCGTGTTCCTCACGATGGCCGGCTCCCACTGGGACGATTCGCCGGCGAGGAAGCCGTAGAAATAGTCGAATCCGACGAGCCGGCCGGCCGGCCAGCGGTCGTACGGGCCCTGCGCGGTGGTCTGCTCGGCCGGCGTGTTATGCCACTTGCCGAAGGCGGCGGTGTTATACCCGTAATAGCCAAGCACCTTCGCGACCGAAGCAGTGGTGGCCGGCCAGTGGCCGGTGTAGCCGTCCCAGTTGTTGGCGAGCTCGGCGATCTGGCCGAAGCCCGAGCGATGGTGGTTGCGGCCATTGAGAAGCGCCGCCCGGGTGGGCGAGCACATCGCTGCGTTATGAAAGCGGTTGTACGAAATGCCGTTGTCGGCGATCCGCGTGAGCGTCGGCGTACGGATCGGGCCGCCGAACGTTTCGGGCAGCGCCGGCCCGACATCGTCGAGCATGATGAGTACGACGTTCGGCGCGCCCTTGGGCAGGCGGCTCAGCGGCTTGGCCTGCTTGTATTCCGACTGTGCAATCGTCGGGCCGGCCTTGCTGGGCGATGGCGGCTGTGGAAACGGCAGGCTCTCCTGACCCATTGCCGGCAGGGGCAGCAGCAACAGCAGGCACTTGGTGATCCAGGAACGATACGGGGTTCTGCGGTTCATTGTTTCCCTCCGGGTTGTTCGGATGCCACAGCCGCGGCAAGACCGCGCCCGCGGCGCGCGGCCGTTCCGCGCGCGCTCCACTGCTCGGACATCATCGCCAGCCTGAATGATCGTCCTTGCCGGCGATGCTCCTTCACCGGCGTCTCATGGCACGCCACGGGAACCATCAACAGGAGCGACGCAATCACCGACGACGATCCGCCGATACCCTGCTTTCGCCGCGACATTCTTTTCCCCTTTGGCGAGCTTCGTCCGCGCGCGCGTGGCTCACGTTGCGCCAAATCGGGATCATCCGCCAGTTGGAATCTTGACGGAACCCGCGGGAAACGCTTGTCGCCGGGGCGACAACTCCCACACGAGCGGATCGTTTCTCCGCGCTTCTCCTCATCGGGTTGATGCACGCTACCGCGCATGATATGGGCGTAGTTGTCGCCAGGGCGACAGTTGACGGAGAATAGGAGGCATGACGGAACGGGACATGCCTGCTCTGCAGCGATTTCTCGGCTCGGGAAAATGGTTCCGCAGCCTGCCGCCGGCGCTCCAGAATGCGATCCTGACCCGCTCCACCCTGCAATTCTTCTCCAAAGGCCAGGTAGTAACCCTGGAGGACAGCCCTCCCAAGGGTGTGTACGCGGTAATCCGGGGACGGGTACATCTCGTGCGTGAGATCGCCACGGGCGACGAAGCCCTCGTCAATGTTGGAGAGCCCGGATACTGGTTCGGAGTGTTCTCCACATTGACCGGACAGGCAACCCTGGTAACCGCGGTTGCGCAATCGCCCGCGCGGCTTCTGTTCCTGCCGAAGTCTCATGTGGATCAGCTGATCGCCGAAGAGCCGCGATATTTCGCGCCGCTCGCCAAGCTCGCCCTCGACCGCTACGCAGCGATGCTGCGTGTCGTCTCCGAGTGCCGGGATCTCGCGCCAGAGCGGCGCGCCCGGGTGCGGCTTGCCGCCATCTCCCGCATGAGAGCGCAGGACATGCCCGGCGCCGGGCCCGTTCCGATATCCGTTTCGCAGGGCGACCTGGCCCGCATGGTCGGCATTTCGCGCCAGACGATGAACCAGATCCTGGCGAGACTGCGCCGCGATGGGCTGATCAGGATCGGCTTCCGCCGCATCAGCGTTGTCGATGTGAATCGCCTGGCCGAACCGGCGCCGCGGCGGACTTCGCGGGACAGGCAATCCTCGGCTCAGGCTTCGCGACCAATATCCCGATTGCGCGGAGGACGGGCGAACTGGTGACGGGAAATGAGCGGTACCGGTGCGCCGCTCCGGTGAATTCGTCGCGCCGCGAATAGCCCGCGCGTCACAGCAAGTCCTGCATGGTTTCCAGAGCCGCGACCGTTCCTGCCAATCCCAGCGAGAGAAACGTGTCGAGGATCTCGCGCACGAAGCGCGCCGGGCGTGTCAAAGCGAGTCACTGCTCGCGCACCGCGGCGCGCACCGCGCCCGCAGACAAGTCGAAGAGGTGCGCGACGACCTCGTCCGGATGCTGGGCCGCGATTCCGTAGGGATCGAGGACTTCCGAAGGGAAATCGGCGAGGTTGTACGTGACAATGACACCCGCCTGACAACGAATCGCACGCGGCGAGTACGTGCCGGTCATGGGGATCGGGCAGCTCAAGTTGATCGACGAAACCCGCGTGGCCGGTGACCAGACCAGCGGGGACCGACGCGTCCATCAGCGCTCTCGTGCGAGCGAGCTGCTCGGGCGAGAGGTTTGGCCGCCGGTCGCGAACCGACATGGCCTGGATGGCTGAGCAGACAGATGTGGACCTCTTCATTGCCTCGCTCACTCTCGCCGAGATTCGCCGCGGCATTCTGGAGAAGCCGGCCGGCAAACGGCGCGACCAACTGGAAGCATGGTTTACAG
>JADZGE010000041.1 GCA_020854035.1 Burkholderiales bacterium | reverse complement strand
TGAATCGGGTAGAATAGTCGCTTCCCGCCGATGGAACGCACGGGTCGCCTCATTCGCAAGCTCGCCGGCTCGCTCGTTTCGCCCGAGGAGATCGTGAGGGCGGTGTGGGCCGAGGCGGCGGGGGAGAAGATCGCGCGGCACACGGTGGTGCGCAGCGTGGCGGAAGGCGTACTGCTGGTTGAGGTTGGCGACGCCGTGTGGCGCAGCCAGTTGGAGACGCTCGAGCCGCAGGTGCGCCATCGGCTCGACCAGATCGCCGGGCCGGGCCTGGTGCGGAAGATCCGCTTCCAGGTGGCGGCGCCGCGGCGGCGGCCCGCGCGGGCGCTCGAGCCCGTCCCCAACGCGGCGCGCGACGAAGCGGACTCGATCGCCGATCCCGTGCTGCGGCGCGTCTACCGCATGGCGCGCAGGAAGGCCTCGGCTTGAAGATCACCGAACAGGAAGTGCGCTACGTCGCCGGGCTGGCGAACCTCGATCTCACCGAAGACGAGATTCACCGCATGGCGCGCGAGCTCGACCAGATCCTCACCCACATGGACAAGCTGAACGAGCTCGACACGTCGCAGGTGGAGCCGATGGCGCAGGTCCTGTACGAAGCGGAAGAGACGGCCACGCTGCGCGAGGACGTCGAGCGGGCCGCGCTGTCGAACGCGGAGGCGCTGGCGAACGCGCCGCTGCCCGGCGCGGGCTACTTCAAGGTGCCCAAGGTGATCGAGCGATGAAGATCGCCGCGCTCACCATGGACAAGGTGCGCGACGGTCTTCGCGCGCGCGAGTTCACCGCGGAGGAGCTGGCGCGCGAAGCGCTGGCCTTCGCCCAGGCTGAGAACCCGAAGACGAACGCGTACCTGCACTTCTCAGAGGAACGGGCGCTCGCCGCGGCGCGCGCGGTGGATCGCAGGCTCGCCGCGGGCGAGGACCCCGGACCACTGGGCGGCGTGCCGCTGGCGGTGAAGGACGTGATCGTCACCAAGGGCGTGCGCACGACGTGCGCCTCGCGCCTGCTCGAGCATTTCGTTCCGCCATACGACGCCACGTCGGTGGCGCGCATCGAGCGCGCCGGCGGCGTCATCCTCGGCAAAACGAACTGCGACGAGTTCGCCATGGGCTCGTCGAACGAGAACTCGGCGTTCGGGCCGGTGCGGAATCCGGCGGCGCTCGACCGGGTGCCCGGCGGCTCGAGCGGCGGCGCGGCGGCCGTCACGGCGCAGGGCACGGCGGTGGCGGCGCTGGGCTCGGATACGGGCGGCTCGGTGCGGCAGCCGGCCTCGTTCTGCGGCGTGGTGGGCGTCACGCCGACCTACGGGCGCGTGTCGCGCTATGGGCTGGTGGCCTTCGCCAGTTCGCTCGATCACATTGGACCTTTTGCGCGCAACGTGAAGGACGCGGCGCGGCTGCTCGGCGTGATCGCCGGCCGGGACGAGATGGACTCGACCTCGGCGTTTGCGCCCGTGCCGGACTACGAGGCGGCGTGCGGCGGCGCGGTGAAGGGCCTGCGCGTGGGGCTGCCGAAGGAGTATTTCGCCGGCCTCGGGGGCGAGACGGCGGATCTTCTGAGACAGGCCGTGCGGACGCTCGAGGGGTTAGGCTGCGCGGTCGAGGAGGTCAGCCTGCCGCACACGGAGTACGCCATAGCGGCCTACTACATCATTTGCACGGCGGAGGCGAGCTCGAACCTGGCGCGCTACGACGGCGTGCGCTACTCGCGGCGCAGTCCGCGGGCGGAAACGCTGAGCGGGATGTACCGCCTGTCGCGCGGCGAGGGCTTCGGCGCGGAGTGCAAGCGCCGGATCATGCTGGGGACGTACGTGCTCAGCGCCGGCTACTACGACGCGTATTATCTGAAGGCGCAGAAGGTGCGGGCGCTGATCGCGCGCGACTTCGAGCGGGCCTTTGAAAGGGTCGACGCCATCGTCACGCCGGTGTCGCCGTTCCCGGCGTTCAAACTCGGGGAGAAGCTCGACGACCCGCTCGAGATGTACCTGTCCGACATCTACACGATCACCGGCAGCCTGGCCGGCATCCCGTGCATGAGCGTGCCGTGCGGGACGGCGGGCGGCGGGCTGCCGGTGGGCATGCAGATCCTGACGCGGCACTTCAACGAAGAGGGCATGTTCCGCCTGGCGCACGCGTACGAGCAGGCGCGGGGGTAGGGGAGCGCGGTGCGCGAAGTTGGCCGCATCGAGATGAAACCCGTCCGGGAGCTGTTCCCGAAAGAAGCACACGAGTTCACGGTTTGGCTCGAAGGCCACATCGAAGCGCTGTCCGAACGGCTGGGGATAGAACTGAGCGTGGTCCAGCGTGAGAAGGAGGTCGGGGACTTCAATGTCGACCTGCTCTGCGAGGACGGGGAAGGGCGCCTCGACAGGGTGACGGCGAGGGGAACAAGCGGCTGTGCGACGCGCTGCACAGCCGTCGGGGAGATTGAGGCGGAGTTCGGCGAGGAGTTGGAGTGGCTGCGGCTGGACGACAAGCGCGCCTCCATCATCCGGAAGACAACCCGGGCCGACGGATTGATGGATGAAGACAAAGTGGGACGCCGTCCAGGATGCGATGATCGGGATCGCCATCCGGCTCAAGAAGGTGTTCCGGTCCAGGCTGACGGAAATCGGCCTCGATCGGTCCTTGAAGTGAAGGTGGCTTCGAGGTGCGTGGTGCGCCTGGGTTGCGATTGTCACCGGGCGGCAGCCTTCGGCCGGTAGTCGCGCGGGTCGATACACGTGTCGTACATGGCGCGGTCGATCCTGATCCAGTCAGTCCAGTTGATGCCGCGCGGCTTTCTCACCACAGGGCTACTGGGGAAAGCGCTCGCGATCTTGATCCATCGGCTCTGCCGCCGGGCGATGTCGCGTACTTCGCGTGCCGCCTCCGACAGGTCCTGGTCCTGGCTGAACACCAGCGCCACATCGAACAAGTTCTGCCAAGCCATGCTGATAATGTCAATCGCGAGCCGGACATCGATGCCTTTTTCCTCGCCGGTGAGATAGCTATTGGTGCGAGTCATAAGTATCGCTATAAACAGAGAACGGCGTGCTACCCTTAGGGCATGCCACGGATCATTGCTTTTCCGAGTCTCAGGGTCACGCAATTGGGCGAGCTTCAGCGCGTGCTCCGCTCGCGTACGGCTCCGGCAAGCCTCCGACAGCGAAGCGAACTGATTTGGCTGTTGGCGGGAGGCGCTTCACTTGCCGAGGCCAGCGAATGGGTCGGCCTTCACTATACCAACGCCCACATTTGGACAAGACGGTTTTTGGAATCTGGCCTAGCGGGACTTGCGGATCGTCCGAAATCAGGCCGCCCGCGCGTT
>JADZGE010000126.1 GCA_020854035.1 Burkholderiales bacterium | reverse complement strand
GGCCTGGGCTACGGCACGCGCGCTTCGACGCTGGTGGCGATCCGGCGTGATGGGCGCATCGAGACCGTGGAGCGCGGCTGGACGCCGGACGGCGACGCCGTGCGGATCACCGGCGACCGGCGCGCGCGCTTCAAGGCAACGCGCCGAATACCCGCTCGATGACTTTCGAGCCCGCTTTCAGCGGGTCACGGCGGATCGCGCGCTCTTCTTCGGCGATCATCAGGTACAGGCCGTCGAGGGCGCGTGTGGTGACGTAGCGCTCGACCGACGCATCGCGCGCTTTCAGCAGACCCAGCTTCGACGCCTGGCCGGCCAGCGCGTTGTAGCGCTTCGCGAGCCCGAGTCGCGACACCTGCTGCGTCACGATCGGCAGGAAGCGCTCGACGAGCGGCGCCTGCGTGCGCGACTGGAAGAACTGCGTGACCGAATCCTCGCCGCCCGTGAGGATCGATTTCGCGTCGGCGACGCTCATCGACTTCACCGCCGCCAGCAGCAGCTGCTTCGCCTGCGGCACCGCCTGTTCGGCGGCGCGGTTCATCGACGTGACCAGTTCGTCGAGCTCGCGTCCGCGACCCGTTGCCCGCAGCAGCCCTTCGGCCTGCCGTAGTCCATCGGGCAGCGGGATGCGTACTTTCGGATCGTCCAGGAAGCCCCCGGGCCTGCCCAGCGCTGCGACCGCCTGCCCGGCGCCGCGCTCGAGCGTTGCACGCAGTGCGCCGATCGCATCGGCGTTGGAGACCGCGTCGAGCGCCGCGGCGCGCGCCGGCGCGGCGCCACCCGTGGCGATCGCCGCTCCCGCCCATGCGGCGAGCACCAGCAGGCTGCGGCGCATCTTCAGGTGCGGGATGCCGATCTCTTCGTACGGTTCGCCCACGGGCTCGAAGCCGTGTGCCCGATAGAACCCCTCGACGCGGCTCTGTGCACTCAATTCGACGCTGGTGTCGCCTCGCTGCCGGGCGAGTGCCATCAGCGCCTGCAGCACGCGCCGGCCGATGCCGCGGCCGCGCTGGTCGGCGCGCACCGCCATGCGGCCGATGTGGCCATCGGGCAGCAACCGGCCGGTGGCCACCGGTTCGCCGTCGCACCAGGCGACACAGTGCATCGAGCGTGCGTCCCAGGCGTCGTATTCGAGCGCAGCCGGGATGCCCTGCTCGCGCACGAACACGGCGAGGCGCAACGCACCGGCCGCCTCGCCCAACTGTGCCCAGTTGCCGGTCTGCAACTCGATCCCGGGCGTGTCATCGTCGTTGCAGTTCATCTCATTGCCCCGCATCGGGATCGCCGAATGCCGCGCGCAGCGCCGCGCAGGCATCCCGGTGCGCGCGCCGCGCCGCCTGCACGAAGCCGGCGTGCTGGAAGAACGAATGGATCATGCCATCGTACTGCACGAAGTCCACGGGCACGCCCGCCGCGCGCAGCCGCGCGGCGTAGGCGCGGTTCTC
>JADZGE010000040.1 GCA_020854035.1 Burkholderiales bacterium | reverse complement strand
TCACTCCTTGACCCCGCCCACGCCGCCGATGACTTGCGCTGGGAGCCGGATGGTGTAACGCTCCAAGTCCGGTTCTGCGAGGGCGGCGGGCCGTACCGCGCGCGCGGGATGCTCGCCGCTACTCTCCACTTGTCACCATGCCGGCAGTAGATTGGCCGAATGGCCCGGCCGTTGCGCTTGGAATTTGCGGGGGCGCTGTATCACCTGACGGCGCGCGGCAATGCGCGGTCCGAGATATTTGCGGACGACGAGGACCGGAGGGTTTTCCTCGAGTTGTTGGGCAAGGAGATTGCCCAGCAGGGCTGGCGCTGCTACGCCTACTGCCTGATGGGCAATCATTATCATCTGCTGATCGAGACGCCGGAAGCGAACCTGGTGGCGGGCATGCGCCGCCTGAACGGTGTTTATACGCAGGCGTTCAATCGCCGCCACCAGCGGGTAGGCCATGTCTTTCAGGGGCGCTACAAGAGCATCGTGGTCGACAAGGACAGCTACGGTCTGGAGTTGAGCCGCTACATCGTGCTCAATCCGGTGCGGGCGCGCATGGTCAAACGCGCGCAGGACTGGGCGTGGAGCAGCTACGGTGCGACCGTGGGTGCGGTGGCGCAACCGTCCTGGCTGGACCGGGACTGGGTGCTCGGGCAGATGGGCACACGCAAGCCGGTGCAAGCCTACCGACGCTTCGTCGAGGAGGGACTGGACCACGCTTCGCCGTGGGAGAAGCTCCGCGGGCAGATCTGGCTGGGGGAGGCGGCGTTTCTCCAGCGCATGGAACGGCTGGCGGGCGGCATGCCGGCGGCGAACGTGCCACGATCGCAGCGGCGTCCCGCGCGACCGGATGCCGAGGCGGTGACGGCGGCGGTGCTGTCGGCCTATGGCATCGCGGACGAGCGGCGCCTGCGCTCGCGGGTGCATCAAGAGGCGTTTCAGGCATGGGTGCACCTGTTGCGTCGGGCGGCGAACCTGCCGCTGCGGGAGGTGGCCAGGCGCAGTCGCGTATCGCCGTCACGCATATCGAAGATTCAGCGGGCGCTCGAAGCCGTCGAACCGTCCGCCACCCGCCGGCAGCTCTTGGCAGCGTGCAAGGTCAAGAACTGACCCCACTATCCCACTCTTCTCCACTCTTCTTCGGAGGACTGGGCGTTGCGCGTTACCTGGGGCACCTCTCGTACCGCGTGTTCAAGGACAGCATCGTCTTCCCCTTCGCGCTCTCGGCGGTCGGATTCGCCATCATCTGGCTGGGCGTGCTGTGGCAGCGCCGTGAGGCGCAATGGTCGACCCGGCTGCGCGCGTGCCTGCCGGCGCCGTTGCGGGAACTCATCGAGGCGCGCGCAGCGCGCTAGTCCGGCGGTCACGCGGGCGGCTTTTCGCGACAGGGATTCGGTCTTCCGGGCATCGGTTATCATTTCGGGCGACCGGCACCATCCACGGAGAACGAGGAACGCATGACCCGCACGCTGATCAGGAACGCCACGGTGGTTTCGGTGGACCCCGCCATAGGGAATCCGGGCGGCACGGACATACTCGTCGAAGGCGACCGGATCGCCGCGGTCGGGCGGAACCTCGCGGCCGCCGGCGCCGCGGTGATGGACGCCACCCACTTCATCGTGACGCCCGGCTTCGTGAACGCGCACATCCACACATGGGAGTTCCCGCTGCGCGGCATCGGCGCGGGCTGGGTGAGCAGCCGCGACTACCACGGCAACATGCACCAGAACCTCGCCACGCGCTACACGGCGCGCGACGTGCGCGTCTCCAACCTGCTGGGGGCGTTGAACCAGATCCATCACGGCACGACGACGATCATGGACTGGTGTCACATCCTCAAGGACGCCGAGATGACCGACGCGGCCGTCGACGCGCTCGAGGAATCCGGCATCCGGGCGGTCTTCGGGCGGGGCACGGTCAAGCCGCCCATCACGCCCGACACAACGCCCTATTACAGGATTCCGTTTCCGCGCGAGGAGATCCATCGCCTTCGCACCGGGCGCTTCGCCTCGGATGACCGGTTGGTCACGCTCGCGATGGCCATCCTCGGGCCGGACTGGGGCGAATACGACGTTGCCGTGCACGATATCCGGCTCGCGCGCGAATACGGGCTCATCAGCTCGGCGCACACCTACGGGCGCAAGGGCAAGCGCAAGGTCGAGGACGGCATGCCGCGGCTTGCGAAGGAGGGCCTCCTCGGACCCGACCACAACATCGCGCACGGCAACTGCTTCTCGGAGGACGAGCTCGCGATCGTGCTCGACGCGGGCTGCACCATCACCTCGACCTGCTTCACCGAGATGATGAACTACGAGAAGCCGGCGCTGCTCTCGCGCATGCTCAAGTACGGCGGCACGCCCTCCATCGGCACGGACTGCGATCCGTACTTCAACAGCTCCATGCTGTGGGTGACGCGCCACGCCTTCCATCACCAGCGCGAGCTGGACAACCGCAGCCTGTACGCCGCCGGCGCCTGGCCGGCGGCGACACACCACGCGACGCATCCGCGCGACGCGCTCTACTGGGCCACGATGGGCGGCGCGAAGGCGCTGCGGCTCGACGGCAGGATCGGCTCCGTCACGCCGGGCAAGCAGGCGGACCTCGCCATGTTCGACACGCAGGGCATGAATCTCTTCGCCGCGGCCGAGAGCGGGGATCCCGTGCACGCGGTCGTGATGCACGCCGAGGCCGCCGACGTGAAGAACGTGATGGTCGCGGGCCGGTGGGTGAAGCGCGACGGGGTGCTCGCGTACGATTCCGGCAGGCTCGCGAAACTGCGCGACGAAGTCATGGCTGCCCGTCTGCGCATGATGCGGGAAGGCAACTACGTCTACCGGCCGGCGCCGAACGGCCCGCAGCCGGAATACCGTGTCTGACGCGGGGCGAATGATGATCCGGCTCGTCGTCGTGATGGTGATGCTGCTCGCGTTGCCGCCGGCGGAGGCGGCCGACGGCAGGTGGCCGGCGCGCCCGATCCGCATGATCCACGGTTTCATTCCGGGCGGGAACGTCGACATCACCGCTCGATTGATCGCCGCGCAGCTTACCGACGCGCTCGGCCAGCAGGTCATCGTTGACGGGAGGCCGGGGGCGGGCGGCACCAACGGAGCGGCGATCGTCGCGCGCTCGGAGCCCGACGGGCACACGCTCTTCCTCATGGCCTCCGGCCACGCCACCTCGCCTGCGCTCTACCGCAAGCTCCCGTACGACCCGGTCAACGATTTCACCGTAATCAGCATGGTCGCGGCGAACCCGATGGTGGTGCTCGCGAACCCGGGGTACGCGGCAAGGACCCCGCAGGATCTCGTGCAGTTGGCGAAAAAGGAGCCGGGCAAGATCAACTACGGCACCGGCGGGGTGGGCAGCGGCATGCATCTCGCCGCGGTGCTGTTCCAGGCGCGCGCCGGCGTGCGCATGAACCACGTGCCCTACAAGGGCGGCAATGCCGGGCCGCTGGCGCTGATGCAGGGCGAGATCCCGGTGCTCTTCACGACGCCGGGCGGCGCCTCGACTTTCGTGGAGAGCGGCAGGATCCGCGCGCTGGCCGTGACCACGAAATCGCGCTTCTCGCTCTGGCCCAATGTGCCGACGCTTGCCGAGACAGTGCTGCCGGATTTCGACGTCCGGGCGTGGTACGCCGTGGCCGCGCCACGGAACCTGCCGGCACCGGTCGTGCAGCGGCTGAACGAGTCCGTGCGCGTCATCCTCCAGCGGCCGGACGTTCGCGAGAAGTTCGCGGCAATCGGCTCGGAGCCGTTCAGCACGAGCGCGCGCGACGGGCAGCAGTTCCTCGCCGCCGAGGTCGCGCGCTGGACGAAGGTGGTCCGCGACGAGAAGGTCCCGCCGCAGGATTAGTTTCCGGGAGGAGGAGCAGATGCGCGATGCATTGACGGTGTGCGGAATGGTCATGATGGCCGGGTTCGCGAGCGGCGCTCAAGCGCAGGGCTTTCCGGCGAAGCAGATGCGGATGGTCGTGCCGGCCGCGCCGGGCGGCTCGGCGGACCTCCTCGCGCGCCTCATCGCCGAACGGCTGCAGAAGCGGCTGGGACAGGTCGTGGTCACCGAGAACCGCTCCGGCGCCGGCCAGACGATCGGCTCGGCACTGGTCGCGAAGTCCGATCCCGACGGACACACGCTTCTCCTCGTCACCGTCTCGTATACGACCAGCGCGGCGATCTACAGCCGCCTGCCCTACGACCCGGTGACGGACCTGCGGGGCGTCGCGATGGTGGGGGTGGGGCCGCTCCTCGTCACCGTGCACCCGTCGCTCCCGGTGAAATCGGTGAAGGAACTCGTCGCGCTCGCGCGCTCCCGGCCGGGCCAGCTCGATTACGGGTCCGCCGGCACCGGTACCATTCCTCACCTTGCAACGGAATTGTTCCTGGACGCCGCGAAGGTGAAGCTCATCCACGTGCCGTACAAGGGGATCGCGGCCGCGGTCACCGGCACGGTCGCCGGCGAAGTCCCCGTCCTTTTCGGGAGCACGCCGTCGGCCGGACCGATGGTGAAGACCGGGCGGCTCCGCGCGATCGCCGTTACCACCGGGCGGCGTTCGCCGTTCATGCCGGAACTGCCCACCGTCGCGGAGGCCGGCGTTCCCGGTTACGACGTTCCCACCTGGTGGGGGATCCTGGTGCCGGCGAAAACACCGGACGCCGTCGTCGAACGGCTCAACGACGAAATTCGCGGGATCCTCGCCATCGACGAGGTCAGGGCCCGCGTGGTCGCCGAGGGGGCGGAACCGGAGCTCGCCATGACGGCGGGAAAGTTCAACGCACTGATCCGATCGGATATCGCCAAGTGGCGGCGGCTCGTCAAGGAGCGCGACATCCAGACCCAATGACGGCGGACTCGCCAGCGGACACGCGGGCCCTGGAGGCGGTCACCGCGCTCGCCCGCGACATCGTCGGCGCCGGGCTTTTGCAGAATCAACCGCGATGCGATAATGCCGCGATGAACCAGCCCCCCGACCAGAGTTCCCCGCGCCAGCGCCTGCAGGCGCTCCTGGCGATTCCGGAGCGCCAGCGCACCGACGAGCAGTGGGACGAGATCAACGAACTCGAAATACTGCTCGCCCCCGCGAACCGCATCGGGGCGCCGCAGCCGGTGTCGCGCCTCAACCTGGGCCAGAACCAGAACCAGAACCCGAATCGCAACCAGCCGGGGCGGCACCACCACCCCAAGCAGAAGCGCTGGTCGCGGGGCCGCAAGCCCGGAGGCGGTGGCGGAGGCGGGAGCGGAGGCGGCCGGTAGCTTGTCCCGCGCCACGGGCCGCGTGCCACGGGCTGTCGCGGCGGTGGCTCGGGCGCTGGTCGGTGCCGGGGGCAGGCGATATGCCGCCGGGGATGCCGACCGGCTCCTGCGTACACTCACCCGGCAGGCGGATTGCGGCGGGCCCGTGCCCGTGGCCGCCGTGCCGAGCCATGGTTGCGAGATGGACCGCCGCGCCCTGAACACCGCTCGCCGAGCGGGGAGCTGCGCACGGACCCTGGCAAGCCGGTGTCTCGTGCTGGCTGCCGTGGCACTGCTCGCGGCCTGCGACGACCCCCCGCGCACGGCGTGGCAGGGTTACGTGGAGGGCGAGTTCGTGTTGCTCGCCTCGCCCTACGCGGGGCAACTGCAGAAGCTGCACGTGAGGCGCGGCGAGCCGGTGCGCGCCGGGGATCCGGTATTCGTGCTGGAGCAGGAGAGCGAGCGCGCCGCGCGGCTCGAAGCCGAGGAACGCCTCAAGGTCGCGCAAGCCCGGCTGACGAATCTCATGCAGGCACGCCGCACGCCGGAGATCGAGGCGCAGCGCGCGGAATTGCGTCTCGCGCAGGCGGCGCTCGATCTTTCGTCACGCCAGCTGGCGCAACAGGAGCAGTTGTTCAAGGCCGGTTTCGCATCGCAGGCGCGCATCGACGAGGCGCGCAGCGTTCACGCGCGCGACGCGGCGCGGGTCGCCGCGGCGGGCTCACAGCTCGCCAACCTCGAGCAGCCACTCGGGCGCGAGGCCGAGCGCAAGGCCGCCCTGGGAGAGGTCGCCGCCGCGCGCGCGGCGCTCGACCAGGCGGCGTGGCGTCTCGCGCAGAAGAGCGTCGCAGCGCCCGTAACGGGGCTCGTGCAGGACACGTTCTTCACGGAAGGCGAATGGGTGCCCGCGGGCCGGCCGGTCGCGTCGCTGCTCCCCCCGGGCAACGTCCGGGCGCGGTTCTACGTTCCCGCGAGCGCGCTCGCCGCCCTCCCGCCGGGCCGGGATGTCGTCGTCCAGTGCGAGGGTTGCCCGGCGATCGCCGCGAAGGTGAGCTTCGTCTCGAGCCAGGCGGAATACACCCCGCCGGTGCTCTACAGCAAGGACTCGCGCCACAAGCTCATGTTCCTCGTCGAGGCGAGGCCGGCGCCGGCCGCCGCGACGGGCCTGCGGCCGGGGCAGCCGCTCGACGTGAGGTTGAAGTGAGCGATCTCGCGATCGACGTCGCCGGGCTGAACAAGTCCTTCGGATCCCGGCACGTCGTGCGCGACTTCAGCCTGCAGGTGCGGCACGGCGAGATCTACGGGTTTCTGGGGCCCAACGGCAGCGGCAAGACCACCTCGATACGGATGATCTGCGGGCTCCTGCGGCCCGATTCGGGGAGCGGCACCTGCCTCGGCCACGACGTGCTGCGCGAGGCCGGCGCCATCAAGCGCGAGGTCGGCTACATGACGCAGCGCTTCTCGCTGTGGGAGGACCTCACGATACGCGAGAACCTCGAGTTCATTGCCCGCATGTACGGCATGCGCGAAGCGCGCCGCGTCGCCTCCGAAGCGATCGCCCGGCTCGGGCTCGCCGCGCGCCAGGACCAGGTGGCCGGCGCGCTCTCGGGTGGCTGGAAGCAGCGCCTGGCGCTCGCGGCGTGCCTGCTGCACCGGCCGCGGTTGCTGCTCCTCGACGAGCCGACCGCGGGCGTCGACCCGCAGGCGCGGCGCGAGTTCTGGGAGGAGATCCATGCGCTCGCGGCGCAGGGCATCTCGGTGCTGGTGTCGACCCACTACATGGACGAAGCCGAGCGCTGCCACCGGCTCGCCTACATCGCCTCCGGGAAACTGCTCGCGACCGGCACGCCCGCGGAGGTACTGCACATGTTCCCGCTCGTCACGTGGGCGGTGACCGGGCCGTCGCGGCGGCTCGCGGCCCTCGCCTCGCAGTTGCGGGGGCGGGAGGGCATCTACCACGTGACGGCGTTCGGCAGCGCCCTGCACGTGACCGGCGGCGAGGCGGATCTGCTCGCCGGCGCGATCCTGCCGTTCCGGCGGGAGCACGGCCTCGAGTGGCGGCAGATCGAGCCGAGCCTGGAGGACGTGTTCATTCACCTGGTCGCCCGCGCGGGGGAGACGATGCAATGAGCCTCTCCTTCAGGCGGTGGTTCGGCATCATCGCCAAGGAGTTCATCCAGCTGCGGCGCGACCGTCTCACCTTCGGCATGGTCGTTGGCATCCCGGTCATGCAACTCCTCATCTTCGGCTACGCGATCAACGCCGATCCGAGAGAGCTCCCGACCGCGGTGCTTGCCGCCGATTCCGGCCCGTACTCGCGCTCGCTCGTGTCGGCGATGCAGGTGAGCGGCTATTTCCGGGTCACGCGCTTCGCCGCGGACGAGGCCGAGCTCGATCGGCTCCTCGCGCGCGGCGCGGTGCAGTTCGGCGTCTCCATCCCCGAGAACTTCGGCCGCAAGCTCGCGCGCGGCGAACGTCCCGTGCTGCTCATCGAGGCCGACGCCACCGATCCCTCGGCAACAAGCAATGCGCTCGGCGCGCTGGAGAGAATCGCCGCGGGCGCGCTCGCGCGCGATCTGGCGGGGGCGCTCGGCGAGCTTCAGCCTGGATTGCCGCCGGTGGACATGCGGGTGCATCGCCGCTACAACCCGGAAGGCGTGACCGCCTACAACATCGTGCCCGGGCTGATCGGGGTGATACTCACCATGACGATGGTGCTGATGACGGGGCTCGCGATGACGCGCGAGCGCGAGCGGGGGACGTTCGAGAACCTGCTCGCGACCCCGGCCCTGCCGATCGAGGTCATGACCGGCAAGATCGTACCCTACATACTGATCGGGCTGATCCAGGTGACGCTGATCCTCGGCGCGGCGCTCCTGCTCTTCGGCGTGCCGATGCTCGGCAGCGTGTGGCTGCTCTACGGCGTCATGCTGCTCTTCATCGCCGCGAACCTCACGCTCGGCATCACCTTCTCCTCGATCGCCCGCAACCAGCTCCAGGCGATGCAGATGACGTTCTTCTTCTTCCTGCCCTCGATGCTGCTCTCCGGGTTCATGTTCCCGTTTCGCGGCATGCCGGAGTGGGCGCAGTGGCTCGGCTCGGCGCTGCCGCTCACCCACTTTCTCATCCTCGTTCGCGGCATCATGCTGAAGGGCAGCGAATTGCCCGAGCTCTGGCCCCGGCTCTGGCCGATCGCGCTCTTCATGCTGCTCGTGATGCTCCTCGGGCTGCGCTTCTACAAGCGCACGCTCGACTGAGCCCCGCCACCCGGTGCCGCGGTCTGGCGACGCCGCGGCCGTGCGTGAAGCAGCCCACCGGGAAGGGGCGGGCGTAGGATAATCGGGGCCGGACCACCCGGAAAGCGACCGCCATGGACGCACCGACGTTGTACGCATGGCCCGGCGGCAGGCGGGTTGCCCTCGTCGTTAGCGTGCTGCTGGAGACCTGGGTCGAGGGTCGATCCCCCAGCTACTTTCCGCGACCCACGGCGAGCTCGCCGGGTGGTTCAGCTCGCTCGGCGTGGACGAGATCTCCGCCGCCCAGCGCTTTCACCGGCCGGCCCGGGCGGGGCGGGCACCGGTCGCATCCCGCGCCCGCCGCACCGCGCGCGCGCAGACAGCATCCCGGGAGATGAACCGATGACAGGCTCGGTAACGATCATCGCGAGCGCGCTCGCCGTGGCGCTCGCTGCCGCCGGGGAGCCCGCGGCCGCGCAGTCCCGCTCCTATCCCACCAAGCCGGTGCGCCTCATCGTCGCTTCCGGCGCGGGTGGCGGGCTCGACTTCGTCGCGCGACTTATCGCCGTGCCGCTCGGCGAAGGACTGGGCCAGACCGTGGTGGTCGACAATCGCGCGGGCGCGAGCGGCAGTATCGCCGCCGAGATCTCCGCGCTCTCGCCGCCCGACGGTTACACGCTTATCTTCCTTTCCGCGAGCCTGGTCGTCTACGGCATCGTCAACCGGACCCGCTACGACCTTTACCGTGATTTCGATCCGGTTTCGCAGGTGGCGGCGGCGCCGTACATCCTGACGGTCTACCCGGGACTGCCCGTGAAATCCGTGAAGGAACTCGTCGCGTACGCGAAAGCGAACCCGGGCAGGCTGAACTATGCCTCGACCGGCTACGCGTCGCTCGCCCATCTCGCCACCGAGCTGTTCGCGCACTCGACCGGGACGAAACTCACGCACATCCCCTACAAGGGCGTCGGCGCGGGCCTCGCCGACATGCTGACGGGGCAGATCCAGATGAGCTTCCTCAGCATGGGCTCGGTCTTCAGCCACGTGCGAAACCAGAAGCTGCGCGCGCTCGCGGTCGCCACCGCCGCGCGGGTGAAGGCGGCGCCGGATCTGCCGACCATGATCGAGGCGGGCGTGCCGGGCTACACGGTCACGCAGTGGCACGGCATGATGGCCCCCAGGGGCACGCCGAGGGCGGTGATCCAGCGCCTGCACGCGGAGATCGTCAAAGCGGCGGATCGTCCCGAAGTCGCCTCGCGGCTCGCGCTCGACGGCACGGAAGCCATCGCCAGCGCTCCGGCGGAATTCGGCGCCTTCCTGCGCGGCGAGCGCACCCAGTGGACCCGGGTGACGAAGGTGGCGAACATACGCGAAAAGTGACCGCGGCGCGCGGTGTGAATGGGGGGAAGCCATGCGAACGGCGACGATGGCGATTGCAGCGGCGGTTTGCTCGATGGGGCCGCCCGTGCACGGGCAGGAGTTCCCGGTCAGGGCCGTTCGCATCGTCACCGCGGACGCCGGCAGCACGAACGACATCGTGACGCGCGTGATCGCACAGGGGCTCGCCGTCAACCTGGGACAGCAGGTGTTCGTGGAGAATCGCGGCGGCGCGAGCGGGGTGCCGGCGGCGCAGGCGGTGGCGAGGGCTTCGCCCGACGGCTACACGGTCCTCCTCTACAGCAACACGTTGTGGATAGGGCCGCTGCTGCAGGATGCGGTGGCCGATCCGCTGCGGGATCTCGCGCCGGTCGTGCTGGCGGCGAGTTCGCCCAACATGCTGACCGTGCATCCGTCGCTGCCGGTGAAGACCGTCGGGGATCTCGTGACCCTCGCCAAGCGCAGGCCGCGTGAATTGAATTACGCGTCGACTTCGACCGGGTCGTCCAATCATCTCGGTGCCGAGCTCTTCAAGTCGATGGCGGGTGTCGACATGGTGCGGGTGAATTTCAAGGGGGGAGGGGCGGCGTTGAATGCCGTCGTCGCCGGCGAGGTACACCTCACTTTCGTCGCCGCCGGGGCGGCATCCCCGCACGTGAGGTCAGGCCGGCTGCGGGCACTCGCGATCTGCACGCGCCAGCCATCCGCAGTGGCGCCCGACCTGCCGACGATGGCCGACGCCGCCGGCCTGCCGGGGTTCGAATCGGCGTCCGTCTACGGTGTGTTCGTTCCGGCAAGGACGCCGCCCGCGCTCGTGGCCCGCTGGAACCAGGAGTTCCTGCGGGCGCTTGCCCGGAGCGAGGCGAAGGAGCGCTTCCTGAATCTCGGGGTGGAACCGATCGGGAGCACGCCGGGCGGGCTCGCCGCCACGGTCAAGTCCGACATTGCGGTAGTGACGCGTTTGATCAAGGAAGGGAGCCTGCGCGCGCAGTAGCGCCCGCGCCGCGTGGCCCGGCCCTGTCCGCGGCCGGCCGCTCGGGCTCGTCGTAAGATGCGTCTTTTCGAGGAGGTCGCCGCGATGAACGATCCGCTCGGCACGAGCAGCGCCACGGAGGCTGTGCCCGCCGCGTTTCCCCTGGTCCCGGCCGATCCGCGCGAGCTCGGATTCCACGAACCGGCGCTCGCGCGCCTGCGCGGGCTCGTCGAGCGGCACATCGACGAAGGCCGCTACCCGGGCGCGCAGATCGCGCTCGCGCGCCACGGGAGACTCGGGCTTTTCGAATCGTTCGGGCGGGCGGCGCTGGCGCCGGACGCGGCGGCGAGCGGCCGCACGCTCTGGCTCCTCTTCTCCAACACCAAGGTCATCACCGCGACCGGCATCTGGGCGCTGGTCGAGGATGGCCTGATGCGTTTCTCGGACCGCGTCGCCGAGTACATCCCGGAGTTCGCACGCCACGACAAGGGCGAGGTAACCGTCGCGCAGGTCCTTTCCCACCGTGCGGGCTACCCGAGCCAGGGCGTCACGCCGGCGGCATGGACCGACCATGCCGAGCTGCGCCGCCAGGTGTGCGAGTTCACGCTCGAATGGGCGCCCGGCACGCGCCTCGCGTACCACACGCGGGCGGCGCACTGGACGGCGGCCGCGCTGATCGAGGCCGTATCGGGGGCGGACTACCGCGAGTTCCTGCGGCGGCGGATCCTGGAGCCGCTCGGAATCGCCCGCGACGTCTACGTGGGCCTGCCGGATGCCGAGCATCCCCGCGCCGCCACCATCTACGAGCCGGCGGAGGACGGCACCCAGCGCGCGCTCGCCGAGGAGAACACCGCCGCGGCGCGCCGCGCGGGCATACCGAGCAGCGGGGGCTACGCGACGGCGCGCGGCATGGCCGCGCTCTACCAGATGATGGTGAACGGCGGGCGCCTCGGCGGGGTGCGCCTGTTCTCGCGCCGCCTGATCGAGTTCGTCACGCGCAACCACACCGGCGACATGTTCGACGAGTACATGGGCATGCCGATGCATCGCGGGCTGGGCGTGCACGTCCGGGGCACGACGGAGACCATACGCGGGCTGGGCAGCATCGCCTCGCCGCGCACTTTCGGGCACGGCGGCGTGGGCACGTCGTATTGCTGGGGCGACCCGGACTCCGGCGTGTCGTTCGCCTACATCACGAATAGCCGCGTGCCCGATCCCTGGCACACGCGCCGGCTGGATCTCATCGCCAATCTGGCTCACTCGGCGATCGACTGATTGCGCGCATGACGGCAGCCCCGCCGCGGTCCCCGGAAGGCGGCGCCGAACATGCCGGGAGTGTGTCGGACTCCTGGCAGCCTGCCGGGCGCGAAACCCCGGCAGGCTGCTAGAATCGCGCCTCTGGCCATGGCAAAGCGATCCAGGAAGAAGCCGGCGCGGCCGATCGGCACTCGGCGGGATTACGAGGGCGCCTCCGCTGTAGCGAAGCGGCTCTCGGGAGAGTCGGAGCGTGATACGGCTGCCGAGCGGCGGCTGCAGGCGCTCCTGCGCGAACTCGACCGGTTCGACGAGACGCTCGAAGAGGCGGACGAGAGTCCGGACCCCGATCTGGACGAGAGCGCGCCGCGCCGCCGCTGGTCGGACGAGGACTAGGACCGCTACGACTGCCGCGCGGGGTGCCGCCGGCGCGGGGACTCGGGAAATTTCACGAAATCAAGGAGCAAAACAACATGAGCACGATCGAATCCACTCCCCAGATGGCCGTCCGGGTCTACGAGACCATGGCGAGAAACCTCAAGGTCGTTCGCCGCCGTCTGGGCCGGCCCCTGACGCTCGCCGACAAGGTGCTGCTCGGTCATCTCGACGACCCCGAGCGCCAGGACCTCGAGCCGGGCAAGAGCTATCTCTTCCTGCGCCCGGACCGCGTCGTGTTCCAGGACGTGCTCGGGCAGACGGGGCTCCTGCAGTTCATGCAGACCCGGCGCGAGAAGGTGGCCGTGCCGACCACGATCCATTGCGACCACCTGATCCAGGCGCGCGTGGAGGGCGGACAGGACCTGCGCGAGTCGCTCGCGGAGAACTCGGAAGTCTATGATTTCCTCCGCTCCGCGGCCGCGAAGTACGGCGCGGGGTTCTGGGGGCCGGGCGCCGGCATCATCCACCAGGTGGTGCTCGAGAACTACGCCTTCCCGGGGACGCTCATCATCGGCACGGATTCACACACGCCGAACGCCGGCGGCCTCGGCGCGTGCGCGGTGGGAGTGGGCGGCGCCGACGCGGTGGAGACCATCGCCGGGCTGCCGTGGGAGCTCCTCTACCCGAAGCACATCGCCGTCTACCTCACGGGCAAGCTCTCCGGCTGGACCGCGCCGAAGGACGTGATCCTCTACGTCGCGGGGCAGTTGACCGTCTCCGGCGGCACCAACGCGATCGTCGAATACATCGGCCCCGGCGCGCGCACCATCAGCGCCACGGGCAAGGCCACCATCACCAACATGGGCGCGGAAATCGGGGCCACCACCTCGATGTTCCCGGCCGACGAGCACATGGCGAAGTACCTGCGCGCGACCGGCCGCGCCGGGCTCGTCGCGCCGATGGAGAAGAATCTCGACCTCCTGCAGCCGGACCCGGAAGTGGAAGCGAATCCCGAGAAATACTACGACCGCGTCGTGCGCCTCGATCTCTCCACGCTCGAGCCGCACATCGTCGGGCCGCATTCGCCTGACCGCGCGCGCCCGATCTCGCGCCTCGCCGCCGAGGTGCGCGATCCGGCCAACAAGTTCGTGGACGCCATTTCCAGCGCGCTCATCGGCAGCTGCACCAACTCTTCGTACGAGGACATGAGCCGCGCGGCGGACGTCGCGGAGCAGGCGAGGGCGCACGGTGTCAAGGCCGCCGTGCCGTTCCTCGTGACACCCGGCTCCGAGCAGGTGCGGGCGACGATCGAGCGCGACGGCCAGATGCGTTCGTTGAAGGACATCAACGCGACGGTGCTCGCGAACGCGTGCGGGCCCTGCATCGGGCAGTGGCGCCGGGCGAAGGACGTCGCCGCGGTGCCCAACACCATCGTCACCTCGTACAACCGCAACTTCCCGGCGCGAAACGACGGCCAGCCGACCACGATGAACTTCATCGGCAGCCCGGAGATCGTGACCGCGCTCGCGATCGGCGGGAAGCTCTCCTTCAACCCGCTGACCGACACCCTGACGGGCGCCGGTGGCCAGCCTTTCAGGTTCAATCCGCCCCGCACCGCGCCGGAAGTGCCGGCTCGCGATTTCGACAAGGGCAATGCCAACTACATCGCGCCCCCGGCGGACGGCAGCAAGGTGACGCTCTCAGTCGCGCCCGGCAGCACGCGGCTTCAGCTCATGCACCCATGGCCGGCGTGGGACGGCCGGGACTTCCTCGACATGCCGGTGCTCATCAAGACCAAGGGCAAGACCACGACCGACCACATCTCGCCGGCCGGGCCGTGGCTGCGTTTCCGCGGGCACCTCGACAAGTTCAGCGACAACATGTGCATGGGCGCGATCAACGCCTACACCGGGGAGGCCGGCAAGGTGAAGAACGTGCTGACCGGCGCGACGGGCGAGATGGTGTCGAAAGTCGCGCGCGACTACAAGGCGAAGGGCGTGAAGTGGGTGATCGTCGGCGACGCCAACTACGGCGAGGGATCGAGCCGCGAGCACGCGGCGCTCTCGCCGCGGCTCCTCGGCGGCGCGGCGGTCATCGTGCGGAGCTTCGCCCGCATCCACGAGTCGAACCTGAAGAAACAGGGTCTCCTTGCGCTCACCTTCCAGAACCCGGGCGATTACGACCGGATCCGCGAGGAGGACCGGCTGAGCCTCGTCGGGCTGAAGAACCTCGCGGCGGGCAAGCCCGTCGAGTGCATCGTCAGGCACGCCGACGGCACGAGCGAGACGCTGAAACTCAACCACACCTTCAGCGGGCCGCAGCTCGAGTGGTTCCGCAAGGGCTCGGCGCTGAACCTCTTCCACGGCGGCGGCGCGAAGCCGGCGGCGAAGGCGAAGGCCGCTGCGCGGAAGCCCGTTACGACGAAGGCGGCTGCGAGGAAGCAGCCTGCGCCGAAGAAAAAGCCCGCTGCGAAGAAGAAGGCGGCCGCGATGAAGAAGCCCGCAAAGGGCAAGGCCGCGGTGAAGAAGAAGGTTCCGCCGAAAAAGAAGGCGGCGAAAAAGAAGGCGGCGAAAAAGTAGCGAAGACGGAAGGAGCGGAAAAAAGGCCCGCGATTCGCGGGCCTTTTCGCGGGAGCGCGCCGCGGCCGGCTACGCCCCGGGGCGTGGGGCGCGTGGTTCGCGAGAGTGGCTCGCCGCGGCGAGCCCGAGGAGCGCAAGTGCGAGGAGCGCGAGTGTCGCCGGTTCCGGCGCCGCCGCGGGAGTGAGTCTCAGGTCGAAGAAGAAGTCGGCGTTCCCCCCCATGTAAGCGCCGCTGGTGAAATCGCGTCCATTGTCCATCGCGGCGGACACCAGCAGGTGATAGCTCCCGGGGGCGAGAGCGCCGGCGTCATTCATCTGCGTCGGGCCGTTCGTCGCGGCGAAAGCGAGAGCAGTGGGCCCGTCGAGGTAGAACTCCGCGCGGCCGGAGCCGCCGTCGACATTCGCGTCGAGCAGCCCCTGCAACGTGTAGGCGTGCGCGATCGTGATATCGAAGAAGACATCGAAGAACGAGTTGGCGTAGATGCCCTCCGACATGAGGACGCTGAAGCCTACCAATGCGCTGCCCCGCCCATTGAAAAGTCCGCCGGCCGTGCCGATGAAGGTCGTCTGGCTGGCCGAAACGGTCTCGCCGCCCAGCGTGTGGCTCACCAATTCGGAAAACAGCCCCTCGCCGGTATTCGGCGGGCTCACGATGAAGCCGGCGGTGTCCCCTATCGTGACGTGGCGGTTCGCGGATACAAGGAGCGGTGCCGCGCCGCTCGTCGAGCCGACAGCGAGCGCCGCGGCCACCATCGTTCCCCTCAGAAATGCCTTCATGTCGCCCTCATGCGTTACGCAAGCCGCCAGCCGCCCGGAAAGCCCCCCGCCCGGTCCGTGTCAGAAAACTTTACGGACACGCCGCAACCAACTGGATGCTCCACGAAAAAGCAAGACACGTACCCGACGCCACAAGTACATGAAAATCAAGGAGTTCGGTTCTGCCCGCGACGCGGGGGCGCGCCGGATTGTAAAGATTTCCGACATATGGCGCGGGATACCGGCGGTTTCACAGCGCCGAACGGGCCCGGCCTGCCCTTCGGGAGCATGCGCTGGCGCGCCCGGGCGGCCGCGTTCGCGTGTTGCGCCCGGCCCTACTTGCCGCGTTTCTCGCCGATGGCGGACGGAATCGCGCGGCGGATGTCGCGCGTCATGCGCACGGCGGTCTCGACGCCACGGTAGTAGCCGGGTATGTAGTTCACTTCCTTGTAGCCCAGCATGCGGTAGAACGTGCGCGCCCCGAAGTTGTTGACGCGCAACTCCAGGTTGATCGCGGCGATGCCCGCGGTGAGGGCGGATTCCTCGAGCCAGTGGATCATGTGCCGGCCGACGCCGCAGCGCTGATGGGACGGCTTGACCGCGAACAGGCTGAGGTGCGCCGAGGTATCGCCGAACTCCATGATCGCGAAGCCGACCAGGTGCGGTCTCACCTCGGCCGCGAGCACGCAGGTCTCCCGCGCCTTGATCGCCTTGGCGACGCGGTCGGGCGGCCACGACCAGCCCCGCAGCCCGACCTCGATGAGATAGCGCGACATGACCGCGATCTCGTAGGCATCGGCGGGAACGCCGAGTCTGTATGTTGGGCTGGGCATGCGGCGGCGGCTCACTGGCGACAATAGTGCCGTACGAAAGCCGTTTCGTGAAGGCCAAGGCGGTTCGGCACCCGGATGCCGGCCGGCTTTGGCCATTTCAACGTGGAGACCGAATCCGCGCCGGGGCGATCACTCCGGACTGGGTGGGCCTCCGGGAAGCGCAATCAACCGGTCGTCCGGCGACCGGTCGGAGGATAACGGCAGGGTCAGGCCCGGCTTACTGGAGGGCTGTCGTTCCTTCCTCCAGAGCCGAAATCAGCGTGTCACGCGGATTTCGTCTTCGGGATGAACTTCAACGCGACGCCGTTATTGCACCAGCGCTGGCCGGTTGGCGGCGGCCCGTCGTCGAATACGTGCCCGTGGTGCCCGCCGCAGCGCACGCAACCGTACTCGGTGCGCGGCCACACGAGCTTGTAATCGGTCTTCGTGCGGAACGCACCGGGTATGGTGGTGAAGAAGCTCGGCCAGCCGGTGCCGCTTTCGAACTTCATCGCCGAGGTGAACAAGGGCAGGTCGCAGCCCGCGCAGGTGAATACGCCTTCGCGCTTTTCCTGGTTGAGCGGGCTCGTGCCGGCGCGCTCCGTTCCTTCCTCGCGCAGCACGTTGTAGGCCGCGGGGGAGAGCCGTTTGCGCCATTCCTGGGTGGAGAGCTTCAACGGCTCTCCCGGCGCGGCAACCTTCGCATCGTTCGCGAGGAGCGCCCGCCAGTTCTTCTGGAGCGCCTCGATGCCTTTCATGTCTTTCACCTGCGCCCGCGCCGCGCCGGGCCGCCCGGCGACCAGGGGCCCCAGCACCGTGGCGAGCGCGCCGCGCAGCCATCCGCGTCGTTCCATGCCGTTTTCCTCCGCTGCGCATTCATGATAGCGCAGATACGGCCGGCGACCCCTTCCGGATGCGGGGCGGCGGGTCCTGCGGGAAGGTCGGCCACCGGGGGCCGGGGATGCGCCCGGACCGGCGGCCGGCGCACGGTGAGCGCGGTCTACACGGTCGCGTCACTCCCGAATATCACGGTGCACTGGCTCGAGAGCACGCCGCCGTTGCCGTGCGCAAGAGCGACCTCGCACCCCTTCACCTGCCGCGCCCCGCATTCGCCGCGCACCTGCCGCACCGCCTCGATCATGACGAGGAGCCCGTACATGCCGGGATGGCAATAGGAGAGACCGCCGCCGCTCGTATTGACCGGGAGCCTGCCCCCCGGCGCGATCGCGCCGCCCGAGACGAAGCGGCCGCCTTCGCCTTTGGGGCAGAAACCGAGATCCTCGAGGAAGAGGATCGGGTTGATCGTGAAGGCATCGTAGAGCGAGAGCATGTCGACGTCCGCGGGCTTCAGACCCGCCATCCGGAACGCCTGCGGCCCGGACTGCGCGGCCGCCGTCACGGTCAGGTTCTCCATGTTGGAGATCGTGGCGTGGCCGATCGACTCGCCGGCGCCGAGCACGTAGGCCGCCTTCTTCCCGAGCGACCTCGCGCGCGCGGCGGAGGTGATCACGATCGCGCCGCCGCCGTCGGTGACGAGACAGCAATCGCGCACCGTGAAGGGATAGCTTACCATCCGCGCGTTGAGGACTTCCTCGACCGTGAGCGCCTTCTTCTCCCACGCCGCGGGGTTCAGCAGCGCCCACTTGCGCGCCGAGACGGCGACCTCGGCGAGCTGTTCGCGCGTGGTGCCGTACTCGTGCATGTGGCGGGAGGCGGCGAGCGCGTAGGCGCTCGCCGGCAGAAACGGACGGTAGGGCGTCTCGTAGTGGAGGTACTCGCGGGGGCTCGCGGCGGCGCGAGTGATCGAGCGCTGCGTGCTGCCGTAGGCGATCACCGCCACGGCGGCGTCGCCGTTCTCGATCGCGGTCTGAGCGTGCGCGAGGTGCGACATGAACGAGGAGCCCCCGATCGTGGTGCTGTCGAACCAGCGCGGCTTGATGCGCAGGTACTCGGCGAGCTGGAGCACCGCCATGCGCGACTGGGAGTGCGTGGCGAACAGGCAGTCGACATCGGCGAGCTTCAACCCGCAGTCCTCGAGCGCGCGCACCGTCGCCTGCGCCATGAGGTCGGTCGGGCTCATCTCGGGGGCGACGAGCCCGAGATCCGATTCCGCGGCCCCGACGACCGCGACACCGCCTCTCTTGCGGCTCACTTTCCGCCCTCCGCCGCGACGAACACGGGATAGGGCGGCTGCTTCTCGTCGCCCGGATGCATGCGCACCTTCACGCGCATGCCGATTTTCACCTGCATCGGGTCGATGTCCTCGACGCGGCTCATCATGCGGAAGCCCTCGTCGAGATCGATCAGCGCCACGTTCCACGGCTGCCTGTCCTTCGCGTGGACGACGGTCGTGGCGTGGACCGTGCCGAGCCCCGCCGAGACCCGCCAGTCGAGCCGGCCCCCGGTCACCGGCGCGACGGCGCGCGGGAAGAACACCGGTTTCCCGTCCTCGTCGACCTGGTAGGAAAGCTCCCCCCTCCTGCAGTGCTCGATGTACACACCCAGCGGCGACTTTGCGAGTTCATTCGGCATGCGACTTTCCTTTCGTGAACGGTCGGTGACGAGTCGGCGGTATCCCGCAGCCGGTGGATTCGCGCCGGGCGCCGGCCGGCACCGCCGGCCGACGACCGCAAACTGACTACTGCCCACTGACGACTTTCCTATTCGGCCTTGATGCCCGCTTCCCGCACGACCTTGCTCCATTTCGTCATTTCGGAGGCGATGTACTTCGTGAACGCTTCGGGCGACATGCTGCGCGATTCCGCGCCCTCGGCCGAAAAGCGCTTCTGCGTCTCGGGCGAGTTCACGATGGCGGCGAGTTCCTCGCTCAGGCGCTTCAACACCGCGGCGGGCGTTCCCGCCGGCGCCATCATGCCCCACCAGTTATTCGCCTCGTAGCCGGGGAGTCCGGACTCCGAGATCGTCGGGACATCGGGCAGGGCGGCCACGCGCTTCGCGCCCCCGGTGCCGAGCGCCTTCAGCCGTCCGGAGCGGATATGCGGCAGCGTCTGGATGAGGGAGCCGATCGAGATCTGCGTGTTGCCGGAAATCACGTCCACCGTCGCCGGCCCGCCGCCCTTGAAGGGGACGTGGACGAGCTTGATGCCCGCCATCATCCGGAAGAGTTCGCTGCCGAGGTGCTGGAAGGTGCCCACGCCCGCGGAGGCGTAGAGGAGCTCTCCGGGTTTCGCCTTCGCGAGCGCGATGAGTTCCCTCGCCGATTTCACCGGCAGGCTCGGGTGCACCGCGAGGGCGTTTGGCCCGCTGCCGAGAAGCGAAATTGCCGCGAGCGACTTGACCGGATCGAAATTCAGCTTGTAGAGCGACGGGTTGTAGGCGTAGGCGATCGAGACGATGAGCAGCGTGTAGCCGTCGGGTTGCGAGCGCGCAGCGGCCTCGGTCCCGATCACGCCGCCGGCGCCGCCGCGGTTGTCCACGATCACCTGCTGGCCGAGGCGCTGGCCAAGCTGCGCCCCGACCATGCGGCCCACGATGTCGTTGCTCCCGCCCGGGGGGAAGGGAATGATCAGGCGGATCGGCTTCGCCGGGTAGGCCTGCGCCCACGCCGCGGGTGCCGGTATCACGCCGAGCAGCAGCGCGGCGAGGGTCCTCAAGGTTCGCATGGGTTCTCCTCCTCGTGGCTATTTCGTGGTCTTCATGACGACCAGCGCGTCGGCCGCGACGACGCCCTTGCCCGCTTCCCGAACGAAGAGCGGATTCACGTCGATCTCCGCGATGCGGTCCGCGTGATCCGCCGCGAGGAGCGAGAGCCGCGCCAGCGCGTCCGCGAGCGCCGCGACGTCGAGCGCCGGGCGGCCGCGGTAGCCCGTCAGCACACGGGAACCCCGGATCTCCCGGATCATCTCGAGCGCCGTTTCCGTGTCGAAAGGGGCGAAGCGGTGAGTGACATCACCCATCAGCTCGGTGAAGATGCCGCCCAGGCCGAAGGTGACCGTCGGCCCGAAAGAGGGATCGTTCACGGATCCAGCGATGACTTCCGTTCCCGCCGCCATCTCCTGCACGAGCACGCCTTCGATGCGTGCGCCCGGCGCGTGGGCGCGCGCCGCCGCGACCACTTCGCGCGCCGCCTGCTTGAGCGTGGCGAGATCGCCGATGCCGAGCTGCACCGCGCCCGCCTCCGTCTTGTGCGGCACGTCGGGCGACTCGATCTTGACGGCGAGCGGAAAGGGGAGAGGCGCCGCGGCGAGCGACTCGATTTCCTCCGGCGCGAGCAGCCTCTCGCGCACGACCGGCATGCCGTAGCGCGAGAGCACCTGCTTCGAGCGATGCTCGCCCAGGGGGCCGCCGCCGGCGGGGAGGTCGATGGCGCCGCGCGGGGCGGCACGAACGAAAGCGCGCCCGCCGCGCCGGCGCTGCTCGCGGCGCTTGCGCGAGAACTCGGTGAGCGCCGCGAGCGCGCGCACCGCGCGCCCCGCGCCCAGTATGCAGGGCACGCCGTTCTCCTCGAGCCACTTCAGCACGTCCCCGTTGTCGTCGGGCGAGGTCGGCCAGTTCATGACGAGTGGCTTGTCCGTGCCGCCCAGCGCGCGCATCAGGTTCTCCGCCCATGGGCGGGCGGATTTCCCGCGCGGAATGCGCACCAGCACCTGGTCGACGTTCGGATCCGCGAGGACGAGCTCCACCGCCCTGCCGTAGGAGGCGAAATTGTCGTTGTAGCCGTTGGCGGTGGCGTCGACCGGGTTGCTCGAAGAAGCGAAGGAAACGAGTGTCTCCTTTAGCTTCTCGGTGGTCGCCGGCGCGAACTCGGGCAGCGCGAGGCCGCTCTCCACGCAACGGTCCGCGAGCAGCACACCCGCGCCGCCCGAGAGCGTCAGCACGCCGACGCGGTTGCCGGCCGGAAGCTTGCGGATGAAGAACGCCTTCGCGACGTCGACGAGGTCGTCCACGTCCCGGATCTCGACCAGGCCGCCGCGCCGGAACGCGGCGCGGTAGAGCTCGTAGCCGGAGGTGAGACGCGCGGAATGCGAGGTGGCCGCGCGGCTGCCGATGTCGGTATTGCCGACTTTCCAGACGAGTATGGGCTTGCCGAGCTCGAGGGCGCGCTCGCCGATTTCGATCAGGCGCCGCCCCTCGGTGATTCCCTCCATGAACGCCACCACGACCTCGACGTCGTCGCGCTCGATGAGATAAGCCACCCAGTCGAGCAGCGTGAGATCCGCTTCGTTGCCCGAGGAGATCGCGTAGTTGCAGCCGACGCCGAAATAGGCCGCGATGGCCACCACGCCGAAGCCGAAGCCGCCGCTTTGCGTCACCATCGCCATCGGCCCCGGCTTGAGCGTCGTCAATTGCGCCGTGCCGCCGAAGCCGATGCGGGCGTTGTCCCTGAGGTTCAGTATGCCGAGGCAGTTCGGTCCCACCATGCGCACGTTCGCCTTGCGCGCCGCGGCGACGAGCTTCTCCTGCAGGGCTCTTCCCTCGGCGCCGACTTCGCTGAACCCGCCCGCCAGGACGAGAGCGTAGGGGATCCCCGCGCGCCCGCACTGCTCGATCGCGCCGATGACATGCGGCGCGGAGAGCGCGATCAGGGCGACGTCGCAGGGCTGCGGCACGGCGAGCAGATCCGGATAGCAGGTGAGGCCCCGCACTTCCCCGTACTTGGGATTGACCGGGTAGACCCGTCCCGTGTAGCCGAAATCCGCCAGCAGGCGCAGCGCCTGTCCGCCGATGCGATCGGGTTCGCCCGAAACGCCGACGACCGCCACGCCGCGCGGATTCAGAAAGCGGGAGAGGTCGGAGCGGGCTCGGCTCGCTGGAATGTCGGGCATGGTTTCCCCGAGGGTTGGAGTACGCCCGCAGATTACCGCGGACGAGCGCGGATCGCTGCGGCGCGAACGAGGCGGGGCGGCGCGTTCCGGGGCGCGCGATCGGCGTTCATCGGCGGCTTCAACCGGTCTCCAGTGTTCGAAGGTAGCCGATCAGCGCGGCCGCCACCGCCTGCGGCTGCTCCGGCAGCAGGGCGTGCCCCGCGCGCGGCACGACCGCGATCGTCACCCGGGCGGCCCCCAGTTCGTCGCGGTAACGCTCGCGGCTCCCCGGCGGGGTCATGACGTCTTCCCCGGCCTGCAGGTCGAGCACCGGCGCGCCGCCCGCGTGCCACCACTCCTCGCGGGGCGTCGCCTCCGTCGCGTGGCGCTCGGCATGCATCACGTCCTCGTGCCAGCCGCCGAGCCAGACGCGCGGGTCGTTCCCCGGCGCGAAAAAGGCGTGCTCCATGCAGCGGATCCGCTCGACCTCGGAGAGCCTCATATCGTGGCTGCCGTTGATGGAGGCCCGCACCTGCGGCGGCACCGGCCAGACGTGCGTCGCCGCGAGGAGCACGACGGCGCGAACGAGGTGCGGGAAGTCCACTGCCGTCGCGCGTGCGACGAAATTGCCGAAGGCATGACCGGCCACCACGGCGGGACCCCCGCCGTTGGCGCGGATCACCGCGGCGACATCGCTCGCGAAGTCATGCAGCGTGATGCCGCTCATCGCACCCGTGCTCGCGCCGATGCCTCTTGGCTGGGGACTCAGGGCCCGGTAGCCGGCGTTCGCGAGCCGCGTCGACAGGTCCGCGAAATCGCCCGCCCCGCGCCCGAGCGAGGGCAGCAGCACGACGAGGGGCCCGTTCCCCTGCGCGTAGACCTCGAGGCGCGCATCGCCGCGCTCGACGACCGAGCACGTTGCCCGCGCGCCGGCCTCCCCGTTCAGCATTTCGACACGCGGCGGACCGGGTCGCCACCGCGGGCCGCCTGCGGGAGCACCTCACCCGCCACGCTTGCGGGCAGGCGCGGCACGTGGCAGGACTGCTTGTCGTGGACCGCGTGGCTCGGCATGGCCCGATCATAGACTCGGCGCGGCGCGCCATCAAATCGCCGCCCCGGCGCTCGCCGCGCCGCGGTTCATATAATATGGACTGAGGCGTACCGGGCTGGACTCCCGCGTTAGAATTCCGGACCGGAATCGGCTCCGGGACGAGAACCCGATTCATTGCCGCGGCATGCATGCCCGGTAGACCGCAAGGAGGAGAAAGTGCACGGATCGCTGGATGACCTGAAGGTCGAACTCGACATGCTCGCGCCGGGCGCGGAACGCATCGTCGGAACGAGTCCGCCGCTCGACATCATCGCGCGCGATATCGTCTTCGGCGAAGGTCCGGTGTGGGATGCCCGCGCGAAACAGCTCTACTTCACCGACATCATCGGCGACACGATCTGGAAGTGGAAGCCTGGCCGCGGGCTCGAAGTGGTGATGAAGCCGTCGTTCAAGGCCGATGGGCTCGCGCTCGATCTCGAGTACCGCGTCGTCGTGGCGGGGTGGGGCGGGCGCACGGTGTTCCGCATCGAGAAGGACGGCTCGCGCACGACGCTGGCCGACCGGTGGGAAGGCAGGAAGCTCTCGAGCCCGAACGACATCATCGTGAGCCGCGACGGCGCGATCTGGTTCACGGACCCGGTGGGCGGGCTCCTCAACGTCGGCATGGTCCACGAGGACCTGCAGCGCTACAACGACAAGCAGCCGGTATTCCGCATCTCGCCGGACGGGAAGAAGATGACGCTCGTCACCGACGAGTTCACCTATCCCAACGGGCTCTGCTTCTCCCCGGACGAGAAGCTCCTCTACGTGAACGACAGCCGCGACCGCCTGATCCGCGTCTACGACGTCGGGCCCGACGGGTCAGTCGGCAAGGGCCGGCTCTTCCACCAGTACGGTGGCCCGGAGCGCGGCGTGCCGGACGGGATGAAATGCGACAGCGAGGGCAACGTCTACTGTACCGGGCCGGGCGGGATCTTCGTGCACGATCCTTCCGGCAGCGTGCTCGCGCGCATCCGCACGCCTGGCCACCACCCGACCAACTTCGCGTGGGGCGACGACGACTGGCGCTCGCTCTACATCACCAACATCGGCTCCGTCGTGCGCACCCGGTTGAACATCCCGGGCATTCCCGGGCGATGAATCCGGGACGAATGCGGCGCGCAACGCGCGCGACGCCGGCGGCACGGCGCCCCGCGAGCGGCGGCGCGCAGCCCGGCTCTCGCAGCTCATAGCCAGAAGCTCAAAGCTACCGAAGGAACTGACATGACCTGGAACTTCGAACTCGTGGCCGGTCCGTACAAGGGCAGGACCGGCGGGCTCCTGTGGGACGGGAGCGGCATGCTGGTGAGCGCGGTCGCGGAGGAGCGCGTGATGCGCTACGACCCGGCGACCGGCAGGACCGACCTGTGGCGGCCGTGGAGCGGCCGGGTGAACGGTCTTGCGCTCGCGAAGGACGGGACGGTGTACGGCGCCCAGGAGGGCGGCAGGCGCATCGTGCACTTCCGCAAGGACGGGTCGACCGGGGCCATGCCCGATCTGCTCGACGGAAGACATCACAACCAGCCCACCGACGTCATCGTGGACAGCGGGGGACGGATCTGGTTCGCCGACGCCTGCAACGCGCAACTGCCCTACGGCCCACCCGTCTACCCGATGCTCGATCACGCCTCGGTGCTGAGGCTCGAGCGGGTGAGCGACGGCTGGCGCATGGTGCGCGCCACTCACGACACCGCGGGGCCTCGCGCCATCCTGCTCTCGCCCGACGAGAAAACACTCTACGTCGCCGACGGCGATGCGGAGCGCGGCGACCTGCAGCGGCTCTCGGCGTACCCGGTGAAGCCCGACGGCGATCTCGGCGGGGTCAAGGTCCTGATCGATTTCGTCGTGACGGAGCGCGGCATCGAGGGCATGTGCCTCGACAGCGGCGGCAACATCATCGCCTGCGCCGGCTGGAAGAGGTCGGGCGTGGGCCCGATGCTCCACGTGATCTCTCCTTCGGGCACGATCCTCGAGTCGCACCCGGCGCCGGCGGACCTGCCGATGCGGGTCGCGTTCGGGGACGAGGGGCTTTCGAGCCTCTACCTCACGACGGGCGAGGGACACCTCTACCGCGCGAAGAACACCGGGCGCCGCGGTCTCAAGCGGTGATGCGCGACGGGTGATCCGTGCGCGCCGCGCGTGCCGTCCTCACGCTCCTGGCCGGGCTTGCGATCGGAGCGGCGCATGCGCCGGTGGCGGGGGCGCCGGATTTCCCCGTCCGGCCGATCCGGATCATCGCGCTCTCGTCCCCCGGCTCCGGGCCCGATTTTGTCGGGCGGCTGATCGGGCAGCGCTTCACCGAGGCGTGGGGCCAGCAGACGATCGTCGACACCCGCCCGGGCGCGACCGGCATCATCGGCTCGGAGATCGCGGCAAGGGCGGCGCCGGACGGTCACACGCTCGTCATCCTCACCTCGCAGGCCGTCATCGTATCCGTGATGTACCGCAACCTCACCTACGATCTCGTGCGCGACTTCGCGCCGATCGGGCTGATCGCGTGGACGCCGTTCATACTCGCGATCCATCCTTCGCTGCCCGCGGCGACGGTGGGCGAGCTGATCGCGCACGCGAAGGCGAATCCGGGAAAGCTCCGCTACGGATCCGGCGGCACCGGCTCGCCACCGCATCTCTCGGCGGAGATCTTCAAATCGATGACGGGCATCGATGTCCTGCACGTGCCGTACAAGGGCATCACCCCGGCGATGACCGACACGATCGCCAACCAGGTGCAGATGATCATTTCGGTCATTCCCGCGATACTGCCGACGGTCAAGGCGGGGAGGCTCCGCCCGCTCGGCGTGACGAGCGCCCGGCGGGCGCCGCTCGTCCCGGATATTCCGACCATCGCGGAAACGGTGCCCGGCTACGAGTTCGTGGGCTGGTACAGCCTCGCCGCGCCGGCGAAGACACCCGCGCCCGTGCTCGAGGGAATCAATGCGGAGTTGAACGCGACGCTGAAGTCCGCGGCATTCCGTGATCGGCTCTCCGCGCTCGGCGCGGTGCCGCTCGGCTCGACCCGCGCGGAACTGGCGGCGTACATCCGGGAGCAGTCGAAGAAGATGGACGCGGCGGTGAAGGCCTCCGGGGCGAAGCCGGAGTAGCGATGAGCTGTGAGCTATGAGCTGTGGGCTGTGAGCCATGAGCTACGAGCTATGAGCCGTGAGCTGCGAACTCCGAGCCCTGCGCTGCTCGCCGCGGGCCGCTGCAACGGGACCGCACGCCCGTGATTCGCTGCTCGGAGCCCAAAGCTTAGACCCCAACGCTCGGAGCCCAAAGCTCAAAGCCCAAAGCTCAAAGCCCAAAGCTCACGGCAGGTAGCGAGAGGGGACGGCGCATGCCAGCGATGACCGGTTCGCGGCTGTTTGCGGAAATGATGCGGGGCTACGGCGTCACGCACATCTTTTTCGTGCCCGCCTTCATGCTGAAGTCCTTCGCCGAAATGGAGGACATGCCGATCGCCCGGTTGATGGTGCACGGCGAGAAGGCCGCCGCCTACATGGCCGACGGCTACGCGCGCGTCTCCGGCAGGCCCGGCGTCTGCATGGCCCAGATGATCGGGGCCTCCAACCTTGCCGCGGGCCTGCGCGACGCGTACATGGCCGGAGCCCCGGTAATCGCGGTCACGGGCGGTCCGTCGCCCGCGTCGCGTTACCGGCACGCCTACCAGGAGGTCGACGACATCGCGCAGTTCGACGTGGTCACCAGGATGAACGCGGTGGTCGATCACGTCACCCGCATGCCGGACCTCGTGCGACAGGCGTTCCGGGTAGCGACGAGTGGCGCGCCCGGTCCCGTGCACCTGCGCATGCAGGGGCATCTCGGCCAGATGACCGAGCAGGAGGCCGAGCTCGAGCCGCTGGCCGAGCCGGATTACGCTCGTGCGCCCGCGCACCGGCCGGAGCCGGAAGCCCGCCGCGTTGCCACCGCGCTGGCGGTGATCGCCGCGGCGAAGCGGCCGGTCATCGTCGCGGGCGGCGGCGTCGTGCGTTCCCGCGCGCAGGCGGAGCTCGTCGCGTTCTCGGAGAAACTCGGGATTCCGGTGGCAACCTCGCTCAACGCGAAGGCCGTGCTGCCGGACGCGCACCCGCTCAACGTGGGGGTGCCCGGGGCCTACGCGCGCGACTGCGCGAACCGCGTGCTCGCCGAGGCCGACCTCGTGTTCTTCGTCGGCAGCCACACGGGGGGACAGGTCACGAACAACTGGGTGTTCCCGCGTCCCGGCACGACGGTCGTCCAGCTCGACATCGATCCCGCCGAACTCGGCCGCAACTACCCGAACACCGCCTCCATCCTCGCCGACGCGAAGAGCGGCCTCGCGCGCCTGATCGCGGCGGCGCCCTCCCCCGGCAGCGCATGGGTCGACTGGACGAGACGCGCGCAGGCGATCGTCGCGGAATGGCGCGCGGCCAACGCCGAAATGCGCGATGCCGAGGTTGTGCCGATGCGCCCCGAGCGCGTGTGCCGCGACATTTCGCTCGCGCTGCCGGCGAGCGGCATCGTGGTGTCGGACACCGGCCACGCGGGGATCTGGACGGCGCGCTTCATCGAGCTTGAGCAGCCGACGCAGGGTTACTTCCGGGCCGCGGGCTCGCTCGGCTGGGCTTTCCCGGCGGCCCTCGGCGTGAAGTGCGCGGCGCCCGGCCGGCCGGTGGTGTGCTTCACCGGCGACGGCGGCTTCTACTACCACATCGCCGAGCTGGAGACGGCGCGCCGCCACGGCATCAACGTCGTGGTGGTGGTGAACAACAACAGCGCGTTGAACCAGGAGATCAGGTTGAACGATGCCGCGTACGGCGGCAGGCAGCGCGGGCGCGCGGAGGAGATGTGGCGGTTCCCGGAGGTCGACTTCGCGAAGATCGCGGAAGGCTTCGGTTGCGCGGGCATCCGCGTGGAGAAGCCGGGCGAGCTCGCCGGCGCGCTCGGGCGCGCGTTCTCCCTGGACCGGCCGGTCGTGGTGGACGTGGTGACCGATACCTACGCGATCGCGCCGCACCCGTGGACGCCGACCGGGCGGGATTTTCACTCGTACCAGAAGACATAGGACGAGCCATGCGCCGTGAGACTCGGCGCATGGGTACGATCCAGCCCACAGCCCACAGCCCACAGCGAGGAACTCACATGGCAGAAGGCATCAAGCCCGTCCGGCGGGTGGTGACGGCGAACGACGCGGATGGCCGCTCGTACGTGCTCCACGACGGGCCGGCGCCGAACGTGAACGCGAATGCGTTCAAGAAGGGCACGGCGATGACGGACGTGTGGGTATTCGCCTCGTGCCCTGCCGATATCTCCGGCACGCGCGACGACGGCACCCTGCCCTTCCACTTCGAGCCACCGCGAAGCGGCGGGCACCTGCGCATCGTGCAGTCCGATCCGAAACCGCCCGACTACGACCCCGGGAACGACCGATTCATCGTGCCGCCGCACCCGCCCAGGAAGACCGAGGGCGGAACGTTCGAGCGCGGAGGGCAGAATCTCTACACCACGCGCATGCACAAGTCGGAAACGCTCGACTACGGCATCCTGCTCGCCGGCGAGCGCGTGCTCATCACCGACGACGGCGAACGGGTGCTGAAACCGGGCGACGTCGTGGTACAGGTGGGCAGCTGGCACGCCTGGGGTAATCCCGGCGACGGGAGCCAGATGGCGTTTGTCATGATGGGGGCGAATTTCGACGAGTGAAGACGCCCATCCTCGGCAGTCAGCGTTGTGAAACCGTGAACCGCCAACCCGGAAAAGCGAGATTTTCGTATGCCTGAGAACGTCAGACCGGTGCGCCGCATCGTGGTCAGGGACGAAGGGGAGAAATCACACATCCTGGTCGACGCGCCCTCGCCCGATGTGCGCACCGACCCGGCGCGTCCGGGTTATGCGTCGACGCGGATCTGGGTCACCGATCGCACCCCGGCGCGCATGAAGGACGTGCGCGATACGCTGGATGCCCCGCACACCCTCGAGCCTCCCGCAGGCGGCTCGGTGTGCCGCGTCATCACCATCCCGCCCGATTCCAGCTGGACGGGCAGGGTCGGAGAGAAGGAGGTCCGCAGTCATTTCGCGACGATGGGATCGCCATCGGCCTCGTCGCTCGGACCGTCCGCGCGCCATCCCTACATGCAGAGGACGCGCACCCTCGATTTCTGCCTGATACTCGACGGGGAGGTGACGCTCGTCCTCGACATGCAGGAGGTTGCCTTGAAGGCCGGCGATACCGTGGTTCAGCGCGGCACCAACCACGCATGGAGCAATCGCTCGAACCGGCCCTGCACCATCGCTATTTCGTCGCACGATGCCCGATCGTGACTGCTGCCGGTCCCGATCGGGCATGGCTCGCTACCGCGAACCGGGTCCACTGCCCATGGGGAAGGAGGCCACGATCATGACTCTCGCCAGATCGGTTCAAGCGACGTTACACCGCCGGCTGCTCGGCGCGGTCCCGGTTGTCCTCCTCGCGGCGGCGCTCGCGCCGGGCGCGCGCGCGGCGGACTGGCCATCGAAGCCGATCCGCTTCGTGCTCGGGCCCGCCCCCGACGTGCTGGCGCGGCTCGTCGGGCAGAAACTCTTCGATGCCTGGGGACAGCAGGTGGTGGTGGACCAGCGTCCCGGCGCGGGCGGGATCATCGCGGGCGAACTCGTGGCGAAGGCGCCGCCGGATGGCTACACCTGGCTCATGAGCACGGGCGCGTACACCACGCTGGTGGGGCTCCACTCGAAGCTTCCCTACGATTTCGCGCGCGACCTCGCGCCCGTCACGCTGATGGCGACCATTCCGTTCGCGCTCGTGGTTCATCCGTCGTTGCCGGTGAAAACGGTGGGGGATCTCCTCGGGCTGGCGCGCGCCCGGCCGGGCCAGTTGAACTACGCCTCGGGCGGCACCGGGACCACGTCCCACCTCGCGGGCGAGATGTTCAACAGCATGGCGGGTGTGAAGATCGTGCACGTGCCGTACAAGAGCGTGGCGGCGGGACTCGTCGATGTCATGAGCGGGCAGGTGCACACGATGTATTCCATCATGCAGGGCGCCGTGCCGCACATGAAATCGGGGAGGTTGCGGGCAATCGGGGTGTCGAGCGCGAAACGCTCGCCGGCCGCCCCGGAGCTGCCGACCATAGCGGAATCGGGCGTGCCGGGCTACGAGTTCGTATCCTGGAACGCGGTGCACGTGCCGGCAGGGACGCCGGCGAGCGTCATCGCCGGCATACACGCGGCGCTCACGCGGGTGCTCGCGCTGCCGGACGTGCGCGAGCGCATGGCGGGGCTGGGGCTCGAGGTGTCGGGCGCGCCCGCGGGCGAGCTCGGCGAGCTCGTGCGCGCGGACATCGCGAAGTGGGGCAGGGTGATCAAGGAGGCGGGAATCCGGGTCGAATGACGAAGCAGGCGGGGGGCGGTAATCAGTAATGAGTGGGCAGTAATGAGTGGGCAGTGATGAGTGGGCAGTGATGAGTGGGCAGTAATGAGTGGGCAGTAGGCAGTTGGCGGCGGCCGGGAAGCTGGTGCCTTCCGACACCTGGGGCGTAACCGCCAGCTACTGAATACTGCAAACTCGTTACTGGCTACTCACGGAGGGGGGAATTCGCATGGCAAAGATGTCGGGTTCGCGACTGGTGGCGGAAGTGCTCAAGGGTTACGGCGTGACGCACGTGTTTTTCGTGCCCACCATCCTCATGGACGCGCTTGCCGAGATGGACGGCCTCGGCATCCAGAAGATACTCACGCATGGCGAGAAGGCCGCCGCCTACATGGCGGACGGCTACGCCCGGGCGCGCAACGCGCCGGGCGTATGCCTTGCCCAGCAGATCGGGGCTTCCAACCTCGCCGCGGGGCTGCGCGATCCCTTCATGGCGCACACGCCGGTCATCGCCATCACGGGGGGGCCGCAAAGCAGCTGGCGCTACCGCCACGCGTACCAGGAGGTGGAGGACTTCGAGCAGTTTGCTGCCGTCACCAAGCGCAACCTGTACCTCGACGACCTCGCACGGCTTCCCGACCTCCTGCGCCAGATGTTCCGCACCGCGACCTCGGGCGCGCCGGGACCGGTGCACCTGCGGATCAAGGGCTCGCAGGGACAGGCGATCGAAACGGACGCCGATCTCACGCCGCTCGTGGAGGAACAGTTCCGCGCCATACCCCCGTTCCGGCCGGTGGCCGGGGCGGCGAGCGTCGGCGCCGCGGTGGCGATGCTTGCCGGCGCGAAGAGGCCCGTGATCGTCGCGGGCGGCGGCGTGGTGTCCTCGCAGGCGGAGGCGGAACTCGTCGCGCTGGCGGAGAAGCTGCAGTTGCCGGTTGCAAGCTCGCTCACCGCGAAGGGGGCCATATCCGACCACCATTCGCTCTCGGTCGGCGTGTGCGGGACCTACTCGCGAGCCTGCGCGAACCGCGTCGTCTCCGAGGCGGATCTGGTGTTCTTCGTCGGCACCCACGCCGGCGGACAGGTCACGACGAACTGGCGCATTCCGGCGGCGGGCACGGCGGTGATCCAGCTCGACATCGACGCGGAAGAGCTCGGCCGCAACTACCCGAACAGGGTCTCGCTCCATGGCGACGCGAAGGCCACGCTGGCGGCGATGGTGGCGGCGGCCGCGCCGAAGTCGCCCGAGGCGGCGAAGGCGTGGACCGGCCGCACGCGTGAAATCGTGGCCGAGTGGCGCGAGAAGGCCGAGGCGATGCGCAATTCCACCGCCGTGCCGCTGCGTCCCGAACGGCTGTGCAAGGAAGTGACCGACGCGCTGCCCGGTAACGGCGTGCTGGTGTCCGACACCGGCCACGCGGGGATGTGGACGGGGCAGATGGTGGATCTCGGCGCCGGCCAGCGTTACATCCGCTGCGAGGGCTCGCTCGGGTGGGGGCTTCCCGGCGCGATGGGCGTGAAGTGCGCGCTGCCGGACCGGCCGGTGGTGCTCTTCACGGGCGACGGCGGGCTCTACTACCACATGACCGAGCTCGAGACCGCGGCGCGCCATCGCATCCACCTCGTGGTGGTGGTGAACAACAACAGCTCCCTCAGCCAGGAGATCCCGCTGGTGAACGCGGCCTACAAGGAGAAGCGGGACACGCTCTCTGGCGAGATCTGGCGCTTCTCGAAGGAGGCGAACCTCGCGAAGGCGGCCGAGGCGTTCGGCTGCGCGGGCTTCCGGGTGGAGAAGCCCGGGCAGCTCGCCGAGTTGCTGCCGCGCGCGTTCGCGATGGGCAGACCGGTGGTGCTCGACTGCATCAGCGAAGAGCAGGCGCTCGCGCCGACGGCGTGGATGCCGGGGACGGGAGGCGGTCACTGAGGACGAAGGCCGTGACGGCGCAGCCGTTCCTCCCGGCGCGCGCGCCGGCTGGGGACTTCGGCGGACTTGCGCCCTGCGAATTCCCCGTAGGATGAGGCTACCGCGCGCGCCGGCAGGCGCGGATACGGGTAGCGCAGCGCTTCCTGCGGCCCGGGTGGCAGCTTCCGCGCCCCGAACGGTGCGCCTCGCGGCAGCGGCGTCGCGGCTTCATGACGCGCCCTCAATGCTTGCGGAACAGGACGATGCGGTTGGAATTGGTGCCGAGCCGGTTGTTCTCGACTCCCCAGATGTTCGCCGTCTTGGTAAAGCGTTGCGCGTTGATGAGGATCGCCTCGCAGGAAAATCCGGCGGCGGCGCCGGCGGGCGCGACGATCTCCTCCAGCCGCACCGCGCCGCGGCGCACTTCGCCCACCTCGAACGCGACCCAGCCGCGCGGGCGCGTCACGCGATGGAGCTCGGCGAAAACCGGCGCCATGACGGCGGTCCAGTCCTCGACCTCGCGCGCCATGGTGATGCGCGAGCCGATCGCCTCGGCGTCGAGCGCGTTGAACCAGCACCGCAGCCAGTTGTCCCGCGCGTACTGCACCACGTCGAGGAAGGGCGGAGAGGTCACGGTGAGCTGAACCGCGCCGTCCTGGATCTCCGCGGTGGCGCGCGCGTCACGGGAGAGGAGCAGCGCATTCTCCGCCGCCTTGCGCAGGCGCCAGCGCTCGGCCGCCCCGAGCCGGCCCTGGAGCTGCATGCTCTTCTTGAGGATGAGCGCGCGGATGTCGCGGTACTCCGGCTCCTGCTTCAGGCGGGCGTTGATGCGGACCTGGTCCCCGGGCGAGACCGCCTGGTTGGGCGGCAGCGTGTACACCGAGAAGAAGCCCGGCGAGTGGCCCGTCAGCCGGTTCGTCGCCACCATGCGGATCCAGCGGTCCACGCCGTCCTCCCTGCCGCTCCTCGCCCGGCGGTGCAGGTACTCGCGGAGCCCGAGAATCTCGTACTCGGTGTCCGGGTGGAAGAACATGGAGAGGTCGAGTCCGCTCGGGGGCCGGGCGGGGAAGCGCAGCGAGCGCAGCCGCGCGTCGATCTCGGTGACGCTCGGCAGCTCCAGGCGCGGGTAGGTGAGGATCGCGGAGAGGGGGTTCACGTCGTTCGCGATCACGCCGCGCCCGCGCAGCGCCGCCTCGATCGCGGTGGTGCCGCGGCCGCTGAACGGGTCGTAGACGAGATCGCCCTCGGCGCTCAGGCGCTCGATGAAGTAGCCCGGGAGCTGCGGCTTGAAGCAGGCGCGGTAGGAGATCTCGTGGATGGGGCTCGCCTGGCGCTGCCGGCTCGTCCAGAATTCCTGCTCGTAGACGGGAACGTCGAGCGAGGTCGCGCACCGCGGCGCCCGCTCCCGCGCCGGCCCGCGGGCCGCGAGAACGAAATTGCGCGAGGCGGCGGAAGGCTTGAGATCGAGCATGCCGTTGTTCTCCGACGGTGCAAGGTGCGGCTGATCGTACGCCCTTGAACCGAAAAGTACAAGTCGGGTACGAGCGTACGCCGGTCGGAGAAAAAGTACAAGTGGTTCTCGTGAACGAGCGCATCGACTACTCCCGTCACGTTCGAGCGCACGACTCGCGCATCGTGCGCGCCGCGCTGGTCGCCCTCGGGCTCGCGTTCGTCGCGATCGGCATCGCCGGCGTGGTGCTGCCGGTATTGCCGGCGACGCCGTGTTTCCTGCGCGCGACCTCGATCGCGTTCTTCGTGGAGGGGACCCTGTTGCGGGGGTTGCTTGCCGTTCTCGGCGGTCTGCTCGCGGTCTGGATGTGGTGCATCCCCTCGCGCGATACGCCGCGATGACACCGGCTGAAAGAGGTCTGCGCCGGCTGCGCGTGCCGGGCTCCCGCTTCGCGCAGCCCCGCTCACCCTGCCCGCGAGAGCGTCCCGTCCAGCGCCTCGATCCAGTGCCGCACGGGCAGGTCGGTGCCGCTCTGGATATGGGCCTGGCAGCCGATGTTGGCGGTGAGGATTTCCGACGGCGATTCGCGGGTGAGCGCCGCGATCTTCCCGGCGAGCAGCCGCTGCGAGAGATCGGGCTGGAGGATCGAGTACGTTCCGGCCGAGCCGCAGCACAAGTGGGAAGCGGCAACGGCAACGAGCTCGTAGCCGAGGGCCGCGAGCAGCGACTCCACCCGTCCCCCGAGCTTCAGTCCGTGCTGGAGGGTGCACGGCGCGTGGAAGGCGATGCGAGGGCGGTTGATGGGTGATGCGTGCCGGGTGATGGATTCCGCCAGCTTCTTCGCTTCGACGGTGACCGCTTCGCTCACGTCCTTCGCGAGCGCGGCGATGCGCCGCGCCTTGTCGGCGTATGCGGAGTCGCGCGAGAGCAGGTGGCCGTAGTCCTTGACGGTGACCGCGCAGCCGCTCGCGGTGACGACGATCGCTTCGGCGCCGGCTTCGACATGCGGCCACCACGCGTCGATGTTGCGGCGCATCTCGCCGCGCGCCGCCTCCTCGGCGCCGAGGTGAAACGAGACGGCGCCGCAGCAGCCACCGGCGGGGACGCGAACCAGCGAGACGCCGATGCGGTCGAGCACCCGCGCCGCGGCGGCATTGGTGGCGGGCGAGAGGGCCGGTTGGACGCAGCCTTCGAGGACCAGCATCCTGCGATCGTGCCGCGCCGCGGGCCACTCGCCGGCCGGCGGGGCGGGGGCGGGCACCCTGTTCCGGATCGCGGGGGGCAGGAGCGGGCGCGCAAGCCGCCCGAGCGCGAGCAGCGCGCCGAACCGCGACGGATGCGGAATCACCGCGCGCAGCGCGGCGCGCCACGCGGCCGCGGCGGCGCCGCGCCCCGCCTTTTCCTCCACGACGCGCCGGCCGATGTCGAGGAGCCGCCCGTACTTCACGCCCGAGGGGCAGGTCGTCTCGCACGCGCGGCACGTGAGGCAGCGGTCCAGATGCAGCAGGGTCCGCGCGGTGGGCGCGGCGCCCTCCAGCACCTGCTTGATGAGGTAGATGCGCCCGCGCGGGCCGTCGCGCTCGTCGCCGAGGAGCTGGTAGGTGGGACAGGTCGCGGTGCAGAAGCCGCAGTGGACGCACTTCCGCAGGATCGCGTCAGCCTCCAGCCCGTCGGGGGTATCGCGGATGAAGTCAGCGAGGTTTGTTTGCACAATGGCGGTTCAGTTCTTCGTGATACTTACCGCAGCGTCGCGAAGACCTTCCTGCGGTACTCGACCACGAGCTCGAGCGTGCGCAGCAGCACGTGGTGCTCGGGCACGGTGCTCTGGTGCGATCGCTTCTCGGCGAGTTCCTCCATGATCTCGCGCATGAGGTCGGCGACGAGCAGGACCTTCCCGCCGCCGAGCGTCGGGTGGTTCGCCTTGCTGGCGGAGACCAGTATGGCGACCTGCTCGATCTCCGCCGGCAGGCGAAGGCCGGGGAACAGTCCCGGTATCCACTGCCGGCCGGCGTCGAACTTGCGGCGAAAGCGCCGCTCGCGCGTCACCCAGCTCTCCGCGTCCATCGATGGCTCGAGGTGCACGAGGTGGCGCGTCACCGGGTTCAGCGCAACGAGATCGAGCTCGGCCTCGTGACCGCCGCGCGGGCGCCGGCCCACGGCGACATTGCGCCGGACGAGGTAGCCGCGATACTCGTACCATTCGGCGACGAGCTGCTCGAGGAAGTTGTTTGCCATCGTTCGACAGGGACTGGCGACTCGATACTGGTGCAAATCCCGCGATCAACTCGCTCCGCTGGAACCGAAGGTCCCGGTCCCACGTTCCCGATCCCCCGCCTCACAAGTCCGGATAAAGCCGCCCCGGATTCAGGATACCAGCCGGATCGAATGCATGCTTGAGCCGCCGGTGCAGCGCCATGAGCGGCGCGGGGAGCGGATGGAACACGCCCGCGGCGCGCCCCGCGCCCCGGAAGAGGGTCGCATGCCCGCCGGCCGAGCGCGCCGCGTGCCGCACCACCGCGGTATCCGCGGTGGTCCTCACCCACCGCTGCGCGCCGCCCCACTCGAGCAGGTGCTCGCCGTCAATGGGGAGCGGCGGCGCGCTGGAGCGGACCGACAGCCGCCACAACGGCGTATCCGCGCGGAACCAGTCGTCCGTCTGCTCCCGCATGCCGGACCAGAAGCGCTCGGCGTCCGCGGCATCGACGAGCGTGCCGCCGATCGTTCTTGCCGCCGCAGCCACGGCCGGACCGGCACCGGAGAGGCGCACCGTCAGTTCGCCGTCGCGGAAAACCGTCGCCGAGACCGGCAGCGGTTTCCCGGCCCAGTCGTTCATCAGGGCGAGCGCGTCGGCCGGCGGGCAGGCGCGGCGCAGGGTCGCTTCGGCGGGCGGCGCAGGCAGTACTTTCAGCGAAACCTCGGTGAGCAGGCCGAGGGTCCCGAGCGCGCCGGTCATCAGCCTCGAGATATCGAAGCCCGCGACGTTCTTCATGACTTCGCCGCCGAAGCGCAGCGCCGTGCCGTTGCCGTCGAGCACGCGCACGCCCAGCACGAAATCGCGCACGGAGCCGGCCGCGGCACGGCGCGGGCCGGAGAGGCCCGCCGCGACGCAGCCGCCCAGCGTGGCCGCGACTCCGAAATGCGGCGGCTCGAACGCGAGCATCTGGTGGTGTCCGGCCAGCGCGGCTTCGATCTCGGCGAGCGCGGTCCCCGCGCGGGCCGTGATGACGAGCTCGGTGGGCTCGTAGGCGACGATGCCGCGGTGCACGGTCACATCCAGCGGCTCGCCGCGCGGTTCGCCGCCGTAGAAATCCTTGCTGCCCCCGCCGCGAATCCGCAACGGGCGCCGTCTGGCCGCCGCCTTGCGTATCGCCTCGCTCAGGTGTCGGACGGCGCGATCCATGCGAGCCGCGGAGCCCCTGCTAGAAACGGGGCAGGTCCGGGAATTTCTCCTCTCCCGCGTGCACGTGCATGCGCCCGTACTCCGCACAGCGATGCAATGTCGGCACCGCCTTGCCGGGATTCAACAGCCCGCGTTCGTCGAACGCGTGCTTCACCGCGTGAAAGGCCGTCAACTCGCCCGCGCCGAACTGCGCGCACATCTGGTTGATCTTCTCGACCCCGACGCCGTGTTCGCCGGTTATGGTGCCACCGGCCGCGAGGCACAGTTCGAGGATCTCGCCGCCGAACGCCTCGGTGCGCTCGATCTCGCCCGGCCGGTTCGCGTCGTAGAGGATGAGCGGGTGAAGGTTGCCGTCGCCCGCGTGAAAGACGTTCGCGCAGCGCAGCCCGTACTTGCGCTCGAGCTCCGCGATGCGCCGCAGCACTTCGCCGAGCCTGCGGCGCGGTATGGTGCCGTCCATGCAGTAGTAGTCGGGCGAGATGCTGCCGGCCGCCGCAAAGGCCGCCTTGCGCCCCGCCCAGAAGCGCAACCGCTCGGCGTCGTCCCGGGAAACCTGCGTCTGCACCGCGCCGCACGCCTCCATCACCTCGCGCACGCGGCGCACCTCGCCCTCGACTTCCTCGCGCGTGCCGTCGGATTCGCAGAGCAGGATGCTCGTCGCGTCGGTGCGGTAGCCCGCGTGCACGAATTCCTCGACCGCCCGGGTCGCCGCCTGGTCCATCATTTCCAGTCCCGCGGGGACGATGCCGGCGGCAATCACGCTCGCGACGGCGTTTCCCGCTTTCTCGACGTCGTCGAACGAGGCCATGACGACCTGCGCGAAGGCCGGTTTCGGCAGGAGCTTGACCGTCACCTCGGTGACGACGGCGAGCAGCCCCTCGGAGCCCGTCAGCAGCGCGAGCAGATCGTAGCCGGCGGCGTCGAGCGCCTCGCCGCCGATCTCGAGCAGTTCGCCCTCGATCGTCGCGACGCGAAGTCTCAGAATGTTGTGCACCGTCAGGCCGTACTTCAGGCAATGCACGCCACCGGCGTTCTCCGCGACGTTGCCGCCGATCGTGCACGCGATCTGGCTGGAGGGGTCCGGCGCGTAGTACAAGCCATGGGCCGCGGCCGCCTCGGAGATGGCGAGGTTGCGCACCCCGGGCTCGACGCGCGCGCTCCGCGCCACCGGGTCGATCTCCAGTATGCGCGTGAAACGGGCGAGCGAGAGGAGCACGCCGTCGCCGAGCGGCAGCGCGCCGCCCGAGAGCCCGGTGCCCGCGCCGCGCGCGACGACCGGCACGCCGAGCGCGTGGCACGACGCGAGGATGCGGCGGACTTCCTCCTCGGTCCGCGGCAGCGCGACGACCATCGGCACCTGCCGGTAGGCCGAGAGGCCGTCGCACTCGTAGGGCGTCACGTCTTCCGCCTCCCACAGCACGGCTGCGGCGGGCAGGAACTCGCGCAGCCGCGCGGCGACCTCGCGCTGGCGCTCGAGGTCGACCGGGGCCCGTGCTGCTATCGCTGTCACGTGCGGATCGGTTCAGCCGCCGATGAACGCCGATGAACGCCGACAGGATCGGGAAAGACCTGCAACGGGCGAGGGACCGGGGCACCGGTTGCAGGATCGACCGGGGACACACCTTCACGACATCGGCGTCTATCGGCGTTCATCGGCGGCAGATTCCGGGGCGGATCTATACGGTCTGCGGACGCGGCGCGCGCCGCAGCTCGCGGTCGTCGATCGGCAGGTTGAGGATCGCGGCAACCACGCCGAGCCCGATCGAGATCGTCCATACAAGGTCGTACGATCCCGTCCGGTCGTACAGGAACCCGCCGAGCCACACCCCGAGGAAGCTCCCGATCTGGTGGCTGAGGAAGACGAAGCCGCCCAGCATCGACAGGTACTGAACGCCGAAGATCTGGGCGATGATGCCGTTCGTGAGCGGCACGGTCGCGAGCCACAAAAAGCCCATGGCGGCGGCGAACAGGTATACCGACGCGGGCGAGATGGGCGCGAACAGGAACACGAGGATCACGATGCTGCGCCCGAAGTAGAGCGAGGACAGGAGGTACTTCTTGCTGAGCCGTCCGCCCAGCCAGCCCGCGAGGTACGTGCCCAGGATGTTGAAGAACCCGATGAGCGCGAGCGCCACCATGCCGGTCTCCGCCGTGAGACCGCGGTCGAGCACGAACGCGGGGAAGTGCACGCCGATGAACGTCACCTGGAAGCCGCACACGAAAAAGCCGAGCGTCAACAGGATCAACCCGCGATGGCCGAGCGCCTCCCGGATCGCGTCGGTGGTGGACTGCCGCGCGGCGGATGCCGCCGGACCCGCGCGCCGCTCGACAAGTCCCGCCGATAGCGGCGCCATCAGCAGCGCGATCGCGGCGATCGCGAGCAGCGCCTGGAACCAGCCGAGCTGGGTGATCAAGGCCTGCTCCATGGGCAGCAGGGAGAACTGCCCGAACGAGCCCGCCGCGGCGGTGATGCCGAGTGCCATGCTGCGCTTCCCCGGCGGCACGGCGCGCCCGACGACACCGAAGACCACGCTGAACGTGGTCCCGGAGAGACCGATGCCGATCAGCACGCCCGCGCTCAGGGCAAGATCGAGCGGGCTCGAGGAATACGCCATGAGGACGAGCCCGGCGACGTACAGGAGCACGCCCGCGAGCAGCACGCGGCCGGCGCCGTAGCGGTCCGCGATCATCCCCGTGACCGGCTGGGATGCGCCCCACACCAGGTTCTGCAGCGCGAGCGCGAACGCGAAGGTCTCGCGGCCCCAGCCGAGGTCGGCGGTCATCGGCTGGAGGAAGAGACCGAAACCGTGCCGCACGCCCATCCCGATGGTGAGCAGGATGCCGCCGCAGACCAGCACGACGGTCGGTGTGCGCCAGTCGCGCGCCCGGGCGGGATTCATCCGGGGATTCTAGCGCCGGGCGCAGTGCTTTGCATGCAGCGAACGGGAGGAAACGGAGGAAACCGGAGTTTCATGCCGCGCTCCCGGCCGTTGCCTCCTCCTCACCGGCTGCGGAGGGCTCCGGACTCCCCGGGCAAACGGCGGGGCCGCATCATCCGGGGTGCCGGTGAAACACGAGTCCCGCGTGCTCGCGCAGGGCGTGGAAGCGGACCGCGGGCCAGTGCTCGTGCGCGACCTCGATCTCGGCCTTGTGCGAGGCGAGGAAGGTCGGCGCCTCGACCGCATCGTGCGCGACGCGGTGCGCGTTGGCCTCGATGAAGCGTTTCATTTCCCGCGGATCCGCGGCGCTGACCCAGCGCGCCATCGTGTAGCGGGCGGGCGCGAGCCGCGCCTCGCAACCATACTCGTGGCGCAGGCGGTGCGCGACGACGTCGAACTGGAGATTGCCCACGGCACCCAGCAGGAGCGAGCCGCCGGCGATGGGGCGAAAGACCTGTATCGCGCCCTCCTCGCCGAGCTGGGCGAGCCCGGCGCGCAACTGCTTGCTGCGCAGGGGATCGGCGATCTCGACGGTCTGGAAGAGCTCCGGGGCGAAGAAGGGCAGCCCCGTGAACTGGAGTTCCTCGCCCTCGGTCAGCGTGTCGCCGAGCTGCAGCGCGCCGTGGTTGGGAATGCCGATGACGTCGCCGGCCCATGCGTCCTCCACCAGCTCGCGCCGCTGCGAGAGAAAGGAGACGACGCTGTTCGGGCGGAACTCCCTGCCGGTGCGGCAGTTGGTCAACCGCATGCCGCGCTCGAAGTGGCCGGAGCACACGCGGATGAAGGCGATGCGGTCGCGGTGCCCCGGGTCCATGTTGGCCTGGATCTTGAAGACGACGCCGGCGAACTTCGGCTCCACGGGATCGACCGTGCGCTGGAGGGCGGCACGCGGCCGCGGTGGCGGGGCGAATTCGACCAGCGCGTCGAGCACTTCGCGCACGCCGAAATTGTTGATGGCCGATCCGAAGAAGAGCGGGGTCTGCCCGCCCGCGAGGAAGGCACCGCGGTCGTATTCCGGCGACACGCCGCCGACGAGCTCGATATCGTGCCTGGCGCGCGCGAAGGTGTCGCCGAAGCGCTCGGCGCACGCGGGATCGTCGAGCCCCTCCATGATCTCGTCGTCGCCGCCGACGCGATCCTCGCCCGGGCGGAAGACGCGCATGCGCTTCGTGCGCAGGTCGAACACCCCCTTGAAGCTCTTGCCCATGCCGACCGGCCAGGTGCAGGGGACCACGGGCATGCCGAGCGTGCGTTCGATCTCGTCGGCGAGGTCGAGCGGTTCACGGACCTCGCGGTCCATCTTGTTGACGAAGGTGATGACCGGGGTCTTCTGCGCGCGGCACACATCCAGCAGGCGCAGCGTCTGCGGCTCGATGCCGTTCGCGGCGTCGATCACCATCAACGCCGCATCCACGGCCGTCAGGACGCGATAAGTGTCCTCGGAAAAGTCGCGGTGGCCCGGCGTGTCGAGGAGGTTCAGCACGCAGTCGCGGTACTCCATCTGCATGACGGAGCTCGCCACCGAAATCCCGCGCTGCTTCTCGATCTCCATCCAGTCCGAGGTGGCGTAGCGCGAGGCCTTGCGCGCTTTCACGCTGCCCGCGATGTGGATCGCGCCGGCGTAGAGGAGCAGCTTCTCCGTCAGCGTCGTCTTGCCCGCGTCCGGGTGGGAGATGATCGCGAAGGTGCGGCGGCGGGAGACTTCGTCGGCTGTCGTCATGGCGCTCGTTCGACCGGTCCGCCGGCCAGAAGGGACGGCGCGAAAAGGGGCGGATGATACGCGATTTCTCTCGCTGAATCAACAGCATGGTGACGAGATGCGGGTGACGAGGTGAGGGTGATGACCGGGAGGACCGGTGGAGCACCATCGCCTCATCACTTCCGTCCTCTTCCCCTTCAGCGTGCGAGCCCCACCGTCACCGGCGCGAAGTTGACCCGCCGTGTTTCCGAAACGCGGTTCCGGGTGATCTCGCCCTCGACGATTTCGTAGCCCATCAGCGCGAACACGCGGTTGCCGATGAAAAGCGGGCGCGAGTTGCCGTACCAGTCCACGCACGAGGCGCGGCAGCCGTCGTTCGCCCCGGCATCCGGGTGGGATTCGAGCGCGCCGAGCTCGGAGAGCCGCAGCGACCGGTTGCGCAGGAACAGCACCGCGGCGGACTCCCGCCGCAGCTGCTGCGAGGCGGCGCGGTCCCCGGCAATGATGGGCAACCCGACGGTGCCGGCGCCGTCGCTTTCCGTCTTGTAGTAGAAACCGTGGCTGCGGGTTTCGCCCTGCGCGGCGTCCTTGCGCGTGTAGCGGTCCTGCGCGCTTGCCGCGTCCGCGAGACGCAGGCTCGTGAAGTGCAGGTCCCGGCCGTCGGACCCGATCACCACGGCGTCCGCTCCGAGCGCTTCGATGCGGTCCACGCCGTGCGCCAGCGCGATCTCCTGCGCCGGTGCATCGCCCGCGTAACGCACGGCGTAGACGGGCGCGTGGAGCGTGCGCCGCGCGCCGCGCCAGCCTGCCCCGGCGCCGTAGAGGAGGTAGGCGCCGACGTAGCGGTTATGGATCGCGTGGCCGGCCGGTCGCGGCAGCGCCTTGTACGCCGCCTCGGGCGCGGCGCCGCGGCCGTCGGAGAAGGCGTCGAGCGCGATGCGCAGCAGTGCGTAAGCCCCTGCATTGCGTTCGGCTCCCCACATGGCCTCGCCGCGGCCCCGCGCGCGGACGAGCACGTTCAGGTGACCGTCGTCGCCTTCGAGGAAGGAGAACTGGTCGATCGGGCTCCCCGCCACCTTCAGCGCGGTCGGCGCGGAGCCGTCGAGCGGGATCCGGAAGAGTGCGGAGGCCGGCGCGGCCGGCGCGTGCCGGCGGCTCCATGCCGTCGTCCAGACGTACACCGCGCCGCTCGAGACGTAGAACACGCGCCCCGGCGGCCCCATGACCGCGGTGCTCTCGCAATCCATCTCGGCCTTTTCGAGGTCGCACACCGTGACCGTGTGCAGTGCGACTCCCTGCCACGGGTCGAGCGGCTCGTCGGTGCGGTAGATTCGCGTCGCGGGGGCGATTGGCCGGAAGTCCGAGGCGCTCGCGCCGGGCCGCCAGCGCCGCATGGCGGGAAACGAGGACCACGGGTCGCCACCCCACGGATCGAGCTTGAGCGGCGTGTAGAACACGAGCCTGGTGCCGAGGAGCCGGCTCGCGTAGTTGCGCGAGGAGTAGTAGTCGTTCGAGCGCAGGTGGTAGGTCGCCTTGTGGGCGAGACGCCCGGCGCGCGAGATTTCGTGGAGTCCGATCTCGGTTCCGCCGCGGGCGTAGCTGTAGCCGATCACCGCGATCGTATTGCCGGACACGAGGAGTTCGTCGTACCACGCGCCGCGCGGATCGATCCCGGCGCCGAATGCGTCGACCGTGGATACCGGTGTGAGCTCGTTCTCGCCCACCTTCACGGTGAAGAGCCGCCCGCGCCGCAGGATGACGAGATGGTCGCCGTGGCGCTTGACGATGCCCCCTTCGTCCACGCCCGCATGCTGGACGCTGGTGATCGAATCCGCGGCGGCTTCCACCGCCTTGGCCGTGCCCGCGGATTGCTGCGCGAGCAGCGCGCCCGCCGCCGGGGCGGCCGGGGGGGCCTCGTTGCGCGGGGCACGCTCCTCGCTTTCCCTGCGCTTGCGCTCCTCCGCCCAGCGCCTGAAGAGATCGGATATCTCCTGCTCGCCCGCAAATGCCTGCAAGGTCCCCCGCGGCGCGGCTTGAGCGGCCGCCGAGGTGATCGCGATGCAGGCGGCGGCCGCGATTGCGGCCCCTTGTAACCACAGTCTGGACATATCGGTACTCCTTTCGTCTTCTCTTGTGCCTGTTCGAGGTCCCGCCGGCGGGCGCACGAGCCGCTGCATCCGGTATGATCCGGCGGACAACGCGGGAGTGATTCGCACTACCCAACCCGGCGCCCGGGCATTGCGCTATAAACGCGGTCCCGACCGCGGCGGGGTTGAGCGAGTGGGCCGACATGCGCATCGAAGTGATTTGCACCGGTGACGAAGTGTTGACCGGCAAGATCGTCAACACCAACTTCAGCTACATCACGCAGAAGCTGGAGGACTTCGGGCTCTCCGTGGCGTGGGAGACGACGGTCGGCGACGATCGCGAGAGCCTCCTCACCGCGTTCCGGCTCGCCGGCGAGCGCGCGGATGCGGTCATCGTGAACGGCGGCCTCGGCCCGACGGTGGACGATCTCTCGCAGGAGATCGCGGCCCGCGCCGCGGGCGTGGAACTCGTTCTTAGCGAGGAGTGGCTCTCCCGCATGGAGGAGTACTTCCAGCGCCGCGGCCGTCCCATGCCCTCCAGCAACCGCAAGCAGGCGATGCTGCCGCGGGGCTCGGAGATCCTCGACAATCCCGTCGGCACCGCGTGCGGCTTCGCGGTGACGATCGGCCACGCGCGGTTCTTCTTCACGCCGGGGGTGCCGCGGGAATTGCGGCGCATGCTGGAGCAGGAGATCGTCCCGCGCCTGATGGCGATGAGCGGCGTGCAGGTCGCGATCCGGTTGAAGCGGTTCCACTCCTACGGTATCGGGGAGTCGCACGCCGACACGCTGCTTCAGGGGGTCGAGGCGCTCGCGCCCGAGGGGGCGGTCAAGCTCGGATTCCGGGCGCACTACCCGGAGCTCGAAACCAAGCTCACCGTGCGCGGGGCGGATGCCGAGGACATCGCGCGCAAGCTCGCCCCGGTCGAGCAGGAGGTACGCCGGCGGTTCGGCAACTTCATACTGGCCGAGGACGACCAGACGCTCGAAGGCGTCATCGTGGCGGAGCTCGCGAGGCGCAACGCGACGCTCACCGTCGTCGAGACCTTCACGAGCGGGTTGATCTGCGCCCGCATCGGGCATCTGCCGGGCGCCGAGAGGGTCGTGCGCCGCGGCCTCGCGGCCCGCGACCTCGGGGAAGTCTGCGCGGCCGCGGGAGTCGAAGGCGTGCCGAGTACCGGCGGGGTGTCGGTGCGCACGGCCGAGGCCGTGGCGCGCGCCGCGCGGCATCGCACGGCCGCCACGCACGCGCTCGCCGTGCTGATCGACCTCGACGAGGGTCCCGACCGCATCGAGTTCGCCGGCAGCATCTGCCTCGCCATCGCGACCGAATCGGGCATCGTCTCGCGCCGCAGCCGCATCGTCGGCGGGCGCGACTGGGTGCGGCTCGGCGCGGCGGAGCTGGGGCTCGACTGCCTGCGCCGGCACCTTCAGGGGCTGCCGGTGACGGAGCGGATCGATTTCGAGAAGACCGAAGGCACGCCGCCATCGCGATAGGATGCGCCGGGCGAGGGAGCGGCGCCCGTCGCGTCCCGGGCCCGGGGCGGGGTGCCTTGACATTTCGAATGCATGGTTCAACGGTGAAGGGAGGGCTGCGGTGATGAAGGTGTACAAGAGGCTCGCGCAGGCATTCAAGGCCGAAGGCACGAGCGCGACGTTCGGCATGATGGGCGACGGCAACATGTACTGGATCTACGAGCTTGACCGGTTGGGCGTGAAGATCCACGAGGTCCGGCACGAGGGAGCCGGGCTCGGGATGGCCGACGGTTACGCGCGAACCACGCGCACCCCGGGTGTGGCCACCGCGACCTGCGGGCCCGGCGTGACCCAGCTCGCCACGGCGTTCGTGACCGCGAGCCGCGCGAGTTCGCCGGTCGTGGCGTTCTGCGGCGAGGCGCCGAGCACCGACGAGGAATACTCGCAATTCCTCGATCAGTCGCGTTTCGCCGCGGCCTGCGAAACCGGGTTCGTGCGGCTGCTCGCGCCCGATCAGGCCGACGACGCCGTGCGCAAGGCCTTCTACCTCGCGAAGCTCGAGAGCCGCCCGATCATGCTGTCGTGCCCGATGGACATCCAGCAGAAGGAATTCGACGACGACGAGCCCTACAAGACGTCCTCCGAGGTTTTCACGCGGGGGGCGGTGCATCCCGACGCGCGAGCGCTGGAGCGGGCCGCCGACGTCCTCGCGAGCTCGAAGAAGCCCGTGATCATCGTGGGGCGGGGCGCCCAGTGGTCCGGCGCCGGGCAGGCGGTGCTGAAGCTCGCCGAGCGCATCGGCGCGGTGATCCTGACGACGCTCCTCACCAAGACGTTCCTCAACGAGTCCGAGTACCACGCGGGCATCTCGGGCGTCTACGGCTCGCGCACGGCGATGCAGCTTGCCCACGAGGCGGATTGCGTGGTCGGGGTCGGGGCGAGTCTCAACCGCCACACGCTCGAGAACGGCTACATGTACCCCAACGCCCGCTACGTCCATATCGATCAGAAGGCGCACCTGATGATGGGCGGGGGCAGGGCCGCCGATGCGTACGTGCAGGCTGACGCGAGGATCGGGGTCGAGGAACTGGAGAAAGTGCTCGCCGGGCGCGGCGTGAAGAACACGGGCTACCGCACGCCGGATGTCAGGTCGAAGCTCCTCAACCACAACGCCGACCGCACCGAGTTCCAGATCGAGCCCGGCACGGTCGACCCGCGCGAAGCCGTGATGGTGATGGACCAGATCGTGCCGCCGGAGATCGGGTTGCTCTCGGGCAGCGGGATGACCTCCGCCTTCTGCAGCATGCTGATGACGCGGCGGCGTGGTCTCGTGCAGGGCGGGCATTTCTTCGGCTGCATCGGCCAGATGCTCCCCGCCGCGATGGGGGCCGTGGTGGCGACCGGCAAGCCCGCGATGCTGCTCGACGGGGACGCGAGCGTGATGATGCATCTCGCGGAGTTCGAGACCGCGGTGCGCTACGACATGCCGCTCCTCGTGGTGGTGATGAACAACGAGGCGCTGGGAGCGGAGTACTACAAGCTCGACGCGCACAAGATGGAGACGCGGGGCTCGGAGATCACGACGCCGGACCTCGGCAAGGTCGCGGTGTCCTTCGGCGGCCGCGGCGCCTACGCGACTTCCATCGACCAGCTGACGAAGGCCGTCAAGGAGTTCGTCGCCAAGCCGGGCCCGACGATGATCGACCTGCGGATCTCCAGGGCGGTGCCGAGCGTGCCCTACCGGCGTATTCACTACGGGAGGGATGAATGACGCTGGCGAGCCATTCGATTCCGGTATGATGACCGCTTGCGAACCGGCATCCATCCGGAAGGTTTCACTGCATGAAGCGCAAGGTCGTCAACCTGCCCGTCCTCGTCAGGGAAATGAAGAGCGCAGGGCTGGATGCCGCGGTGGTCGCGTCGCCGGAGAACTTCTTCTACCTCGGCGGCTGGAAGATCCAGACGCAGGTGCTGATCCGCGACCGCCTCGCGCTCGGCATTGTCACCGTGGACGGAGACATCACGCTGGTCGTGTGCAAGAACGAGGAGGCGCAGACGCGGCGCTACGCCTCGGTGGAGGATGTCCGGACCTACGCGGAATTCATCGACTCGCCGATGAAAGGCGTTGCGGCAGTACTGGAGGAGAAGAACCTCGCACGCTCGCGCATAGGCGTCGAACGCAAGTACGTCACCGTGGACTACCACGACGATCTGCGGCAGCGCGTGCCGCATGCGAGCCTCACCTCCTGCGACCGCGTGTTCGACAGGACGCGCATGGTCAAGACCCGGCCGGAAATCGACGCGCTCAGGCTGGCGGCTGAGGGTACGGACGAGGCGGTGCAGCGCGCCTTGCGTGGCGCGAAGCCGGGTGATCCCGAGCACAAGCTCGCGCGCGGCATGGCTGATGCCCTGTTCGAGATCGGCCACGGCGAGTTTCGCGACATCACGTGGGGTGTGTCCTCAGGCCCCAACACGATCACGACCCACTATTGGTCTGGCGAGCGCGAGCTTGGGCACGGGGAGATGTTGAAGATCGGGGTGCGCTCCGCGATCCACGGCTACTATTCCCATCTCTATCGCCTCGCCGCCATTGGCCACGCCAGCGAGCGGCATCTCACCTGGTACCGGAAAGCGCGCGACGTGCAGTATCGGGCAATCGATCGGCTGCGCCCCGGCGCAAGGGCGTGCGACCTCTACGAGGCAGCCAGGAGGGACATCGAAAGTGCGGGCGGTTCGTACCGCGGTTCGCTCTTCGGGCACAGCACCGGCATCGCGCTGCACGAGAATCCGCGCATACAGCCCATGGACGAAACCGTGCTGGAAGCAGGCATGGTGATCGCGTCGGAACCCCGGGTGGTGGACCCGGATTACTGTTTCTACCACCTGGAGGATCTCGTGCTCGTTACGGAAAAGGACCCGATTCGCCTGTCGGATCGCACGAATCTCGACGAACTGTTCGTTATTCGGTAGCGGCGGCGACTGGCCGCGGCGCGGCCTCCCGCCTTCGTCGTTGTCAGGAGACCGTGATGAGACGTTATGGTGTCGCGCTTGCGGTAGTTGCCTTGGGGCTATCGCCGGCAGGTGCACAGAACTATCCGGCCAAGGTGGTGCGAGCGATCGTGCCCTCCGCCCCGGGCGGGAGCATAGACATCGTGGGCCGGCTGGTCGCGCCCAGGCTTGGCGAATCGCTGGGCCAGCAGTTCATCGTCGAAAACCGTGCCGGCGCGGCAGGCACGATAGGCGCGGCTGCGGTCGCCAAGTCTCCCCCCGACGGCTACACCCTGCTTGTGGCTTCTCAATCAGGCGTTTCCGCAGCGCCCAGTCTTATCCGTAATCTGCCGTACGATCCGCAGCGCGATCTGACGCCGATCGTGCTGATGGTAATCCAGCCGAGCGTGCTGGTGGTCCATCCGTCCCTGCCCGCGCGCACGACGAAGGATTTCATCGCGCTCGCCAGGACGAGACCGGGCCTGCTGACCTATGGCTCGTCCGGCATCGGCGCGACCCAGCATCTCTCCGCCGAGCTCTTCGGCATGATGACCGGCACGGAGTTGAGGCATGTCCCGTACAAGGGCGGGGCGCTCGCGATGTCGGACCTGCTGGGTGGCCATATCTATTTCATGTTCAGCCCGGCACCGACGGCGACGCCATACCTTCGATCGAACCGCATGCGGGCGCTCGCCGTCACGTCGCTGCGGCGCATCGAATCGCTGCCGGGCGTGCCGACGCTCGATGAGTCGGGCGTGCGAGGCTACGATTTTTCGAGCTGGATCGGCCTGCTCGGTCCGGCCAGCCTGCCGCGGGAGATCGTGTCGAGATTGCACGACGAGACGACGAAAGCGATCGCCGAGCCGGCGCTGCGGGGGAAACTGCTCGACATGGGGTTGGGGCTGCCGCCGGGCAGGACGCCGGAGGAGTTCGGCAGGTTCATCGCCCAGGATACCGTCACCACCGCCAGGGTGATCAAGTTCGCCAAGGTCCAGCCCGAATGAGAAAAGCGCGGGCGCATGCGTCGCCGTTCTCCGCCGCCGGAACGAGCCCCGGCCTTCTGCCACTTAGCGTGAGAGGCGTTCCCCGATGCCGATCATCGATTCGCAGGTTCATGCCTACGAGGCGAACACGCCGAAACGGCCCTGGCACACCGTCCCGAACTGGCCCGGTCGCGTTACCGGTGACGAAATGGTCGCGGCGATGGACAGGGTCGGCGTCGACGGCGCGATTTTCGTTTCCGCCCACTCGCTGTACCGGTACGACGCCAGCTACGCGGTGGAAGTACAACGAGCGCACCCAGCCCGCTTCGCACTCGTCAAGCCGGTCGACCCGGAGGATCCGGCGGTAGCCGAGGTCATCGCCGACTGGAAGAGGACGCCGGGCACAGTCGGCATCCGCATCATGATGAGGAAGGAGATGGGGCGCGACGCGAACGACCCGGGTCTCGACCGCATCGCGCGCGCAGCCGTTCGCCACGACTTCCCGGTCAACCTCTCCTGCGCGGGCAATCTGGATGGTGCTGCGGCGCTCATCGACCGCCACCCCGACACGCGCTTCATCGTCGACCATCTTGGTCTCGTGCAGCCGCGCACTCCGCCCGCCCCGCGCGAGCCGTGGGCCGATCTGCCGAAGCTGCTCGCTCTCGCCAGGCATCCGAACGCAGTGGTCAAGGTGAGCGGCGCATGCACGCTGGCGCGCGAACCCTTTCCCTTTCCGGACATCTGGGACCCGCTCGCCCGCGTGTTCGACGCCTGGGGATTCGAGCGCTGCCTGTGGGGTACCGATTGGACCCGCGCCTTCGCGGTGGTCAACTACGAACAGGCGGTCGAGCCCTTTCGCCGGACCGGCCGATTGAGCGACGGCGAACGGGCCATGCTGATGGGAGGCGCCTGCGCCAGGGCCTATGGCTGGTCGCCGAAGAAAGGCTGAACAGCTCTTCCTTCCTTACACGCTGTTTCGGCCGCCACGTCTGCTGCGCACAGCCCGGTACTGGCGGAAAAACAAAGAGGTAAACCCGTGCACCGGACGCAATCGGCGAGTAATTCGCTGGACGGAGACTCATTCTCAGTCAGCTGGCTTTACACGATTGCGCTGCCGACACGGGAGCTGACGGCACGTCCGTTCGAGAGACCTGACAATTACTTGTCATAATCAGAGAGTTGTGCGAGCAGCGCGGAATCGCGGGCGATCCTTGCACGAAAGTTGCTTGGCATACGCGCGAGTGCCCGGCCTCCAGGTGCGCGGGGGTCAGCCCAGGCGGGGAAGCCGTCGCACCCATGGTGAAGAACGACTCAATGGTGGAGGGCCGATGAAGCCGATACGCAGCGCCCTGATTGCAGGCGCGATGCTCGCGTGCGTGCCGGGTGAGCGCGCTGAAGCACTGATCCTCTCCGTGCCGGTGGATACCTCGTTCGTGACCACGACCAGTTCGCCCGGCGCGCAGTACGACTTCGCGTCGGTGACGACCTACATCAATCCGGGTCTGACGAGCTGGATCGCCTGGAACAACGCACCCACTCTCGCGTTCGCCAACCCCGGATGCACGGGTGGCTTCTGCCTGGGGCCGGGCGGCTTTGGCACCGACGACTTCATCCGCATAACCGTCACCAACCCGTCGTCGGTGTCGCAGACGGTGGATCTCGACCAGAACACGGCGTTCGGCAATTCGTTCGGCCAGCAGAACGTGGTTTTCGGCGCGGCCGCGACCGCTCCCGATGCAATCCGTACCAGTCCTTCGTTCGGTAGTCCCCCGAGTACCACCACGATCTTCAACGAGGCCGGTGCCTTCAACGGGGTCTTCACCACGGCCGGGATGTATCGCTTCGATTTCTCGTTCCGCAATGCGTTCACGAACAGCGGCGGCCACCAGAACATCTACCTCCTGAGCGACCAGAACGGGGTGTACGGGACACCGGGTCCCTCCGTTCCAATCGGCGGCGCGGGGCTCACCGTGAATCTCGATGCGGGTGAGATCGTCGCCAATCCCGTGCTCGCCGATAGTTGCGCCGACATGACGCCGGCGGGTGCGGCGCTGGGCCTCAACGCCCAGTCGCTCGGACACCTGCCCCGGGACACCAAGACCTGCACCGTCAGCCGGAGCTTCATCTTCTCGCCGTCGTCGACCGGGCCGACCCTCGCGCACATCTACGGCAACCTCGAAGGCCGGCTCATCGCCGACAACCAGGGGGATGCGAGCGTGGCGGCCGATGTCCTGCTCTTCGATCGCGACCACGTGCTGATCGGGGAATCGCACTACGGCAAGTCTGCCGGCTCGAATCTGAGGCAGCTCGTCGACTGGAGCATCTACGAAAACCTGGCGATCGACGCCGTGCTCAATCCGGGCGCACTCTACGAGCTCACCACGCGCCTCCACGTGAGCGCGTTCGGCGGGGCGCTCGGGGCCGGGCGCTCCCTGTTCGACGAAACCCTCGAGCTTTTGATTTCGGGCGAACCGGAAAATCCCTTCTTCGACGCGCAGCGCATGACGACCGTGAGGGTGGTGGACCTGTCGAACGCCGTTCCCGAGCCCGCCACGGTTGCGCTCGCGCTGCTGGGGCTGGCAGGGCTGGGACGGTTTCGCGGCCGCAGTGATTGATCACGCCGCGCTTCCGCCCCCCGCCGCTTGGCGCGACCCCTCCTCGGCCAGGCGGGGAAGGCGGGGGGCGAACGCGCGCGGTGCCCGGTCTAGGCGGCGAGTCGGACGTGCACGCCCTCGCGCGCCGAGCGCGCCATTGCATCGGTGAGTTGAACGCTGCGCAGCCCGTCGATTCCCGACGGGACCGGGTCGCGCCCCTCGGCGAGTGCGCGGCTGAACGCGGCGACGCATTCCGCATGAGCGTTGATCGCGGGGTACGCGGTTGCGCGCGTGCGGCCGCCGGCGCCGGTGACGAGCAGTTCCCCGCCCGCCCGGCTGCGGGTGAGCCCCCGGCCGAGTATGCGGCCCCGGCTGCCGTAGATCACGAAATCGTTGTGCGGGCAGGGGGTTTGCTCGTGCACGCTGAACTGCGCGAGAACGCCGTTCGCGAAACGCAGCAGCGACAGGTTCACTTCCTCCATGACGCCCGGCGCCGTGTCGAAGAAGGCCGACACCGTCGTGACCTCGGAACCGACGAGGAAGCGCAGGATGTCGTAGACGTGCACGCCGATCGAATAGGTCGTGCCGAGTCCCGCGAGCCCCGCGTCGACTCTCCACGTCGCGAGCCGTGCGCCCGGGCGCGCGCCGGGGCTCGCCTCGAACTGCGCCATCTGCGGCTCGCCGATCTCGCCCGCCTCGATCAGCCGGCGGGTCTCGACGAAGCAGGGCATGCAGCGGTTGTGGAAGTTGATGCCGAGCTTGACACCGGCCCGCTCGCATTCCCGCACCATGCGCTCCGCGTCGGCCACGCTCGTCGCCATGGGCTTGTCGCAGAAGACGTGCTTGCCGGCGCGAGCCGCGGCGATCGCCTGCTCCGCGTGCTGCGAGTTCGGCGTGTGTATCGCGACCACCGTCACGCCGGGATCGCGCAGCATCTCGTCGTAGTTCGTGTAGGCGCGGGCGGCTCCGAACTTCGCGGCAAAGGCGCCCGCCCGCGCCGGGTCGCGGCTGCACACGGCGGCGAGGCGGTTCACTTCGCACGCGTTGATTCCCGGCAGCACGCGGTCTTCCGCGATGCGGCCCGTCCCGATGAGTCCCCAACCGTTCCTCTTCCGGGCCATGATGTGCTCCAGTGGATATCGCGCCGCCGCGCCGGAGCGGCACTTCCGCCCTTCGCGCGAGGCGCATAGTCTATACTGCCCGCAAGGGCGGCACGGGTGATCGGGAATCGGCCGCGAGGGTGATTCCCGGTGGTGGCAGAGGGGGAGACACGGCGATGAGCGGAGGGGAAGCGGAAACGGTCCGGTTCGAGGTAGAGGACGGAATCGGAGTCATCACGATCGACAATCCGCCGGTGAATGCGCTCGGTCCGGGCGTGCGCGAGGGCATCGTCGCGGCGGTGGACAAGGGCAACGCGGACCCGAACGTGACGGCGATGGTGCTGATCGGCGCCGGGAGGAGCTTCATCGCGGGCGCCGACATACGCCAGTTCGGCAAGCCGCGCTCCACGCCTGCGCGCTACTCGCACGACGTGCTCGACGGGAGCGCGAAGCCGATCGTCGCCGCGATCCACGGGTTCGCGCTGGGCGGCGGTCTCGAGCACGCGCTCTCCAGCCACTACCGCATCGCCGTGAAGGAGGCGAAGGTGGGGCTTCCCGAGGTGCTGATCGGGATCCTGCCCGGCGGCGGCGGCACGCAGCGGTTGCCGCGCCTGATCGGCCCGAAGGCGGCGATGGACATGATCGTGACCGGCCGCCACGTGCCGGCGCCCGAGGCGAAGGCGCTCGGCATCATCGACGAGATCGTCGAGGGCAAGGACCTGAAGCGGGAGGCGATCGCCTACGCGAAGAGAATCGCGCACGCGCGGCCGCTGCCGCGGGTGCGCGATCGCGCCGACCGGATCGCCGAGGCGAAAGCGGACCCCGGCATGTTCGAGGCGATGCGCAAATCCATCGCGCGCCGCGCCCGCAATCAGAAGGCGCCGTATCACTGCATAGCCTGCGTCGAAGCCGCCGTCACGCGGCCCTTCGACGAGGGCCTGGAGACCGAGAAGCGGCTCTTCGCGGAGCTCGAGAATTCCGACGAGGCGAAAGCGCTCCGTTACGCGTTCTTCGCCGAGCGCGAGGTGTCGAAGATCCCCGGCGCCCCGAAGGACCTGCAGCCCTCCCGCGCGAGGACGGCCGCCGTGATCGGCGCGGGAACCATGGGCGGCGGGATCGCGATGAGCTTCGCCGATTCCGCGATCCCCGTGAAGGTGCTCGATGCGACGCGCGAGGCGCTCGACAGGGGGCTTGCGCGCGTGCGCGAGAACTACGCGGTGAGCGTGAAGCGCGGCAGCCTCTCGCAGGCGGAGATGGACCGGCGGCTGGCGCTCATCGAGGCAGTCGACCGCTACGAGGATATCGCGGACTGCGATGTCGTGATCGAGGCCGTGTTCGAGAGGATCGATGTCAAGAAGGAGGTTTTCACCCGGCTCGACGCGGTGATGAAACCGGGGGCGCTGCTCCTCACCAACTCCTCCGCGATCGACACCGACGTCATGGCGAACGCGACGAAACGGCCGCGGGAGGTCGCCGGGGCGCATTTCTTCGCGCCGGCGAACGTCATGAAGCTGCTGGAGGTAGTGAAGGGGACGAAGACCTCGATCGAGACCGTCGCTGCGGCGATGAAGGTCGGCCGGGACATCGGCAAGGTGAGCGCCGTCGCCGGCACCTGCGACGGTTTCGCCGCGAACCGCAGCCGGGCGCCGTTCGTGACCGAGATGATGCTCATGCTCGAGGAGGGCGCGCTGCCGGAGAGGATCGACGGGGTGATGGTCGATTTCGGCTACCCGATGGGCCCGTTCGCGGTGAACGACCTTTCGGGCCTCGATATCAGCTACGACACCCGCAAGCGCCGGGCCGCGGCGGACCCGAACTACCGCAAGCTCCACGTGCCCGACCGCCTGGTCGAGATGGGCCGCAAGGGCCAGAAGACCGGCGCCGGCTGGTACCGCTACGACAAGGGCGATCGCACGCCGCACCCCGACGAGGTCGTGAAGAGCGTCATCGCGGAGGTCGCGCGGGAGTTCGGAATACCCCAGCGGACGTTCACGGACGAGGAGATCCTGCAGCGGCTACTGCTCGCCTCGGTCAACGAGGCGTGCAGGATCCTCGAGGAGGGCAAGGTCCTCCGGGCGAGCGACATCGACGTCATGTGGCTCCACGGCTTCGGCTTTCCGCGCTACCGCGGCGGACTCATGTTCTGGGCCGACACGGTCGGATCGAGGGCGATCCTCGCGCGCATCGAGGAATGGCACGCCCGCTACGGGGCGCGCTGGAAGCCCGCGGAGCTCCTGCGCGAGATCGCGCAAGCGGGGGGGGCGTTCCGGGAGGCGAAGCCGAAGCGGGCGCTGTAGCTGGCCACCTCGGTCGCCGAAGAACGTTTGCTTCACGCAAAGCGCGCAAGGAACGCAAAGCGAATCGAGTTGTATTCCTTTGCTCGCTTGGCGGTCTTTGCGTGAAATCCCGGTTCTCGGACAAGCGGAGCGAGCGATGGAAAAACGGGTCAGGTCGGAATTGAAGGTGTTCAACCAGTCCTCGGTGCCGGAATCGAAGGGCGTGATCCCCGGGCTCATGATCCGCAAGATCGCGGGCTCGAAGGAACACCCCAGCGAGCGGATCAACGTCGGCGTGGCGCAGTTCGGCGCGGGCACCCACGAACACCTGCACTGGCATCTCATCGAGACGTTTCACTACGTGCTCGCCGGGAGCGGCATCGTGCGGGATATCGAGGGCAACGAGTACCGGGTCGGTCCGGGCGATATCGTCTACGGGCCGCCGGGGCTGCGCGGCTCGCACGAGTGGGAGGTCGAGGAGTCGCTCCGGATCCTCACCATCAAGGCGACGAACGATCCCGAGCGGGCGATCCAGTTCAACTTCGACCGCTCCACCATGGACTGCAGCGCGAGCCTGGAATACCTGCTCGAGCGCGGCGCGGCGGACATGAAGCGTTCGTTCTACGAGGGGTGATTGCGGGCCCGGATACCCCATCGGTGGCGCCGTGGCGGCCTGCCCGGCGGCCGGCGGCGGGAAAGCATGGTCCGCTTCAGCCTTCCGGGCGCTCGACGTCCACGGCCCTGCCCCGGAAGCGCAGCCTGCGCATGACGCAGGGCGCGACGAGACCGACCAGGGTGAGGACCACGAAGGCGAGCACGATGGGACGCGAGAGCAGCTCCCAGAGATTGCCCTGGGTCATGATCATGGACTGGCGCAGCGCCTCCTCCATGCGATCGCCGAGCACGAACCCCAGGATCACCGGCGCCACCGGGTATCCGTGCTGCCGCATGAAGTAACCGAGCGCGCCGAAGGCGCACAGGAACACGAGGTCGAGCACCGTCTGGTTGGCGCTGTAGACCCCGATCACGCAGATCACCATGATGACCGGCAGGAGCAGCCTCATCGGCAGGTAGAGCAGCCGCACGAAGATACCGACCAGCGGCAGGTTGAGGACGAGGAGCATGACGTTGCCGACATAGAGCGCGGCGATGAGGCCCCACACCACGTCCGGGTGCTGCGAGAACAGCAGCGGCCCCGGGTGAACGTCGAGCGCGGTCAGCGCGATCAACAGGATCGCCGTCGTGCCCGAGCCGGGTATCCCGAGCGACAGCATGGGTACCATCGCGCCGGCGCTCGCCGCGTTGTTGGCGGACTCGGGCGCCGCGACGCCGCGGATCTCGCCCGTGCCGAAGCGCTCGGGATGGCGGCTTGACTGGACCTCGATCGAATAGGAGAGAAACGCGGCGATGCCGGCGCCCGCGCCCGGCATCACGCCCACGATGAACCCGATCACGCTGCCACGCAGGATGGACGGCACGCATTCGCGGATGTCGGCGAGCGAGATGAACAACCTGTGCTCGAGCACGGCGGCCTTCGTCCCGCCGCGGATGTCGTTGGTGTTGAGCAGGACCTCGGACACCGCGAACAGCCCGATGGTCACGGCGAGGAGCTGGATGCCGTCGAGCAGCTCGGGCTGCCCGAACACGAAGCGCTCGACGCCGGTCACGTCGCTGCCGACGGTGCCGAGCATCAGGCCGAGCACCATCGCCACGAGGCCCTTCACGAGCTGCGTGCCCGACAGGCTCGCCACGGCGGACAGGCCGAACACCATCAGCGCGAAATACTCGGGGGGACCGAAGTCGAGAGCCCAGCGTACGATCACCGGCGAGAGCGTCATCAGACCCACGACGCCCAGCGTGCCCGCGATGAACGAGCCGATGGCGGCGATGCAAAGCGCCGGGCCCGCGCGCCCCTGCCTCGCCATCGCGTGACCGTCGAGACAGGTGACGACGGAGGACGACTCCCCCGGCACGTTGAGCAGAATGGAGGTGGTGGAGCCGCCGTACATCGCGCCGGTGTAGACGCAGGCGAGCATGATCAGCGCGCTTACCGGGTTCATGCTCAGCACCGCCGGCAGCAGCATCGCGAGCGCCCCGGCCGGCCCGATGCCGGGCAGCACCCCGATGATGGTGCCGAGCACGGCCCCCACGAACGCGAAGAGCAGGTTCTGCGGCAGCAGCGCGACCGCGAACCCGTCGATGAGCAGGCTCAGCGCCTGTTCCACCGGGAGCGCCCTATGCCGGCCGGAAAAACAGCCCGAGCGGCAGCCGCACTTCCAGCATGACGTCGAACAGGAAAAAGGCGGCCGCCGTGATCGCGACGGCGTACGCGAGCGCGGACCGCCACGCGGGCACGCCGAGATAGCGGAAAGTCACCGCGAGAAACGCGCTCGTCGCGAGCGGGAACCCCGCCGGCACGAGCAGCAGGACGTAGGCGAGCAGCAGCAGGACCGGCGCGAGCGCGGTGAGGTGAGAGCCGGCGCCATCCGGCTTCGGCGCCTTTTCCCTGTCACCGCTTCCGAGCAGGAGCAGCACGCCGAGCGCGGCGCCCGTCACGGCCAGAATCCGGGGGAAGAACGACGGGCCGACCACGTCGACCTGAAGCGCCGCCGTGAAGCGCGCGCCCTCCCAGCCGTAGGCCGCGACGAACAGCAGAAGGACGATGGCCGCGAGACGGTCGGCGTTCAGGAAACGGGGGCGGCGCCGGTCCAAGTTTCCATCCTACCTGCGCGCCTTGCGCAGGCCCATCTCGTCGTCGAGCCGCGCATAGACCTTCTCCTCCTCGGCGAGGAAGCCCGCCAGTTCGCTGCCCACCATCCAGTTCTCGACGAGGGCGGTGCGCTTCAGGTAATCCTTCCACTGCGGGGTCGCGCGCGTGCGTTCGAGCAGCCTGATGTAGCCCTGCGCGACTTCCGTCCCGATGCCGGGCGGGGCCATCAGCGCCCGGAACTGCTTGAGCTGCTTCATCCTGACGCCCGCCTGCTCGAACGTCGGCGCGCCCCTGAACTGTTCGAGGGGCTGCGAGACCGCGATCACCCTGAGCTTGCCGGCTTCGACGTGCTGCTGGATCTCGGCCGGGTTCTCGATGATGAAATGGACGTGGTTGCCCAACAGGTTCAGCACCGCCGTGCCCCCGCCCTTGAACGGCACGTAGGAGAAGGACACGCCCGCGGCCTCCTCCAGCAGCTTGCCCGCCATCGAGGAACTGTTGCCGTAGCTGCCGCCCCCCTGCATGACCTGCCTGGGCTTCTGCTTCGTCGCCGCGATGAGTTCCCGCAGCGACTGGTAGGGTCCCTGCGCGTTGACCACGAGCACCATGGGATCGATCACCATCATCGCGATCGGGGTGAACTGCCGCCACCCGGTATCGGACCCAAGGAGGATGGGGACGTTGAGCGATGGCGGCGTGAAAGCGGCGAGCATGTGGGTGTTGCCGCGGTTCTCCGTGATCACGTAGCGGCGCGCCTTCTCGCCCTGCGAACCGGTCACGCTTTCGACCGAGGCGAGTCTGGGCACGAGCTTGCCCTTGTTCCAGATGTCGGCGATCTCGCGCAGCAGCAGCTCGTTGCCGGTACCGGGGCTCGAATGCGTGACCAGCGTGATTCTTTCCGTCGGCGACCAGTCGGCAGCCGGCGCGGGCATGCCGGCGCATAGCGCCAGCACGACGGCGAAACGCAGCGTCTTCATTGCTCCTCCTCCGTTCCGGATGGACCGGCGCTCTCGCGCAATGCGAGGGCGCCTACTTCTTCGGGCCGAAGCCGGGCAGGTAGCGCGGTCCGTCCTCGATGCCGTCTACCGGCGGCCCGGCGAGCCCATGGCGCGTGTCCTTGGCGACGAAGAAGACGACGTCACCGTCGGCGCTCGCGACGCAGGAGTGAACGATACCCGTCGGCATGTGGATCGCATGGTGCGTGGGCACCGTCACCTGCTGGCCGTCGATCTCGGCCTGGAGCGCGCCCCGCAGCACGATGTTGAACTGCTCGTTGGGATGGGTGTGCAGCTTCGAGCCGGAGCCCCGGGCCTTGTGGATCAGCCCGACGTGGATTCTCTCCCCCGTCAGCGCCGCCCCGTACGACGATGACTTGCCGGACACGTGGCCGCGCGGGATGACCTTCGCGCTGCACCGGCCCTCGGGGACCCTGTCGAGCTCGTCCCAGCGGTACACGTAGCGCACGCTCGCGGCGTTCACGCGCGGGCTCTGCGGCACCGGCAGCCCGTCCCGGCCCATCGCCCACTCGTTCTCGGGGTTGGTCCCGAATCCCGGCAGCGTGCGCGGCCCGTTGTGCCGGCCGTCGACGGCGGGCCCGACGATGCCGTGCCGCGTGTCCTTTGCCGCGATGAAGTGAACGTCCTCTTCGGGGCCGGCAACGGCCGAGTGGACCATGCCGGCGGGAAAATGCACGACGTGCCCCGCGGGCACGCGGAACACCTGCCCGTCGATATCGACGATCAGCGTCCCCTTCATGACGAAATTGAACTGCTCGTTGGGATGGGTGTGAAGCTTGGAGCCGGTGCCGCGCGGTTTCACGACCCAGGCGATGTGAACGTGGGTGCCGGAGAGCACGGGGCCGACCGTGGTGGACTTGCCGGTGGCGAGCGTCTCTCCCGACAGCAGCCGGCTCGGGGCGACCTTCGCGCTGCAGGGACCCTCGGGCGCACGGGCGAGGTCGTCCAGGTTGTAGACGTAGCGGGTGAGCGGCTTCTCCTGCGCAGTCGTCGGCATCTTCTCCTCCTTCCATCAGCGGGGCGCGGCTTCGCCGGAAGGGTAACCAACCGCCTCCCGGAGATCAAACGCCCATGCTGCATGAAATCCCTCGCGAGAGGCCCGGGCGGGCTCAGCCCTTGTCGTCACTCGCACCGAGCGTATCGACCGCCGCTTCGAGGGCGGGCGTGGAGCGCACCGCGCAATACCGGGCGGGCGCGGGCTTCCCGACGGTTATGCGCGCGGCGATGCCCCTCGGAATCCGGATGATGTCGCCGCACCGCGCCGACCTGCGCTCGCCGCCGACGGCGGCGTCGAGTTCGCCGCTCAACACGTAGATGAAGGTTTCGCGCGCGGCGCGGCGGGTGCGCTCCACCTCATCGCCGGGCTGCGCTTCCACGAAGCCGAAAGCGAGCCTCGCGCCCGTCACCCAGTGCTCGCGGCGGCCCGATGACGGCGGGGCCTGCAGCGAGTCGAGGATCGGGTAATAGCACTCGCCCAGTCCCTCGACGATTGCCTGCGATTTCTCCGGCTCCTTCCTGCCCCCGGGCCAGATCCCCGCCCTGTGCGCGCGGGCGACCTCTTCGGGCGTGGGCGCGCGTTGCGGCAGCGCCTCGTCCGCCGCGAAGCCGATCAGCGTCCACGTGCGATCCTTGATGTACAGGTAGTCGACGCCGCCGTCCTCGGTCGCGCGCATCGAATGCCGTGCGTTGGGCGGGCAATGCACGAAGGTGCCCGGAGAAACGATGCGCCGCTGCTTGCCGACCACGGCATTCAGCTTCCCGCTGACCGGAAAGATCATCAGCTCGTTCGGGTGGTAATGCAGCTCGGAGCCGGTGCCGGCGTCCTTGTGCACGGTGCGGAAGTACATGTACCGGCCCTCGATCGTGCGGCCCCGGCCGCTCGACAGGTGCGGGTTGAGCCGCTGCGCCTCGAGTCCCTCGAAACGGTGAAACGGCACGTCTTCCCCGCTTTCCTCAGTTGCCCTTCATCAGCCCGAGCTCGAGCATCAGCTTGCGGTAGACGCCTTCTTCGTCACTCAGAAACGCCGCCAGTTCCGTGCCGGACCTCCATTGCTCGGTCAGGGCGAACCTGCGCACGTATTCCTGCCACTCGGGTGTCGCGCGCGTGCGCTCGAGCAGGCGGATGTAGTGGGCCGCCGCTTCCGGCGCAACCCCCGGCGGCGCCATGACGCCGCGGAACCGGCTGAGCTGGCGGAATTTCATTCCCTGCGACGCGAAGCCGGGCACGTCGGGATGTGTCGCGATGGGCCGCGAGGCAGCGAGGATCCGCAGCTTCCCGGCCTTCACGTGGTCCTCCGCTTCCGAGACCTGCTCCAGCACGAAATGCACGTGATTGCCCAGCAGCGCGACGATGCTCTCGCCGCTGGTCTTGAACGGCGTGTACGCGAACTCGACCTTCGCCTCCTCCGACATCATCCTGCCCATCAGCGACGTCGGGCCGCCGAACTGCCCCCCGCCCTGCAGGATGCCCCTCGGCTTCTGCCGCGCCGCCTCGATCAGGTCCCTGACCGTCCGGAAGGGCGACTGCGCGTTGACGAACAGCACGGTAGGCTCGTCGGTGAGGATCGCGATCGAGGTGAAGGTCGCGGCGCCGATTTCCGAGCGCATCCGGATCGGAGCGATCAGCATCTGCGGCGTGAAGCCGAACAACATGTGGTTGTTGCCCTTGTTCTGGATCGCCACGTGGCGGCGCGCCTTGTCCCCGCCGCCGCCCTGGATGTTTTCGACGCTCACGCCGGCGGGCACCATCTTCCGGCGGGTCCAGATGTCGGCGATCGTGCGCAGGAAGAGATCGATGCTGTTGCCGGGGCTCGCGTGGGTCACCAGCACGATCCTCTCGGCCGGAGCCCACTCGCTCGCGGCGGCGGTCCCCGCCGGCGCGAGCGCGAGCGCGGCGGCGAGCAGAACGGGAAGGGTCGATGGGTTCATGCCTGCTCCTTTCCGGTGTGCCGCACCCGGCTCGAACGAGCGGGCGGGGTCAACCCGCGACGGCGTGATTGGCGAGCTTCTCCAGCGCGCGCACCATCGCGGAGTGGTCCCATTTCGCGCCGCCCGCCGCGACGCAGGCGTTGAACAGCTCCTGCGCCATCGCGGTGTTGGGCAGGGAGACACCCATCGCGCGGGCGCCGGCGAGGGCGAGGTTCAGGTCCTTCTGATGCAGTTCGATCCTGAATCCGGGATCGAACGTGCGCTTGATCATGCGCTCGCCGTGGACTTCCAGTATGCGTGACGCGGCGAAGCCGCCCATGAGTGCCTGTCGCACCTTCGCCGGATCGGCACCCGCCCTGGCGGCGAAGACGAGGGCTTCGCTCACCGCCTCGATGTTCAACGCGACGATGATCTGGTTGCAGACCTTGCACGTCTGACCGTCGCCGACGCCGCCCACGAGCGTCACGTTCCTGCCCATCAGGTCGAATAGCGGCTTCACGCGGTCGAAGGCGGGCTGCGAGGCGCCCGCCATGATGGTGAGCGACGCGCTCTTCGCGCCCACCTCGCCTCCCGAAACCGGCGCATCGACGTAGTCGCAGCCGAGATCGGCGATGCGTTTCGCGTAACGCTTGGTCTCGATGGGCGAGATCGAGCTCATGTCCACGACGGTCTTGCCGCGGGAGAGCCCGGCGGCAACACCGTCGTCATTGAAGAGAACCTTCTCCACGTCGGGCGTATCCGGGACCATCAGGATGATGATTTCCGCCTTCTGCGCGACCTCCTTCGCGCTCGCGCAGGCCCTGCCGCCCGCGGCCGTCAATTCGCGGGGCACGCCGCTGCGCGAATTGAGATACAGGGTGTGCCCGCCCTTGATGAGGTTCGCCGCCATGGGCCTGCCCATGATGCCGAGGCCGATGAAGCCGATGTCGCTCATGAAGTCCTCCGAAATGAAAGCGCGGGACGCCGAGGCGCAGAGGATAGCAGATCGATATTTCGCCCGGCCGGGGCGAGCGACCGCTGATTCAAGCGGCGCGGGCGGCTGGCGATCGGGAACCAAGCACCGACTGTCAACTGACGGCTGACCGCTGGGGGCACACGGCTGACGGCTACCTAAGGTACGGCCTTGCCCACCCGAGTCCCGCGTCGGTCGTCGTCGCCGGCTTGTACTCGCACCCGATCCAGCCCGGATAGCCGATGCGGTCGATGAACGGCAGCAGGAAGCCGTAGTTGATCTCGCCCGTGCCCGGCTCGTTCCTCCCCGGGTTGTCGGCAAGCTGCATGTGGAGGATCAGCGCGAGGTTGGCCTCGATTGTGCGGCCGAGGTCGCCCTCCATGATCTGCATGTGGTAGATGTCGTACTGCAGGTAGAGGTTGTCCGAACCCACGGCCTTGACGATGTCGAGGGCCTGCTTCGTGTTCGTCAGGAAGAAGCCGGGAATGTCGCGGGTGTTGACGGCCTCGATGAGGAGCCGGATGCCGGCGTCCTTCAGCCGCGGGGCGGCATACTGAAGGTTTCGAATGTAGGTCTCCCGCGCATCGTTCGGATCGACGTGGGGCGGACGTATCCCGGCGAGGCAGTTCACCTGCCTGCAGCCGAGAGCCGTGGCGTACTCGATTGCCTTTGCCACGCCTTGCTGGAACTCCTTCGTTCGCCCCGGGTGGCAGCCGATCCCGCGCTCGCCGCCTGCCCAGTTGCCCGCAGGCAGGTTGTGCAGGACCTGCGAGAGGCCGTTGCGGCGGAGCGCCCCGGCGATCCGCGCCGCCTCGAAGTCGTAGGGAAAAAGGTACTCGACACCCTCGAACCCGGCCCCGGCGGCGGCGGCGAATCGATCCATGAAATCGAGTTCGCTCCAGAGAAAACTGAGATTGGCGCAGAGTCGCGGCATGCGGATGGCGGGGGTCGGGTCGTGAGTATGCAGTGTCGGGACTGGATGCGGCGGGAACGCGGCGTCGAAGCCGGCTGTCGAAGAGCCGGCCGGGCCGCGAGTTTGCCCCGGCGCGCGCCAATTATAATCGGCTGATGGACGGAGAACGGAGCGAAATCGCCGGAATCCTGCTTGCCGCGGGAGCCGGCAGGCGGTTCGGCGGCGACAAGCTCCTCCATCCGATGGACGATGGCGTCGCCATCGCCGCGCACGCGGCGCGCAACCTCCTCGCCGCCGTCCCGGATGTCGTCGCGGTGGTGCGCTGGGGCGATTTCCCGCTCTACGAGATTCTCGAGGAGGAGGGCTGCCGGGTCACCATGTTCCGGGGCGCCGCGCGGGGCATGGGAGCGAGCCTTGCGCACGGCGTCGCCCAGGCGCGCGGTGCGGCCGGTTGGGTCGTCGCGCTCGCCGACATGCCGCGCATCGGGCCGCAGACCGTGCGCGCCGTCGCGGCGGCGCTGCGCGGCGGCGCGCCGCTCGTCGCGCCTGCATTTCGCGGCGAGCGGGGCCACCCCGTGGGCTTCGCCGCGCGTTTTCGCGACGAGCTTGCCGCGCTGAACGACGACGAGGGCGCGCGCGGCGTGCTCGCCCGCCATCGCGACGACCTGCGGCTGATCGCGTGCGAGGACCCGGCCGTGCTGCTCGACATCGACGCCCCCGCGGACCTCGAACACCTGCGCCGGGACGGGCAGCGTGAATGACGTGACCCGGGCCGGGGACGAGGCGGCGGCCCCGCCGGCCGCTGGAACCGGGAGCGGGTTCGCCGCGCTCCTGCGCAATCTTCGCTGCGGCCTGCGCGTCGCGCTTTTTCAGCGCGTCGGCCGCGCGGATCCCGTCGCCTCCGCGGAGGCGTTCGCCGCGCTCGCCGTCGCCGACGTCGCGTTGCTCCTCGCGCTGGATTTCGCCGCGATCGGGACGAACGGCATGTTCAACTACCATGAGCTTGCGCGGGCGCTCATGTCCGTCCCGCTGCTGCTGGCGCTGGGCCTGATCGTCGCGCGCCGGCACCCCGGTGCCCCGGGATTGCTGGTCCTGCCGGTTGCCTTGATGGCGGCCGGGATGGTGTTGAGCGCGGTCACGGGCCTCGCCGCGCTTGCCTTCCAGTATGGCGGGCGGTTCGCGGGCGGCGACTACTGGGGCCTGGTCGATCCGTTCATGCTGTTGTGGTGGGCGGCAAGCGTCGCGTACGCGGTGGTGTCGCTGGGTGGGGGCCGGCCCGCGATCCGGGTGCGCAACGTCGTGGCGGCGTGGCTGCTGGCGGTCGGTCCGGCGTGGCTCATGCCGCAGGGCGGGCTCTGGACGCCCCGGTACGACGACGGGGCGCCACCGCCCGGGTTCGGCGGGATCGCGGAGGAGGCGGCGTTCTATGCCCAGCACGACGCGCTCGCGCGCGCTCTGGCGGCGCTCGAGCCGGAGCGGCCCGGTGTCGCCGACCTCTACGTCGTCGCCGCGGGCTTCTACGCGCGCGAGGACGTGTTCATGAAGGACGTGCGGATGATCGAGCGGCTCTTCCGGGAACGATTCGACGCCGGGGGGCGGACGGTCTCGCTCATCAACAACCCGGCGGCCCTTCCCGATCACCCGGTGGCGAGCTTGACCAGCCTCGCGGCGACGCTGCGCCACGTCGGGGAGCTCATGAACCCGGAGGAGGACGTGCTGGTGCTGTACTTGTCCTCGCACGGATCCGGGGACCACAAGCTCGCGGTCGACTTCTGGCCGCTGCGCCTGGAGGCGATCGATCCGCCGGCGGTGAAGCGCGTGCTGGACGAATCGGGCATCCGCTGGCGCGTGGTCGTCGTCTCGGCGTGCTATTCGGGCGGATTCATCGAGCCGCTCGCGGACGAGCGCACGCTCGTCATCACGGCGTCGAGCGCGACGAGGCAGTCCTTCGGCTGCGGCGTCGATTCGGACTCGACCTTCCTCGCGAGAGCGTTGTTCGACGAGGCGCTGCGCCGCACGCGTTCGTTCGAGGCCGCCTTCGAGATCGCCCGGCGCTCGATAGCGGTGCGCGAGCGGGAACGGAACTACGCTCCCTCCGAGCCGCGCATCCACGTCGGCGCGGAGATCCGGGCGAAGCTCGCCGCGATCGAGCGCCGGATCGGCGGGGACCGGCACGGCGGGCGCGCCGGGCCGTTTCTTGACGCTCCCGCGCGCTGATGCGAGACTCGTTCGTTGCCACCGCGCGCGCCGCTCCCGCTCTCCTCACGGCGATCTCATGAAACGATTCGAAGGCACGGATTCCTATATCGCGACCGATGACCTCATGATGGCGGTCAACGCCGCACTTGCGCTCGAGCGCCCGCTTCTCGTGAAGGGCGAGCCGGGCACCGGCAAGACGATGCTCGCGATCGAGATCGCGAAGGCGCTCGGCCGCCCGCTCTTCGAGTGGCATGTCAAATCCACCACCAGGGCGCAGCACGGCCTCTACGAATACGACGCGGTCTCGCGCCTGCGCGATTCCCAGCTCGGCGACTCCCGCGTCCACGACATCCGGAACTACATCGTGCAGGGCACGCTGTGGCGGGCGTTCGTCGCCGCGGAACCCGCGGTACTCCTGATCGACGAGGTGGACAAGGCCGACATCGAGTTCCCGAACGACCTGCTGCGCGAGCTCGACCGCATGGAGTTCTACGTCTACGAGACGCAGGAACTGGTGCGGGCGCGCCACCGTCCGCTGGTGGTGATCACCAGCAACAACGAGAAGGAGCTGCCCGACGCGTTCCTGCGGCGCTGCTTCTTTCATTACATACGCTTTCCGGACCACGACACGATGGAGCGTATCGTGCGCGTGCATCATCCCGACATCCGGAAGAGCCTGCTGAAGGAGGCGCTGGCGAGCTTCTTCGAGCTGCGCGAGGTTCCCGGGCTGAAGAAGAAACCCACCACCTCGGAACTGCTCGACTGGCTGAAGCTCCTGGTGGCCGAGGACATCCCGCCCGAGGCGCTGCACAGCCAGGACAGCCACAAGATCATCCCGCCGCTGCACGGCGCGCTCCTCAAGAACGAACAGGACGTGCACTTGTTCGAGCGGCTGGTGTTCCTGTCCAGAAGAAAATGACGCGCGTCGCCTTCGTCCTCGGGCTCGTTGCGGTTGCGGTCGCGGCGTGCCTGTCGCAGCCGGCGGCGGCGGGCGACGCGGCCAGGCCGCTGAAGCGCGTCACGCTGCAGCTCAACTGGAAGCACCAGTTCCAGTTCGCCGGCTACTACGCGGCGATCGAGAAGGGCTACTTCCGCGCGGAGGGCCTGGAGGTGCGGGTGCGGGAGGTCGAGCACGGGGAGGAGCCGGTGGACGCGGTGCTCGCCGGGCGCGCGGAGTTCGGCATCGGCGCTTCCGAACTCGCGCTTCGCCGCGGGCGCGGTGATCCCATCGTGGTGCTGGCGGTGATACTCCAGCACTCGCCGCTCGTGCTGATCGCGCGCGGCGAAGGGGTGCAGTCGGTGCACGAACTCGTGGGCAAGCGATTGATGCTGATGCCCCACGAGACCGAGCTCTACGCGTACCTGCGCCGCGAGGGAATCGCACCGGGGCGCTTCGTCGAGTTGCCGCACAGTTTCGATGCGGCGGACCTCGTGAGCGGCCGGGTGGACGCGCTCTCGGGTTATTCGACCGACGAGCCCTTCGTGCTGCGCCGGAGCAAGGTGGCGTTCAGCATGTTCTCCCCGCGCGCGAGCGGCATCGATTTCTACGGCGACTCGCTGTTCACGACCGAGCGGACCGCGCGCTCCGATCCCCGGGGCGTGGCGGCGTTCCGCCGCGCCGCGCTGCGTGGCTGGCGATACGCGCTCGATCACCCGGGGGAGCTTGCCGATCTCATACTCGCGAAGTACAGCACCCGCCACGCCCGCGAGCACCTGCTCTACGAGGCGGCCGAGGTGAGGCGGCTCGCGCGCCCCGATCTCGTCGAGATCGGCCACGTGAATCCGGGGCGGTGGCGCCACGTGGCCGACGTCTACGCCGAGCTGGGGATGCTGCCGGCGGGGGCGGATCTCCGTGGATTCATCCACGACCCGACCGAGGCGCCGGATCTCGGCTGGCTCTACCGCAGTCTCGCGGCGAGCGTGGTGACCGCGCTGCTGGTGGCGCTTTACGCGTGGCGCACGCGGCGGTTCAATCGGAAGCTGCGCCAGGAGATGGGCAGGCGCCTCGCGATCGAGTCGGAGCTGCGGCGGGCGAACGAGCGGCTCGAGGGCCAGCTCGCCGAGAACAGCGTGCTCCAGAAGCGGCTCGAGGAGCAGGTGATCCGCGACAGCCTGACGGGGCTCTACAATCGCCGCTACCTCGACGAGATGCTCGAACGAGAGCTCCCGCGCGCGCAGCGCCACGGCTACCCGGTGAGCGTGGCGCTCGTGGACATCGACAACTTCAAGCGAATCAACGACACCTGGGGTCACCAGGCCGGCGACGCGTTCCTCTCGGCCGTGGCCGCGCGGCTCGCCGATGCCGTGCGCGCCGGCGACCTGGTGTGCCGCTGGGGCGGCGAGGAGTTCGTGCTGGTCCTGCCGAACATGGCGCTTGCCGACGCCGTGCAGCGGGCGGAGGGCCTGCGGGAGTTCATCCGGGACATGCGCGTGCGCTTCGGCGAGTTCGAACTGAAGTCGACGGTATCCGTGGGCGTCGCGTCGTACCCCGGTGGCGGGCTCGGCCCGGCGGAACTGCTCAAGGCGGCGGACGAGGCGCTTTACCGGGCGAAGCGCGAGGGGCGCGACCGGGTGCGGCGGGCCGCGGACGCCCCCGTTCGTTCGTCCGCCGCCCGCCTGGAGCTCGTGAGACCCCGCGAAGCCGAGTGAGGTCGCGGCGGGCCCGCCGCGCGCCATGCTGATCGAATTCTTCCTCAAGGTGAAGCAGGGCGGCGTGCCGGTTTCGGTGCGCGAGTTCCTGACGCTGCTGACGGCGCTCGAGCGCCGCGTCGCGTTCGGGAGCCTCGACGATTTCTACTGTCTCGCCCGAGTCGCCCTGGTGAAGGACGAGAAGTACTACGACCGTTTCGACCGCGTGTTCGCCGCCTACTTCAAGGGCATCGTCGAGGCGGAGGAGCTGACGGTGGAGATCCCGGAGGCGTGGCTGAGGAAGCTCGCGGCGAAGATCCTGACCGACGAGGAGAAGAAGCTCGTCGAGTCGCTCGGCGGCTGGGAGAGACTCATGGCGACCCTGCGCCGGCGGCTCGCCGAGCAGAAGGGGCGGCACCAGGGTGGCGGGAAGTGGATCGGGACCGCCGGCACGAGCCCCTACGGCGCCCACGGCTACAACCCGGAGGGCGTGCGCATAGGGCAGCCGGAGTCAAGGCACCGGCGCGCCGTCAAGGTCTGGGACAGGCGCGAGTTCCGCAACCTCGACGACACGGTGGAACTCGGCACGCGCAACATCAAGGTGGCGCTGAAGCGCCTGCGCCGGTTCGCCCGTACCGGCGCGCCCGAGGAACTCGACCTCGACGACACCATACGCTCCACCGCGAAGAACGCGGGCTGGCTCGATCTGAAGCTCGTGCCCGAGCGCCACAACGCGGTGAAGGTGCTGCTCTTCCTCGACGTCGGCGGCTCGATGGACGATCACGTGCGCGTGTGCGAGCAGCTCTTCTCGGCGGCGCGCGCCGAGTTCAAGCATCTCGAATATTTCTACTTCCACAATTTCCTCTACGAGCGCGTCTGGCGAGACAACCGCCGCCGCGCCACCGAGCGCATGGCGACCTGGGAGGTACTTCACACCTACCCGCACGACTACAAGGTGATCTTCGTGGGCGACGCGACGATGAGCCCGTACGAGATCGTGTACCCCGGGGGCAGCGTCGAGCACACCAACGAGGAGGCGGGCTCCGTGTGGCTCGGGCGCCTGCTCGCCGTCTACCACAACACGATCTGGTTGAATCCCCAGCCGGAGTCGGTGTGGGACTACCATGAATCGATCCGCATCACGCGCGAGGTGCTGGGCGAGCGAATGTTCCCGCTGACGCTCGAAGGGCTCGATCGCGGGATGCGACTGCTTTCGAAATCGCGCTGAGGGACGGGAAACCGCCGTCGGGGCTCCTCGAAACATCGCCAACGATGCCGCGGACCCTTTGCGCCGCACCGGGCCTCACGCGCTGCGCTCCCTGCTACGAGAACGCGCTCACCGGCAGCGACTGCTTCGAACTCGTGCTCTCCCGGGAGGATGGAACCGCGCGATGAGGGGCGCGGAAGCGCCCGGCTCGATCGCGCGGAGGTAATCCCGCGCCGCGTTTCCGCGGCGTCGGGTATTACAGGTTATAGCCCTTCTCGTTGTGCAGCACGGTGTCGAGGCCCTCGGTTTCCTCCTCGGCTTCCACGCGCATGCCGGCGAGGGCGTCGGAGAGCTTCAGCAGGACCCACGTGACCACGGCCGACCAGGCGCCGACCGCGAGGATGCCGGCGACCTGCACGAGCACCTGATCGCCCATCGTCGTCTTCGGGTCGGCATACCCGCCTCCCCCCAGCGCGGTCGCGGCGAATATGCCGGTCAACAGCGTGCCGATGATGCCGCCGACGCCGTGCACCGGGAATACGTCGAGGGAATCGTCGACCTTGAGCGCCTGCTTCATGTAGCTCGTGGCGAAGAAGCAGACGACGCCCGCCGCGGCGCCGATCGCGAGGGCGCCCATCGGCCCGACGAAGCCCGACGCCGGGGTGATCGTGCCGAGGCCGGCGACCATGCCGGTCACGATGCCGAGGGCGGAGGGTTTGCCGTAGCGGGCCCATTCGCACGCCATCCACGCGAACGCGCCGGTCGCGGCGCCGATGTGGGTGACGAGCATCGCCATACCGGCGCCTTCGCTCGCGGCGAGCGCGCTGCCGGCGTTGAATCCGAACCACCCCACCCACAGCATGCAGGCGCCGGTCACCACCATGGTCATGTTGTGGGGAGGCATGGGCGTTTCGGGGAAGCCCCGGCGCCGGCCGAGGACGAGGGCGCACACGAGCGCCGCCATTCCCGCGTTGAGGTGCACCACCGTGCCGCCCGCGAAGTCCATCAGGCCCATCTTCTGGAGCCAGCCCTCTCCCCACACCCAGTGGGCCACCGGGGAATACACGAAGAGCAGCCACAGCAGGCTGAAGAGCAGCATGCCGGAGAAGCGCACCCGCTCGGCGTAGGCACCGAGCACGAGGGCCGGGGTGATGATCGCGAAGGTCATCTGGTACATCGCGAACACCGTCTCCGGTATGGTGCCCTTCACCGCCTTTACATCGATCCCGGAGAGGAACGCCTTGCCGAATCCGCCGTACCAGGCGCTGAGCGGCCCGGCATCCCCGAACGCGAGGCTGTAGCCCACCACCACCCAGGCGAGTGTCACCACGCAGGTGATGGCGAAACACTGCATGAGCACGGAGAGGACGTTCTTCATCCGCACGAGCCCGGCGTAGAAAAGCGCGAGGCCCGGCAGCGTCATGAAAAGGACCAGCACCGCGGATGTCAGCATCCACGCGGTATCGGCCTGGTTGAGCTTGGGCGGCTCGGCCGCACCGGCGGCGGCGGCGTGGAGCAGCATGACCGGCACGCACGCGGCCCATCCGAGCGCCATGCTGCGGCTGAGTCTTGTCATTTTCCCCTCCCTCGCGCGCCGCGCGGTGGTGCGCTCGCCGCACCGGTTCGAGCGGGCGCACCAATGATGCGCATCCACCTGATCGTGGTCAAGTGTCCCGCCCGGCTCTCGACCGGACCCGGGGCAGGAGGCACTGCAGCGTGGCGCCGCCAGGGGAGAGCCCGGGAGACGCCCGCGCCCCCGCGCGTCACGACCGCGCCGCGCGTGCGAGGAGTCCCGTGGCGAGTGCGGTGCCCGCGAGTATGATCGCGGTCCCGGCCGCCATGTGCGCGGTCACGGATTCGCCGAGGAACAGCGTGCCCCAGAGCATGCCGAATACCGGGATGAGATAGGCCACCGCGACGGTGGGCACGGGCCCGGAGGTGGCGATCAGCCGGAAGTAGAAGACGTGGGCCGCGCCGGAGGCGGCGACACCGAGCGCGGTGACCGCGGCCCAGGCTGCCGCGGACGGCGGCGCGGGGGGGAGGTGAAACGCGGCGAGCGGGGCGATGAGGACGGTGGCGGCAAGCTGCCCGCCCGCCGCGACCGCGACGGGGTCGATGCGCGCGAGGCGCCGGCGCGAGTAGTTGGCCCCGATCGCGTAGGAGAGCGCGGCGGCGAGCGCCGCCGCGAACGCCCAGCCGGCGCCGGCCGCGGCGAGCGATTCCCGGTCCCAGACCAGCACGATCACGCCCGCGAAACCGGTCAGGAGACCGAACTGCCGCGGCCGCGAGAGGCGTTCCCCGAGCCAGGCGAAGGCGAGGAGCGCGGTGAAGAAGGGCGCGGTGGAATTGAGGATCGCGCCGAATCCCGCGCTGAGCGAGAGCATGCTGAACGTGATGAGGAGAAAGGGTACCACGGAATTGACCGCGCCGTTCACGACGAGCGCCGGAAAATGCGCGAGCAATTCGCTCGTCTTTCCCCTGGCGATCACGAAGGGCAGGAGAAACAGCGCGGCGATCGCGACCCGCACCGCCACCAGCGCCAGCACGCCGAACTCGGGAGCCGCGACCCGCAGGAATGGATACGACGCGCCCCAGAGCGCCGCCAGCGCGACGAGCAGGAGGAAGTCGGCGGACTTCACGGGGGGCCGAAACCCGTCACCGGGCGCCGTGCCGTCTGTCTCCCTGTGGCGGCGGAGCGACGTTCATGATCTCGTCCACCGTCGTGACGCCCGCGGCGACCTTCATCGCGCCGCCGATCCGCAGCGGCTTCATGCCTTCCTTGTAGGCGCGCTCCCGCAGCGCCGAGAGATCGGCGGCGGCGGTGACGAGCCTTCTCAGCTCCGGGGTCATCACCATGGTTTCGTAGATGCCGATGCGTCCCATGTAGCCGGTCATGCGGCACTCGAGACAGCCCCTCGGCAGGTACGTCGTGCCTTTCGGCCGGGGCGCCTTCCAGGGGGCGGTCAGCAACTCCCACGCGGAGTCCTCCAGGTCCTGCCGCTCCTTGCAGTGGCGGCAGAGCGTGCGCACCAGGCGCTGCGCCATCACGCCGAGCACCGTGGACTGCAGCAGGTAGGGCGCCACGCCGAGATCGAGGAGCCGCGTCACGGCCGAGGGGGCGTCGTTCGTGTGCAGCGTGGAGAGCACGAGGTGGCCGGTCAGCGCCGCCTGCACGGCCATCTCCGCGGTCTCGAGATCGCGGATCTCGCCCACCATGACGATGTCCGGGTCCTGCCGCATGAGCGTGCGTATGCCGCTCGCGAAATCCACGCCGATCGCGTGATGCACCTGCATCTGGTTGAACGCGGGCTCGACCATCTCGATCGGGTCCTCGACGGTGCACACGTTGACTTCCGGCTGCGCGAGGCTTTTCAGCGTCGAGTAGAGCGTCGTGGTCTTGCCGGAGCCGGTGGGGCCGGTGACGAGTATGATCCCGTGGGGCTCGGAGGCCATCTGCGTCCACTTGCGTTCGTCCTCGTCGGTGAAGCCGAGCTCCTTGTAGTCCTTCACCAGGTTCTCGGGATTGAAGACGCGCATCACGAGCTTCTCGCCGAAAGCCGTGGGCATGGTCGAGAGCCGCAGCTCCACTTCCTCGCCGTCCGGGGTTACCGTCTTCAACCGGCCGTCCTGCGGCCGGCGCTTCTCCACGACATCCATCCGGCCAAGCACCTTGATGCGGCTCGTCATCGCCGCCAGAACCGGAGTCGGGATCTGGTAGACGTGGTGGAGCACGCCGTCGATGCGGAAGCGCACGTTCGAAACGTCGCGGCGGGGTTCCAGGTGGATATCGCTCGCCCGGCTCTCGAAAGCGAAGTTGAACAGCCAGTCGCAGATATGAACGATGTGCTGGTCGTTGGCGTCGAGCTTGCCGCTCCTGCCGAGCTGCACCAGCTGCTCGAAATTGGCGATCTCGCTGTAGGCGCCCTTGTCCTTCTCGGTCGCGCCCTTCACCGAGCGGGCGAGGTTGAAGAACTCGACGATGTAGCCCTGGATGTCGAGCGGATTGGCGATGACGCGCCTCACCTCGAGCCGCAGGACCTGTTTGAGCGATTCCTCCCAGCTCCGTATGTTGGGCTCGGCGGTGGCGATGGTCGCGACGCGGTTCGTGACCTCCACCGGCAGGATCTTGAATCGCTCGGCGTAGGCGCTCGACATCACCTTGGTGACCGCGGCGAAGTCGATCTTGAACGGATCGATGTGAAGGTAGGGCAGCCCCGAGCGCTCGGCGAGCCACTGCGTCAGCGCTTCGATATTGAGCGTCTTCCTGGGGTTGCGCGGATCCTTCCACTTCTGCTCCGCGACGACGACGAGCGGGTGTACGTCGCCGCGGGCGCCGCGCCGGTCGCGCGCGAGGTGCTCGGCGGCTTCCTTCGTGACGAGCCCGTCGGCGGCGAGTTCCTCGAGCACCGTCGCGAGTTCCAGCCGGCGCTCCGCGTGCTCGACCGCCTTTGCCGTGGCCATGGCCGGCAATATAGCCGCAATGGCGCGGCGCATCAACGCGCGCCCGCCGCGGGGTCGCGGCGCGCCGGTGGCGATGCGCCGCCGCGCGCGGTATCCTTGCGGGCGTCGCGGAGCGCCTGGAGACCCAGATGAGATTGCGCCGAGTTCCCGGAATCGCCGTTGTCGCGCTTTTCGCCGCGCTGGCGGCCGCCACGGGCGTGGCGGCGGAGGAGGGCGCGCGGCCGGTGCCTGGCGTCGACGCGACCCGCCTCACCCCGGACCGCTACACGGTCCTCGGGCGGCTGTGGGTGCAGACATGGCAGAGCGCGTTCGACGTGCCGCGCCACGGCGAGGCCGGCGCGGCGATCGCGGAACTCGGCGTCGAAGCGCGCAGGCTCGGCGCCGACGCGATCACCAACGTCGCGTGCTTCAACGACCAGGGCGGGCCGGTGAACCGCGGCTGGTTCTGCCATGCGCTCGCGGTGAAGCTGAAATGATCGGGCGGCGGCGCGTGCATGCGGTGCGCGCGCCGCGCTCCCGCCTCGACGGGAAGATGACCGCCGATTGATCCAGACGCGCCGCGCGGCGCGTCCGGATCAGCGCAGGCTCGCGTTGAGCTTTTCCAGCGCCGCCGAGCCCGGGCACAGTTCGCGTTCGGTCAGCTGGTTGAGCGGCGTCTCCACGGTGTTGAGGTGTTCGTGGAGGTCGCCCGAATGCGGATCGACGTAGAGCAGCCCCGTCACCACCTCGCCCGCCGCGGCGCGTTCCTGAAGGTAGTTCATCACCCGGATGCGATCGGCGGGATCGTAGTCGGCGGCGAGCTTGCGCAGGCGCAGAACGGAGCCGTCGTGCTGCGTCACCTCGATCAGCGTTCCGGGCGCGTAATCCGCGGTGATCTCCTCGCGGCCCTCGATGAAATCGAGACGGTTCACCGCCTCGTTGTGCGCGCGCACGTACTCGTAGCTCTTGGTCGAGCCGGCGTGGTTGTTGAACGCGACGCAGGGGGAGATCACGTCCATGAACGCGGCGCCGCGGTGCTGGATCGCCGCCTTGATGAGCGGCACGAGTTGCTCCTTGTCGCCGGAGAAGCTGCGCGCGACGAAGGTCGCGCCGAGGAGAAGCGCCATGCCGATCATGTCGAGCGGCTCGTCGCTGTTCGCGACGCCGCGCTTGGATTTCGAGCCCTTGTCGGCGGTCGCCGAGAACTGTCCCTTGGTGAGGCCGTAGACGCCGTTGTTCTCGACGATGTAGACCATGTTGACGCCGCGGCGGATGGAGTGGGCGAACTGGCCGAACCCGATCGAGGCCGAGTCGCCGTCGCCCGAGACGCCGAGGTAGAGAAGCTCGCGGTTGGCGAGGTTCGCGCCGGTCAAGACCGAGGGCATGCGCCCGTGCACGCTGTTGAAGCCGTGCGAGTTGCCGAGGAAGTAGTCCGGCGTCTTCGAAGAGCAGCCGATGCCGGAGAGCTTTGCGACGCGGTGGGGCTCGATGTCCGCCTCCCAGCACGCCTGGATGATCGCGGCGCTGATCGAGTCGTGGCCGCACCCGGCGCACAGGGTGGAAATCTTGCCTTCGTAATCGCGGCGCGTGTAGCCCGCTTCGTTCTTGCGGAGCGAGGGATGGTGGAACTTCGGCTTGGCTATGTAGGTCATGGCGTGTTTCGCGAATCCGCGCTAGGCAAGGCTGCTCACGCCCGGCTCCTGCGCCCCGCCGGGCCGTGCCCCCGCCCGCAGCGGGACCACGGTGCGGGCCGCGGCGTGCTGGGAGATCTGGTCCACGATGAAGCGGGCGGTCACCGGGGTGCCGTCGTAGTGCAGGACGGAAATGAGACGGGAGGGGTTCACCTTCGCCTCGTTCACGAGGAGCGTCTTCAGCTGCGCGTCCCGGTTCTGTTCCACCACGAACACCCAGGGGTGGGACGCGGTGAAATCGGCGATCTCGTCCTGGAACGGGAAGCCGCGCACCCGCAGCGCGTTGATGTGTATGCCGCGGGAGCCGAGAACGTCGAGCGCCTCCTGCATCGCGGGGCTCGTCGAGCCGTAGAAAATCGCGCCGAAACGCGCCGGCTTCTCCGCGGGGTAGAGCAGCGGCTTCGGCACCAGCGCCTTGGCGGTGTCGAACTTCCTCAGCAGCCGCTGCATGTTGTCCGTGTAATCGGGGCCTGCCTCCGAGTAGCGCGCGTAGCGGTCCTTGGTGGTGCCGCGCGTGAAATACCCGCCCCGCGTCGGGTGCGTGCCGGGATAGGTACGGTAGGCGATGCCGTCGCCGTCGACGTCGAGGTAGCGCCCGAATTCGCGCCCCGCCTCGAGCTCCGCCCAGCTCATCACCTTGCCGCGGTCGTAGGCGCGCTTGTCGTCCCACTCGAACGGCTCGCACAGGCGCTGTTTCATGCCGATGTCGAGGTCCGTCATCACGAAAACCGGCGTCTGCAGCCGCTC
>JADZGE010000039.1 GCA_020854035.1 Burkholderiales bacterium | reverse complement strand
GGAACGCGCTCACCCGCAAGGTGCCGAAGGAGTCCGCCCACGTCACCGATGCGCGCGGCCGCTTCATCCACCCGGGCATGCCGGAGGACAATCCCGCCGCTTACGAATACGATCCCCGTTTCGATCTGTCCGCCCAAAGCAAGATGGCGGGCCTCACGATCGAGGCCTTGCGGGGTGGGTTCGGCCGCGTGCTCGTGATTGGTTCGAGTTCCGAATCCTTCAACTGGCAGTCGCGCCAGGTGTTCTTCGGCCCCGACATCGGTCCGGTCCGCGGCAAGACCAAGGAGATCGGCCTCCGCTTCGAACTCTTCCGGAAGCTCACGTACAAGATTTCCTATTACGACACGAAGCGCGTCAATGCCGCCTACGCCTGGCTGCCCGACGTCCTCAACCTCACGCAGCTCGAGGATCTCATCAATCCGAACAACGTCCTCCCGGGCGATTCGCGCTATATTGAGGTCGTGAACGGTCTGAACAATGAGCGTCGCACGGTAAACTCCAACGAGCAGTCACGCGGGATCGAGATGACGCTGCAGAGCCAGCGCTGGCACGGCCTGCAATCGCACGTGTCGTTTTCGGCCAACCGCGTCCGGGCCCAGGCCGACTTCGCCCAATTCCGCACCTATCTTGCCGCCGCGGAAGAGCGCACGACCGCCGCCAACGCGCCCGGCGGCGACCGCACGATGGCCGAACTGCCCGCCGTACTGACCAATGCTCGCAATGTGCTGGGCTCAAACACGCTCACCGACGAGGTCGCGGGCCGCCGCAGCGTGCCCTACACCGGCAGCATCGTGCTCGACTATCAAATCCCTCGCGTTCGTGGCTTCCGCATCGGCCTGAATGGCATCTTCACCCCGGACTACAATGTCTACATTTTCGAGGGCAATCCCTATACGGCCGGCGCTTCCTTCCCGTTGCATGGTTACCTGCTCTACGACCGTCGCGTCCTGCAAAAATACCAGACGACCTTCCGTCTTGGTCTCAACAACATCTACGACCTCATGAACGGCGACAGCCGCTATCGCATCACCGGCGCGACCTCGTTCAACGCGACGCTGCGCAAGCCGAACTTCATCTACCGCTACACCGAGCCGACGACGTGGAGCTTCAGCGTGACGACGCGGCTTTGATGCGGTGGCCAGCGTAAGGTAAAGGACAGGACCGGTGGTGGGTCAGTTCGACTGTGGGAGGGGCTTTACGCCCCGACTTGTCGGGGGATAAACCCCCTCCCACAGCTCCGGGAGGAAAACTGACCCACCACCACAGGACCGGGCGGGTTGACGCGCGGCGGCGTCCAGGTGTAAATCGTGCCGATGGACTCCGTGCCCCAGGCGAAGGATAAATCCTGCCCGCCCGCGACGGACGCAGGTGACGGCTTCGGGTCCACCGCGTGGAGCATCGTACTGGCGGCCGCGGGCGACGAAGCAGCCGGCCCCGCGCTCGACCGGCTTTGCCGCCGCTACTGGCGTCCCGCCTACGCGTACACGCGCCGCAGCGGCCTGCCACCGCCGGATGCGGAGGACGCAACCCAGGATTTCTTTCGCCACCTGCTCGCTACCGAGTGGCTCAAGGAAGCTGACGCTGCGCGCGGGAGCTTCCGCGCGTATCTCCTCACGCGACTGCGCAATTTCCTCTCCAACCGCCGCCGCCACGAGCACGCGCAGAAACGCGGCGGCGGCGCGTCCTTCGTCTCGCTCGAGGCCGACGCCTGCGAACGCGAACTTGCTGACCTCCCCGCCGCGGGTGCCGACCCCGCGCACGCCTATGATCGCGCGTGGGCCGGCTGCGTGCTGGCGGGCGCGCTCGAGCGCCTCGCCGCGGAGCAGGCCGGGGGGGCGAACGCGGCGCGCTTTGCCGCGGTGCGACCCTACCTCACCCAGCCTCCCTCTTCCGGTGACTACGAGCGCCTCGGCCAGTCACTCGGTCTCTCGCGCAGCCAGCTTGCGGTGATCATACATCGCCAGTCGCGCCGGTACGCCGAGTTGATCCGCTGCGAGGTCGCCGAGACGCTGGCCGACCGCGCGGAACTCGACCGCGAGCTGCGTTTCCTGATCGACGTGCTGGCGGCCTGATCGCCATGCGCTGCGCGACCTGCGACAGCCTGCTGACCGCCGCGACCGCACCCTGCCTGCGCTGCTCGCTGGCCGGCGCGCTCGCGCTCGGCGCGGTTCCGGCCGTTGCGGAGGCGGAGGACCCGGTTCGCCCCTTTGTCGCCGGTTACGAACCGGTGCACGAGCTGGGCCGAGGCAGCATGGGCGTTGTCTGGCTCGCCCGCGACCGCGCGCTCGATCGGCTGGTCGCGTTGAAGCTCATCGCGGCCGGCGCCGACCCACGGTTGGGGCCGCGTCTGTTGCGCGAAGGCCGTGCGATCGCGCAGCTCCGGCACCCGCACATCGTGGCCGTGCATGCGCTCGGCGATGCGGGCGGCGCGACGTTCCTCGCGATGGACTTCCTCGCGGGCGGCGATCTCCAGACGCGATTGAAGAACCAGCTGCCCGCGCCCCGCGCCGCGGCGCAGCTCGTGCGCTCCCTCGCCGACGCCCTCGCGCACGCTCACGCCGCCGGCGTGCTGCACCGCGATCTCAAGCCCTCGAACATCCTGCTCGATGAGTCAGGCGCGCCGCAACTGGCCGATTTCGGCCTCGCCGCGCCTCTCGCTGGCGCCGGCGATCTCACGGCGCGCGGCGAAGTCGCGGGCACGCCGGCGTATCTCGCTCCGGAGCTGCTCGGCGGCGCCGCCCGTGCCTCCCCCGCCTCGGATCTCTACGGGCTCGGCGGCGTGCTCTACGCTTGCCTCACGGGCCGTGCACCGTTTGTCGGCGCTTCGGCCGCGGCGATCCTCGCGCAACTCTCGGGCGACGAGCCACCCGCCCCGCGCCTGCTCGACCCCGCCGTGCCCCGCGACCTCGAGACGGTCTGCCTCCGGTGTCTCGAAAAAAATCCCGCGCGCCGTTACGCCTCCGCCGCCGCGCTACGCGATGAGCTCGATCGCTTCCTGCGCGACGAGCCGGTGCGAGCGCGGCCGGTTGGACGCCCGGAGAAAATTGTCCGCTGGGCCCGGCGCAAACCCGCGCTCGCCACCGTCTCGGCGCTCGCGCTCGCGCTGCTGCTCACCCTCGCGATCGGCGGCCCCGCGGCGGCCTGGCGGATCGAACGTGCGCGCGTGGCCGCCGAGGTGGCGGGCGCCGACGCGCGCGCGGCCGAGGCCCGCACGCGCGAACAGCTCCGCGCCGCTCTGCTCGCGCGCAGCCAGGCCACTCGCCTCACGGGCAGGATGGGCCAGCGCCGCGACGCGCTTGCCGCCGCCGGGGAAGCCGCGCGGATCCGCCCCGGCGTCGACGCACGCAACGAGGTGATCGCCGCGCTCGCGTTGCCCGATTTCACAGAGCTGCGAGCCTGGCCGCTGCGCACCAATCCGCAGGATGCGGCCACCTTCGATCCGGATCACGACCGCTATGTCGTGGAAGCGCCGGGACGCGGCTTCGCCCTGCACCGGCTCTCGGACGGTCTGCAGCTGCGCCTGTTGACCGGGCCGGTTGCCCGATCCCGCTCCGGCCCGACCTTCTCGCCCGACGGCCACTTCCTCGTCATCCGCGACGCGCAGGACCGCCTGGTCGTATGGCGCGACGATCGCGACGCGGCGGTCTTCATGCTCGAAGGCCGCCGCTATCTCCTCGGCAACAACGTGGGCCGCTACGGCCAGCCCGACGCGTTTTCTCCCGATGGCGCGACGCTCGCCAGCGCCTTGCCTGGCGGTGTTTCCCTGCATGCCACCACCGATGGCCGCGAACTGGGCCGGCTTCCCGCCGAGGCCGAACCCAGCCACGTGGCCTGGTCGCCCGATGGCACGCTCGTCGCGATCGGCCGCGGGCTGGTCGGGCGCGACGGCGGCGCGTTCTTCCTCCGAATTCTGGACGCGCGAAGCGGGGCGGAAATCAGCCGGCTTCCACTCACGACTGGCTTTCAATCGCTGGCCTGGTCGCCCGACAGCACCGCGCTCCTCATCGCGGGCCAGCGCCTCGAACTCTACGAAGTCCGCACCTCGCGCCTGCGCCGCACCCTCAGTGATCCTCGCGCCATGCGCGGACTGTTCGGGCCGGAGGGCACCTTGCTGAGCGCCACGCAAAGCGGCGTGGTCACGCTCTGGGATCCTGCCACCGCCCGGCCGATGCTCTCGGGCAACCTCGGCGGTCAGCCCGAGATCGCGATCGATCGCGCGGGGCATCGCCTCGTGAAGGCCTCGCCGGACGCGGCCCGCCTCTACGCGATCGAGCTCTCACCCGTCGTCACCGCCATCCCGCCGCGGTCGCCCGAGGGCTTCGACAACGTGACCAACCACGGCGGTGGGGCGATCGACTACTCCGATGACGGCCAGTGGATCGCCACCGCCGTCTGGGGCGCCGTCCACCTGCGCGAAGCGGCCACGGGCCGGGTGATCGCCGGCCGGATGTTGGGCACCTCCAACAATCACGCGGGCGTGCGCTTCGCCCGCGATCAGCGCAGCCTGCTCACTGGCAGCCGTGAACTCGGCCTCGTGCGCTTCCCGCTGTTGCTCGAGTCCGGCCAGCCGCCCCGGCTCGGCCCGCCCGAGACCATCGACGACGAAAAAGATTTCGTCCTCGCCGATCTTTCGCGCGATGGGCGTCGCGCCGCACTGGTCTCGATGTGGCGGAACGAGGTGAAGGTCGTCGCGCTGGCCGCGCCTGCGCCCGCCGCCCGCTGGCCGCTGCCGGGCGCGGGCCGGGCCGTGTTCCTCGCGGACGACCGGGAAGTGCTCGCGAACAGCACGAGCGACATGGGCAAAGCCGCACTCTCGCTTCACGACACCGTCACCGGCCAGGCTCTGCGCGCGCTGCCCGAGTCCCGCGGCTACCACGTCCGCACGAGCGGCGACGGGCGCTGGGTCGTGCTCGGCACGAGTCTGAAGGAGTCCGCGTTGCGCCGTGCGCACGACTGGACGCCGGGTCCGGCTTTGCCGGCCGATTTCCAAGGCGCGGGGAAGAACGCCGTCTTCACGCGCGACGGCACGCTGCTCGCGATCGCCGCGGGCGGCGTGGTCGGACTCGTCCGGACGACCGATGGCGAGTTGCTGGCCCACCTGGAGACGACGCGGTCCGGCAGCTACGTGCCGGAGCTCGCGTTCTCGCCCGACGGCGGCCAGCTCGCCCTTTGCTGGGAGAATGGCCTGCTCACCCTCTGGGATCTGCGCACGCTCCGCCGCGAACTCGCCGCGCGCGGGTTGGATTGGTGAAGCGTTGACCTGGCCGCGGGCCGGGTTTTGCGGCGTCGCTCGCAGGTTTCTTGCCTGGCCGACGACGGGCGCCACGAAAAATTCTTTGGTCGGCGTGCGATTTCCTGAAATCGCGCGCGGATTTTCGACCATCTCCGGTGCGCGAGGCTGCGTTGCTTCCGCGCCGTGCAGTCCGTTCGCACCGCGAGCTGCGCGTTGCCACCTGCGCGCCTCTCCCATGAAAACACGCTCCCTCGCCCGCCGCCTCGCCCTCCTTTTGTCCGTCCTCGCGCTCGCCGCCGCGCTGGGCCCGCCCGCCGTTCGCGCCCAGGGCACCTATACGCCCTACCACATCACCACCTTGGCGGGCACATTCAACCTCCTCGGTGACGCGGATGGCACGGGCGCCGCCGCGCGTTTCCGCGCCACTCGCAGCGTCGCGGTCGATGCGGCCGGCAACGTCTACGTCGCCGACACCAACAACAACACCATCCGCAAAATCAATTTCTACGGCGTCGTCACTACCCTCGCCGGCACGGCCGGAGCCGCGGGCGCCAATGACGGCACGGGCTCGGCCGCGCGTTTTCTCCAGCCCCGCGGCCTTGCGGTCGATGCCGCCGGCAACATCTACGTCGCTGATTCCGGCAACCACAACATCCGCAAGATCACCCCGGCCGGCGTCGTCACCACGCTCGCCGGCGGCGGCACGGTGGGCAACGTCGACGGCGCCGGTTCCATCGCGCGCTTTCGCCTGCCACTCTATCTCGCGATCGACTCCGGCGGAAATCTCTTCGTCGCCGACAACAACAACAACGTCATCCGCCGCGTCACCCCGGGCGGCGTCGTCACCACCGTGCGCTCGCCCGGCGGCACGCCCATCCCGGTCGGCAACTGCCTCGGGGTCGCGGTCGATGCCGCGGGCAATCTCTACGCCTCCGACCAAGGCGTCGGCAGCCTCATCCGGAAAATCACTCCCGCCGGCACCGTCTCCGTTCTCGCCGGCGGCGTCGAGGGCTACGTGGACGGCGTCGGCGCCGCCGCGCGCTTCCGGTATCCCGCCGGCCTCGCGGTGGATTCGGCCGGCAACCTCTTCGTCGGTGACTACGGCAACGTCGTGATCCGCCGCGTCGCCCCCGACGGCACGGTGACGACGGTTGCGGGCCTTCGGCCGCAGCTGGGCGGCGCCGACGGCCTCGGCGAAGTCGCGCGCTTCACCGATCCGCAGGGCCTCGCCACTGATCCGCGCGGCAACCTCTACATCGCCGATTCCACCGTCGTGCGCATGAGCGTCTTCACGCCCGACATCACGCCCCAGCCCATCGGCAAAGTCGTCGTGCCCGGCGAAAACTACACCCTCACCTCCGGCGGGAGCAGCAACGTCCCGACGACCTTCCAGTGGCGCAAGGACGGCGTGGCGATTCCCGGCGCGACGACCGCGACCCTGACCACGCCGCCCAACGCCCTGCCGACCTGGTCCTCGTCGCTCGCCCTCACCAATATCCAGACCGCCAACCTCGGCAGCTACACGCTCGTCGCCACCAACCTGGCCGGCACGACCACCAGCAACGCGGCCGTGATTTCGTTCACCCCGCCGCCGACCTTCGCCACGCAGCCCACCGGCCAAAACGTCGCGCCCGGCACAACCGTCACCTT
>JADZGE010000038.1 GCA_020854035.1 Burkholderiales bacterium | reverse complement strand
GTGAAGAACGTGATCGCCATCGCCGCCGGCATCGCCGACGGGCTGGACCTCGGCCGCAACGCGCGCGCGGCGCTCGTCACGCGCGGGCTGGCGGAGATCGTGCGGCTGGGCGTGGCCATGGGCGGGCAGGCGGAGACCTTCATGGGGCTCACGGGCCTGGGCGACCTCGTGCTCACCTGCACGGGAGACCTTTCGAGGAACCGCGACGTGGGCCTTCGGCTCGCCCGCGGACAAGGGCTTGCCGACATCCTGCGCGAGCTGGGCCACGTGGCCGAGGGCGTGCAGTCGGCCGGCTCGGCACGCGACCTCGCGCGGGCGCGGGGTGTCGAGATGCCCATCACCGAGGCGGTGTGCGGCGTCCTCTTCGAGGGGCATTCGCCCGCCGCCGCCGTACGGCAGCTGCTTTCGCGGGACCCGCGGCCGGAGTAGCCCGGATTTCAGCTGTCGCGGGATCGGGGCTTTCCCGTGCCTCCTTGGCCGCATCTGCCGCCGATCCGCAAACTCCACGCTTTTCATCCGGGCCTTTTCCGGACACCGGGTTGCCTTGGGCATACTAGTTTTTTCCGTGTTAACTCAATGAATTGCGGCAATCTTGGTCCGCCCGAAGCGCGCCGGTGCCGCCTACGCCGCCCTTTATTACAACCGTCATGAAACTGGCGAATCATGTAACTCTTTCCCATTGAAAACATTGGGGTTTGTGATGAATTTCACGGAAGCCTAGGGCGGTTTGCGTAAAATGGCTTCAACGACGCGGAAGACAGCAAATCCCGTCGAGGCAGCAGGAAAGTGAAGACCCTTCAAACTGACGGCATAGAAAGGAACGACCATGAAACGCACCTCTCTCGCACTCGCCCTCGTCGCCACCGGCCTGGTGGCCTCCGCCTCGGCCTTCGCGGCGAGCGCCACGCACGACCTTGCCGTCTCGGCGACGGTCACCGGCAACTGCCGCTTCAACGCGGCCAGCGGCACCACCCTCACGCTCGCCAACAGCGCCGGCTCGATCGACCCGTCGCTCGCTACCGACGCCACCGGCACGGCCAATGTCCTCTACCGCTGCACGAAGGGCACCGTCGCCTCGGTCACCGCCGGCAACGGCCTGCACTTCAGCGGCTCGCGCCGCGTGAGCCTCGACGCCAGCAACTACATGCCCTACTCCCTGTCGATGTCGGGCTGCACCGCGACCGGCACGGGCCACGGCGCCGGCCAGGACCTCACCTGCGCGGTCTCGGGCACCATCACCGCCGCCAACCACCAGAACGCGACCGCCGGCGCCTACTCCGACACCGTCGTGCTCTCGATCACGCCGTAAGGCCAGCGATCCCAAGGGCCGTCAGCACCGGGCCTCGGCGCCAACGGCGGGCCGAGGCCCTTTTTTCGGACTGATCCCCTCCCCATGGACACCCCGGTGACGAACCCGACGGCCGCGAGCGCGAGGAACTTGCGCCGCCTCGCCGCGCTCGCGCTGGGCGCCGCGCTCGCCGCAATCACGGGCCTGGACGCGGCCGCGTCGCCGACGCACACCGTGGCCGTGGGCGCCGTGGTCATCACCAAGAACAAGTGCCAGTTCACGAATGGCGGGCCGACCGCGCTCTCCTTCGGCACGATCGATCCCTCCTCGACCGCCAACGCGACCGCGACCGCCACGATCGGGTTCCGCTGCAGCGGCTCCTCGCCGATCGCGATCTACAACGTCACTTCCGACGACGGCCAGTACGAGACGGGCGCCGGCGCGCCGCGCATGCGCCACGCCACGAACGCGGGCGAGTTCCTCAAGTACGCGATCAACGTGCCGCAATCGGGTTCCGTGCCGCGCAACACGAACCAGGTCCTCACGGTGACCGGCACCGTGCTCGCCGCGGACTTCCAGAACGCGCTCGCCGGCGCGTACGCGGACTCCGTCGTCCTCAGCATCGCCCCGTAGTAACATCCCCGCAGGCGACTTTCGCCTCGCCCGCCCCCCGCGGCGGCCCCGACATCCAACGCGCATCGCAGGGGAAACGCATCGTGAGCACCGCATCGATCCGCGCGCGCCTCGCCGCGCTGGCCGCGACGTTCCTGGCGGCAACGGCCGCGACGGCCGGAAGCTTCGGCGTCTCGCCCATCCGTGTCGACCTCGACCGCGGCACGCGCACCGGGCTCGTCACGGTCACGAACGACGACACGCGCAAGCTCTCCTTCCGCATGAAGCTCTTCGAGTGGACGCAGGACGAGCAGGGCGCGGACCGCAACACGGAGAGCGGCGACCTCATCTTCTTCCCGCAGATCATGACGGTGGAGCCGGGCGACAAGCGCGTGATCCGCATCGGCACGCGCGCGGGCGAGGCCGGCCGCGAGAAAGCCTACCGGCTCTTCATCGAGGAGCTCCAGGAGCCCGGCGCCGGCGGCGCGCAGGGCGCGCAGGTGGCCGTGCTGCTTCGCTTCGGCGTGCCCGTGTTCGTGGCGCCGCCGGCCGGCAAGCCCGAGCCGGAGTTCGCGAGGGCCGCCCTCGCGAAGGGCAAGGTGGAGGTGGGGATCCTCAACAAGGGCGCGCGCACCGTGCGCTTCGACGAGCTCGCGGTGAAGGCGGGCGGCGAGGTGATCGGCCGCGGGGCCGGCTGGTACGTCTTCCCGGGCGCGACACGGGCGTTCGAGATTCCCGTCCCACCCGACAAGTGCAAGCCCTCGGGCCCGCTCGAGATCACGGCCTCCGCCGAGGGGCTCGAGATCAGGCACACGGTCGAGTCCGGGCCCGCGCTCTGCGCGCCGTGAGCGGCGCTCGCCGCTGAAGCGGATGCGACGCGGCACGGTCGCCTGCGCGGTCGCCGCCAGCCTCGCGGCGGGAGGCGCCCAGGCGCTGGAACTGAAGCTCACCCGCGCCCTGGCGGCCCCTGCGCTCCCGGCCGCGTCGACGGACGAGCCGACGCAGCCCCTCATCGTCGCCCTCACCATCAACTCCGTGCCCCGCGGCGAGAAGTTCGTGCATGTCTCTGCCGACGGCTCCCTGTTCGTCCGGGCCGCGGACCTCGAGGGACTCGTGACATTGCCTCCGGGCGTGCCGGGGCGGGACATCGATGGCGAACGCCACGTGCTGGTTTCCGCGATTCCCGGCGCAAGGGTGACGCTGGACGAGAAGACGCTGGTGGCCGCGGTGACCCTCGCCCCGGAGCAGCTCCCGAAGCAGGTGTTCGACCTCACGCGCCGGCCCGCGCCGGCCGAGGTGCTGCCGTCGGCGCGCAGCGCGCTGCTCAACTACCGCCTCGGCTACTTCGGCACCAGCGGCGGGGGCCGCGGCGTCGTGAGCCTCGCGACGGAGGCGGCCGTCGCCTTCGACGGCTGGCTGCTGCGCAACCAGTCGACGCACGCGAGCTCTCCCGACGGGTCGACAGGCGTGCGCCTGGAGACGCAGCTCGTGCGCGACGACCGCGCGAACCTGCGCCGCTGGATCGTCGGCGACGCGTTCCTGCCGGGGCTGCCGCTGGGCTCGGGTGCACCGTTAGCCGGCCTCACCTTCGCGAAGGCCTACAACCTCGACCCGTTCGTCTCGCGCCAGCCCGGCGCCGGATTCCGCGGCGCGGCCGAGTTCCCCTCGCAGGTGGACTTCTACGTCGGAAACACGCTGGTGATGCGCCAGCGCATCGAGCCGGGGCCCTTCGAGATCTCCAATTTCAACTACTACGGCGGGCGGCAGGACGTGCGCGTCGTGGTGCGCGACGTCTTCGGCCGCGAGCGCACCGTCGAGTACCCGTTCTACTTCGCGCCGCAGGGGCTCGCCGCAGGGCTGCACGACTACAGCTACCAGGTGGGGGCGCTGCGAGAGGGCTTCGGCACGCGCAGCGCGGAATACTCCCGCCCCGCCTTCTCGGCCTTCCACCGCTACGGCGTCGACGATCGCCTCACACTCGGATTGCGCGCCGAGGGCACCTCGCGGCAGTTCAACGGCGGGCCGGATGTCGTGCTACGGAGCGAACGATTCGGCGTCCTCGCCGCCGGCGCGTCGGCGAGCCGCGACCGCGACGCCGACGGCCACGCCTGGTTCCTCTCCCACGCCTTCCAGTTGCACGAGTTCTCGAGCCAGCTCACGCTCCAGCGCCACTCGCCCGGGTACGTGCCGGTGTACGCCGACTTCG
>JADZGE010000037.1 GCA_020854035.1 Burkholderiales bacterium | reverse complement strand
TCTTCGCCGTTTCAGCCAATTGGGCTCGCTCGAGCCAAAAAACCGGACAGGTATTGGTCCGCACCCCGCCGCGGACAAAACCCAGCAATTTCAGGGCAAACTACGCGGCTATGTCAGGAGGTCTGAACTTACGTCCTGGTTAACAGCATCAAGTTGAACTGCTACCCCATTTGCAGCGAGACTAAACTGTTTCTCGATTACCTCGACAACTGATACAACGGTCCCAAATAAGTCACCGCCTGCGCCCGCCAGCGGATTGGTCTCGGCGTAGTCCCAAACCATTGGAAGCGCTTGCCGACCGAACGTCGCCACGAGGCGATCCATTCGCTGCTCCCAAATGCAAAGACTGGTGTTGCGATTGCAGGCCTTGCTCTGTGCGAATGCCAGATAAGTGCCCGCAGCCTCCGCATACGCCCTCGCGCCAGTCCCACCATCCCGCAGGTGCTTCCCGTCGTCGGGCATCCCGGCCGCGATCGCGTCCGCGCGGACACGCTCCATCGCCTCCCCGACCAGATCGGAGAACGTCGTGAGCGCCACGAGCTGGCGGGGGGTGAAAAGGTCGCCGAAGGTCTTCAAACCGTAAAGAGGGGGCGAAAACCAGCGTGGGTTGTCTGGCATCGCCACGTCCGGTTTCCAGTCCGGCTCCGCGCGTCGCGCCGCCGACTCGTGCTCCGCTGTCGGAGCAAGGTAGACACGGCCACGCTCGCCTTCGGCCACGATGGCCATCAGGCGCGCCCCCATGCGACCTGCGTTCGCCTCAGCATAAATGTGATCGCTGGGAATTGGCTCACCGGACATGATGCACCTGAAGTTAGCGCCGCGCGCGAGCTTCGTGCCGTTCTTGGCGGCTTCCGGATCCTTCGGCTTGCCAACCTTCACGGTGAACCGGTAACCGGGAGAAGCCGAGGAAACAGGGTTCAGAAAACAGGAACTAGATGCACTTGCTGCACTACTTCCTATTTCCTGATTCCTATTTTCGATGACCGGCTCGACATACGCCTCCTTCCCCGCCTTCGTGGACAGCATGAACGTGGACGCCAGCGGGACGTCCACGTTTGCGAACGCCGGGTTCGGACTCTTCACCGTCCGCGCCCAAAGCCACGCGATCACCGTGAGCTTCTGCCCCACGTAGGGCTTGAGGTCCGGCCGGTCCTTCGCCACTTCTGCCGTGATCTCGACCTTCGGGTAGAGGTGCCCGATGCGCTTCTCCGCCTCATCTCGCATCCACGCGCCGTAGTAGCGCACGTCCTCAGCAAGACCTTGCGCGCCCTTCCATTGCCGAGCGAAGAGATCGGAGGACCTGGGATCGGAGGACTCAGGACGGGAGGACCTAGGACCTAGCGGGCTTCGCGCAGCTTGCGGCGCATTGCGTTCAGCATCTTCCCCACCTCCACGATCAAGCCGCGCAGTGTTAACGTCCTCTCTTGAGGAAACCAGCCGATCTCCTCGCACAGCGTCAGAAGCGTTTCCGTCTCGGCCAAAGATCCCTGCGCGATCGCCAGGAACTGCGCCCTTTCCCTCTCCGACTCCCTTGTCCACCCTTCCGCGATATTCGCCGGAATCGAAACTGCGGCTCTGGTGATCTGAGATCGCATTCCGTACGTCTCTTCCCTTGGCAAAAGCGGCGCCAGTGAGTAGACCTGCCGAGCGAGATCCATCGCCTTCCGCCACACCTTCGGATCCCGATAATGCAGCGCCATCTCGCCCCCTAGGTCCTAGGTCCTGAGTCCTGCTTTCTGGATTCACCGGCGGCTTGCCCGCGAACTTCGGTGGAATCTCGATCATCGCCTTGTTGATGAGGACCGCCACGGGGTTAAGATCGCTCGCGTAGGCCTCCAGCCCCAGCCGCTGCGCCTCCAGCGGCAGCGCCCCGCCGCCCGCGAACGGGTCGTGAAAGGCCGGGAGCTTCTTCCGGTCGAACAACTCCTTCGCGCGCGGATGGTCCGCGTTGTCCGCGCACGCCCGCCGCCAGCTCTGCCAGATCTCCGCCCGCGCCTTCTCCAGCACCGCCTCGTTGGTGGTGTTCTCCCACTGCACGAGTTCCTCGATGATCCTGAAGAGCCGCTGCCGCTCCAGGTCCTCCAGCATGTCGTCGAGCGTGGGCTTCGGTCCCGGCTCCGGCGCGGACAGCGTCGTGCCCACGGCTCTCGCGGCGAGTGCCTTCGCCTCCTCCCACACCTTGAGCCGCGCCTTGAGCGCCGCCTCCGCCTTGCGGCGCAACGCGGGATCGCCGCGCAGCACGTCCACGTAGCTCGACGGGTCATCCACCATCTGCGCGAAGATCACAGCCCGCGCCGCCGCCAGCGGCCGCCGCGCCCACCACAGATGCAGCGTGCTCGGATGCCCGTGCCGGATCGACTTCTCCCGCGCGGAGGCCTTGTTGATGGCCTCGAGCGGGAGGGCGACTTCGATAAGCTTCTTGCGACTGACTGTCACGCAACGACCCGGCGCGTCGTTCAGGCGAAATCCACCCGCCAGACCTGCACCGCGCGAGTCGCCAGACGCCGCTGGCGCTCTTCCAGCAGCGCCAGCGTCCACTCCTGCGGAGCCATTTGGGCTATGTCGCGCGTGAGCTGGTAGGCGCTCTTTCCATACTCCACCAGCTTCGCCGTGAAATCGGCGTTGCCGACTCGGCGGTTCGCGCCCGGCTCCAAGAGAGTCAGGTTGCCCAGCCGATAGACCAGCATCTCCCAGCGATCCCGGGGAACGCTCGCATCCCAACTGTCGACGGGATTCTCGGGGAGTATGTGTTCGATCGACGCGGGATCGGTATCCGGATCGACGGCTCGCCCCGAAGCGTCGTGTTCCAGGCGGCTCAGGATGTACTTCGCCAGGCGTTTCCGCTGGCTGCTCGTATCTACCGCAAAACCCCCGAAATCCTGTTCGAACTTGCCGTCATCGACGTATACGCCACGCACCAGTTGAAATACCGCGCCAGGGGTTATTGCCATCCGGTCGAGCACGGCCTTGGCGGCACGATGGTATTCCGGCTCGAGAGCATTCGTGTTGAGTCCGCTGACGACCGAATAACGGAAAGACAGTACTGCGGCGAGCTTGAGCACCCGCGTGAAGTCGCTGCGGTCGAACCGTTCCCACGCCGCAAACAAGAGCGGCGTCATCTGGCGGACGCGGAAGAGCTGCAACTCGCGCACATGCGGGCGCGCGTCGGGGTTCTCGCTCCAGTAGCCGTGGCCCGGGTCGCCGAGAGCGGCGAAGAGCTCCGCGCGCCGTTCGAGCGCGTCCATCAGACCGAACACCTGTTCGGGCGTCGTGACCCGCAGCCGGATCATCTGAAACAGGCGCTGGCTGCGGACTCGAGGCTCCTCGCACAAGAGGTGATAGCGCAGGAACTCCGGGAAGCGTTCCTGCTGGACCGTCGCGACCAGAGCGCGCCACCGGCGCCCCAGCGCTTCAAGATCCGCGGGCACGCGCAGCCGGGAAAAGAGATAGTTCTTGAGCAGGTCGGTGGAGGACAGCTCGAGCCCGCGCGCGTTCAGCGTTTCGAACACAGTGTAGGCGTTCAACTCATCGTCCACCGTGATGAGGATGAACATGAGCTGGCGGCCCGCCGTTTCAGCAATAAAGCCAGCGAGCCCCGCTCCGTCCCGAGCGAGGACCGCATCATCATCCAGCCGTGCGCGGAAATACGAGAAGCACTCCCAAAGAAGACGGTTGGACTTCGGGAGTCCGCGCGGGTTGAGAGGCCCGCGGAGCTGCACCAGGTAATCCTGAAAGAACGCATCGTCGGTCGCGTTGAGGAATAGCTTGCTGCTTTCGACGAGCGAAGCCGGGTCCTTCTCCCCTACGAACCGGCTGCGCAGGCCACCGGAGCGCTCTCGATTCGCTTCCGGATCGTGGCCACCATCCGCGAGCCGCTGCAGCTTCGCAATGGCAGCAAGTGCGAGTAGGGTAAGGGTTGCCAGGCGTTGCTGGCCGTCGATGATCAGGAATTCACGGTCCGATTTGCCCTCGACCACCAACGCCCCCATATAGTGACGGTCGTCCGGACGGCCGCGAAGCTCCAGCAGGTCGTTCCAGAGGTCCTCCCACTGCTCCTCCTCCCACGAGTAGTCGCGCTGGTAAGGCGGGACTCTATAGATCCTCCCGTTCCCCACCAGCTCGAGGAAGTTCGTCGTCCGGGTGTTTAGAAGGTTGGTCTTGGCCATGGCGTTTCGGCCCGCGATTCTCCGAGTGCATCCATGCTACCCGCTTCAGGACGGGGACGCAGCACGCGCAAGGAGTTCACTGAAGCCGTAATTCACGCTCGTCACCCCGAAATCCGGCTCCCGCCGGAACGGGTTCCGCACGTAGTGCACGCGATGCGAATCGCCATCGAGAAACTCCACGATGGCGAGTATGAAGCTCGCCGGCTGGTTGAGCGAATAGAGAATCTCGTTCTTCGTCACCGTGATCGTCGCCGCTCCGGACACCCTCCCCTTTACCTCCAGAAAGCGCAGCCTGCCGGTCCCCGGCACCCGGCTCTCGATGTCGTAGCCCAGCTTCTCGACCTCGCGGTCGGTCGGCTCGAAGCCGAGGCGGCGTTCGACCTCCATCACGATCGCGCGAGCCCGCGCGGCGCTGGCCTGCGTGTCGATGGGCGCCGATGCGGCCGGCGCGGCATGGCCGCCCATCGCCGCGATCAGCCCGGCCGGCACGACCAGCATTCCGCCGAGCGCCACCGGCGGAAGCGGCGAGATCTGCCGCTCCAGCTTGAGTTCCTCCATGCGCTTCTCCAGCCGCGCCTGCAATCCGTCGGCGCGCTTGCGCGCCTCGCCCGAGTTGAGCCGCGCGTTGGACCGGCCCGCCTGCTCCTGCAGCTTCAACTGCTCGGCGCGGTGGTCCCAGTAGGTGATCTCCTTCGTCAGCCGGTCCTTCACCGCCGCCTCGGTTTTCTCGATGAGCGCGAGCTTCCGGTCGCGAACCTCCTTGAGGTGCTCCGGCACCACGTTCGCGATGGCGTGCCCCAACGCTTTCGTTTCCAGCTCGCGCCCGATCCACGCGCACTCCGGCCGCGCGAGGAATGCGTCCACGCCCGGCTCGCCGTCCATCAGCGGCCGGTAGTCGAGATAGGGGGCGTACTGCAGGTGCCGCGCGGCCCCGGCCGGGTCGATTTCCACGTAGAGCATCCGGCGCGAGACCGTTCTTCTCTCCCCGCTCCGGGTGAGACCGGCATCCTGTATCGCGTGGTCGAGGTAGAAGAGGAGGCGCGGGATCGTGCCGGTATCGCGCTCGTCGACCAGCACGGTGCCGCGGCGCAGCAGGTCGCGGTGGCGCTCCAGCGTGAGATCGGTCACCGCGTCGAGGAGCGGGTGGCCGGGACAGACGAAAGCCGCGAGGGGCTGTCCCTGCGGCGCCACGAGCGGCTTCTCGAAGGCGATGCGCTCGTAGCGCGGCAGCACCGGTTCGCGCGTGCCGATCAGCCGGTCGCGGTTGCGCACGGGAGCCGGCACGTGGGTGACCTCGTAGCGCCGGGGCTCGCGCTGCCGGGCGGTGCCGCCCAAGCGCCGGAAGGCTTCGAGGAAGAACGACTCGATGTAGTGCGGCTGGAGGCGGCGCGCCTCGGCCCGCTCCATCTCCTCGCGGATGCGGTAGACGCGGCGCGCGTCCATGGCATCGTGCGCGAGCGCGCGTTCCTCCAGCAGGTCCTGCAACTCGCCCCGGTCGAAAGCACGCTCCACCTGCCGCGTCAGCCGGGCCCGGACTTCCGGCTGCTCGCCGTAGCGGATCGCCTCGATCAGGAGGTCTTTCAGCGGGCGCCCCTCGAAGACGAGCTTCCCCAGCACGTCGAACACCTGCCCGCCGAGCGCCTGCCGCGCTTCCTCCAGCTTTTCCAGCAGCCGCCGGTACACGTCGCCCTCGCGCGTTTCCTCCGCCACGAGATTCCACAGGTGGCACACCTCGGTCTGGCCGATCCGGTGGATGCGGCCGAAGCGCTGCTCGATGCGGTTCGGGTTCCACGGGAGATCGAAGTTCACCATGAGGTGGGCGCGCTGGAGGTTGATGCCCTCGCCCGCCGCGTCGGTGGCGAGCAGCACCTGCACGTCGGGGTCGTGCCGGAAGGATTCCTGGACCTTCATGCGGTCTTCGCGCCCCAGCCCGCCGTGGATGACGACGGCCGCGCCCTGCCGGCCGAGCAAAGTCGAGATGCGGCTCTGCAGGTAGTTGAGCGTATCCCGGTGCTCGGTGAAGATGACGAGCTTCTGCCGGGGCGAGGCCACCGGCTTCTCGATACGCCCCGTGCGGTAGGGCGCGTCGGGCTCCGCGGCCCGGTCGGCGATGGCCTGCGGCGTGAAGATCTCCCCGAGCAGGCTCGCGAGCTCCCGCCACTTCCTGTCCTCGCCGCTGCGGCGCACGCCGAGCGCCAATGCTTCGAGGCGCTGGAGGGTCTGGATCTCGGCCTTGAGCTCCACGATCGAGCGCGCGGCTGTCGCCTGGTCGAGGATCTCCTCCTCGGCGTTCTGCACCTCGTCGTCCGGCGCCTCTTCGAGGTCCTCCACGTCGTCGGCGTCGAGCACGGGGCCGGCGGGCGCCGCCATGGGCGCGCTCGCCGCGCCGCGCTGGATGAGCTCCAGCTCGCGCTGCCGGCTCTCCAGCCGCTCCCGGCGCCGCCGCAGCGACTGGTAGATCGCCTCGGGCGAGGACGCGAGGCGGCGTTGCAGGATGGTCAGCGCGAAGCCGACCGTGCCGGCCTGCTTGTCGTTCGCGAGCGCCTCGGCGCGGTTGAATTCCTCCCGGACGTAGTCGGTCACTTCCTTGTAGAGCTGCGCTTCGGCGGCCGACAGCTTGTACGGCACGGTCCGGGCGATCCGCTCGGGGAAGAGGGGCGTGCCGTCGAACTTGAGCAAACCCTCCTTCGTCATGCGGCGCATGAGGTCCGATACGTCGGCGGCATGCACGCCGTCACGGAAGCGGCCCTCGAAGCGGTCGCCGTCGAGGAGCGCCATGAAGAGCTGGAAGTCTTCTTCCTTGCCGTTGTGGGGCGTCGCCGTCATCAACAGGAAGTGCCGCGTCAGCGTCGAGAGAAGCTGCCCGAGGCGGTAGCGCTTGGTGAACTTGACTTCACCGCCGAAGAACGTGGCGGACATCTTGTGCGCCTCGTCGCACACGATCAAGTCCCAGCGGCAGTCGGGGACCTTGAGCTTCTCCTGCACGTCCTCGTCGCGCGAGAGTTTGTCGAGCCGCGCGATGGCGAGGTTCGTTTCCAGGAACCAGTTGCCGGTGCGGGATGCCTCCAGCTTGTCGTTCGTGAGGATGTCGAAGGGCAGATTGCAGCGCCGGGAAAGCTCGTCCTGCCACTGCTCGGCGAGACTGCCGGGACAGACCACGAGGCAGCGCTGGAGGTCGCCGCGCGCCAGCAGCTCCTTCATCAGCAGCCCCGCCATGATGGTCTTGCCAGCGCCGGGGTCGTCGGCCAGCAGGAACCGAAGCGGCTGGCGCGCGAGCATCGAATCGTACACCGCCGTGATCTGGTGCGGCAGCGGATCGACCACGGAGGTGTGCACGGCGAGCACGGGATCGAAGAGGTGCGCGAGCCGGATGCGCTGCGCCTCGGAGACGAGCCGGAAGAGGGCCCCGTCGCCGTCGAAGCCCCACGGCCTCCCGACCTCGACGACCTCCAGCCGGGGCTCGTCGTGCCGGTAGAGGAGTTCGTTCGCGACCCGGCCCGTGGCGGTCTTGTAGGTGAGTTCCAGCGCGTCGGTGCCGAACCACTGCACGTTGACGACCGAAACCAGGCTGTCCGGCAGGATGCCGCGGACGGATGCGTTCGGACGCAGGTCTTCCAGCTTGCTCATTTTTCGTGCCGGGCGCGGTGCCAGACCAGCCGAACCCGGACCTCCCCCTCGACGGTAGAGTGTGCGGCAGAGACACGCCGATTTCAATCACGACCGCGCCGCGAAATTTCGGCCCTGGCAGAATGACGCCATGGCTGTGCCCGGCGATCTGGAAGTGCACAGGGACGCAACGACCCGGCTTGAGACCGCTGGCATACGCTACATGCTGACCGGTTCCGAAATGCCGATGCGGGATGTCCGAAAACCGCGCGCTCGATCGCGATGGCTTCGTTCCCGCCGGGTATCCCCGAAGACGAGCCCGCTGGTGCGAACGGCTCTACGGCACGATCCTCGCGAACAAGGCGTATCCGCGCGGCCGGATCGGATCACAGGAGCCGGATCCGGCCCCGGACATCACTCACAACACCGAGGGTAGAGCGAAGCCCGAGAACTCCTGACAGGGCGGAGGGGGAGGGCCGCTTCTACGACCCGGCATCAGGACGCCTGTCGGACAGTTCGACAGGGGCTCGTGACCGACGCGCCCCTCTCCGCGCCCTCCGCGGCTCTGCGGCCGATCCTCACTCAGTCGATCCGGACCCCCGCCGCCTTCACGATCTTCGCGTTCTGCTCGTACTCGCGGCGGATGCGTTCGGCGAACTCCCGCGGCGTGTCCCCGACCGGCTCGGCGCCGACCGACTCGAGTTTCGCGTGCACGGCGGGCCTGTTGACCACTTTGACCACGGCTTCGTGCAGCCGCTTGATGATCGCGGGCGGCGTTTTCGCGGGCGCGAGGAGCCCCAGCCAGGCCCCGGATTCGTAGCCCGGCACGCCCGCTTCGATGATCGTGGGCACCTCCGGCAGGAGCGGCGAGCGCCTCGCGCCCGCGACCCCGAGCGCTCGCGCGCGCCCGCCCTGTATGTGCGCGAGGATCGGCGGGATCGAGTTGAACGTGACGGAGACGCGCCCCGCGAGGAAATCCGTCACCGCCATCGGCGCGCCCTTGTAGGGAACGTGCGTGAGATCGATGCCCGCCATGCTCTTGAAAAGTTCCGTCGCGAGGTGATTGGCGGTGCCGTTGCCGGCGGAGGCGTAGTTCAATTTCCCGGGCTGCGCCTTTGCCAGCGCGATGAGATCCTTTACCGTCTTCACCGCAACCGATGGATGCGTGAGGAGGAGAAACGGGCCCGTGGAGACGAGGCTCACGGGCGCGAAGTCCCGGAGCGGATCGTAGGGCACGTTCTTCGCGAGGTGCGGCACGATCGTGAGCGCGCCGGGGCTGGAGAGAAAGAGCGTGTAGCCGTCGGGCGCCGCCTGCGCCGCAAGGTCCGCGGCGATGCGACCGCCCGCCCCGCCGCGGTTATCCACGACGAGCTGGCGCCCGAGCTCCTCGGACAGCGGCGGGGTCACGGTGCGCGCGAGGACATCCGGCGTGCCGCCCGCGGGCACCGGCACGATGACGCGGATCGGCCGGTCGGGGTAGCCCTGCGCCACCGCTGGCACGTACGCAAAGATCAGCGTGGCGATCGGCGCAGCGACTATCGCTTTCATGCTTCCTCCTCGTGCTTGCGCGCTCGGTGCGTGACGACCATGGTAATGCTACTCGTTCGAGTCAGGCCACGGAGTACACAATGGTCACGGAGGGAATTCCCCGTCACGAAGGGGCTGCACCGCGGGTTCTCCGTCATCCCCGCGGCTTGACTGCGTTCCTGCGGCAGGTTTCGGTCGTCTCCATCGGCGTTCACCGGCGCCTAAATCATCTCGCCGCGCGCACCCACAACACGAGCGCGGCCACCGTGAGCGCGATGTTCAACGCGAAGTACGCCTTCAGCCCGAACACCGGCCCGATGTAACCCGCAACGAACGGCGCGAGCGCCATCGCGAGGAACTGGAACGACGAGGCGTAGGCGATGGCGCGCGCGTCCATGCCCGCGGGCGCGTGGACGCGGATCAACTGCAGGATCGCGGGCTGCATGGCCACCGCGGCGAGGCCGAAGGCCACGCGCGAGCCGACGAGACCGGCCGGCGTATCGACGGCGAGGAGCGGGAGGTGCGTCACGGCCGCGCCCGCGACGGACGCGGCAAGCACGCGCGCGGGGCCGACGCGGTCGATCACCCGGCCCCACAGCGGCAGCGAGACGATGCTCGCCACGCCGAGCCCGAGCGCGGCGGCACCGACCCACCACGCGTCCGGGCCGGACGGGTGGGCGGCGTTGAGGTTCAGCATGTGGATCGTGATAACGGGAATGCTGCCGTGCCACAGCATCGCGAAGACGAGCGAGAGGAGGTAGAGCGGTGCCATGCGCGGCAGCCGCACGAGCTGGCGCAGGCTCCCGATCCATTCCGGTCGCCACCGGCCGGGCGCGAGCTGCTTTACTTCGTGCACGAAGAAAAGCACGAGGATCCCGGCCGCCAGCATGAGCGCGCCGCTTGCCGAGAAAAGCCACTGCGATTCGCCGATCAGGACCGCGAGCCCCGCCCCCGCCGCCGGCCCGACGGTATGGCCGAACACGGCGCCGGTCTGCGCGGTCGAGAGCGCGCGCCCGATGCGCGCGGGCGGCGTATTCGCGACGAGCAGCGCCATCCCCGCGGGCACGAAGCCGTTGAAGAGTCCGATCGCGACGAAGAGCGCCGCGAACCATCCCGGGTCCGGCGCGAACGCGACGAGCGACATGCAAACACCCATGCCGAGCGTCGCGCGCAGCACCATGATCTTGCGCCCGTAATGGTCGGCGATGCCGCCCCAGATCGGCGTCACGAAGAAGCCCGTCATGTAAAACCCGAACACCATCCAGCCGACCCGGGTCTCGAGCCCCTCGTGCAGGCCGAGATTGCGCACCATGAGCGGGAGAAACGGGAACGACACGGAGAAGCCGAGCGCGCCGAGGAAGTTCGCGACCGGGATCACGCGGAGGTTGGCGCGCCAGTACGGATGGGCGCGCGCGTCGCTGGCGCCGGGATGCCCGGGTCCGTCGGGGGTGCTCACCCGCCGATGATAATGGTAGATTCGGGCGCACGGACAAGGGGGGATCGAGGAAATGGCGAGGCCGGTCTGCGTCGTGTGGATGAACGAGTTTCCGGTATACGAGCGCGCGCTTGCCGCGGCGGGGCTCGCGGACGCATTCGAGTTGCACGGCGTGCGCGCGGACGAGAAGCCTTCGCCCGAGCTCGCGGCACGCTGCGAAGTGCTGCTGGCCTGGCACCCGGCGCCCGGCGCGCTCGCCGCCATGCCGCGGCTGAAGTGGATCCAGGGCTCGACCGCGGGCATGGACCACTGGTTCGCGGACCCCGGCCTGCGCGCGGACACCGTGCTCGCGTGCGCGCGCGGCTCCCACCGGGAATCGATGCCGGAGAACATCCTCGCGGCGCTCTTCTTCCTCGCCAAACCCCTGATGCAGTGCGCGCTCTCGCAGCGCGAGGGCAAGTGGGTGAAGCGCATGGCCGAGCCGCTCGCGGGCAGGACGCTCGGCATACTCGGGCTCGGCGCGATCGGGCAGGAACTCGCCCGCAAGGCCCATGCGCTGGAGCTCCGCGTGATCGGCACGAAGCGGCGCGCGGGGCCGCTGCCGCACGTGGAGAAGGTCTTTTCCCCGGAGGCGACCGACGAAGTGCTCGCCGCCTCCGATTTCGTGCTGCTCCTGCTGCCCTCGACCCGGGATACGGAGAACTTCATCGACGGGCGGCGCCTGCGCGCGATGAAGCCCTCCGCCTGGCTCCTCAACTTCGCCCGCGGCGCCCTGATCGTGGATGCCGATCTGATCGAGGCGGTCCGCTCGAAGACCATCGCCGGTGCGATGCTCGACGTCTTCCGCGAGGAGCCGCTGCCCGCCGATCATCCCTTCTGGCGCACCGAGGGCATCGTCGTGCTGCCGCATATCGGCGGCGGTCACGCGAGGCGCGCCGAGCGCTGCGCCGAGATCTTCGTCGCGAACGCGCGGCGCTACCTCGCCGGCGAGCCGCTCGCGACGGCGGTCGACCGCGCGCTGGGCTACTGAACCGGTGATGACGTGACGAAGTGATGGAGTGATGGAGTGACGGCATACGACTTTCATCACCGCATCACCACATCACCCATCCCTTATGGATTACTCGATGGTGCGCCGCCAGGTGGAGGCGCACGCGTTCTCGCTCCACGGCTGGCATTACGTCATCGAGGACGGCGAGGTGCACGTCTTCGACGTGAGGGCCGGCGCCTTCGTGCCCGCCCTGCGCGCCGAGTCGAGCGGCACCGGGCCACGTCTGACGGTCGTCAAACAGGTCCGCGAGTGACGGTCCTGCGCTTTTCTTCGCGCCCTCTGCGCCTCTGCGGCTGATCGCGATCCACGGCCCTCACGAGAGCAGCATCAGCCAGTCGACCGCCACCGCGCCGTCTGGGCCGGCGAGGACGGGATTCAGATCGAGCGACTCGAGCCGGGGTCCCGTGGCGACCCCGAACCGCGAAACGGCGCTGATCAGTCCGGCGAGCGCGGCGCGATCGACCGGTGGTCCGCCGCGCACGCCGGCGAGAAGTGCCCGCCCGCGCAGTTCGTCGAGCATCCTTTCCGCCTCGGCGGGCGTCACGGGCGCCGCGCGGAAAACGGCATCGCGGTGGACCTCGGCGTGGATGCCGCCCAGCCCGGCCATCACGACGACGCCGAACGCGGGATCGCGCTTAAGACCCACGATCAGCTCCACTTCGCCCCGCGCCATGGCCTGCACGATGACGCCGGCGATGCGCGCCCGCGCGTCGTGACGCCGGGCGCTGTCGATCACGGCGGCGTACGCGGCGCGCACCCCGGCCGCGTCGCGCAGCCCCAGCCGGACGCCCTGGGCCTCCGTCTTGTGCGCGATATCGGGCGACTCGATCTTGACGGCGACCGGGTATCCGAGGCGTTGCGCGGCCGCCACGGCCGCCTCCGCGTCGGCCGCCAGTTCGCAGGCGGCGGTCGCGATGCCGTGACTTTCGAGCAGCGCGCGAGCGGCCAGGGCCGGCATCGCTCCGGCCGTGCCGGGCAGCGCGGCCGGAGCGGCGCCGGGGCGAGCCGCCAGCACCGCGCGCGCGTGCTCGTCCGCGAGGTAGTCCCGCCTGGAGCGGGCGAAGCGCACGAGCGCCGCGCACGCATCCACCGCCGGCTCCGCGCCGCGCAGCACGGCGATGCCGAGCCTGCGCAGGCCCTCGAGCGCGCGCTCCGGCGCGGCCACCCAGCACACGACGAACGGCTTGCGCACCAGTCGCGCCACCTCCTCGAAAATCGCGAGCAGCCGCTCGACGTGGGCGTCCATCAACTGCAGCCAGACGATGGCGAGATGAACCCGCGGGTCGTCGAGCACGACGCGCACCGCGTCGCGCAGCAGAGCGGGCTCGGCGACGAACTGCCCGGTGACGTCGACCGGGTTCGTGCTCGCGCCGAACCCGGGAATCACCTCGCGCAGGCGCTCCTGCGTGGATTGGGCGAGCACCGGCACGGCGAGACCCAGTTCCTCGGCGCGGTCGGCGATCAGCACGCCGGCCCCGCCCGACTGCGTGACGATGCCGAGCCCGCCGCCTTCGGGCAGCCGGCAGCACGCGAACGCTTCGACGATGTCGAGCATGTGCTCTTCGTTTCGCGCGCGGACGATACCGCCGCCTCTCGTCACGCCGTCGAACACCGCGTCCGCTCCCGCCAGCGCCCCGGTATGCGATGCCGCGGCGCGCGCCCCGGCCCCGGTGCGGCCGACTTTCGCCAGCACGATCGGCTTGCCGGCCCGCAACGCCTCGCCCGCGAGCGCCATCAGGCCGCCGCCGTTCGCGAGCCCCTCGAGGTAGCCCGCCCCGGTCGTGATGCGGGGATCGGCGAGCGCGGCGCGCATCACCTCCACGAAATCGAGGTCCGCTTCGTTGCCGGTGTTGACGAAGTAGCCGAGCCCGAGGCCGCGGCGGCGCGCGAGCGCGGCGATCGCGGTGCCGAACGCGCCGGACTGCGTGACGAAGGCGACGGGGCCCGGCGGGGTCGCGCCCTCCGCGTACTGGCCGAAGGTCGCCATGACTTTCTCGAAGGCGTTGACGAGACCGAGGCAATTGGGCCCGCACAGTCGCAGGCCGGAACGGCGCGCGGCGGCCACCGCTTCCTCCTGCAGCGCGCGGCCCGCCGGTCCGGTTTCGCCGAAGCCGGAGCTGAAAACGATCGCCGCTTTCGCGCCGCGCCCGCCGAGCGCACGGAGGCAATCCGGCACGGCGCGCGCGGGAACGGCGACGATGGCGAGATCGGGCGCCTCCGGCAGGCTCGCGATGTCCGGGTAGCACGCGAGGCCACCGATGCGCCCGTACTTCGGATTGACGGGGAAAATCCTCCCCGCGTAGCCCCGATCGAGCAGGAACTTCAGCGGGCGCCCGTTCACCTTGGTGAAATCGGTCGAGGCTCCGAGTATCGCGATCGAGCGGGGACTGAGCAGCGGCTGGAGTTCGGTCATCTGCGGAAAATCGGCTGCGGGAGCCGCCGATCTTCCACTGTTCGCGGCGTTTGCGCCAGACCCGGCGCGGGCGGCGCAGGTGACGACAGGTAGTCAGTATCCGGTATCCAGTGGCAGGGAGCGGCGGGCGTCGCCGCGCTGGCTACCGGGCACTGCTTACCGCCCACTGACTACTGCCCACTGATTACTGCGAGCGAAGCGCGCGCTATGCCGCCGCGCGCAGCCTTCCGACCAGGCCCTGCATGATGCGATCGAAAAGCGAGTCCTCCGCGGGCTCCTCGACTACCGCCGCCTCGCCCAGACGAAAGTGCCGGTCGAGTTCCCCGGGTGTGTAAGGGTCGATGTCCTTGCCGGCCCGGTCGAAGGCGAAAAGGTAACGGGTCCTCCGCGGCGTGACGAAGATGAGCCGCCCCGTGCGGCGCGCCCCCGCCGCGCCGGAGGCGCGAAACGCCACCCACGTGCCGACCGACAGCGCGGCGGCGTTATCTCCCCCGCCGGCGTCGCGCGGCGCGGGCGCCCCGCCGCCTTCGAGCGTCGTGAAATCGAGATCGAGGCTGGCGACATCGACATTGCCCTCGCCGAACGGGTTCTTGACGGTCACCGGCGCGGAGAAGTCGGGCGCGCCCTCGGCGGCGGCCGGTTGCCGCGCCTCGGCCCCGGGTGCGCTGTCCTCCTCGGGCGGCGCGGTGATCGCCCGGCGGTGAAGTTGCATCAACTGGCCGAAGAAGCGCTTGCGCACGCTGTCCTCTATCCCGGCCGTCTTGAGCCCCACAGCGAGCTGCTTCACCAGCCCCGGGATAAGCGCCACGACCCGCCGGCGCTCCTCCCGCGTCGGCCGCGGCTCGATGCTCCAGATAAGCTCGTCCATCGCCGCCACGCCCCGCCGGTACGCCGCGCTCTCGTTGCCTTCCTTCACGTTGAGGAGCAGGAGCACCTTCAGCCACTGCTCCACGAGAAAATCGAGCACCGGGCGCGGCAGGCGGTGCGCGTCGACGCGCGCCTTCACCGCTTCGGCGGCGAAGCGCTTGGCGACCGCGAGGTTTTCCATTTCCTCCACGCGCTTCGCGGCGGCGCGGGCCTCCTCGTCGATGCGCCGGTCCTCCTCGGCGAGGAGGCCTTCCAGCTTCTCGCGCACGGTGGTGAAGATGGCGAGGTCGGCCTGGAAGCCCTCGACGAGTTCCTGCAGGATGTCGCGCACCCGCGCGAAGAGCGAGTCGGCGGGCCCGAACCCGGCCGGCAGCCGGGCCGCGATCTCGCCCAGCGTGTCGAGGAGACGCCGCGCGGGATGGGATTTCGTGGAGAAGAAGGACTTGTCGGCGATCGCGACCTTGAGGGTCGGGATCTGCATGCGGCCGATCAGTCCCTTGACGCCGTTCGGCACCTTGGGGTCGTCGAAGAGCTGGTCGAACATCATCGCGACGATGTCGAGCGTCATGATGTCCATCTCGCCCATGCGCGCGCCGACGCTGGTCGCGCGGAGTTCGCGCAGGACGTTCACCGTGTCGGTCATTCCGGACGGCGCGCCGGGCATTCCGCCTTCCACCGCGGAGAGGTCGCCGTGCTGCACGCGCGTGAGCGACGTCATGAGTTCCGCGCCCTGAAGCGGCAGCGGTGCACCGCCCGGCACGACCGCTCCCGCCGCGCCGAAGACGCCCGCCGGCATCCCGGCCGGCACGTTCATTCCGGCCGCGCCCGCGGGGGCGGCGTAGCCGCCGGCCGGCATCATCGCGCCGGGGCCGGCCGGCGGAATGGTCATGACCGGCAGCCACGCGGGAGCGCCGGCCGCTGGGCGGCCCGCTGCCGCGGCACTCGTGGCCATGAGTCCCTGCAGGACGCTGAAGAAATCCTGCGCGCCGCCCCCCGGCTCCGGCTGCGCGCTCTGGGCGGGGTCCGCGCCCGCCGCCGGCACGCCGGCGCCGGCCGCCGGCCGGTCCTTGGCGCGCGCCACGCTGTAGCGGATCTTGGGCAGGATCGCGTTCTCGACGAGGAGTCCGTTCACCGCCTTGTACATGGAGCGCACGTCGTCGAGCACGTGATCGTCGAACAGCTTCAGCAGCACCCGCCGCACGCGGGCATCCGCGTCGGCCTGGCGGCAGGAATGCTTGAAGGCGTCGCAGATCACCTGCGGGCTGAACGGATTGTCGTTCGCCTGCAGGTTGGCGTCCCCGAGCAGCACGCCCACGCGCTGGTCGAGCGCGACGAGTTCCTCGTCGCAGTAGGCGCGCAGCTTCGCCGACATCGCGTTGAACTTGAGGGTCTCCTCGTAATCGTCCTCGCCGACGAGCTCGAGCTTGAGCAGCGCCTCCTCGGGCTCCCCGGCGAGCGTGCCGGTCCTGCGCGCGCGGTCGCAGCGCTTGCGGAACTCCGCGAGCCACGCGGCGCGAAACTGCTTTTCGAGCAACGGCCGCTGTTCGGTGATGACGCCGCGCGTCTCCTCGTAGAGCCGCCGCTCCTGGAGGCTGCGCGTCTCGAGAATGCGGGCCGAGAGCGCGTCCTTTCCCTTGTCGAGCATGGTGGCGACCGCCTGGTCGAGCCGCTCGCCGATGAGGTCGCGGCTCCTGGCGAGTATCCCCTCGAAGCGGCGCGCCTGGTCGGCGCCTCCGGCCGGCTGCGGCTCGACTGCGAATAGCGTTGCCATGCGTTCAGCTCCAGGCGCGACGCCGGTGCGCACGCGCGCCGCCGCCGCGCGTGGGCGCACGCGGGAGCGGTGGGCGCATGGTCGGCGTCACGCGCAACATAACGGAAGTCCCGGGCGAATTCTTGAGTCCGCGTGGCGCGTTTCGCGAGGGCATACCGCACAGTCACCGCGCGATCGATGCCGCCGCGCGGCCCGAACGAGGGAGAAGTTCTCGCCCGCCGCGCCGGCCCGGCGCGCGGCGCGCACTAGATCACGATCGCGTGATCGATCTCATCAGCCGGTCGAATTCGCGCGGCAGCGTATCCACCCAGCGATCGAAGGCGCGCGGGTCGAGCCATTCCCACGCGCCGAGGCCGACGGCGCCCGCCGCCGCCGCGAGGACGAGCGCGCCGAGGACGGCGCGCGGCACGCGCACGAAGAGCGTCCACGCGAGCCCGCGGCGGCCGCGCGGGTTGAGCATCATGAGCGCGCCCGCGCCGCCAGCGAGCGCGCCCGCGCCGATCAGCGCGGGGCCGGGGCGGACGGCGAGACGGGCGAGCGCGGACTGCCAGCGTCCCTCGGCGAGCAGGTAGGCGCTCGCGATCGCGCACGCGCCGGCGAGGAGCGCCATCAGGCCCGCGATGAGCGCCGGGGCCCCGGCGTAGGCCTCGTACTCGTCGGCCGCGGCGCGAAAACCCATGCGGCGCGTGACCACGGATTCCAGGCCGCCCAGCGCGATCCCGGCACCGATCAGGAACACGCCGAAGTGCAGGAACCCCGGCAACGACAGGAGGTAGCCCGCCGCCACGCCGAGGAGGCCGGCAAGGATCGCGGCGTACTCGAAGAACGCGATGATGCGCACGGCGGCGTGGCGCACCGGTGCCGGAACGGGCGCGACCGGCCGCCGGCCGGGCACTCCCGCCCGTCGCCGTCTCAGGGAATGAGCACGGTCTGGCCCGTCGTCCGGCGCGCTTCCAGGTCGGCGTGCGCGCGAGCGGCGTCACGCAGGGGATAGGCCTGGTTGATCGTGATTTTCACCGCGCCGCTTCTCACCACCGCGAAGAGCTCGCGCGCGCCCTTGAGAAAATCCTCGCGCGTCGCGGTGTGGTTGGCGAGCGTGGGCCGGGTGAGGAACAGCGAACCCTTGGTGAGGAGAATGCCGGGGCTGAACGGTGGCACCGCGCCCGACGCGTTGCCGAAGCTCACCATGAGTCCCAGCGGCGCGAGGCAATCGAGCGAATCCATGAACGTGTCCTTGCCGACTCCGTCGTAGACGACCGGCACGCCTCTGCCCCTGGTTATCTCCTTCACTCGATCGGGAAAACGTTCGCGCGAAGCGACGATGACGTGCCTGCAGCCGGCCTTCTTCGCGAGCGCGGCCTTCTCGTCGCTGCCCACGGTACCGATCACGGTCGCGCCGAGCTTCCGCGCCCACTGACACAGGATGAGCCCCACGCCGCCCGCCGCGGCGTGCACGAGGATGGTTTCGCCCTTCTTCACGCGATGGGTGCGCCGGACGAGGTACCAGGCGGTGAGCCCTTTCAGCATCATCGCGGCCGCTTGCCGATCGTCGATCCCGGCGGGGATCTTCACGATACGATCGGCCGGTCGCAAGAGGACCTCCGCGTAGCCGCCGACCGGCCCCGTCCAGGCGACGCGGTCCCCCGCCCGGAACTCCTTCACCTTCGGGCCGACCGCCTCGATGACGCCCGCGCCCTCGGCGCCGCAGGTGAACGGCAACTGCATCGGGTAGAGCCCGCTCCTCTGGTAGGTGTCGATGAAATTCAAGCCGACCGCGGTCGTGCGCACGCGGACCTGTCCGGGGCCCGGATCGCCGACCGTGATCTCCTCCCACTTGAGCTTGTCGGGACCGCCGTGTTCGTGGATGCGGATCGCGTGTGGCATGTGAATGCTCCTTCTCCTGCCGCGAATGGCGTCGTGATGACTCGCGAGATTAGATCACAGTTTGAAGTATGATGGATACGGCGCGGCGCCGCGGGTCATTCCGGGAGGCAACGTGCGGCTTCTGACTTTCTCGATCGGCGGCGACTCGCCCCGCGTGGGCGTGCTGCGCGGATCGGACGAAGTGGTGGACCTTCGCGAAGCGGCGCGCGCGGCGGGGCTTGCGCCCCTCTTCGATCCCGCGGACATGGTTTCGCTCGTCGCCGCCGGCCGCCGCGCACTGGCGGCCGCGTCCGATGCCGCGGCGAGGGCGAAGAGCGCGATCCCGCTCCATGCCGGCGTGACGGAAAGGCTCGACTGGGAAGTCGAGCTGGGGGTCGTGGTCGGCCCCGGCGGCTCCGGGATCACGGAGGCCGGCGCGATGAAGCACGTCTTTGGCTACACCGTCGTGAACGACGTCTCCGCGCGCGAGGTCCAGCGCCGGCACGGCCAGCAGTGGTTCAAGGGCAAGAGTCTCGACGGCACCTGCCCGATGGACCCCTGGATCTTCTGCGCAACACGATCGGCGGCTGACGCGCCGCCGGTCGCGGCTACTTCTCCGGCCGGCGCTTCAATTCCGGGAGCACCGCGGCCTCGAATATGTGCTCGCCCATGCGGGCAATACGCTCGGCCCCGACGCGTTCGCGCACTTCCGCCTCGGAGCCGGCCGTCTTCCAGCTCTTGTACTCGTCGGGGTACTCCCGCCCCATCGCGGCGCCGAGCAGCGCGACCCAGTTGACCACCCGGAAGGGTTCGCTCGTCTCGAGCGCGCAGTGCAGCCGTTGGCACTGATGGAACAGGGTCGCGACGTCGTCCACGCCCGCCGCGCGCGCGTCCTCGCACATGCGGCGAGTGACCTCGCGCAGCGCGGCGGGCACCGGCGCGAGGGCGGCACACATGTGGCCGGGCGCGAGGTAGTCCGTCTCGACAAGCGTCAGCCCCGGCACGAGTCGCAGGAGGTCGGCGACGTAGCGATTCACTTCCGGCACTTCGTGGAACCCGAGGTGCCGGTGCAGCAGCACCCGGCGCGGGACGGGATGCACGAACGCGGCGGCGAGCCGCGCGCGGTTCTCGTGCAGCGCCTGAACGAAGTGCGACGTGGAGAAATTCGCCTCGGTGTACCGGCCCATGAAGGAGTTCATGTGGCGATGGCAGGAGGGGCACCACGCGACGACCCGCTCGCCGCCGAGCGCATTGAACCTGCCGACGGTGCGTTTCGCCATCCCCTCGGCGGTATCGAGATTGTCGTCCTTCTGCGTGCCGCAGCAGTAGCTCGGGCCGCCGACCGGCTCGGGCTCGATTCCGGCGGCACGCAGGAGATCCATCGCATGATGGATGATGTCACCGTGCCGCACCGCGTTGCAGCCGTACCAGAACACCACGCGCTCGCTCATCGGCGCCACCTCGCGAGTTCGTCCGGAGTGAGCTGCGTCTCGGCGAACGCGGTGATGCGCCGGAAGAAGAGCGGGTCGTCGCGCCCCTCGAGCCGGCGCGCGCCGCCCAGGGAGCCGAGCGCGGCGATGCGGCCGACGCGCAGCATGAGCATCGCATTGATGCCCTCGGGGCAGGCGTCGATGCAGGACGCCGATTGCGTGCACACCCGGATCCAGTCGAGGGCCTGCTCCGAGGCCGCCCGTCCGCGCAGCACCTCGAGGAGATCACTCACCACTGCGGGCGCGGCGGCCTCCTTCAGGTGCTCCGCGTAGGGCGTCATGGGACAGGCCTCGTAGCAGCGCCCGCAACGGGTGCACCGTTCGAGGGTATCCGCGATGAAACCGTCGATGAACACGCGCAGGTTGCCCGGTTTTCCCATCGCCTCGTTCCGACAAAAGTCAGCGTGCGCTCACTTTGCACTCATTTCGCATTCAAGGCCCGCGTCGCGCGCGCGGTGTCCCGGGGCCGGACCCAGAAGATGGCCCCGAAGCGCCCCGCGCCGGACGACACCGCGTTCATCGCCACCATGTTGATGCCTGCCGCGGCGAGTTTCGAACAGACCGCCCCGACGACGCCTGCGCGGTCCTTGCCCTGCGCGAGGAAAACCGTCTTCGCGGGATTCACGCGATAGCCGAGCTTGCGCGCCGCCTCCAGGAATTTTTTCGGGTTGTAGGGCACGAAGTCCACCTGAGCCCGGCCCCCGGCCGGAAAGCCCGTGAATGCGGCAAGGTTCACTCCGTGCGCGGCGAGCGCGTTCAACATGCGCCCGGCCTGCCCCGGCCGGTGCGGCACCTTCATGCTGAAGTAGGCTGTCCTGCGGACGATGAATGGCGACGCCATCATTATTCTCCCTTGGAAATGCCGCTGCGATCGCTCGACCCGGCGGCGGGCGCGCGCACGGGAAACCGCCCCGGTCGAGTCCGTCCGATCGGGCCGATGCCGCCTGCGCCGGGCCTACTCACGCGATGCGGCGGGCGGAGCGCCCGCTGTCAGTGACTCCAGCGCCGCCTTCTGCAGCTCCAGTGTCTTGATCGTCATCTGCACGAAGCCGACGTTCATGGTGAGCCACGCTTCAACCGCCTTCAACTCGGTCACCTTCTTCTCGATTTCGCCCACGTCGAGGGTCGGGGTCACCATGCCGGGCAGCGGGAAGGACAGGGGATTCCACATCTTCTGCATGAACTCGAACATGTCCTTGGGCAATCCCGGCACTTCGGCCATGACACGCTCCGCTCCCGGCAGGGGTACCCGGAATCTTACAGCAGGCAGACGGAACCGGGCCGTGCCGCGACGGCCGGTCATGCTGGAAAAAGAAGCCGCCCGGGTCGCGCCCGGTCCGGGCAAGAACGCTACTGACGCGACAGCACCGGCGCGGCGGCCGGTGCAGAACGAGCCGCGGCCTTCGTCAAACCGCCGGGTGACGAGGGAGCGAGCACCTTGCGCAGCCGTTGCTGCTCGCTCATGACCTTGTCGGCGTAGTCGTCCTCCCGGTCGCCGAGCGCTCCCGCGTACATCTGCAGCGCGCTACCCAGGTTGCCGGTGAGGCGAACGTAGTCCTTCAGTATCCGGGTACCGACCTTGATGTTCGCGACCGGATCGAACAGCGCCTTATCGCCGCCGAACTCTTCCAGCTTGTCGGAATGATACTTGGGGATGACCTGCATGAGTCCCCTCGCCCCGGCCATGCTTTCCGCTATCGGGTTGAAGCGGGACTCTATGGCAATTACCGCGATGATGAGCAGCGGGTCGAGCCCGTGCTGGCGCCCGACGATGTGCGCGAGTTGCACGAGGTCGTAGGCCATGTCCTGTGACACCCGGTAGCGCCGGGAGACAAAGTCCGAGAGCGCCCGGTAGCGGCTGTTTTCCGCGGGCGTCGCCGTCTGCGGGCCGAGCAAGGCGGCATTGTCCGTTCCCGACGCTTCCGGCGCCGCATGAGAAGCCGGCGTCCGGCCGAACCAGAATGCCCTCTGGTTGTGGAGAATCAGCGCGAGCGCGGTCACGCTCGCCGCGAGCACGAAGACAGACACCACCTTGCGCGACCGCCGCGCGAACGGGGTGGTCCTGTCGATCGCATCTGGAACTGGTCTTGGCTCACCCATTCGACTGCGTTCCTTCTTGCTTGCGGGACCGGCAGTCCCGGAACGGCATGGGAGGACTGTCCCTGCCTGCGCGACAGCCCACACCCACCACAATATGTGGAATCACCTTGAGCGGCAGGCCCAATTCTAGGGGCTGCGGCCTGACTCAGCAATCCACGATGCAACAACGGGAAACGTCTCACCGACTCCGCCCAGCCACTGTATTGCTGCGGCGCAGCAACACGCATTATATTGTTGCAAAAGGGAAAAGTGAATTCTCGACGATGCTGAGCACGGATCGGAAGATGGCGGCTTGCTCACCACGTTACGTTAATTCGACCGGTATGGGATCACCGCGTTCCCGATCGAATATACCTGATATATAACAACAACTTGCCCTTTATCTTCCGGGTGCCGGGGGCAGTGCGTGCCCCGGGTAACGCCGCCGGAATTCCGCCAGCACTTCATCGGCCTCCTTCTGCCGCCCCGCACGCCTGAGTTCCTCGATCCGCGCGGCCCAACGCTGTGCGGGCTCACCCTCCAGGCCGTACCAAGGCGATCGGCGTTCACTGACGATTGCACTGCGGTCGCTGCGATCCGCCGCTTCGGGGCTCGCCCTGCGCCGGTCAAGCTCATTGGCCACAAGATCCGTACCCGAACTCTCCTGGCGCACCCCGGCAGCAACCGCGCCCGGAGCGGCGGCAGCGCGCGGTGCCGGCGCCGCGGGGGGCGGCACATCCGGACGTTCCTCGCGCGCCGACTGCTCGACTGCTTTGGGCTGCGCCCCCTTCGGGAGACCACTCACCAGTGGCTCGACCGCGGCAGGCTCGTCGCGCGAGGCGGTCGCGGGCACCGCTGACTCCGCGAACGGCCGGGCGGCGGGACGTGTTTGCCCGGCCTTCGCGGCCTTTCCGGCCGGCAAGCCGGCGGCGCCCGCAACGTCCTCACGAGGCTCGTTTGTCACCGATCCCGCTGCGGCCGGATCGGCGCGGCGCGCAGCGGGCCCCGTGGCAGGCCCCGACGATGCCGGGGACCCGTCCGCCGCCGGTTGCGGCGGCGCCGCGGGCGTACGCGGCATGCGCTCGCGCGCAGGATCCGCGCCGAATTCCGTCAAGCGGGCCGGTTCCTCGTCCCGCATCACGACCACCACGCTCACGCCCAGCACGATGACGGCAGCCATGGCGAGCGGAATGCGCCACGCGCGGAAGGCCGCGCCTCGCCGCGCCGGGCCTGCACCCACCTCGCGCCGGGCCGCGGAGAGAATTGCAGCATCGAGATGTGCTGGCGGCGCTTCCCGCGCGCCCGCGGCGTAGAGGCGATCCAGCCCGGGGTCACGGTCCGCGCCCGCGCCGGCTGGAGCGTGATCCCGGTTCACCGCCATTTCGACATTCCTTCACGCAGCCGCGCGAGAGCGTAGCGCAGGCGGCTCTTCGCCGTTTCGCGCGGAACGCCGGTTGCGGTCGCGATCTCCTCCACTGTGAGCTCGCCCTCCTGCTGGAGCAGGAAAGCCTCGCGCTGCGCCGGCGGCAGCTCCCCGATCAGCCTGACGAGTTCGGCCGCCTGCCGGCGCAGTTCGTAGGCGTCGGCCGGCTGCGGCGCGGCGTCGGCTGCCGACAACTCGAGCGCTGGGTCGTCATCTGCGTCGAGCGACGCAAGCGGCTCCTGCCCGTGCTTCCGAAAATGATCCATCAGCCGATTGTGCGCGAGGCGGTAGAGCCACGTCGTGAACTTCGCTTGCACGGCGTACCCGCCCCGCGCGCGGACGAGATTCATCCAGACATCCTGATGGAGTTCCTCCGCCGCCGCCGCATCCCGGCACTGGCGCAGCAGGTAGCGATACGTGCCCCCTTTGTGCCGGCCATACAGCAAGTCGAACGCCCCCGCATCGCCGTCCCGATAGCGCAGCATGAGGTCCTCGTCGCTCGTGTCGGCGCTCCCGGGCATGGCGGGATGGCAGTATGCGCAACCCGCGCGGGCTCGGCAAGGCGATACGACCCGGACGGGTGCCCGCGCTGTGCCCGCGACACGCAACGCTCGCCCGGCTGCCGCTGCCGCGACCGCTCGCTCGTCCGTTCAACGTCGTCCCGCGGTCCGGCGGGCCACGATCAGTGCGGATCGGGCACGAATGGGCCGGGAAAGGGTACCGGGGCGGCGATCCGGGGTGCCCGGATCACGCCACGCGCGAGCAGGTTCTCGTAGGAGTCGTAGTGGATCGCCACCACCTCCTCGGGATGCACGGTAGCCCGCTCGAACCGGGTGTAGGTCACGCGCGAGTCCGTGCTGCGGCCATGCCCGGTTCCCAGGGACTGCTCCAACCGCGGCCAAGGGGCGGCTCGCGCTCGCGACGCGTCGCTCCCGGGGGCTCCCGGAGCCGAATCCGGCGCCGCGCCGCCCGCCTCCGGCGCGGGACGGTCGCGCGATTCTCCGAACGGCCGCGGCGAGGGCGGGATCGCCGCGGGTTCGGCCTTCCTGCGGAACACCGCCACGCCGATCACGCCCACATTGTCCGGGCGCCCGGTACGTGCGGCGTAGGAATTCGCACGCTCGGTGAAATAGAAGGCCGCCACGCGGTCGAGGCTCTTGCGCCATCCCGCGATGTCGAAGCTCTGCCCGGGGGAAAGCACGTAACCGCCTTGCGCAAAGCCCGCAGTCTCGCCGGTCACGACGTTCACGCCGTCGACCGACACCACGGCCAGGATGTCGGACCCGCCGCGATTGCGCAGGCGGATGCGGTACTCGCCACCCGGTCTGCCGACGACGTAGCGACGCCCCTCGTGATGATGGACCGCGAGCGCCGGTCCGCCGGCCCGTTCGTGCACGCTCACTTCGACCAACTCACCCGCGGCGACGGCCGCGGCACAACCCCAGCACAACGCCGCGCCCGCGACGAGTTTCCGTACCATGGATCCGCCTCCCGATCGATCGCATCCTCGCGATGCTCACGTAGTAACGGGGGATTCGCGCCTGCGGGGTTAACGGCGCCCGGGATCGCGTCCGGGACCCCGCGCCTTGTAGGGCACCATGGCGGCCGCTATACTGAAAACGCCCCCAACGCAATCCGCGGCGCCCGGCCCCGGATTCCACCGGACACACGAGAAGGTCGGAGGGTTTTCCCGATGGCGAAGTTTTCTCCGGAAACGATACGCACCATCGCGCTCGTCGGCCACGGCGGCGCGGGCAAGACCACGCTCGCCGAGGCGCTGCTCGCCCGGGCGGGCGCGATCCCGGCGCCGGGCAGCGTGGAGAAAGGCACCACGGTCTGCGATTTCGATCCGCTCGAAAAGCAGTACCAGCATTCGCTCAATGCCGCTGCCGTGAACCTCGAGCACCTGGACACGCGCATTCACCTCCTCGACACGCCCGGGCTGCCGGACTTCATCGGGCGCGCGATCGGCGCGCTGCCCGCCGTCGAAACCGCGTGCGTGGTGGTGAACGCGCAGAACGGCATCGAGATGATCACGAGCCGCATGATGCAGTGGGCGCGCAAGCGCGATCTGTGCCGCATGATCGTCGTGAACAAGATCGACGCGGAAAACCTCGACCTGCCGGGGCTGCTCGCCAAGCTGCAGGCGGCGTTCGGCAAGGAATGCCTGCCGATCAATCTCCCGGCCGAGGGCGGCGGGAAGGTGGTGGACTGCTTTTTCAACCCGGCCGGTACCGCCGATTTCTCGTCCGTCGAAAACGCGCACAGCGCGCTGGTCGACCAGGTGGTGGAGGTCGACGAGGAACTGATGGCGGCCTACCTCGAGAAGGGCGAGGTCGCCCCGGAGGCGCTGCACGCGCCGTTCGAGAAGGCGCTGCGCGAGGGACATCTCATCCCGGTATGCTTCGTGTCGGCGAGGAACGGCGCCGGCGTCGCGGAACTGCTCGACGTGTTCGTGAAGCTCATGCCGAACCCGACGGAGGGCAATCCGCCGCTGATGATGAAGGGCGAGGGGGAGAAGGCGCAGCCCGTGCGAGCGATACCCGATCCGAAGCAGCACGTGCTCGCGCACGTGTTCAAGGTGATGATCGACCCCTTCGTCGGCAAGGTCGGCGTGTTCCGGGTCCACCAGGGCACCATCACCCGCGACTCCCAGCTCTACATCGGCGAGGGGAAGAAGTCGTTCAAGGTCTCCCACCCCTACCTTCTGAAGGGCAAGGATTTCGTGGAGACCGACGCGCTCGTGCCCGGGGACATCGGCGCGGTCGCCAAGGTGGACGACATTCACTTCGACGCGGTGCTGCACGACTCGCACGACGAGGATCACATCCACTTCGTTCCCCTCGAGTTCCCGACGCCGATGCACAGTCTCGCGATCGAGCCGAAGCGGCGCGGCGACGAGCAGAAGATATCGGACGCGCTGCACAAGCTCTCCGCCGAAGACCCGACCTTCCGCGTCGAGCACAGCGCCACCACCAACCAGACCATCGTGAGCGGTCTGGGCGACCTTCACATGCGCTACATCCTCGACCGCATGGCCAACCAGTACCACGTGGAGATCGCCACCAAGCCGGTACGCATCCCGTACCGTGAAACGATCACCGCGCGCGCCGAAGGTCACCACCGCCACAAGAAGCAGACCGGCGGCGCCGGTCAGTTCGGCGAGGTGTACCTGAAGGTCGAGCCGCTCAGGCGCGGCGCCGGCTTCGAATTCGTGGACCAGGTGAAAGGCGGCACGATACCGAGCCAGTTCATTCCCGCCGTGGAGAAGGGCGTGCGGCAGGTGCTGGAGATGGGCCCGCTCGCCGGCTACCCGGTGCACGACGTGCGGGTCATCGTGTACGACGGCAAGTACCACGATGTCGATTCCAAGGAAATCGCCTTCATCACCGCCGGCAAGCGCGCGTTCATGGACGCGATCTCCAAGGCGCGCGCCATCATGCTCGAGCCGGTCGTCAACATCGAGATCACGGCGCCCGAGGCGAACATGGGCGATATCGCCGGCGACATCTCGTCCCGGCGCGGCCAGCTCTCGGGTACCGACTCGACCGCCCCGGGGACGCTGCTCATCAAGGGGAAGGTGCCGCTCTCGGAGCTCAACAACTACCAGGCGCGCCTGAAGTCCGTCACGGCCGGTCAGGGGTCCTACACCATGGAGTTCTCGCACTACGATCCGGTGCCGCCCGGCATTCAGAAGGAACTTGTCGCGGCGCACGCGAAGACGGCGAACGTGGAAGAGGACTAGTGGATGAACTCGTTCTACGCGGCATGGCGAAATGGCCGAGCGTGCCGGCGGTCTACGGCTGGCTCGCGCTCGATCGCCGGGGGAACTGGCTCATCAGGGGCGAGGGCATCTCGAACCCCGCGGTAACGGCATTCATCGGCCGCAATTACGGGCGCGACGAGCGCGGCTGCTGGTTTCTCCAGAACGGGCCGCAGCGCGTGTTCGTCGAACTCGCCTGCATGCCGCTCGTCCTGCGCGTCGCGGGCGCGGTCTCGGACCCGCTCGAACTGGAGGCGCAGACCGGGGCGCGCGTCACCGCCGTGGCGGGCGCCGCGCTCGACGAGAGCGGGTCGCTGCTGCTGCAGACGGATCTGGGGCCGGGCGTGCTCGACGACCGCGACCTCGATCGCGTCACGTCCTGCTTCGCCGGCGCCGACGGTAATCGCCTCGAAGACGATGAACTGGAGCGCCTGGTCGAACTGGCGGCCGGCGGCGAGAAGGTGCCCCTCTGGTTCCTGTTCCGCGAGCCCGCCGTCAGGGTCGAGCCGGTCCGCTCGGCCGATGCGCCCGCGAGATTCTCCTTCGTACGCCGGCCGCTCGCCCCGGCGCAAGGGAAGTGACGAATGGTGGGCGATGCGCCCGCTGGCTGAATTTTCGCTCGAAGCGCGGCGCGCGGTGCGCGCCGTGCTCTTCGACATCGACGATACCCTCACCACCGGAGGCCGCCTCACCGCGTCAGCCTACGCCGCCGTCGAACGTCTCGAACGCGCGGGGCTGCTGGTGGTCCCCATCACGGGCCGGCCCGCCGGATGGTGCGACCACATCGCCCGCATGTGGCCCGTGTCCGCCGTCGTCGGCGAGAACGGCGCCTTCTACTTCCGCTACGACCGCGCCGCCCGCGCGATGCGGCGCCGCTATGCCGACGATGACGCGACGCGCGCCGCGTACCGGCAGCGGCTGCGCGATATCGCGCGCGAGATACTGGACGCGGTGCCCGGCGCCGCGATCGCCGCCGACCAGCACTACCGCGAGACCGACCTCGCCATCGACTACCGCGAGGACGTGCCGCCGCTGCCCGCCGCGGCCGTGGACCGGATCGCCGGCCTGATGCGGGCGCGTGGCCTCACCGCCAGGGTAAGCTCCATTCACGTGAACGGCTGGTTCGGCGACCACGACAAGCTCGCGATGTCACGGCGCCTGCTAAGCGAGGCATTCGGCGCCGATCCCGACGCGGCGCGCCGCGAGTTCCTGTTCGTCGGCGATTCGCCGAACGATGCGCCCATGTTCCGGCACTTTCCGCACGCGGTCGGCGTCGCGAACGTGCGGCATTTCGCGGGGCGGATCGAGCACGAGCCCGCCTACGTGACGGTGCGAGAAGCGGGAGCGGGCTTCTGCGAGGCGGTCGACTTCCTGCTGGCCGCCCGCTGACGCCGGCGGGATGGATTCGGCCCCGGAGGCACGGAGGCCGCGGAGATGGCGACGACGCACCGCGCCATTACGGCTATCATTGGGACCTCCCTTCCCTGCGGTCTCCGCGGCTCCGCGGCGATCCCCTACCGAACGGACGGACGACATGATCGATCTCAGAAGCGACACCCTCACCCGGCCCACCGAGGCCATGCTCGAATCGATGCGCGAGGCGACCTTCGGCGACGACTCGCGCGACGGCGACGCAACGGTCGGGAAGCTCGAAGCGATGGCGGCCGAGCGCACCGGCAAGGAAGCCGGCGTCTTCATGCCGAGCGGCACCATGACGAACCTCGTCGCGATGCTGACGCACTGCGGTCGCGGGGGCGAGGTGCTGCTCGAGGACGGCTCGCACACGCTCAACGCGGAACTGGGCGGAATCGCGAGTGTCGCGGGCCTCTTCTACCACGGCATACCCGGGCGCCGCGGCGCGATGGACCTCGAGCGCTACCGCGAGGCGCTGCGGCCGACCACGCGCAACCAGATGGGCACGGCGCTCGTCTGGATGGAGAACACCCACAACCGCTCCGGGGGTTCGGTGCTGCCGCTCGACTACATGGAAAAGGTGTCGGGCCTCGCGCGCGCGAAGGGCGTGCCGGTCCATCTCGACGGCGCGCGCATCTTCAACGCAGCCATCTCGCTCGGCGTCGCTCCCGGCGAGATTGCCCGGTACTCGGATTCGACCTGTTTCTGCGTTTCCAAGGGCTTGTCGGCGCCGGTGGGGTCCATACTCTGCGGGACGCAGAACTTCGTCGAGCGGGCGCGCGCCTACCGCCGCATGGTCGGCGGCAACATGCGCCAGGCAGGGCCGGTGGCCGCAGCGGGGATCGTCGCGCTGGAGACGATGGTCGACCGGCTCGCCGAGGATCATGCGAACGCGAAGCGGCTCGCCGCCGGTTTGAATCGCATCGACGCGAGCCTCGTCGATCCCGGCGAAGTCGACAGCAATCTCGTGCGCGTCGAGGTGAGGAAGAGCGGCCGGCGCGCGGCCCAGTGGTCGGCGGATCTCCGGCGGAAAGGCGTCGTGGTGGCGCCGTGCGATGTCTACTCGCTGCGCTTCGTCACCCACCGTCACGTCTCCGCCGCCGAGGTGGACGAAGCGGTGGCTGCATTCGCCTCCCTGTGGCGCGACTCGTGAAATCGGGCATGCCGTTGGCGTGAAGTAGCGCACCGGGCCGGCCCGGTTCGTGGCGCAGGTCCGATCTCGCTTCGTCTGGTACGGGAATTGCAAAGTTCACCGCGGCCAATCGATCCAGGAGGCGAAAATGACCCAGGGCGAGCAGGATTTCACGATCGCAGGCGGGACGTTCCGCGGTTCTCACCCACGTGCACTGGCCGGGGCCACGGCGCTCGCGCTGGCGCTATGGACCGGCGTCAGCGCCCCTGCGCTGGCCGGACCGGGCCACGGCAAGGGCAACGGGCCCGTGATCCCGGGCCTCGCGACGCAGGCCCTGAACGCAGGAGCAGCAGGGATAGCGCCGCCCGGATTGCAAGGCGTCGTTGGCGTCGTCACGGTGGCGGTCAGTTCGCCCGCAGCAATCGCTCCGGTCCTTGCGGGTCCCGCCGCGCCGGCTGCGCCCGCCCTCCTGCCCGCGACGGCGCCGGGGCCGGGCGGCGGGTCTGCGGGCATGCCGGCCGTGGGTGCGGGTGCGGCGCAGGGGGGCGCACTTCCCGGAACGGCCGCATTGAGCGCGGTGGGAGGTCCCGCGCCGCTGCCTAGGACCGGCGGCGCCGCAATCACCGGATGGGACGCCGCCCACTCGGGGCAGGTCGCTCTCGTCCGGACCGCAGCCGACAGCCACGACGCCAGCCCCGTGTTCGCGACGGCGGGGGGCGGGATGATGCTCGCGGCGGGCCGGCGCGTGGAACTCGTCGATCCCTCATCGCCCGGCGTGCGTGTCGAGGTTGCGGCTTCGCGCGGCAGGGCGGTGGACCTCGGCGCCATTCTCGGCGCTTCGGGCCACTCCGGCATCGAACGAGGCCTGGGCGCGGCTCGGAGGGAGCAGGGCGCCCGGAACGCGGCCACGCTTGCCGACGGTCGCGTCGTTCTCGTCTCCGCGCGGCGGGAAGCTGCGGCGAGTGCCGATGTGGCAATCGCCGGCGACGTCGGCGACGCGACCGCCGCTTCGGTGCGCGACAAGGGTGGGGCGGTGGATTTGGCACCTCACGTGGACGCGAAGCCACAGACAACGCGCGAGGAGGCTGCCGCTGCCACCTCACCAGAGGTCACCGTCGAGACGAGCGCAGAGCGCAGGGGCAATGCGGCACAATCGGGTCCCGCCGGCGCAAGGCCGCGCTCCTGCAGCTAGGAATCCCTGACGAAATGAGGGGACACTCCCCTCCCCTGCATCGGAGCGTCCATCGTTCATTCCGGCCGGCGCTCTAAATTCCGGCGCCCTCGCGCCGTAAACCGGCCATAGGGTCGTCGATCCCGAGCGCAGCCTGTCGCCTCAGGGGCGCCGCCCCATTGCCCACGCGCGTTGCACGGCAAGCCGTCCGGGACGCGCGAGGAAATGGCATGGAACGCTCCTTCAATCTGGTCGAGTACCGCCGCGATGGGCCTGGCCCACGGGGCTTCGGCGCGCGGGCGCGCCTTGCGTTGGCCTTCACCCTGATCGAGCTCTGCGTCGCCATCGCGATCTGCAGCGTCATCGCCGCGCTTGCCGTGCCGTCGTACTCCCAGCACGTGGAACGCAGTCGTGTGTCACAGGCGGTGAGCGACATCCTCGAAATGAGCCTGCTGCTGGAGCGCTACTACAGCGATCACTACTCGCACCCCGAGGACCTCGGCGGGATCAACGCCGCAGGCAGGCTGGACCCGTGGGGCCGGCCCTACCAGTACCTCAACCTGCAGACGGCAACGGGCAAGGGCGAGTTTCGCAAGAACAAGAAGTTGAATCCCATCAACTCGGATTTCGACCTCTACAGCATGGGCAAGGACGGCGAGAGCGCCGGGCCGCTGAGCGCGAAGAAGAGCCAGGACGACGTCGTCCGCGCGAACGATGGGCGCTTCGTGGGACTCGCCTCGGCCTACACGCAGTGAGCCCGCACCGCACGCACGGCCTGCGGGTCGCGCGCCGCGTCGCAGGCCTCTTCGTCGCGTGCGCGCTGCTGCCGGTGGCGCTGACACTCGCGCTCTCGTACGGCCACGTCCGGGACGCATTGCTCGACCAGCGCAGCGGCCAGCTGCGCGACGCGGCCGAAACCTTCGGAGCCGGTGTGTTCGACCGGCTGGGCGTCGCCGAGATCCTCGGCCGGCACGCGGTGGAGCTCCTTGCGGCCGACCCTGCGATGCAGCGCATGGAAGGGCTCGCCGGCTACTTCCGCACCGTCGCAGTGACGGACGGCACGGTCTGGCGAATCCTCACGGGTCGCCCCGGCGCACTGCCGGATCCCCGCGTCATGGGAAACGCCGTACCCGAACACACCGAAGCAAACGGGGCGCTGGCCATGGCAAGCGCGGCGGACGGCTCGCAGGGCGTCTGGATCGAGTATCCGGAGCGCCCCGCCGCAGCGCAGCCGCGCAAGGTTGCCGTTGAGCTCGATCCGCGTTTCCTGTGGGGTTCGGCCGACGACCTCCCGTACATGACGGACGTCTGCGTCCTCGATGCGCGGGGAGAACCCTTGTACTGCACCGCGGCCCCGCCCGCCGCGGCACTCGCAGCACTGCGCGGACGCATGACCACGTCGTCGAAGGGCAATCTCGCCTGGACGGCCGACGGGGTGCGCCGGTTGAGCGGCTACCGCGAGCTGTTCCTGAAAGGGAAATTCGGGGCCGAATCGTGGGCGGTCGTCGCAACCCAGCCGGAGGAGTACGCCACGGGATCGGTGCTCGCCGTGAGGAAAGTGGTGGTTCCCGTCGTGGTGCTGGGACTCCTCTTCGCCGCCTTCCTCGCATTGGTTCAGGTGCGCCGCACGCTGGGCCCGTTGCGGGAACTGACCGAAGCGACGGCGCGGATTGCGGCACGGGATTTCCAGGTACGCGTTGCCTCGGAGGACCGCGGCGACGAGTTCGGCACGCTCGCGGCCGCCTTCAATTCGATGTCGGCGCGGCTCGGACACCAGTTCCAGGCGCTCGAGGCGAACGCGGAGATTGACGGGGTCATCCTTTCGGGCATCGACATGGCGCAGCTCGCGGCGATCGTGCTTCGGCGCGCGGCGCAGCTCGTGCGCTCGGGCCGCTGCGCCCTGCTGCTCGCGGAGCGCGGGAAGCCCGGAACCTACCGGGCGCACACGCCGGAGGACCCGGAAGGGGCCTGCGGCAACCCGGTCTCGCTCTCCGGGCACGAGTCGACGCAGCTCGCCGGCGGCGCAGGCGGATTGCGGATCTGCGCCGGCGATGCGCAGCCCGTCGCCGCGCTCGCGGCCATGGGCATCCGTGACGGCTGCGCGCTCCCGGTGCTGCTGGGCGACGAGCTCGCGGCGCTTCTCGTGCTCGAGATCGACCGTGACCGGAAGCCGGACCATGACGACCTCGCGCACCTGCGCGGGCTGTGCGACCGGATCGCGGTAGCGCTCGCAACCGCGCGCCGCGACGAGGAACTTCATCGCAGCGCCTACTACGACGCGCTGACGCAGCTCCCGAATCGCCGCCTGGGCATGGAGCAACTGGCGCGCGCGGTCGCCGGGGCGCGCCGGAACGAACGGAAGCTCGCCGTGATGTTCGTCGACCTCGACGGCTTCTCCGCCGTGAACGACAGCCTCGGCCACGCGGCCGGCGACCGCGTGCTGGTGGAGGCGGCGGCGCGCCTGCGCGAGTGCGTGCGCCGGTCCGACATGGTGGCGCGTCTGGGCGGCGACGAGTTCGCGGTGGTGCTCGACGAAGTGCGGGGAGAGGCCGATGCCGCGCTCGTCGCAGGGCATGTCATCGAAGCCCTGTCGCTCCCGTTCCGCGCCGAGCTCGCCGACGCATTCATGTCCGCCAGCGTCGGCATCGCGCTCTTCCCCGGCGACGGCGAGGGCGCAGAGGAACTGCTGCGGCACGCGGACCTCGCGATGTACCAGGCCAAGCAGAGGGGCCGGCGCCAGCTCGCGTTCTTCGAGCCGTCGATGGATGCGGAAGTGCAGCGCCGCCTCACCCTCGACCGGGAGCTGCGGCAGGCGCTCCCGCGCGGGGAGTTCACGCTCTTCTACCAGCCTCAGCTCGACATCGCGAGCGGGCGCGTCATCGGCGCCGAAGCGCTGATCCGCTGGATCCATCCGGAGCGCGGGCTGGTGCCGCCCGGGCAGTTCATCCCGTACGCCGAATCGTGCGCGCTGATCGAGGATATCGGGGCCTGGGCGCTGCGCGCGGCCGCGATGCAGTACATGGCGTGGCGCGCGCAGGGCATCGCGATCGAGCACGTGTCCGTGAACGTCGCCCCGCGCCAGTTCCGCAATCCCTCGCTCGTCGCGTGCGTCGAAGCGGCCCTGCGGGCGGCGGGGATGCCGGCCCACGCGCTGCGTCTCGAGATCACGGAGAGCTCGGTCATCGACAACGAAGGCCCGGTCGAGGCCAATCTCGCGGGGCTGGTGAGCCTCGGCATCGTGCTCGAGCTCGACGACTTCGGCACCGGCTACGCCTCGCTCGCCTACCTGCAGCGCCTGCCGGTCGCCACGGTGAAGATCGACCAGTCGCTGGTGCGGGACATCGAAACCAACGAGGGCCACCGCGCCGTCGTGCACGCCGCCATCGAAATGGTGCACGCGCTCGGCAAGACCGCGATCGCCGAGGGCGTGGAGTCCGCGGAGCAGCTCGCGCTGCTCGAAAAACTGGGCTGCGACGCCGCACAAGGCTACCTTCTGAGTCGGCCGGTCCCGCCGGAGAAGTTCGCCGCGCTCGTCACGAACCGGCCGGCGAGCGCCCGCGCCGCCGCGTAGCCACCCGCCGCGATCACCGGTATCGCTTGGGAGAGCGTCCCGCGGCTCACTCGGCGCCGATCTGCGCCTCTATTTCGAGCTTCGCGTAGCGCGCGGTTTCGGCCTTCGACATCGTCGAGGATCATCGAAGAATCTTCGCGCCTCAGCGCACGCGCCGGGCGGGAAAATTCTCGTCGATGTTGTCCTCGAAGAAACTTCCCGGCGAGGGCGAGTTCATGAAGCGCCGGTGCACTTCCGGCGAAACGCCGCGGTATTCCACGATCGAGCCGCTCGTGAACTCGATCTCCAGCAGCTGCTTCGCGGCATCGTAGCCGACGGAGCGGATGGTCGAGGCGTTGATGCGCTTGCGATCCATCGATCAGGAGGGTGGGGCGACTCGCCGTTCGCTGCCAGTTTCCCCGGGCGCGCGTTGAACGGCGCCTTCCGGCGTCCGTTCCAACGCGCGCAAGCGACCCGGCGCGGGAGCGTCCGGTGTCGCTAGGTCTTGGAGAGCATCGGAAACGGCCACGCTCCCGGCACGGCGACCGGCACCGCTGCCGCCGCCGGAGCGGTGGGACGGGGCGCGGCCGCGCGCCGCTTGACCGCCTTCTTCGCCACCTTGCGGCCGGCGGGTTTTCCCCGCGCCGAAGCCCGCGCCTTCTTCTTCTTCGGTGCCGCCTTTCGCTTCGCTTTCGCCATTTCCAGCTCCTCTCGGGAGTATGCCCGGTTCTGCACCGGCACGTTCCTCAAGCAAGACCGCCTGCGGACAAGTGGCACAAGATACCGATCCGAATTTCAGCGATGCAACCGCGCTTGCGCTCCTATCACGACGAAAACGTGCATCTGAACTCATTTCCCCGAAATCCGCGGACGGCTCTGTCCATAGCCGTCGGCCGGAGCACAGTCCGGGAGACGGCTAGTGCACGGCCGCGTGCGCCTTGCTGGCGAGGTCCCGGTACAGCACCTCCGGATCGAGGTTGATGCCGCCGCCCCAGGTGACGGTATTCGATACGGGGTCGAACGCCGCCCGGCTGAAGAGGTCTTCGTCGAAGAGCCTGCCGTAGGAGGTCGCGAGCGCGAACTCGCCCAGGTATACGCGGCCCTCGAGCCCGTCGTCGAAGCGGACCCAGAGCGTGTAGTTGCCCTCGGCCCGGCATTCGGTGACGGTGTGCATGCTGCCCCTGCGGCTGCGGTAACGCCGGTTGACGAGGCTCATTCCCAAGGTGTCACCCTCCCTGCGTGGTTGACTTGCGGGACAGCGCAGGCGCGCGTCGCTGCGGCGGTTCAATCCCAGCTCAATGCACCTCCGGTCTGGTACTCGGTGACGCGGGTTTCGAAGAAGTTCTTCTCCTTCTTGAGGTCGATCATCTCCGCCATCCACGGGAAGGGGTTCGACGCACCCTCGAAGGGCTGGTCGAGCCCGATCTGCTGGCAGCGGCGGTTCGCGATGTAGCGCAGGTATTCCTTGAACATCCCGGCATTCAACCCCAGCACCCCGCGCGGCATGGTGTCTTCCGCGTAGCGGTACTCGAGGTCCACCGCCTTCAGCATGAGACCCCGCAGTTCCTCGCGGAACTCCGCGGTCCACAGATGCGGGTTCTCCAGCTTGATCTGGTTGATGAGATCGATGCCGAAGTTGCAGTGCATGGACTCGTCGCGCAGGATGTACTGGTACTGCTCGGCCGCGCCAGCCATCTTGTTCTGGCGGCCGAGCGCGAGGATCTGCGTGAAGCCGACGTAGAAGAAGAGCCCCTCCATGATGCAGGCGAATACGATGAGGCTGCGCAGCAGCCGCTGGTCGGTTTCGGGCGTGCCGGTGCGGAAGGCCGGGTCGGTCAGCGTGTCGATGAACGGGATCAGGAATTCGTCCTTGTCGCGGATGCTCGCGATCTCGTGGTAGGCGTTGAACACCTCGCCCTCGTCGAGGCCCAGGCTCTCGACGATGTACTGGTAGGCGTGGGTGTGGATCGCCTCCTCGAACGCCTGCCGCAGCAGGTACTGCCGGCATTCGGGAGCGGTGATGTGCCGGTAGGTGCCGAGCACGATGTTGTTCGCGGCGAGGGAATCGGCGGTGACGAAGAAGCCCAGGTTGCGCTTGACGATGCGCCGCTCGTCTTCCGTCAGCCCGCGCGGGTTCTTCCAGAGCTCGATGTCGCGGCTCATCTGGATTTCCTGCGGCATCCAGTGGTTCGCGCAGGCGGCGAGGTACTTGTCCCACGCCCACTTGTACTTGAACGGCACGAGCTGGTTGACGTCCGTCGCGCCGTTGATGATGCGCTTGTCCGCGACGTTCACGCGGCGCATCCCGTCCGGCACGGGCGTCACGGGTGCGTCGAGGAAGCCGCGCGGCGGAAAGGTGGTCACCACCTCCCCGGCCGGCACCGTGAACTCCGCCCCCGTCCCCGCCATCGGTTGCTGCTGCAGCATCTTGGCTCTCCTTTATTGGCCTTGTTGGTGGAGCCGGGTCGCGCGAGGCGTCTTCATGAATTCATGGGTGACGCGGCGCGTCCCGGCCTGGTGCGTTGCCGCGATCGCCAGTCGAATCCGGATTCTCCTCGTCGATTCGAATCGTGCCGGCCTCACTGGCACGATTCGCATTCGGGGTTGTCGATGGAGCAGAACGTCGCGCCGGGCGCGGCAGCCTGCCCCGAGCCCGCGGGCACGGCGTTCAGCTGGCTCGTCGTGACGGTGGACTTCTCCGCGTGTGTCGCGCCGAGCGTGCGCAGGTAGTAGGTTGTTTTCAGCCCCCGCAGCCATGCCAGCTTGTAGGTTTCGTCGAGCTTCCTGCCCGACGCGCCCGCCATGTAGATGTTGAGCGACTGTGACTGGTCGATCCACTTCTGGCGCCGCGCCGCGCACTCGACGATCCATCCGGGGTCGATCTCGAACGAGGTGGCGTAGAGGCTGCGCAACTCCGCGGGGATACGGTCGATCTTCGCGAGCGAGCCGTCGAAATACTTGAGATCGGCGATCATCACCTCGTCCCAGAGCCCGAGCGCCTTCAGGTCCCGCACCAGGAACTCGTTCACGACCGTGAACTCGCCCGACAGGTTCGACTTCACGTAGAGGTTCTGGTAGGTGGGCTCGATCGACTGCGCGAGCCCGGTGATGTTCGCGATGGTCGCGGTGGGCGCGATCGCGATGCAGTTGGAGTTCCTCATGCCGACCTGGCGGATGCGCCGCCTGAGCGACTCCCAGTCGAGCGCCATCGACATGTCGCACTCGACGTAGCCGCCGCGCTCCTCCGCCACGATCCTGAGCGTGTCGACCGGCAGGACGCCGCGGTCCCACAGCGAGCCGCGGAAGGTCGAGTACGGCCCGCGCTCCTCGGCGAGGTCGGTCGAGGCCCAGTACGCGCTGAACGCGATCTGCTCCATCGACCGGTCCGCGAACTCGACCGCCGCCTGCGAAGCGTAGGGTACGCGCAGCATCTGCAGGCAGTCCTGGAACCCCATGATGCCGAGGCCGACCGGGCGGTGCTTGAAGTTGGAGTTGCGCGCCTTGTTGACGTTGTAGAAGTTGAGATCGATCACGTTGTCGAGCATCCGCATGGCGGTGCCCACGGTGCGCCTGAGCTTCTCCATGTCCATGCGGCCCGTCGCCGGGTCGAGGTGCGCGGGCATGTTGACCGAGCCCAGGTTGCACACCGCGATCTCGTCGGGGCCGGTGTTGAGGGTGATCTCGGTGCAGAGATTCGAGCTGTGCACCACGCCCGCGTGCTGCTGCGGCGAGCGCAGGTTGCAGGGATCCTTGAACGTGATCCACGGATGCCCGGTCTCGTAGAGCATCGTGAGCATCTTGCGCCAAAGCTGCGCCGCCGGGATCTTCTTGTAGAGCTTCAACTCCCCGCGCGCGCACTTCGCCTCGTATTCGAGGTAGGCCTTCTCGAACGCCCGCCCGTACTTCTCGTGCAGATCGAGGACATCGGAAGGCGAGAAGAGCGTCCACTCGCCGTTCTCCACGACGCGCTTCATGAACAGATCCGGCACCCAGTTGGCCGTGTTCATGTCGTGAGTGCGCCGCCGGTCGTCCCCGGTGTTCTTGCGCAGTTCCAGGAACTCCTCGATATCCAGGTGCCAGGTCTCCAGATAGGTGCACACGGCGCCCTTGCGCTTGCCGCCCTGGTTGACCGCCACCGCGGTGTCGTTGACCACCTTGAGGAACGGCACCACGCCCTGCGACTCGCCGTTGGTTCCCTTGATGCGCGAACCCAGCGCGCGTACCCGCGTCCAGTCGTTGCCCAGGCCACCGGCGAACTTGGACAGCAGGGCGTTTTCCTTGATCGACTCGTAGATGCCGTCCAGATCGTCCGGGACCGTGGTCAGGTAGCACGACGAGAGCTGCGAGCGCAGGGTGCCGCTGTTGAACAGCGTCGGCGTGCTGGACATGAAATCGAACGAGGACAGTACCTCGTAGAACTCGATGGCGCGCGCCTCGCGGTCGATCTCGCCCAGCGCCAGCCCCATCGCCACGCGCATGAAGAAGGCCTGGGGCAACTCGATGCGGGCCTTGCGGATGTGCAGGAAGTAGCGGTCGTACAGCGTCTGCAGGCCCAGGTAGTCGAACCGCAGGTCACGCTCGGGCTTGAGCGCGCCGGCCAGCCGCGCCAGATCGAACTGCAGCAGCCGGTCGTCGAGCAGTTCGGCATCCACGCCCCGGCGCACGAACTGCGGGAAATACTCTGCATACGCCGCACCCATCTCGGCGGGCGTGACGTCGCGGCCCAGCACCTCGTTGGAAATGGTATGGAACAGCAGCCGGGCGGCGGCAAAGGTGTAGTCCGGATCTTTCTCGATCAGCGTGCGCGCCGCCAGCACCGAGGCCTTGTACACCTCGTCCATCGGCACGCCGTCGTACAGGGTGCGCAGTGTCTCGGACATGATGGGCTCGAAGCGGATGTCCGGGCCCAGGCCTTCGCAGGCGGCCTGGATCAGCCCTTGCAGCCGCGCCAGATCGAGCACCACCCGCTCGCCGTTCTCGAGCGCGAACAGTTGCGGCGCGCGCGGCGTCTCCTGCTCCAGCTTGCGTGCGCGCTCCTGCGCCCGCTTCTCGCGGTACAGCACATAGGCGCGCGCGATCTCATGGTGGCCACCGCGCATCAGGCCCAGTTCCACATGGTCCTGCACGTCCTCGATATGGAAGGTGCCGCCGCCCGGGCGCGAGCGCACCAGCGCTCGCACCACGACCTGCGTCAGTCCATCGACCACCTCGCGCACGCTGGCGGAGGCCGCACCCTGGGTGCCGTGCACGGCCAGGAAGGCCTTCATCATGGCCACGGCGATCTTGCCCGGCTCGAACGGCACCACTGCACCGTTGCGCCGGATGATCTGGAAATTGGCCAGCACGCCTTGCGCGTGGGCCAGCGGAGCGTCCGGCAGGGCCATGGCGCTGGCGCCCATGGGCGCTGCGGAACCGGAAGTATTTGCTACCAACTGCATTGTTGTCATTTCCTTGTCTCTGGGGATGTGCTGGCCCGGATTGCGGCTTGAAGAAGCGCATCGGAACGCCTGGGGGTGTGCGCCTTGCCGAACCAGCGCACACTATATATGGGGTATGGGTGGTTTACAAGCCACTACAGGTAGTGTATCGCTCGCGCCACTGCCGGCTCCGGAGGCGCTCGGTTGCCGGGGCCGGCACCGCCTTGTCGGCCACGATCGCGCGCCAGGCCTTGCGGCATGCGCCTGTGGCGCGCGAGCCGAGCCAGCATGCGACCTGTACGCGCTTTTGCCCGCGCCGCCCGCATGAAACCACGCGCCCCGCCACACCTCGCGTCACCTTGCACCCACCGCTGCCGTCACCGCGCGGCGCATCGGGTGCCTACCCACCCGCCAACTTTTACATTTCAGGCGGAAAGCAGCCGGCGTCCCATCCCAGCAACCGGCGCAGTTGCGGCCAATCGAACCCTGCGCCGGGATCGCACTTGCGCCCCGGCGCCACATGCTCGTGTCCGGCCACATGCACGATGGGATAGCGCCGCGCGACAGCGACGCACAACCGTGCCAGCGCCCGATACTGCGCCGGCTCGAACGGCTCGCCCTCGAGCCCCTCGAGTTCGATGCCGATCGAGAAGTCGTTGCAGTTGTCGCGCCCACGATGGCAGGATGCGCCGGCATGCCAGGCGCGCGCGTCGCAGCTCACGAACTGCCACAGCCCACCGTCACGGCGCACCAGGAAGTGCGCCGACACCTTGAGGCCACGGATCTGCTGGAAGTACGGATGCGCATCCCAGTCGAGCTGGTTGGTGAACAGCGCGGCGATCGCATCGCCACCGTATTCGCCCGGCGGCAGGCTGATGGAGTGCAGCAGCAGCAGGTCCACCGGCATGTCCGGTGGGCGCAGTCCGAAATTGGGTGAATCGCAGCGCCGCGCATCACGCAGCCACCCCGCGCGCCACAGCGCCGGGGCCGCCTCACGCTCCGTCATGGGCCGCCTCCGGATCCGTCGGCGCATCGATCTTCAGCCGGGCGATGCGATAGCGAATCTGGCGCAGGCTCAGACCCAGGCGCGCAGCCGCCGCCGTCCGGTTGAAGCCGGTCTCGCGCAGCGTCTGGACCAGGATCTCGCGTTCCTGCTGGTCCAGGTGGCTTTGCAGATCGTGCGGAATGATCAGCGGAACGGCCACCGTGCCGGGCCCGGGGGCCGGCGCAGCCGCTGCGCCGGATGCGCCGGCCGCCAGCGGTGCCGGCGGTGCTGCAACCGCCGCGCGTGCGGTCGGCCCCTCGGGTGCCAGCGGCGCCGGCATGGTCGCCTCGCCCACCACGTCGACCTGCAGCACGCCGCCCTCGCTCAAGGCCACTGCACGGTGCAGCAGGTTTTCGAGTTCGCGCACATTGCCCTTGAGCGGCGCCAGGCAAATCTGCTCCAGCACGCCGGCCGAGAGCGCGGGCACCGGCACGCCGGACTCCTGCGCAATGCGCGCGAGCAGGCTCTCGCACAGTGCCGGCAGATCGTCGAGGCGCTCGCGCAGCGGAGGAATCTGGATGTCGATCACGTTGAGCCGGTAGAACAGGTCCTGCCGGAACCGGCCGGCCTGCACGTCGGCTGCCAGATCGCGCTGGGTGGCGCTGTCGATACGCACATCCACCGCTTCCTCCTGCGTCGAGCCGACCCGGCGCACGCTGCGCTCCTGGATCGCACGCAGCAGCTTGGACTGCATCGCCAGCGGCAGGTCGCCGATCTCGTCCAGGAACAGCGTACCGCCGCCAGCGGCCTGGAAGAAGCCATCGCGATCATGGGCCGCGCCCGTGAAGGCGCCCTTGCGCGAACCGAAGAACTCGGCTTCGAGCAGCTGCTCGGGGATCGCACTGCAGTTGACGGCCACCAGCGGACCCGCCGAGCGGTGGCTGTTGGCATGCAGCGCGCGTGCCACCAGCTCCTTGCCGGTGCCGGACTCGCCGCTCACCAGCACCGGTGCCATCGACCGGGCGACCTTGGCCACCCGCTCCTTGACCAGACGCATGGCGCGCGACTCCCCCACCAGACGCTGCAGGGCCGCCTCGCCGACAGCCGGCTCGGTATCGGTGCGGCGCCGGTTGAAGCCGTTGCGCGGCGCCTGGCCGGCGTTGTGTCGCCGCCCGGCCACCGCCTCCTTGCGTGCGCCCAGCACGGCCGAGGCGATCACCGCGCGAAACTGCGCGATATCCACCGGCTTGGTCAGATAGTCGAAGGCGCCCGCCTTGAGCGACTCGACCGCGTTGTCGGCCGAACCATAGGCCGTGATCACCACGCAGCGCTCGCGCCGCTGCTGCTCGCGCAGGCGTTGCAGCAGGCTGGTGCCCAGTCCGTCGGGCAGCCGCATGTCGGTGATCACCACATCGAAACGCTGCGCGGCCAGCCGCTCCCAGGCTTGCGCCAGATCGCCTGCGGCAACCACCTGGTAGCCCTCGCGCACCAGCGCCAGTTCGTACAGGGTGCGCAGGTCCGGCTCGTCGTCCACGACGAGCACGCTCACATCCTTCTGGCTTGCCGTGGCGTCCATGATCACGCGTGCATTTTGTCAGACCACAATGGCTGCGAGGCAGGCGCAAAGCGGATCCGGAACTCGTTCCCGTCGACCTGCCGGCCGTGCGCGAAGCGTGCGCAGCGCGCGAATCCGATGCCGGCGCCGTGGCCGTCGCACAGTTCGCGGCAGATATACAGACCGAGGCCGGTGGAGCGACTTTCGGAGGAAAAAAAGGGCTCGAACAGATGCCGCTCCACCGCGGGCTCCAGCGGCCGGCCGTCGCTCCAGACCGCCAGCTGCGCCAGCCCGCTGGCAGAGTGCGTCGTCACCACCTGGATCGAATCAGGGCCCGGCCCCGCATAGCGGTTCGCATTCTCCAGCAGGTTGACCAGCACCCGGCGCAGGTGTTCGGCATCGAACGCGACCCGCGGATCGCCCTTGCCCAGGTGCAACGCCAGTGGCTGCGCGCGCCCGGCCTGCTGCTCCCAGTCGGTGCAGATCTGCTCCACCACCCGGTTGAGCCACACGCTCGGGGGGCCGGCCTCGGGCTCGCGCCGGTGCACCCGGGCGATGTTCAGGACTTCGTCGACGATGCGTTCGAGCCGGTTCGCATTCTGCTGCACCATGCGGATCAGCGGCTTGAGGCGTGCATCGCTGACGCCCTCGTCGAGCAGGGCGTTGGCCTGCACGATGGCCGCCAGCGGGTTGCGGATTTCGTGCGCGACCGCGCTTGACATGCGGCCCATGCTGACCAGCTTCTCGGTGCGCATGCGCGCCTCGATCTCGCGCTGGTCCTGCACGAACATCACGCACAGGCGCTCGGAGACACCGTCGTCGGCGGCCGCGATGCGGGTGCGCACATGGGTGACCTGCGCGCCCACCGCCGCCGGCGCCAGCACCACGGAGGCGTGCTGACCCTGGTTGAGTGCCAGGCTGCGCCGGTTCAACCGTACCAGCTCCT
>JADZGE010000036.1 GCA_020854035.1 Burkholderiales bacterium | reverse complement strand
CCGGGTTCCTCGATTTTCTCTGTCCAGGGGAGCGCCTCGGCCGGTTTGCCGCGAAAGCGTTGCGCGGCCCCGGCGTAAGCGTCGACGCACCATTGCCGCGAGAGATAGGGTCCGCTGCGCGCGGGGTTCGTCGCCGCGTAGAGTCCGATCACTGGTGTGCCCACCATCGTTGCCATGTGCGCGGGCCCCGAATCGGGGGATACGAGGGCAGTCGCTGCCCCGATCAGGGCGAGCATCTGTGGCAGTGTGTCGCGGCCGATCTGGTTGACGATCGGTACGTGCGCGGCCGCAACGATGGCGGCACCCGTTGCACGCTCGAGGGCCGAAGGGCCGCCGCAAAGGATGACGCGCATGCCGTGGCGTGTGGCGGCGTGGTCGGCGACCGCCGCGTATCGCCCGGCCGACCAGTTGCGCAGGGCATGGCTCGAGCACGGACTCACGAGCAGTGTGGGAGTCGCGTCGGGAATGAGGCGTGCCGCATAGGCGCGCGCGTCATCCGGCAGCGGCAGCGACCAGTCGAGCACGCGCTCTTCGATGCCGAGTGCGGCCGCGAAGCCGAAGAAACTGTCGAGCACATGCTCACGCGTGCGCGGCGCGATGCGTGCATCGGTAAACAGCCACTGCAGTTCGCGCGCCCGGGGACGATCGAAGCCGAGCTTCACCCGTGCGCGTACGCAGGACGCAACGAGACTCGCACGCAGGGCGAGCTGCATGTGAAGGAGCACGTCGAAATGGCGCGCGGCGAGCTGCGTGCGCAACGCGCGCAGTCCGCGAAGTCCGGTGCGCTTGTCCACGGTGATAAACTCGACGCCCGGCAGCAGGGACATCAGTTTGGCCTCGAGCTGGCCGATGATCCACGTGAGCCGGGCCTCCGGATACGCGCGCTGCAGCGTCCGGATCACCGGGACGACATGGCAGGTGTCGCCGATCGCCGAGAGCCGCAGGAGGCAGATGCTTCGGGGCGGTGCGGCGAGCGGCAGCTGATCGATGGGATGGTCGGAAATGGCGCGTACCTGGACGAGCGGGTCGGAAGTGAAGCGCGTGGCCTTCGCCGGCGGCGTGATGCTATATGACGCCTCCAGGGTGAGCAATTTGCGCGTCGACTGGTTCGACCCCGGGTATTGGCGCAAACGCGAGTCGGTCACGGGTGAGGCGGCGGGCCGGGGCGCGACACTGTTCTTTGCCGATGGCGGCCACGAGTACGCGCTGCGTCACTATCGGCGCGGTGGTCTCGCGGCACGCTTGTCTGCCGACCACTATCTCTGGCGCGGCGAGTCCGCGACGCGGCCGTTTGCCGAGTGGCACCTGACCTATCACCTGGCGCACGCGGGCCTGCCGGTTGCACCGCCCGTCGCCGCCCGCTACACAAGGCACGGGCTCACCTATCGGGGTGACCTGATCACCGGGCGGCTCGCAGGCACGATATCGCTCGCGGCAACGCTCGCGCAGGGTGGGGTCCCTATCCTCACCTGGGTCGAGATCGGCCGTTGCCTGCGCCGTTTCCACGATCTCGGCGTATGTCACGCGGATCTGAACGCCCATAACATCCTGCTCGGCGCCGAGGGTGCCGTGCACCTTATCGATTTCGACCGCGCCACGTTGCGCCGCCCCGGTCTCTGGCGCGACGCCAATCTCGTGCGGCTGCGCCGCTCGCTCGACAAGGTGACTGACGAGTTACCCCCTGGGCGCGCTTCCGAGGCCGACTGGCACTCCTTGCTGGCGGGTTACCGGGAGGGCGTGTCTGCTGTCACACAGGACGCCGCCGGCGTGCAGGTTCCGGGTTGACACTGTTTCGGGAACGCTTCGCGCCGATGCGCCTGCTGTATCTGTGCGTGGTCTATCTGCTCGCGCCGCTCGTCGGCATCGCGATGCTGTTGCGGGGTTTTCGCGATCACAGCTACTGGAGCAACTTCGGCGAACGCTTCGGATTTGGCGCGACTGCCTTCGCAGGTTCCTGCCTCTGGGTGCACGCTGTCTCGGTCGGCGAGATACAGGCCTCGGCAGCCCTCGTACGCGCGCTGCGTGAGCGGTACCCCGAAGTACCGCTCGTCGTGACGACCGTGACACCGACCGGGGCGCAGCGTGCACGTGCCCTGTTTGCAGGCCTCGCGCACGTGCGTTATGTGCCCTACGACCTGCCGGGATCGGTGCGGCGATTCTTCGCTCGCGTGCGGCCGCGTGTCGCGATCATCCTCGAAACAGAACTGTGGCCGAATCTGTACCACGAATGCGGCCGGCGCGGCGTGCCGCTGGTGCTTGCAAGCGCGCGCATCTCGCCGCGCTCGATCGGCCGGTACCGGCGCCTTGCCGCGCTCTTCCGGGAGGCGCTCGCGAACGGCATCGTCATTGCAGCGCAGAGTCCCGCGGATGCCGAACGCTTCCGCTACATCGGCGCGAACCCGCTGCGCACGCACGTGATGGGCAACATCAAGTTCGATTTCGCGCTGTCTGCGGCGGCCGTGGCGGGTGGTGCCGCACTGCGGGCAGAACACGCCTCGGGTCGCCCGGTGTGGGTCGCGGGCAGCACCCATGCGAAGGAGGAGTACCTCTTGCTCGACGCCCATCGCCGGGTGCGCGAGCAGCACCCGGGCGCGCTCCTGATCCTCGTGCCGCGCCACCCGACGCGCTTTGCGGAAGTGCGCGCCGCGCTGGAAGGTCAGGGGGTGAGATTTGCCGCGCGGTCGCGGGGCGAGCGCTGCGAGCCGGACACCGAGGTCTATCTCGGCGACACGCTCGGCGAACTGGTGCTGCTCTACGCCGCGGGGGATGTCGCGTTCGTCGGCGGCAGCCTGGTGCCCATCGGCGGCCACAACCTGCTCGAGCCCGCGGCGCTCGGGTTGCCGCTTCTCACGGGCCCCTTCCCGTTCAACGCCGAGGACATCGCGAAACTCCTGATTGCGGAGGGCGCCGCGGAGGTCGTGAGCACAGCCGAGGCCCTGAGCGCCCGCGTGGCGGCGCTCTTCGACGACGCCGCCGAACGGGCGCGCATTGGCACGCTCGGCAAAGCGGTCGTCGAGGCCAATCGCGGCGCGCTGTCGCGCCTGCTCGCGCTGCTCGCGCCCGTGATCGCTGCTACGGCGACGACGGCGGCGCCGTCGGAGCAGGTTCGGCCTGCGGAGGTGCCGGCACAGTCGTCACCGTCAGGTCGAGCCAGCCGTTGATCTCCCCGAGTGCGCTCTTGTCGAGTGTGCCGGCGGCCTGACGCAGCTGGATCACGTTCAGCAGGTAGTCGTATTTGCTGCGTGAGAGGTTCGTGAGGGCCTGCACGAGGTTGCGGCGCGCTTCGAGCACATCGACCGTAGTGCGGGTGCCGACCTCGTAGCCGGCCTCGGTCGCCTGCAGGGCGGTACGGCTCGACTCGAGTGCCTGTTTGAGTGCGTTGACGCGCGAGATCTCGCTGGTCACGCCGAGAAAGGCGTCGCGGGCCTGGCGTTCGGTCTGCCGGGAAGT
>JADZGE010000035.1 GCA_020854035.1 Burkholderiales bacterium | reverse complement strand
GGACTTCTGGACTCCCCGACCAAGGTGCCTTGGTGGCACAATCACACGCTGCGCATGAGCGCTTAGAAACGACCGAAAACCGATTACGTGTTAGGTGAACTCGGTCGCGTGGAAATCGAGGCTAGACCAACCCGATCTCGCGCATGTATTTCAGTACGCCCGGATGGATCAGCTCCCGCGCCGGCGCCGCCGCGAGCGTGTTCTCGAGCGTGGATTCCCGCGCCTGGTCGATTCTCTTCGCCAGCGCCGCGTGCCCCTTCATGAGCGCGCGGGCGAGGCGATAGGCGACGTCGTCCGGCAGCGATGCGCGCGCGAGCACGAACGGCCACGACCCGACGGAATTCACGGGTCCCGCCTGCCCCGGGTAGCTCCCGCCGGGCATCGTGGTCTGCTTGAGGAACGAGTGCTTCGCCTGGATGCGCCGGATCTCCTCCGCGCCCGGCCCGACGAACCGTCCGCCGGCGGGACCATCGGCAATCGCCATGAAGGGCGGCCAGCCGACGCCCCCGCCCCACATCGCCGCCGCGCGCCCGTCGAGCACCATCGGGGGGCCGTCTCCCGCCTTCTCCAGAAGGTGCGGCTCGAAGTCCTTCAGCATGTCGAGCCCGAGCCCGTCCATGACGTAGCGCGCGAGCACGATGAAACCGGAGCTCGCGGCACCCCAGGCGATCGACTTCCCACCGAGATCGGAGATCGTCCGGTACGGGCTGTCGGCGCGCACCATGAACATCCCGGCCTGCGAGTAGGTCGCGTTGATGATGCGGAGATTCGACGCCTTCGGCCGGCCGAGCCCATTCAAGGACTCGTAGGTCACCTCGCCGGTGACGAGCCCCAGGTCGAATCGCCCCGCGTCGAGTGCCAGCACGTTCTCGTTGCTGCCCTTGGTGTTGATGGGTTCGATCGCGAGCGCCGGATCGGCTTCGCTCAGCACTTCCGCGTACGGCCAGCCGTACGCCGGGAATCCACCGCCCGGCGTGGCGGTGGCGAGGATGAGTTTCGTCCGGTCCGGCATGGGGAATGGCTCTCCCGAGAGGAGGCTTGGAGCTGCGGGCGGTCGGTGGGCTATCGGCCGTGGGCCGCGAGCTGCGAGCTCAAGGCTCACGCCCCGGAGCCCACGGCTCATCGTGCAGGGCTCATGGTATCCATTCGCTCCCCCGCTTTCCATGATGCCATAATGCGAACCCGTGCCCCCGCGCGGGAAACGAAGGATACCCCACCGGGAGAGAACCACGACATGAAGCTCTACGGCTACTGGCGCTCGCAGGCTACTTTCCGCGTTCGTGTCGCGATGAACCTGAAGGGCATTCCGCCCCGGGAGAACGAGGCGCTCGATCTCGCGAAGGGCGAGCAGTTCAACGAGGCCTACCGGCGCATCAACCCGCTGGCGCTCGTGCCCTCGCTCGTGATCGACAACGGCCCGCCGCTCACGCAGTCGATGGCGATCATGGAGTACCTCGAGGAGACGCATCCCAACCCGCCGCTCCTCCCGCGCGATCCGCGCGACCGGGCGCGCGTGCGGGCGCTCGCGCTGATTTCCGTGGCCGAGATCCACCCGCTGATGGTGCCGCGCGTGCGGAACTACGTGGAGAAGGATCTCGGGCTCGGCGAAGACGGGCGCGTGCGATGGATCCGGCACTGGGTCGCGCTGGGGCTGCGTGCCGTGGAGGATCTCCTCGACAACGATCCTCGCACCGGGAGGTTCTGCCACGGCGACTCCGTCACGATGGCGGATATCTGCCTGGCCGGGCAGGTCATCGGCGCGCGCAATTCCGACTGCGACGTCGCTCCCTACACGACGGTGGTGCGCATCGCCGACGAGTGCATGAAGCTCGACGCCTTCGCCGCCGCGCATCCGCGCCGGCAGCCCGACGCGCCGAAGGGATGACGCTCCGCGGACAGCGCCAACGGCGCCGCGGGACTCGATACCGGCTCGCGGCATTTTCGCATTGCCGCAATCGTGGCGACACGAGGAATCTACAGGCGCACGCCTGTCGATTCCTCCCAGTAGCGCGCGATCTCCGTCTGGTCGAGCTGCGGGCCAAGCTGCGCCGCCGCCGTGCTCCACAGCTCCGCGACGCGTTCGGCGAGCGGCGCGAAGGCACCGATGGATTCCGCCGTGTCGAGCGCGATCCGCACATCCTTCGCGATGAAGCCCATCGCCATCCCGGTGCCGAAGGCGCGCGTGAGGACGTGCGGGACGATCTTCTTCCGCACCGGGTGGTTCCGGCCCGCGCACATCGCCGTCAGCGCGTCCGCCATCATCCGCGGGTCGAGCCCGAAACGCTTGCCGATCGTCATTGCCTCGATCGCGTTCACGAGCGCGCAGGCATTGACGTAGTTGGCGAGCGCCTTCAGCGCGTGGGCGTTGCCCGCCCTGCCGCAGCGGATGATGTCGCGTCCCATGACCCGCAGCAGCGGCAGCGAGCGTTCGACCGCGCCCGGGTCGCCCGCGACCATGATGTCGAGGCTCGCGTCCTTCGCGAACACGACCCCGCCCATGACCGGCGCGTCCACGACGGCGACGGCGCGCGCCTTCAGGGCGTCGCCGAGCGCGCGGGTCGCGATCGGCGCCGAGGTGCCCATGTCGATCACGATGGCCCCGGGCGCGAGCCACGCCGCGGCGCCCCCGTGCCCCTCGCCGAGGATCACCTCGCGCACGACCTTGTCGTCGGGAAGCATGGTGATGACGGCGTCGGCGCCCGCGACGGCCTCGCGCAACGAGCGGGCCCCCCGCCCCCCGTGCTGCCCCGTGAAGATTTCCACCGTCTCGGGGCGGGCGTCGTACACCGTCACGTCGAAGCCGGCCTTGACGAGATGCCCGGCCATGGGATTACCCATGTTGCCGATGCCGATGAAACCGATGCTCTTGATCGTCGTCATGAGGAATCCGCCGCCCGCGCGGAAACGCAAAGCGTGACGGGCGGCGCCGGCGCGAGGCCCGCGGCGCCGCGCGCTCTCTCACCCGTCGATCACCAGGGGCCCCGCCTCACCAGACCGCCCCGCGCGCCGTGATCGGCCAAATCGCCTCGACCCGGCCGCCGCGCACGCACACGTAGTTGTCGTGGAGGTTTACCGTCGGGTCGCAGTGCCCGGGGATGAGCTTCACCTTGTCGCCGAGCGCGTAGCCCTTCGCGCCGTTCAGCTTGAGCACGCCGTGCTCGTCGGAGATTCTCACGAACTCGACGGCGGGGTCGTCGGCCACGCGGGGCATTCCCGAATCGACGCTGGAGGCCTTCAATCCGGCGTCGAGCACCGCGCGCTCGGCGTTGGGCCGGCTCATCACCGTCGCCCACACGAACAGGCTGTGCTCAAAGCGCGGAATGCCGGATTCCGTCCATTCGTTTTTTCCGTAGTCCACGTCCATGAAGATGTACGAACCCGCCTGCAGCTCGTCGTAAATCCCGCTCGCGGCCTCGAACGCGTAGGTGCCGGTCCCGGCGCCCGTCACCTTCCCGCAGGGGATGCCCGCCTTGCGCAGCCCCCCCACCGAGGCACGCACGGCGGCGACGGCGCCGTCGATCGCGGCGCGGCGTTCCTCGACCTTGCGCAAGTGCTGGGCGCTCCCCTGGTAGGCCTGCAGGCCCGCGAAACGCAGGTTGCGGCACGCGGCGACGGCGCGCGCGAGCTCGACCGCCGGCTCCCCGGGCTCGACGCCGCAGCGATGCGCGCCCACGTCGATCTCGACCAGCACATCGAGCCGCACGCCGAACTCCCGGCCGACCGCCGCATCGAGCGCCGCGACGTTTCCCGCGTCGTCGACGCACACCGAGAGGCGCGCCTCGCGCGCGAGCGCCGCGATGCGCGAGAGTTTTGCCGCCCCCACGACCTCGTTGGCGATCAACACGTCCTTCACCCCGCCGAGCACCAGCGCTTCGGCCTCGCTCGTCTTCTGGCAGCACACGCCCACCGCCCCGCGCGCGATCTGCGCGAGCGCGATCTGCGGGCACTTGTGGCTCTTGGCGTGCGGACGCAGCCTGACGTTCACGCCGGCGAGCGAAGCGCTCATGCGGTCGAGGTTGCGCTCGAAGGCGTCGAGATCGAGGACAAGCGCCGGGGTGTCGACCTCGGCGAGCGGCATGCCGATTTCGGCGGGAATGGTGTGGGGCATGTTTTCAGTGTCCTGTCTCCGGTCCACGGTGTCAACCGGACCCGGCCGATGACAGCGGCGCCGGCCGGGGCTAGGATAGGCGAAAAGAGAATCGATCGAGGAGAAGGCGATGCAATCCGCCGGCAGCCGCGGCCGTACCGTGGTCGCGTATCTCGCATTGGGGTGTCTCGCGTTCACCGCCCGGCCGGCCGCGGGGCAGGACTGGAAGCCGGGACGGAACGTCGACATCGTGGTGGCCTCCGGGGCCGGCGGGTCCTCCGACCGCACCGCGCGCGTGCTGCAACGGCTGCTCCAGGCGAACCCCGCGTTTCCGAGCGTCAGCGTCACCAACCGTCCGGGCGGCGGGGGCACCGTGGCCTGGACCTGGCTCGCGCAGCACGCGGGCGAACCGCATTTCATCGCGACGTTCTCGCCGACCATGCTCACCAACCAGATCCTCGGCGTGGGCAAGGTTGGCTACCAGGATTTCACCCCGCTCGCCATCCTGCTGCGCGAGTACATCGTGCTCACGGTCAGGGCCGATTCGCCGATCGCGAACGGGCGCGACCTGGGCGAGCGCATCCGCAGGGACCCCGCCACCCTGAGCTTCGCCTTCTCTTCCTCGCCCGGGAACCACAATCACGTCATCATCGGGATGATCTACAAGGCGCTCGGCGCCGACCCGAAGAAAATCAAGGTCGTCATCCAGAAATCCGGCGGTGCCGGCATAACCGCCGTGCTCGGCGGCCACATCGACGTTCTCGTCGGGACGCCCGCGACCGCGCTGCCGCACATCCAGTCCGGCAAGGCGCGCGCGATCGGGCTCTCCGCGCCGCGGCGGCAGGCCGGCGCCACGGCCGCGATACCAACCCTGCGCGAGCAGGGACTGGACGCCGTCTACTACAGTTGGCGCGGCTTCATCGGGCCGAAAGGGCTCACCGCCGCGCAGACCGCGTTCTGGGATCGGGCCTTTGCCCGGGCGATCCAGGGCGAGGAGTGGAAAATGGATCTCGAGCAGAACGCCTGGGCGGAGGACTTCATGGGCGCCGCCGCCGCCCGCAACCACCTCGCGGAGGAGCACGCCCTGCTCGCGCGGATGCTGGGGGAACTGGGCGTCGTCCCCGCGAAGTAGAGACCGGGGACCGGAGACGCCCCGCGCCTCCGGTCTCGCCCTGCTTTTCAGGCCGACGCGTCGGCGGTGAGGCCCGCCGCCTCGATCCCGGCGACGCAGCACGCCTCGTCCTCCTCGCCCGTGCCCCCGGAGCCGCCCGCCGCGCCGATGATGGCGCCGTCCCTGTCCCTGATGAGCACCGCCCCCGGCTGCGGCAGGAACTTGCCATTCGCGGTCGCCGCGAGCGTCACGAAAAAGTTCGGGTTGTCCTTCGCCCGCTTCGCGAGCGCCTTGCTCGAGGCGCCCATTGCCACCGCCGCCCACGCCTTGCCCTGGGCGACGTCGAGCCGGAACATGCTCGCGCCGTCCTCGCGTTGCGCGGACACGATGTGGCCGGACGCATCGAGCACGACGATACCGAGGGGCTTCACTTTCATTTCGCGCGCCCTGGCGAAGCTCTTCTCGATGATGGTGTTGGCCTGCTTCAAGGTAAGTTGCGCCACGTGCGCCTCCCCGGTGCGGTTGAAAGGGGGAATGGTAGGCGTTGCGGCTCTACGCGTGCAACCGGACGCGCGTCCATGTCATGGCACTCCCTCAAGATGAAGTGATGGCTCTTCAGCTTCTCGAATCGGTGGAACGGCATCCCGGCTCCTGCGTCGGGGTCATTTCTTCCGCGGATCGAACCCGGGCAGATACACCGGGCCGTCCTCGATGCCGTCCACCGGCGGCCCGCTCATGCCGTGGCTCGTGTCCTTGGCGACGAAAGTAAGCACGTCGCCCGCCGCCGAGGCGATGGCGCTGTGCCGGATGCCCGGCGGAAGATGCGTGACGGAGTTCGGCGGCGCCTCGATCCTCTGCTCGTCGATCTGGTAGATCATCGTGCCCTCCAGCACGAAGCTGAACTGCTCGTTCGGGTGCGTGTGGAGCTTGGTGCCGGAGCCCACTCCCTTGTGAATGTGCCCGACCTGCAGCTTGTCCCCGCGCAGGGCGGCGCCGAACGAGGATGACTTCTTCGATATGAAGTTGCGCGGAATGACCTCGGCGCTCGTGCGGCCCGGCGGCACGGCGTCGAGATGCGCGATGTCGTAGGCGTACTGGAGCGCGCGCCCGCTCGCATGCCGCGTGCGCGCCCGCGGCAGCCCGCCGGCACCCGCCGGCCATTCGCCCGGCCCGGTCCCGAAGCCCCTGAGATACGACCCCGCGCCGGCCACGGCATCGACGGGGAGGCCGCCGAACCCCGCCCGGGTATCCTTCATGGAATAGTAGAGGACGTCTTCCTCCGGGGCGGCAACGAGGCTGTGCGGGATGCCCGCCGGCACGTGAACGACATGCCCCGCCGGAACCCGCACGACCTGCCCGTCGAGGTCCGCGAGCAGCGTGCCCCTCAACACGAAACCGAACTGTTCGTTCGCATGGGTGTGTACCGGGGAACCCGTGCCGCGCGCCCGCCGAACGAGCGCGACCTGCACGCGCCCGCCCTTGACGACCGGACCGGTCCAGCCGCCCCCGCTTCCCGGCACGCCGAACGAGCGGCGCGGGATGACCTCTCCGCTGCACGGTCCTTCCGCCGCGCGCCCCGGCGCGTCGAGCTGATAGATGTGCCTTGCGCCTGCCGTCACCGTCTCCATCGACCGTCCTTCCGCTGCTACTTGAGCGCCTCCGCGAAGCCCGGCAGCTTCACGTATTTCTCCCACTTCGCGACCTCGTTCTCGAACACCTTCCGGAACGCCGCCGGCGTCGCCGAACCTTCCGCGTCCGCCCCGTCCTTCGCGAACATCGCGCGCACCTCCGCGCTCCCGAGTATGCGCAGGATCTCGCCCTGCAGCGCGGTGACGATCGCCGGCGGCGTTGCCGCGGGCGCGAAGACGCCGTACCAGTTGACGAGATCGAATCCGGGCAACCCCGATTCGGCGATCGTGGGGATGTCCGGCAGCGCGGCGGTGCGCTTCGGGCTGGAGATGCCGAGCACGCGGAGCCGTCCCGCCCGAACGTGCGGCATGCCGGAGATCGTGGCGGTGAAACCGAGCTGGATCTGGCCACTGATCATGTCGAGGAGCACCAGGCCCCCGCCCTTGTAGGGCACGTGCACCATCTTCACGCCGGACATCGAAGCGAGAAGTTCCCCCGCCAGATGCCCGATGCCGCCCACTCCCGAGGATCCGAAATTGAGAGGGTGCGGCCGGCTTTTCGCGTGCGCGATGAGTTCCTTCACCGTCTTCGCCGGCACCGCGGGGTTCACCATCAGGACGTAGGCGACGGTCGTCAGTTGCGTGACGGGCGCGAGCGCCCGGCGCGGATCGAACGGCAGGCGCTTCTGCACCGTGGCGCTGCTCACGAGGCTGCCAGAGGTGACGAGCAGGGTATAGCCGTCGGGCGCCGCGCCGGCCGTGAGGTCGATTGCGATCAATCCCGTTCCGCCGGGACGATTGTCCACGACGAACGGACGGCCCCACCGGTCGGTCAACTTCTGCGCCACGGCGCGGGCGGTGAGATCGATCCCGCCGCCGGGCGCGTTGCCGACCAGCATGCGCACCGGCTTCACGGGGTACCCCGGCGCCGCGTCCGGCTTCTGCTGCGCGTGGGCGGCGAGCACCGCGCAGGCCGCAGCCGCAGCCGCGGCCTTCGTCAGGTGTCGCGTGAACATCCTCGAATCTCCTCGCGCCGGCCTCATGTCATCGGGCTGCCGCGCGTCACTCCTTGACGAGACCGCCCTGGATCATCGCTCCCCGCAACTGCTGGTAGAGCGCCGCGAGCCGCCCGGGCGATTCGCGGCTCGACACGAAGTCGGACTCGAGATAGCTCCTCTGGAGCATCGCCTTCCAGTCCTCGTGCTCGACCATCCGGCCGAAGACGCCGTCCCAGTACGCCGCCTGCGCGGCGCTCATGCCTTTCGGCCCCAGCATGAAGCGCACGTTGGTGAACCGCACGTCGAAGCCCTGCTCCCGCCACGTCGGGATCTCCGCGAGCGGCCCCTCGCCGCGACGCGCGGCGGTGATTCCCAGTATCCGGAGCTGGCCCTGGCTCTGCGCCCGCAGCGCCGTCGCGATCGACATCGGCCCGATATCCACGTGCCCGCCCATGAGAGCGGTCATCGCCTCGGCGTTCGCCTGGAATACCACGGTCTTCAATTGCCGCACGTCGATGCCCATCGCGCTCATCGTCATCGCGAGCGCGAGGTGATTGGTGCCACCCACCGCTATGCCGATCGCGACGTTGAGCGATTTCGGGTCGGCCTTAAGCCGCTGCTGGACGTCGCGGCCGGACTTCAACGGCGAATCGGGCCGCACCACCAGCGTCATCGGCTCGCCGAAGAGGATCGCGAGCGGGGTGTAGTCGGTGTAGTTCACCTTGAGACGCCCGAGGATGTGTCCGGTCATCAGGCTCATGGTGGAGGCGAGTGCGTAATGGCCGTCGCCGGCATGCTGGTCGAGGTAGGTCATCGCGACCGCCTGCCCGCCACCGGGCTTGTTGGCGATGACGACGGGAGTCTCGACGATGCGTCCATCCTGCATGATGCGCTGCATCAGGCGCGCCATGGTGTCGATCGCGCCACCCGGCGCGGTCGGCACCACGAGCTCCACGGCCCGCTGCGGTTTCCACGCCGCCTGCTGGGCATCCGCCGTGGCGGCGCCCGCCGCGAGAGCGATCAGGGAGAACCTCGCCCCTGCCGCACCCCATCCCGACAACGCGCCACGACCCGGTTTCGCATCACCGCTCATACTCCCTCCTCCCGGCACCGCGTGCGCCGGCTCGCCCTGCCGCACCGGAGAACGCCAAGCCCGCGAAGAAACCTCCGCCCCGCGTTCCACGCCCTGTTCTCGCGTGCCCGGCGGTAGTCGCGCGATGATCAGCCAGTCGCGCCCGCCCTGGCAGCGGGAGCAGGGCTCGCGGCCGGGCGCTCGTAACCCGCCAGCGCCTCCGCGATCCGGAAGCGCGCCACGCTCACCGACGCACCCGACTGCACGAAGACCCGGGCGTCGTGCAGGTACTTGTGGAGCGGCATGTCGCGCATGACGCCCATCGCGCCGAAACACTCGGCGGCAAGCTCGGTCGCCTCCGCGACCGCCCCGGCGCAGTACACCCTGGCGATCGTCTGCAGGGGCAGATCCGGCAGGCTGCGGTCCGCGTAGGCATCCGGATGGTCGGCCGCCCACGCCGCCTGCCAGACGATGCCGCGCGCGACCGTCAGCCGCACCGCGGCCTCCGCGAGGATCGTTCCGATCGCCTGATGCTCGACGATGGGGCGGCCGCCCTGTACCCGGATGCCCGCGTAGGCGATCGCCGCGTCGAGCGCGGCGCGCCCGACGCCCAGGTTCACGGCCTCGAACTGCGGCGCGCCGCGGCCGGACACACGCAGCGCGGCCATGAGACGCGCGGCGCCGTCGCGGTCGAGGCGATCATCCGCCGGCACGCGGCAGCCGCGGAAGGCGACTTCGCCCCGCACGCCGTGGTACCACGGCACCGGCGGCACGTCGTGGCCGGCGCCCGCGTCGCGATGGTCGCGCACCGTGATTCCTGCGCTCTCGCGCGGGACGAGGAACACCGCGGGGCCGCCCGGCGCGCCGTCCTCCGCCGCCGCGACGATGAGAAGCTTCGCGAGCGGCGCGTTCGCCACGTAGCGCGCCGTCCCGTCGGCGACCCAGTCGCCGCCGGCGTGCCGCGCAAGGCGCAATCCCGCCGCCGGTTCCACCGGCTCCGGCCGGTGATAGCCCCAGCCGAGCTCGCTGTCCGGATCGGGCCCGGCGAAGGCGAGATGAAAGCCGTCGTCCTCCAGGAAGCGGGTGAGGTAGCGGGCGCGCTGCGCGGGACTCGCGCAGCCTCCGAAGAGGGCACCCGCGAGGCGTGCCGTCTCGGCGAGCACCGCGGCGACGTGCGCGTCGCCGGCGGCGAGTTCCTCGCACACGATACAGGCGGTCAGGGCATCCGCGCCCGCGCCGCCGGCGTCCTCCGGCAGCGTGAGGGCGCGCAGTCCCAGCCGCGATGCCTTCTCGAGGACCCCCGCCGGCAGTGTCCAGTCGAGCGCCTGCAGCCGGTCGGGATCGAGTACCACGGGTTTCACTTCGTTCTCGACGAAGTCGCGCACGGTGTCGCGTATCTCCAGTTGCTCGGGAGTGAGGTGCAGGTCGTACACCTGGCGCGGCTCCGATCCTGATCGCCGATTCAAGCGGACCGGCTCAGTTCCATTTGAGCCGCCGCACCGACTTCATGCGCTGCACCGAATCGCCCGCGAGGTGCGTCCAGATGACGGCATCGCGCGCGAGTTTTTCCGCCCCGGGGTCCATCTCCATCGCGCCCGCGCCGCCGTGGATGTCGAGATTGAGGGCCGTCACGCGCTGCACCGCCTCGCGCGCGAAATTCTGCAGCAGCAGGTGGTTGATCGCGTGGTGGCGCGCCGAACGCTCGTCCGCCTCCATCGCCACGCGCAGCACGAACGAGCGCAGCGCCTCGGCGAGCATCAGCATTTCCGAGAGCTGGAGCTGGACCGTCTGGTTGTCCCGGAAATAGCGCGCGCCGGGCCAGCGCGAGCGGCACTGGCGCACCGCCTGTTCCGCGGCGGCGTCGCAGATGCCGAGCGCGTTCGCGCCGAGTTCGAGGTCGCCGAAGGGCGCGGAGGTTCCCGTGCGCAGGTCGAAGCCGCCGTTCTCCCGGCCGACCATGTTGGCGTGCGGCACGCGGGCGTCCTCGAAAATCAGCTCCCCGTTCTGGTAGAAGCGCCAGCCGCTCTTGTTGTAGATCTTTCCGATGCGCAGCCCCGGGGTGTCGAGCGGCACGAGGAACTCCGTGGTGCCCTCCCGCTGGCTCACCGCGGGATTGGTGCGGGTGCTCACGAAGTAGAGCCGCGCGACGCCGCCGTTCGCGATGAAGCACTTCTCGCCGTTCAGTATCCACTCGTCGCCCCGGCGCTCGGCCTTCAACTTCCAGCCCGCGCGCGGATCGTCCTCCGGCGGCAGCCGGTGATCGGAGCCGGCGTTGGGCTCGGTGCCGGCGTGGCCAAGGAGGTAGGTGTCGTCGGCAATGAACGCGCCGAGGTAGCGCTCCTGCTGCTGCGGCGTGCACACCGCCGCCATCATGTGGCTCCACTTCCAGCACTGGCTGAAGGTCTTCGCGATCGCGCTGTCGCCCTTCGCGAGCTCGGCGATGACGAGCGCCTGCGTGACGAAGTCGATGCCGTGCCCGCCGCGCTCCTTCGCCACCACCGCCGTGCGGAAGCCGAGCCGGGAGCCCCGTTTCACGACGTCCCAGTCGAACGGCGCGTGCCCGCCGGCCAGGTGGTCGCGCGCGAGCGATATCGGCGCGATCACTTCGCGCGCGAATTCACGCGCTTTTGCCTGCCACGCGCGCTGCTCGTCGGTGAGATCGAGATTCATCGCTCCTCCGCGTGCGCTCCACTTCTAGATCGTGAACGCGTAGCGCGCGTCCTGGCACGTCACCACCAGAGCGTCCTCGCGCCCGTCGGCGACGAGCCGGTGCGAGACGCCCGGCGGAACGTGCACGATGCAGTGCCTGCGCACCCGGAATTCCTCGCCCGCGACCTCCGCCTTCAGCGCGCCCTCGACGACGAAGGTGAACTGCTCGTTCGGGCGCGACAGCAACCGCGATTTTCCCCCGCGCGGGTAGCGCAGCACCGCGACGTGGAGCTTCTCCCCGGTGAGAAAGCCGCCCTTGGCGTCCGAGCCCGCCGGGATCACCTGTGGCGTCACGACGGCGCTGGCCGCCCGCCCGGGTATCGCCTCCAGCCGGGGGAAATCGTAGACGTAGCGCGTCTTCGCGCCCTGCGGGTCGCGACCCGACTCGGCGATCAGCTCGGCGGTGCTCTTCCTGCGCTCGCCGGCCCGCGTGCCGAATCCCGGCAGGTAGTTCGGACCCTCGTACTTGCCGTTCACCGACGGGCCGGTGATGCCGTGGCGGGTGTCCTTCAGGGCGAGGAAGACGAGATCCTCATCGGGGCAGGCGAGGCCGGTGTGCACGAGTCCGCCCGGGGTGTGCAGTATCGCGCCGCGCTGCGCGAAGATCCGCTCTCCGCCCTGCTCGCCCGTCATCGTGCCCTGCACGATGTAGTTGAACTGCTCGTTGGGGTGCGTGTGGGCGTTCGCTCCCGTGCCGCGCGCCTGCGTGCCGAGAGTGAGGATGATGTGGCAGCCGGATAGCACGGCGCCGACGGTGGAGGACTTGCCCGTCGCCAGCGTGGGCCCCGACAACAGCCGCCGCGCGGTCACCTTCGCGCTCGTCGGCCCCGCGGGCACGGCATCGAGCGCGGCGAAGTCGTATACGTACTGCATGCGGGCGCTGTCGGCGGCGATTCGTGACATGACTCCTCGCTACAGTGGCGTTGCGTGCGACCGGCACGGGAACCGGTTCCGAAGGGTATCAAACCGCCGCCGCTCCCGCCTAGCGCCATGGTGCTCTGCCGCGGCGGCGTGGGACACTATGCGGAATCAGCCCGCTGACAGGGAGGACGCGCGCATGAAAACGGCCAGACACACGATGTGGATTGTTCCCCTGGTCTTCGGCGCCGTGGCGGCCGGCGCGGCACCGGGCAGCCCGGGCTATCCCGCGCGCCCGGTCCGGATGATCCTCCCGCAGACGCCCGCGAGCACGACCGACACGGTGGGGCGCATCGTCTTCGCCGCCACCGCCGAGCGCCTCGGCCAGCAGATCGTCGTCGACAACCGTCCCGGCGCGGGCGGCACGATCGGGATGGAGATCGCTTCGCGCGCCGCGCCCGACGGCTACACGCTCGTCGCCGTCGCGGCGTCGATGGTCGCGATCACCCCGCACATCTACCGCAAGCTCGCCTACGATCCCCTGCGCGATTTCGTGCCGGTCGGCATGTTCGTGCTCTCGGAGACGGCGCTCTGCGTGAACGACAAGGTGCCGGCGAAATCGGTGCGCGAGTTCGTCGAGCTGGCGAAGGCGAAACCCGGGGAACTGCGCGTGGGCTCGGCGGGTGTCGGCTCGACGAGCCACCTCGGGGCGCTCCTCTTCACGACGCTCGCCGGGGTGAGCGCGACCCACGTGCCCTACAAGGGCGCCGCCAACATGGCGGCCGCCGCGCAGGGGGAAGTCCAGTGGGTGCTCGCGCCACTCTCGGCGGCGATGACGCAGGTGAAGGCGGGGCGCGTGCGCTGCCTCGCGACCGGCGGCGACAGGCGCTCCGCGATCACGCCACAGATCCCCACGATCGCCGAAAGCGGCGTGCCCGGGTTTCGTTTCTACGGCTGGAGCGGCGTGCTCGCGCCGCACGCGACGCCGGGGCCGATCGTCGCGCGCTTCAACAAGGTCATGAACGAGGCGCTCGACTCCGCGGAGGTTCGCAAGCGCTTCGCCGGGCTCGGTTCCGAGCCCGCAATCGGCACGCCCGAAGCGTTCGGCAAGCTCATGCGCGAGGACTACGAGACGATGGGGAAGCTCGTGAAGACGGCGGGAATCAGGGCCGAGTGAATGCGAGGCGGGCATTCTGCGAATGCCCGCCAGGGCGAGCGGGCGCGGCCGCCTCGGGCCATCAATTGGCGGGGCGCGTTCCCAGAAGGTTTCGAATCTCGTCCGACCTTGCGTGATCGCCGGCCGTGCGGTCGCACCTGTCCTTAACGGACGGCTCCGCTCCCGCATCGAGCAGCCGCCTGACGACGCGGGCCGAATTGCGGCGCGCCGCGTTCATGAGCGGCGTCGCGCCGTTCAAGTCCCGTATCCGCGGGTCGGCACCGCGGTCCACCAGCAGCATCGCGACGCCGTCGCGGCCGTCCCCGCCCGGCGCGCCCGGATCGGTGGCCTCGTGCAGCAGGCTGTGCGGCCCGCGCAGGGTGCATTTGAGGCGCCTCGCCGTCTCGTCGATGCGGTCCGGCTGCAACTCGTCGGGCGGCACCTGGACCATTTTCTGCCCCGTGAACGCGTAGATCCGCGATCTCGTCGAGGTCATGTTCGCGTTCGCGCCGCGATCGAGCAGGAGCCCGGTAAGCGTCAGGTGTCCCCGGCTAGCGGCCGCAATCAGGGCACACCCGTAGCCGGCGTTCGGATCCGCGCCCGCACCGAGCAGCTGTTCCGCCTTCGTAAATTCCCCGGCGATGATCGCCTCGCACACGGGCGTCGGGCGAAATTCCGCTGCCGACGACGGCGCGGCGCCGCACAGAAGCGCGGCGTGGAGCACCGCGCAGGCGCCTTGGAACCCTGTCGACAGCCGGTGGACACGCATCCGCGATCCCTGTCGGACAACCGGATGGCGGCAGAATACGCCCGGCCCTCTCGTTACCGCAACGTCAGGGCTGCACGACGACCTCGTAAACCTCCACCGACTGCACCGACCCTCCCGCCGCGCTGCTGCCGGCAGTGCGCAGCCGCTGCGAGGTCGCCTCGGTCGCATGGAGATCGGCTTCCGTCTCCCACAGCGTGACGCCGATCAGTTTGCCCTTCGCCCGGTCGACGAGCATCCAGCCGCCCCTGAACCCGGCGACGTCCTTGTAGGACGGCACTACCACGTCGCGGAACTGCCGTATTCCTTCGTCCACCTTGTCCGGAACGCCGTTCGTCGTACGTACTCGAGCAAACATATTCTCCACCTACCCCCTTGTGTCCGCCGTTTCCCCGGCGCCCTCCCCGTCACTTCGGTGCCACCCTCCCGTCGGGAGGGGAAAGAAGCATCCTTCCCCTCCTTTCAGGCTGGGCTTTACCCATAAGTATGACTGCTGGACACCGTAGGCGGAGCGCGCGCGATCGTGCTGATGACGATCTGATACATCGCAGTGAGATCGTCCAGGCGCTGCAAGCCGAGCCACAAGGTTTGG
>JADZGE010000034.1 GCA_020854035.1 Burkholderiales bacterium | reverse complement strand
GGACTTCTGGACTCCCCGACCAAGGTGCCTTGGTGGCACAATCACACGCTGCGCATGAGCGCTTAGAAACGACCGAAAACCGATTACGTGTTAGGTGAACTCGGTCGCGTGGAAATCGAGGCTAGACTGAAGCCTGCCCGGCCCCGTCGCCTCCGGGCGGGGTCACGGGCCGGGACCCGGGGAAATAGAAGAGCAGCGAGGAGGAACCATGGAAATGCGATTGCGACGCGTCGCCGGCGCGCTCGCGGCGATCGGCGCTCTCTCCGCCACCGGTGCGCTGGCTGCCGAACCGTATCCGAGCAGGCCCGTGCGCATGATCGTTCCCTTCGGCGCGGGCGGTTCGGCCGACGTCCTCACGCGGATCGTCGCATCGCGCCTGCCCGAGCGCCTGGGCCAGCAGGTTGTGATCGACAATCGCACGGGCGCGGGTGGAATGATCGGCACCGAGATCGCGGCGAAATCGGCCGCCGACGGCTACACGGTGCTCGCGACCGCAACCCCGCACACCATCTTTCCGAACCTGTACAAGAACGTTCCGTATCGGCCACTCGAGGACTTCGCGCCGATCATGCAGACATCCAGCCAGCCCTACGGTCTCGTGGTGCATCCGTCGCTCGGTGTGAACTCGGTGAAGGATCTCATCGCGCTCGCGAAGAAGGAACCGGGCAAGCATAACTACGCCTCCTCCGGGCAGGGCGGAGCCATGCACCTCTTCCAGGCCCTGTTCGCGGGCATGGCGAACATCAATATCGTGCACGTGCCGTACAAGGGCAGCGGCCAGGTGCGGGCCGATCTCGTGGGCGGCCAGATCAAGATCGGTTGCCTCGGGTTGTCGAGCATACTCCCGAGCCATCGCGCCGGGCAGGTGCGGATCATCGCGGTCACCTCGGCCAAGCGCTCGCCCGAGATCCCGGACGTGCCCGCGATCGCCGAGACGGTGCCCGGTTACGCCGCAACGCTCTGGACAGGGCTGCTCGTGCCGCGGGGCACGCCGGCGCCCGCGATGAAGCGCCTGCACGCCGAAGTCACCAAGCTGCTGGAGACGCCGGAAGTGAGCGCCGCGTACCGGAAGGCGGGCACCGATGTGGTCGCCACCAATCCCGCCGCGTTCGATTCGCTGCTGCGTTCGGAGTTCGCCAAGTGGGGCAAGGTGGTACGCGATCTCAGGCTGCAGGTGAATTGATCCGGAAACTCGCCTTGTCCTGCTCGTCCAGTTGCGCGAGCAGTCCGGTTTCCCAGGCGAGGTAGCGCTTCATCGCCTCGCGGTTTCCCGCATGCCGGTCGTGGACGAAGAAGAGGTAATCGATGCACTGCGCGTCGGGTGGATTCCGGGGAGACGACTCGGTCGGGTAACCGGCCGCCTTCCACGCCCCGAGTCCGCCGTGCAGCAGCGCGGCCCCGGAGGAGCCCGCCTCCTCGATGTCCCGGGCGGCCGCGCGGGCGACGCCGGCGTCATCGGCGATCAGCACGATCCGGCCGCGAACGCCCCGGGCGTCTTGCGCGATGCGCGGCCGTATCGTCCAGCGGCTCCCGGGCACGTGCTCGCGCCGGAAACCCATCGATGAACCGAGATCGAGCACGCTGCCGCCCCCGGTCGCAAGGAGCGAGTGAAGTTCTGCCGCCGATACCGCCGGCAGTTCCGGTAGCGCTATACCCGTTGCACGACGCTCCGCGAGGAACTGCGCCTTGACACCGCCTTCGAGGACACGTGCTTCGTACCCGAGCTGCGTCAGCCAGCTGGCGACGACCGGCGCCCTCACCATCTCGCCGCCGTCGAACACCACCACCCGGGCATTGCGCACGCCGACCCACTGATCGGTCGCCTGGATGAGCTGGCCGCCGGGTGCGTGGACGGCACCGGGCAGGGTGCCGGCCCGGAATTCCTCGGGAGTGCGGACGTCGCAGAGAAAAGTCGTCCGGGTTTCATCCGCGGTCCAGCTAACGAGCTCGGGCACGCCGATCGCGCGCAGGCCGAATCGGGCGGTCAGCTTGCCTGCCAGCTCCTGCGCGCCCCGCAGGCTCTTCTCGTCCAGCGATTCCGGGTAGCGCCGGTTCGATCCGTACTCCAGCTCCAGTCCGGAGAGGAGCCATCCCTGCGTGCCGTTTTCCAGCGCGTAGACCGGGTTCGGGATGCCGAAGTTGATGAGCGTCTGGGCTCCCAGTATCGAGCGGGTGCGACCGGCGCAGTTGACGATGATGGGGATGCGCTCGTCCCGCGCCATCGCCTGCGCGCGCAGCGGCAGCTCGGCGTTCGGGCAGCAGGTCGCGCCGGGTATGGTCATCCTGTGGTGCTCGTCGAGTGGTCTCCCGTCGAGGAGAAGGAACGCCTTGCCCGCCGCCTTCATCGCCATGAGTTCCTGCGCCGTCACGCGCGGCGTATGACAGTGGTGTTCGATCAACTCGCCGAAAGTCTTGCTCGGCACGTTGACTCCGGCGAAGAGCGCGTAGCCTGCTTCCGACCACGAGCGCGTGCCGCCCGCGAGCACCGTGACGTCGGTGTAGCCGGCCTGCCGCAGTCGCCCGGCCGCGCGTCCGGCAATGTCCGCCCGGCCGTCGTCGCAGAGGACCACGCGGACCGATCTCCGCGGCGCAAGCGCGGTGACGCCGAGTTCGAGGCGGCTGTAGGGCAGCGGCGTGGCGAAGAGCAGGTGCGATTCCCCGAACTCGCCGGCCTCGCGCACGTCGAATAGCGCGAGCTCCGCTCCGTCGTGGAGCATGGCCTTGAGTTCCAGTGGCGTGACGGCGCGGTTCATGGCGGTGCTCCAGCGGCACGGCGAACGCGGGATTATACGGTCCGGCGGGGCGGGTCCGGACGAGGGCGTCCCGCGGTGAGGGCCCGGCGCGCCGACAACCGGCGGAAGCTGCGCCCGGCCGCCCGCTCGAGCGAACGTCGTGGAGCGGAGTCCGCCCGCCGGTCCTCAGCTTTTCTTGTGGGACTGCCTCGACCCCGAGCCTCCGAGGAGGGCGGCGGTCGGTCGCGAACGCGGAGCGTGGTGAGGCAGGGGCCGGGACTGCGGCGGCGTCGGACCGGGAGCAGCGGGCGCCGGCTCGTAGGGCCTGGTGAAGTCGAACGCCGGACGCGCGGTGTCGGCCGCGCGGCGCTCGTCGGCGGGGGCCCGATGCGAACCGCGGTGACGCGCCGGGACATGACCGCGCGGGGTCCGGGCGCCCTCGTCATCGCGCCCGGCGCCGCCGCGCGGCAGCTTGCGCTTGAGCAGCTTCTCGATTTCCTCCAGGAAGCGCATCTCGTCGGGGGCGACGAGAGAGATCGCCTCGCCGGGCATGCCGGCCCGCCCGGTGCGGCCGATGCGATGGACGTAGTCCTCGGGCGCATGGGGCAACTCGTAATTGATCACGAACGGCAGCTCCTCGATGTCGAGGCCGCGGGCCGCGATGTCGGTCGCGACGAGTGCCGTGACCCGGCCCTGCTTGAAGTCCTCGAGCGCCTGCATGCGCTCCGCCTGCGTGCGGTCGCTGTGGATCGCCTGCGTGGCGATGCCGTCGCGCTGGATCTCCCGGGCAAGGCGGTTGGCATCGCGCTTCATGCGCACGAACACCAGCACCTGGCGCATGTCCCGGCCGCGGATGAGGCGCACGAGCTGGGCGCGTTTGCGCGGGGCGGGCACGAGGTAGACGAGATGCGAGACGAGTTCGGCGGGCGCGTTGCGCGGGGCGACTTCGATCGTAACCGGTGCGTGCAGCAGCTCCTTCGCGAGCCTGCGCACCTCCTCGGGAAAGGTCGCCGAGAAGAGGAGGTTCTGGCGGCGGGGCGGCAGCACCGCCAGTATCCGCTTGATGTCGGGCATGAAGCCCATGTCGAGCATGCGGTCGGCCTCGTCCAGCACGAGAAACTCGACACGCGAGAGGTTCACGGTTTTCTGATGCAGGTGATCGAGGAGGCGCCCGGGCGTGGCGACCACGATCTCGGCCCCGGCATGCAGCGCCTTGATCTGCGGGTCGATGTCGACACCGCCGAACACGACCGCCGTGCGCAGCGGCAGGTGCTTGCCGTAGAGCCGCACGCTTTCCTCGACCTGGGCCGCGAGCTCCCTGGTCGGCGTGAGTATCAGTACCCGGGTGGGATGTCGTGCGGGTGACAGGCTCGTATTCGCCTGCGGCGCTAGGAACTGGAGCAGGGGCAGCGTAAAGCCGGCGGTCTTGCCGGTGCCGGTCTGGGCGGCGCCCATGATGTCCCGGCGCTGCAGGATGACGGGAATCGCCTTGGCCTGTATGGGCGTGGGCTGCTCGTAGCCCTGGTCGGCGATCGCGCGAAGCAGCTCCGGTATCAGGCCGAGCGCCGCAAATGATGCGGTGGGGGGGGAGGCGGGGGCTTCGGCGGCGTCGCGATGCATGATCACGGCCGCCCTGGGCGGAGAACGCGCGTACGGTTCATGGTCTGCTGCGTGCCATTATATACTTCGCGCCGCTGTGCCGCACCAACCGCGTGCCTGCCGGTCCCCGGGCGCCGCGGCTACGGGCTGAAAACTGGTATAAATCCGGGATTCTGGTAGATTGTGGCGCAGCACTGGATTGACCGGTGCGGCTTGCCGGCAGGCGAGGTGGCCGCCGGCCGGCGGAGACCATACAGCGGCTGTCGTCATGCAGATTTCGAACTCGACCGAAGTGGGGGCGCGCGGCGCGTTCCCCCTGATCCTGACGCTCGATACGCACGGCGTGCCGCACCGCTGGATCACCTGGCAACACGCCTGCTACTACTACGCCAAGGAGCAGGTGGCGTGGGCCATCGGCAGCAATGCGTTCACCGTGTACGGGGGGATGAACCGGGTGACGGGGCAGCGCTCGGCCATCACCGCGTACAGCATCATCGCCATCAAGGGTAAAGCGATGGCGATGCGGGCGTTCAGCCAGGTGCCCCCGCTCAACAACCGGGAACTGTTCCACCGCGATCGCCAGGTCTGCGCCTATTGCGCGGCCACCTTCGCGATCGCGCGGTTGACGCGCGATCACGTCACGCCGTTCTCGCGGGGTGGCAGGGACACCTGGATGAACTCGGTCACGGCGTGCCGGGCCTGCAACGAACGCAAGGGCAACTGCACGCCGGAGCAGGCGGGCATGGAGCTTGTCTACCTGCCCTACGTGCCGAATCGCGCCGAGTACCTGATCCTCACCAACCGGCGGATACTGTCCGACCAGATGGAATTCCTTACCCAGCACGTGCCGGCGCAGAGCCGCCTGCTGCTCGCCTGACGCGGGCCGCGCGACCGGGGCACCGGCCGCCCCGCAACGATATCCGTCAATGCGCCGGGCCGCGCAGCCGTTCGGCGAGCGCGCGGGCCTGATCGGTCGTGAGTACCGTCGCGGCGCGCGGCCGGAACGCGAGCCATGCGATCGCGGTGTTCACCATGATAAAGATCACCTCCAGATAGAGGAGCGTGGTGACGACGGTGTGATTCGGCCGACTACCGAAGATGAAGTAGAACCCCTCGAACGACGGCAGCGCCGCGTTGGTGAGTGCGAAGACCGACTCGAGCGGTGGGAACAGTATGACGAGCACGAGGTTAAATGCGGCGAATGCGAGGACCGCGCGCTGCAGGCCGATGCGGCGCGCACGGGCGCCGGCCGCGGGGCGCTCCTGCAGGAGCAGCCAGCCGATGCCGGCGTTCACCAGCACGACGACGAGTTCGAGCGTGAGCAGGCTCGTATTGACCTGCCCGTAGGGCGGCGGCGCGAAGTGGAAGTAGAACCCGGCAAAGACCGGTACCTTGAAGTGCGCGATGGAATACTGGTCGTACGGCGGGAACAGGACGAGGAAGGCGAGGCTCGCCGCGCCGATCGCCAGAATGATTTTCTGATTCTTGTTCATCCGCGCATCCGAGGGAGGTAAGTCCATATTATAAGCGCAACTCCCCGGGCATGGACATTGCTATCATCACCGCTTTTCCGGCGGGGCTACGCCGGCGGCACGGGCAGTGGCGCAGTACTTCACGGTTCATCCCGACAACCCCCAGCCGCGCCTGATACGCCGCGCCGCGGGGATCCTGAAGGACGGCGGGGTGATCGCGTACCCCACCGACTCGTGCTATGCGGTGGGCTGCCGCGTCGGCGAGAAGGCGGCGATGGAGCGCATACGCGCGATCCGGCGCGTCGACGAACGCCATCACCTGACGCTCGTCTGCCGCGATCTCGCGCAGGTCGGGCTCTACGCGCGCGTCGACAATGCCCAGTTCCGCCTCCTGAAGGCGGCCACGCCGGGCAGCTACACATTCATTCTCAAGGCGACCCGGGAGGTGCCGCGGCGGCTGCAACATCCGAGGAGGAGGAGCATCGGATTGCGCGTACCGGATCACGCGGTGACGCGGGCTCTCCTCGCCGAGCTCGCGGAGCCGGTGCTCTCCTCGACGCTCATCCTGCCCGGCGACGAGTTCCCGCTGAACGACGCGCAGGAGATCCGGGCCCGCCTGGAGCACGCGCTCGATGTCATCGTGGACAGCGGATCGTGCGGATTGACGCCGACGACGGTCGTCGATCTCACCGGCGCGCGCCCGCTCATCGTGCGCCGCGGCAGAGGGGACCCCGCCGCGCTCGGCCTGTGAACGGCGGTCGCGGTCGGGCCGGGTCAACCTGCTAGAATCCGCTCCTCCCGATCAGCGCGCGCCGCGCCCATCCGGTACGTGGAAATCAACCTTGTCCAGACCATCGCGATCTACGCACTGCCCGTGATCTTCGCGATCACGCTGCACGAGGCCGCGCACGGGTACGTGGCGCGGCACTTCGGCGACAGCACCGCTTACGCCGAAGGGCGCGTGAGCCTCAATCCGCTGCGTCACATCGACCCGTTCGGCACGATCGCCCTGCCGCTCATCATGCTCGGGTTGAGCAAGCTCCTCGGCGGCGCCGGATTCCTCTTCGGCTGGGCGAAACCGGTGCCCGTTAACTTCTCGAACCTGCGTCATCCCAAGCGCGACATGCTGTGGGTCGCAGCCGCGGGGCCGCTTAGCAACTTCACCATGGCGCTCGCGTGGGGGCTCGGGCTGAAGCTGGCGCTCGCGATGCCCGGTTCGTACTTTTCCCTTCCGCTCGCGTTGATGAGCGCCGCCGGCGTGTTCGTGAACATCATCATCATGGTGCTGAATCTCGTGCCGCTGCCGCCGCTCGACGGCGGGCGCATGCTGGTGAGCCTGCTGCCGCACCGTCTGGCGTGGCGCGTCGCGCGCGTCGAGCCCTACGGTTTCGCCATTCTGCTGCTCCTCCTCGTCACCGGCCTGCTCGGTGTCGTCATGTGGCCCGCGATCGGCGCGCTCATGTTCGCGGTTGCGGTTCTCTTCAACCTGCCCGGCGACGAACTCGTCCGGCTGACAAACCTGATCTGAGGGGCCGGCACTCGTCATGTTCAGCAACCGCGTCGTCTCGGGAATGCGCCCCACGGGATCGCTGCACCTCGGTCACTACCATGGCGTACTCAGGAACTGGATCCGGCTGCAGCATGAATTCGAATGCCTGTACTTCGTCGCCGACTGGCATGCCCTCACGACGCATTACGAGACCCCGGAAGTGATCGAGCAGAACGTCTGGGACATGGCGATAGACTGGCTCGCCGCCGGGGTCGACCCCGCCCAGGCGATCCTCTTCATCCAGTCGCGCGTGCCGGAGCACGCGGAGCTGCATCTGCTCCTCTCGATGATCGCGCCGATCGCCTGGCTGGAACGCGTGCCGAGTTACAAGGACCAGCAGCAGAGGCTCGCCGATCGCGACCTCGCCACCTACGGCTTTCTCGGTTATCCGCTCCTGCAAAGCGCGGACGTGCTGATCTACCGCGCGAGCCAGGTGCCGGTCGGCGAAGACCAGGTTCCCCACATCGAGTTCACGCGCGAGATCGCGCGCCGCTTCAACCACGTGTTCGGGCGTGACCAGGGCTACGAGGAGAAGGCCGAGGCCGCCATCCGGAAGCTCGGCGCCAAGCGGGCGCGCCTCTACCGCCAGTCGCGGGGGCGCTACCTGGAAAAGGGGGATACGGAAGCGCTCGCCGCCGGGCGCGCCTTGGTGGAGGAAGCGCAGAATCTGCCGCTGGGAGAGCGCGAGCGGCTCTTCGGCTATCTCGAGGGCGGCGGCAAGGTCGTGCTGCCCGAGCCACGGGCGCTGCTTACGGATGCCCCCAGGATGCCGGGGCTCGACGGGCAGAAGATGTCGAAGTCGTACGGCAACACGATCGCTTTGCGGGAGGAACCGGAGAGCATCGTGGAGAAGATCCGGCGCATGCCGACCGACCCGGCGCGCGTCAAGCGAGCCGATCCCGGCGACCCGGAAAAGTGCCCGGTGTGGGAATTCCACCGGGTGTACTCGGACGCGAGCCGGCGCGACTGGGTGCAGCAGGGGTGCCGGAGCGCCGGCATCGGCTGCCTCGAATGCAAGCAGCCGGTTATCGACCAGGTACTCGCCGAACTGCAGCCTATCCGGGAGCGGGCGCGGCGCTACCTGGACGACCCCACGCTCGTGCGTAACATCGTCGCCGACGGGTGCGACAAGGCCCGCAAGCTGGCGCAGGAGACGATGCGCGAGGTGAACGAGGCGATGGGGCTCGACTACAATTAATTGGGGTAGGAATCTCCCGGGCCCCTAGGGATTGTAAGTAACGGTAGGATTCACCCCGATTTCGCGGTAGAATGCGCCCATGGAGGGGGTAATCGTCCAGGGCGTGATCATGAGGCACGTCCAGGAGTTTTCGCACGGGGGTGTGGCACGTCCTTGCCGTCGGAGTCGGCGATTCCGGGGCGAGCCTGCGGAGTCAACCGGGATCACGTTCGCGGGGTCCGCGCGATGAGCCTCGGCGCCACCGCGGTACCCGTCGCGAGGGTCTACGGCCAGCCGGTGCTGGCGATCCCGCGCGATCTCTACATCCCCCCCGACGCACTGGAGGTTTTTCTCGATCAGTTCGAGGGGCCGCTCGATCTGCTCCTCTACCTCATCCGGAAGGAAAACATCAGCGTCCTCGACATCCCGATGGCGCGCCTCACGGCGCAGTATCTCGAGTACGTCGAGCTCATGCGCTCGCGCAGCCTCGAGCTCGCAGCGGAGTACCTGCTCATGGCGGCGGTGCTGATCGAGATCAAGTCGCGCATGCTCCTGCCGCGGCCCGCGCGAACCGGGCTCGAGGAGGACCCGCGAGCCGAGCTCGCGCGGCGGCTCATCGAGTACGAACGGATCAAGCGGGCGGCGCGCCAGCTCGAAGAGTTGCCGCAGTGCGGGCGTGACTTCGCGGTCGCGCAGGCGCTCTACGAGCGTGCCACCGCGGGCCTGCTGCCGCAGGTGAACGCGGATGACCTGCGGGTCGCCTGGATCTCTCTCCTCGGCCGGGCGGCCGTCAACCGCCACCACCATATCACCCGCGAGCAGTTGTCCGTGCGCCAGCACATGAGCAGGGTGCTGCGCAGGCTCCAGGACGCGCACTACCTCGAGTTCACCGGGCTCTTCGCCCCGGAAGAGGGGGTGGCCGTGCTGGTGGTGACCCTGCTCGCGTTGCTCGAACTGGCACGCGAATCGCTGATCGATCTCACGCAACAGGCTCCGTACGCGCCCATCTACGTCAGACTAAGGAACGGGCAGCTTACCGCAGTGCATTGAACCGGCGAGCGAACGACATGGAAAACAACGCCTTCGATCCCAAGCATGTGAAGATGGTGCTGGAGGCGGCTCTGCTTTCGAGCCAGGAGCCGCTCGCCCTGCCCGAGTTGAAGAGGCTCTTCGACGAGGAACTGCCGAACGAGGCTTTGCGCGGCGTTCTCGATGAACTTGCCACGGACTGGCAGGGCAGGGGTGTCGAACTCGCCCAGCTCGCGTCCGGCTGGCAGTTCCGGACGCGAACCGAGTACCAGTGCTATCTTGACCGCCTAAATCCGCAGAAGCCGCCGCGCTATTCGCGGGCGGTGCTCGAGACGCTCGCGATCATCGCCTATCGACAGCCGGCGACGCGCGGCGACATCGAGGACATACGCGGGGTGACGGTCTCGACCAATATCATCCGGGCCCTGGAAAGCCGCGGCTGGATCGATGTCGTCGGTCATCGCGAAGTGCCCGGGCGGCCCGCGCTTTACGCCACCACACGCGCCTTCCTCGACGATCTCAACCTGCGCTCACTCGATGAGCTGCCGCCGCTCGACGATCTGGGCGCGCTGGTGGAGAGCACGGCGAACGGTCCCGATGCATTGCCGCCGGCCGGGGAGACCGGCGCGCACGAGGCGCTCGCACCGGCGGTCGATGCACGTGCGCCGATCGTGGAATTCTCGCAGGCGGCGGCCGCCTGATCATGCGGCGGACCGCGGGCCCCATGCCCGTCGAGCCCGCGTCATGGCCTGACCTTGTCCTGCGGGCCGACAGGTTCCAGGCGAACGAGGGAGCCGGACGGCGAATCGATCAGCAGGTAGACGAGGCCATCCGGTCCGGTCCGCACGTCCCGGATACGCCCGAGGCTGCCGCTCAGCATGCGCTCTTCCCTCACCACGCGCTCCCCATCGAGCCGCAGCCGAACGAGCGACTGGTCGCGCAGCGCGCCGATGAGGAGTTGGCCCCGCCACCGCGGGAACCGGTCGCCGCTGTAGAAAGTCATGCCCGAAGGCGCGATCGACGGCACCCAGTAATGGACGGGCTGCGCCATGCCGGCCTTCGTCGTGCCCTCGCCGATCCGCGTGCCAGTGCCATATTCGACGCCGTAAGTGATTACCGGCCAGCCGTAGTTCGTGCCCCCGCGGATCACGTTCACTTCGTCTCCGCCCTGGGGCCCATGTTCGTGTATCCATAGCCGCCCGGTTTCCGGGTGCAACGCCGCTCCCTGGATATTGCGGTTGCCGAGCGTGAATTTTTCCGGACGCCACCCCGTCCTGCCCACGAACGGATTGTCCGGCGGGACGCGGCCGTCGTCGTGCAGCCGGATCACCGAGCCGGCATGATCGTCGGGGCGCTGGGCACGGTCCTGGTCCCCGCGGTCCCCGAGCGTGACGTAGAGCAGGCCGTCGCGGTCGAACACGAGGCGCGAGCCGAAGTGCCTGCCGCCGGAGGACTTCGGCTGCATCCGGAAGATCGTCTGAATGTCGTGCATCCGCGTGCCGGCGAGGCGCCCGCGCGCCACTTCGGTGCCGACGCCACCTTCACCGCGCGCGACGTACGAGAAGTAGACGAGCCCGTTCTCCGTGTAGCGGGGATGCAGGACCACGTCGAGGAGGCCGCCCTGTCCCTGGGCCGCGACCGCGGGCAGGCCCGCGACGGGCGCCGGCGCGAACTTGCCCGTCCCGTCGATGAGGCGCATCCGTCCGGGGCGCTCGGTCACGAGCATGCTGCCGTCCGGCAGAAACGCGAGCCCCCACGGATATTCCAGTCCCTCGGTCAACCGGACGACGCGGAAGGAGTGCTCTTCGCTCACGATGGTTTGCGCGCGGGCGGCCGCGGCGAACGCCACGATCAGCGCGCACCACAGCACGGGGAGAATCGCTTTCGAGCACGAAGGGATCGGCTGCATCGGTCTGGTTACGAACAAGTAAGCATTGTCCGCTCAAGCGGCAGGGTGGGCCTGCGATTTCGTTGTGCAATCGAAGATTATCACGCGTATTCCGCGCTCCGGAGGGCGCGACCACGCAAACGCTCGCGAACCCGGAGCGGCGAGACCGGGAGCGCGCAATCCCGTATGCTATGATTTTTTGGATTCGGATATTCCGCTATCAAGAACGCCGGCCGGCGCGCGATTCAAGGAACCGGCAGTAGCGGTCATCTGCCGTTTCCTGGAGGACGGTATTCTTAACAAGGCCTGCGTCAGCCTTCCGCTGGTGCTCCTGTCGCTTGCCGCTGCGGCCGCGCCCGAGGCGGACGGTCGCGATCCATTCGGCACCAGCCGCTACGCGCCGCTCGCGCCGGGTGTGCGCTGGGACTCGCCGGTGCCGTTGCCGCAGGTCACCGAAATGCCAGTTGCATCGTTGCCGGCCACCGACCGGCCGCTGGCCCTCCCGGAGCTGACCGAGCTTGCCCTTCAGAACAATCCGCGGACCCGGCAGGCGTGGTTTGCCGCGCGCGCGGCGGCCTCGGCGATAGGGATCGAGCGTTCGGACGATCTGCCGCGGGTCTCCGCACTCGTCACGGTGCAACGTAGCGAAAGCGGCGGCCAGGCCGGCAACCAGATCAACTGGCTTACCCGTTATGGACCGGCCGTAACGCTCACCTACCTCCTGTTCGATTTCGGCGCGGGAGAGAGCCGGGTGAAGGCCGCGGAATATCAGGCGCTCGCCGCCTCGCTCAGCCAGAACCGCGTGCTCCAGGACGTCGTACTGCTCGTCGAACAGTCGTATTACCGGCTCCTCGGGGTGGAACAGCTCATTCGCTCGAACGAGCTGTTTCTCAAGTCCGTCAGCACCTCGCTGGAGGCGACCCGCCGCCGGCGCGAGGGCGGGCTCGCCACCGTCGCCGACGTCTACCGCGCCGAAACGCAGGTTGCCCAGGGGCAGCTTAACCTGACGCGCAGCCAGGGCGAACTCGAAAAGGCGCGCGGCGCCCTTGCCGCCGCCGTGGGCGTCGGCGTGAATGCCGCGCTCAAGGTTCAGACGTTGGAAAGTGCGCCCCGGATCAAGGAGATCACCGAGTCCCTGGGGCGCATACTGCAGCGCGCGAAGGCGGCGCGCCCCGATCTCGTCGCGGCCGAGGCGCAGGCTCTTTCCGCGCGGGCGCAGGCGGACGCGGTCGCGCGAAGCGGGTTGCCCTCGGTGACGATCAATGCGACCACGGGGCGGACCTTCTTTCATCAGGACCGCCCGTTTACCGATACGAACAGCCTGGTTCTCGGGGTGAGCATTCCCCTTTTCACCGGATACGAGCAGACCTATCTTGTGCGACAGGCCGAGGCGCGGGCAGCGCAGGCAGAGGCCGCGCGCGATGTGCTGTTCCGACAGACCGAGCTCGAGGTGTGGCAGGCCTATTACGATGTCAAGACCGCGGCCGGCGGCGTGAGCACGACCGAAGTGCAGCTGCGAGCGGCGCAGCAGACCGCCGAAGCGACGCTCGCGCGCTATCAGGCGGGTTTCGGATCGCTGCTCGACCTGATCACGGCGCAGGTCGAGGAATCCAACGCGCGCGTCCAGCGGATCCAGTCGTTTCTGGACTGGTTCACCGCGGTGTCGCGGCTGAACCACGCAATCGGCGCCAGCGACCGAACCGTTTACCGGGTTGAGCAACGATGAAGCGACTGTTCATGGCGCTGGTGTTCCTGGGCATTTTCGCCGGCGGCTACGGTGCCTGGTGGTGGACGCAGAAGCCGGGGGACGCGGCCGCAGAAGGCGAGGCGAAGGGCGAGAAGGGCAAGGGAAAAGGCAGGGGCAAGGGCGCGCCGCTCGTCGTGAAGGCCGCTGCCGCGATCGCGAAACCGATGCCGGTGCTCATCGAGGCGGTGGGAACGGTCGAGCCCCAGCACAGCGTGCAGGTCCGGGCCCAGGTGTCCGGGGTGCTGCAGTCGGTGCTGTTCACGGAAGGGGACAAGGTGAAGGCGGGGCAGCTTCTCTTCCAGATCGACCCGCGTACTTTCGAGGCGTCCTATCGCCAGGCGCAGGCTCAGCTCGCGCGCGACATGGCGCAGCTCGAGAATGCGAAGGTGCAGCAGGACAGGCTGGCGCCGCTGCTCAAAAACGAGTTCATCACGCGGCAGGAGTTCGACGTCGCGGTAACTTCCGTGAAGTCGCTGGAGGCCACGGTTGCGGCCGACCGCGCGCTGGTGGAGCAGGCACGCATCCAGGTGGAGTTTTCGCGCATACATGCGCCGATCGCGGGCCGCACCGGGGCGCTCGCGATCAAGCCCGGCAACCTGGTCTCGGCCGGCGGCACGGGCGGCGTGCCGCTCGTGACCATCAACAGCACCGACCCGATCCTGGTGTCGTTTAGCATTCCCGAGCGCCAGCTGGAGGAGATCCGCCGCCATCAGGACGACAAGGAGATGCGCATCGAGATACTGCCCGACCGCGCGGGTCCGGCAGTCGCGACGGGCAGGCTGGTTTTCGTGGACAACACCGTTACCCCGCAGACCGGTACCGTGCTGCTCAAGACGCGGGTGAGCAATGGCGAGGAAGCGCTGTGGCCGGGCCAGTTCGTGAACGTGCGGGTGGTGCTGCGGATCGAGCCCAACGCCGTCGTCGTCCCGGAAGCCGCGGTGCAGCCCGGCCAGGAGGGCAGCTTCGTCTACCTGATAAACGACGAGAGCCGGGTGGAGGTGAGACCGATCCGGATAGCGCGTCAGATCGGCCGGGAGGTGGTCATCGCGTCGGGCGTGAAGCCCGGCGACCGGGTAATCACGGAAATCCCGCAGATGCTGCAGACGGGAGCGGTCGTCCGTCTCGCCGACGCGGTCCCGGGGGATGCGGGCAAGAAGGGCAGGAAGGGCAAGGGCAAGAAGAAGGGCGAGGGTGGCGACAACGCGGACGCCGGGAAGGAACGGGGCCGCAAGGGCGAGCCGGACACCGCGGTCGGCAAGCCGTAGAGGGTGAGGCCATGAATCTATCGAAGGTTTTCATCGTTCGGCCGGTCGCGACGACGGTTCTCGTCGCGGCGATCGTCATATTCGGTGTGATCGCTTTCCGGACGCTCCCGGTGAACGAGCTGCCAAACGTCGATTTCCCGACGATCCAGGTTACCGCCGAACTGCGCGGCGCGAACCCCGAAGTGATGGCATCGAGCGTTGCGACGCCGCTCGAGCGGCAGTTCAGCACGATCGCCGGCGTCGACACGATGAGTTCTTCGAATACCACCGGCAGGACCCGCATTACGCTGCAGTTCAGCCTCGAGCGCGACATCGATTCGGCGGCGCAGGATGTGCAGACCGCCATCTCGCAGGCGATGCGCCGCCTGCCGGACGATGTCGACCCGCCGACGCTGCGCAAGGTAAACCCGGCGGACAACTCGATCATATTCCTGGCGTTGAGCGCCCGCACGCTGCCGATGCAGCAGCTCGACGAATTCGCCAGTACCCAGGTTGCCCAGCGATTGTCGACCATCAACGGGGTTGCGCAGGTGCTGGTGTTCGGCTCCCAGAAGTTCGCAGTGCGCGTTTTCCTCGATCCCGAAGCGCTTTCCAAGCGCGGGCTGGGGCTCGACAAGGTGGTGAGCGCGATCCAGAACGCCAACAGCAACCTGCCGTCGGGGGTGCTCGCGGGATCGGCGCGGAACTTTACCGTCAAGTCCTCGGGAAAGCTGGAGCACGCCCGAAATTTCAACGAGCTGATCGTTGCCTACCAGGACGGCATGCCGGTGCGGCTGTCGGACATCGGACGCGCCGAGGACAGCATCGAGAACGTGAAGGTGAAGAGCTGGCTCAACGACGACCGGTGCATCCTGCTCGCGGTGTTCCGGCAGCCGGGCGCCAACACCGTCGAGGTGGTTCGGCGAATTCGCGCGCAGTTTCCCGCCATCGAGCGCGAAGCGCCTCCTGGAGTCAGGTTCAACGTCGTCAATGACCGCGCCGAGTTCATCCAGTCTTCCATCAACGAGGTCGAGTTCCACCTGTTGCTCTCGATCGTCCTGGTCGTGCTCGTGATCCTGGCGTTCCTGCGCAATGCCCGCTCGACGCTCATTACCGCCCTGATACTGCCGACATCGGTCATCGGGACTTTCGCCGCCATGCACCTGCTGGGGTTCAGCCTGAACAATCTCTCGATGATGGCGATCATTCTGGCCGTCGGATTCGTGGTCGACGATGCCATTGTCGTTCTCGAGAACATCACCCGCCACATGGAAATGGGCAAGGACAGGATGACGGCGGCGCTGGAGGGCTCCCGGGAAATCGCCTTCACCGTCCTGTCGATGACGATTTCTCTTGCCGCCGTATTCATACCGATCCTCTTCATGGAGGGAATGCTTGGCCGCCTGTTCCGGGAGTTTGCCGTCACGGTAGGCGTTGCGGTGCTGATTTCCGGCGCCATTTCGCTGTCGATGACGCCCATGATGTGCAGCCTGATGTTGAGGCCGGCGCACGGGCACGGGCGCGTGTACGAGTTCTTCGAGCGGGTGTTCGATTCGGCGCGGGATTTCTACGGCGCGAGCTTGCGCTGGACCATGGCGCATCGCGGCACGATGCTCGCGGCTTCGGCGGGCGTGCTGGCGCTGACGGTCGTCATCTACAAGACGGTGCCGCAGGGATTCATCCCCCGCCAGGACACTGGGGTGATGTTCAGCAACGTGCGAGCGCCGGAGGGGATCACGTTTCCGGAGATGGAGCGCCGGATCAAACTGGTGGCTGACGTGATCCGCAGGCATCCATCGGTCGACGCGGTCCAGTACACGGCGGGACAGGGGACGGGGGGCGTCGTGGGCGACAACGTCGGGCGCGTCATCATCCGGTTGAAGCCCCGGAAAGAGCGCGATCATCGTGCCGACGAGATCATTCAGCAACTGCGACCGTCGTTCAGCGGTGGTGCCCAGGGGCTGCGGGTGTTCATGAGCAATCCACCGTCGATCAACATCGGCGGACTCGTGGGGAATGCGGATTTCCAGATGGTGTTGCAGGGATCCGATACGAGGCAGCTGTATGCGGCCGCGCAGGAGCTCGAGAACAGCCTGCGAGGCGCGGATTTTCTGAGGGAAGTCAGCACCAATCTCGAGCTGCGCAATCCGGAGATTCAGATCAATATCCTCCGCGATCGTGCCGCCGCGCTCGGCGTTTCTCCGCAGCAGATCGAATCGACTCTCTACAATGCGTACGGGGGGCGGCAGATCAGCACGCTCTACGGGGCGACGGATCAGTATTTCGTGCTGCTCGAGCTGGATCCCCGTTTCCAGCGGGACATCAACGCGTTGCGATCGCTGTACGTGCAGTCGAACAGCGCTCGCATGGTGCCGATACACGCGGTGGCCGATATCAACATAGGAGTGGGGCCGGTATCCGTGAGCCACTACGGGCAGCTGCCTTCCGTGATTCTGTCTTTCAACCTGGCGCCGAATGTTTCGGTCGGGGATGCCGTGTCGCGGATCGAAACCCTGGCGCGTGAGACGCTGCCGGCCGGCGTGTCATCGGCAATGGCTGGCAGCGCCAAGGCGTTCCAGGAAGCCTTTCGCACGCTGCCGGTACTGCTGCTCATCACGATACTGGTGATCTACATGGTGCTGGCGATTCTGTACGAGCACTACGCCCATCCGGTCACGATACTGACCGCACTGCCGTTTGCCGGATTCGGCGCGCTCCTGATGTTGTGGATGTTCGGCATGGAGCTCAATATCTTCAGCTTTGTCGGCATCATCCTGCTCGTGGGACTGGTCAAGAAGAAAGGCATCATGATGGTCGATTTCGCCCTGCAGCTGCAGCGCGAAGAAGGCCTTTCGGCGCAGGATGCGATCGTCAAGGCGTGCCTGATCCGGTTCCGGCCGATCATGATGACCACCATGGCCGCGATTTTCGCAACCCTGCCGCTCGCGTTCGGCACGGGCACCGGGTCGGAAATGCGGCAGCCGCTCGGTATCGCGGTGGTGGGGGGGCTCGTCTTCTCCCAGATGCTGACGCTCTACGTCACTCCAACGTTCTACGTCAGCATGGAACGGCTGGTGGGCTTTGTCCGGCGCCTCCAGGGGCATCCCGTACGGCCCGCTGAACGCTGACTCCGGACCGGTTTTTCATGTTCCCCAGGCGATCAGGACGGTTTATGGCCTTGATCTGCGCGGGAAAGCGTCAGGCCGTTGAAAAACCGCTGCAAATGTTTGACTTGGCCTTCCTCGCCCCTTTATAATTCATCTTCTAACTCGGGCGCGGGGTGGAGCAGTCTGGCAGCTCGTCGGGCTCATAACCCGAAGGTCATAGGTTCAAATCCTATCCCCGCTACCAGATTCCGGAGCCGGCTACGCATCGCGCGCCGACTCCCCTAGGCAGGTGGCCGCAGGGAGTCGCGGCTAAACCGCTAGAAACGTTCTTTAACAATCTACAGCCGATAAGTGTGGGCACTTGGTGCTCGAGGGCACGTTCCGTCCGGTTCGGCCGGCCGGGGCGAAGCTCCAAGTACTAAAGTGCTCGCATTGATGGTTTATCCGTCAAGCGAGTTTAACTTTGCAGTGATTAAACTGAAGAGTTTGATCCTGGCTCAGATTGAACGCTGGCGGCATGCCTTACACATGCAAGTCGAGCGGCAGCGCGGGGGCAACCCTGGCGGCGAGCGGCGAACGGGTGAGTAATACATCGGAACGTGTCCAGTTGTGGGGGATAACCAGTCGAAAGACTGGCTAATACCGCATACGATCCACGGATGAAAGCGGGGGATCGCAAGACCTCGCGCTATTGGAGCGGCCGATGTCCGATTAGCTAGTTGGCGGGGTAAGAGCCCACCAAGGCGACGATCGGTAGCTGGTCTGAGAGGATGATCAGCCACACTGGAACTGAGACACGGTCCAGACTCCTACGGGAGGCAGCAGTGGGGAATTTTGGACAATGGGCGCAAGCCTGATCCAGCCATGCCGCGTGAGTGAAGAAGGCCTTCGGGTTGTAAAGCTCTTTCGGCATGAACGAAACGGCGGGCTCTAACATAGCCTGTTAATGACGGTACCTGAAGAAGAAGCACCGGCTAACTACGTGCCAGCAGCCGCGGT
>JADZGE010000033.1 GCA_020854035.1 Burkholderiales bacterium | reverse complement strand
GGACTTCTGGACTCCCCGACCAAGGTGCCTTGGTGGCACAATCACACGCTGCGCATGAGCGCTTAGAAACGACCGAAAACCGATTACGTGTTAGGTGAACTCGGTCGCGTGGAAATCGAGGCTAGCAGCCTGCCGGCCTATCCCGTGCGGCCGATTCCACGCCCCTGACGCGCGCGCAACACTGGCCGCGGCGAGGTTGCGTGGAGGCGACCATGCGAAGTGCCATGGAACGAGACCGGTTGATCGAGCGCTACGCGGCGGAAGCGTCCTGTCCCGGGGCTGCCGTGCTGCGCTGCGCCGCGGGGATCGTGATACTCGTTGCGGTCGTCGCGGGCCCGTGGCTGGTCGTGACGGCGGGTGGAGCGGGCGAGGGGCCGCCGGCGCCACCACGCCCGGCCGCGGCGCTGCCCGATTCGCCGGCCGAACGCGGCCCGCTCGCCGGGGAGCATCGCGAACGCATCCTCGAGGCGCCGGCCAGCGAGACCGCGCCGGTCAACCGGGACGAGGCGCGCGAGGAGCAACTCCGCGTGTTTTGAGCGGATCTCGCGCGCGGCGGGAGCCGGTGCCGCTACTCGGCATCCGGGGGCCGCGACCGGGGCGCCGGCAGCCCGGAGGCGATGAGGCGCTCGTAGTCGGCGGGGCGGTCGACGTCCCACAGTGTCTCGAGTTCGCGCCAGCGCCACCGCAGTCCGGCGAGCCGCTCGCGGGTTTCCGCCATGACGGTGCTGCCGCCCCACGCAATCCCTTCAAAGAGCCGGCGCTCGGCGCGCCGCAGCCCGACGAGCGCGTAGCCGCCGTCCTCGCAGGGCGCGAATACCGCATCGGCTCCCTCGCGCAGGCAGCGCTCGGCCTGCCGCAGGTGGTGCTCGCTTAACGCGGGGCAATCCGAGCCGATCAGGATCGCCCGCGCCTGCGCGGCGAGGACGCGCTCGAACGCGGCGTGCATGCGCGCGCCGAGGTCGCCGCCGGACTGCTCGGCGAGCGCGACGCGGTAGTGCGCCGCGCAGTAACGAAAGAATGCCTCATCCACGCTCGGGGTGACGTGGAGCTCGATGCGGGCGTGCCCCGCGCGCCGCGCCGTCGCGAGGGCGTGCTCGACGAGGCGCGCGTGCAGCGCCGCGGCTGCTTCGGGGCCGACGAGGGGCGCGAGCCGGGTCTTGACCGTGCCGGGAACGGGCGCGCGGGCGAACACCACGATGGTGGAGGCCGCCCGCCCGTCGCTCCCGCGCTCGCCCGCGCTTGTCACGGTGCGTCGCGCGGACCCTGCCGGGCACCCGCGCCGCAGCCGTAGCGCACGGCGAGGCGCGCCGGGTCGGCGCCGAGCCACCAGGCGAGCCGCAGGCGCCACATGAGGAGGACGGTGCGCAGTACGCCATGCCGCTCCCACCGCCGTGCCGACGTGGTGATCCTGTGAGGCAGACAGAGCGGTGGCCCGAACCCCTTTAACCGCTTCGATAGCGCGATGTCCTCCATGAGGGGCAGCTCCGGGTAGCCCCCCGCGGCGGTGAAGAGCGAGCGCGTGACGAAGATGCCCTGGTCGCCGGTGGCGATGCCCGTCAGGCGCGAGCGGAGATTCATCAGGCGTTCGACGATCCGCAGCAGCGGCTGCTCGCCGGCGATGCGGGTGTCGAACCGGCCCCAGCCACGGCGCGTGCGGGCGAGACCGTCCACGATGAGCGCGTCGGCGTTCCCGGGCAGCGTGCTGTCGGCGTGCAGGAAGACGAGGATTTCGCCCCGCGCGCAAGCCGCGCCGGCGTTCATCTGGCTTGCACGCCCGCGCCGCGCGGCGAGGACGCGATCGGCGAGCGGCCGTGCGCGCGCCACGGTGTCGTCCGTGCTGCCGCCGTCGACGACGATCACCTCGGCGCCGCGCGCGCGCAGCGGCGCGAGCGAGCGCAACGTGTCCGCGATCACCGCGGACTCTTCGAGGCAGGGAACGATGATGGAGAGCGACACGTGATCGGTGATCCGCGATCGGCAGCTGGCCGCGCCAGACGGGAACTTACCAGAACTCGCAACTCCAACTTACGGCTGACGGCTGACGGCTCGCAGCTCACGGCCTCGCTGCGTTCAGCGCCCAATCATATTCCAGGAAGGCGAGGCCCGCCCTGCGTTCGCGCACGGCCGCGCGGTGCTCCGGCTCATCCGCCAGCAGGTCGGCGTAGCGCGCGAAGAACTGCTCGCGGGAGGCGAGGGGCGGATCGTTGCCTTCGAGTCCGCGGTAGCCGCTCGTCCAGTCCGCCGCGTACCAGTCGAAGATGCGGGATACCTCGAGGCGATTCGCGGCCGGATCGTAGCGATTGCGCGCGCGGTCCGCGAGGAAGCGCCGCGTCTGCTCCTCGAGCTGGCGCACGAGCCGCTCCGCGCGGTACGCCTCCTCGCGCAGCATCGGGCAGCCGACCGACGCGCAGCTCACCGCGAAATGGATCCTCGGTTCGGCGTAGGCTCCCGGCGCCCGCAGCATGCCGTGCTCGATGTCGTCGAGCGAAACCGGGCGCCCCAGCAGCCGGATGAAACGGTCTCGAAAGGGATTGCCGAACACCTTGCCGAAGTCCCATATCGAGCCGATGCCGGGATAGCGGGTGAGGATCTTCTCCACGGTCGCCGCGTTGTAGGCGTTGATGAGGAACGCCGCTCTTTGCGCCTTGTTCCATCCTTCGAACTCGCGCGCGCTCACCCGGGACAGGGTCTCGAGGTAGCCCTTCAGCGCCGCGCGCTCGCGCAGGAACCCGTCGTAGCGGACCTGCGAGGCCTTGCCGCCGTCGATGAGCACCACGTGCCTGCTCAGCAGCGCGGACCACGCGGCGTGGTCGTGATCGAATCCTCGCGCCGGTGCCCCCGCGGCGAGCGCGGCGGTGAGGAGGAAGATGGCCGGCATGCGCATCAGCCTGGCGCCTCTTTCGTGTCACCCGCGCATCCAGCCGTGGTACTTTTCGACCCAGCGGAGCAGGCCCCGCGGCGCGTGCGCGCGCTTCCACGCGCCGGCGGCGTACTTGTTCGCTTCCGCGAAAGTGGGGTAGACGTGGATGGTGCCGAGGATGCGGTTCAGCCCGAAACCGTGGCGCATGGCGGCCACGTACTCGATGATGAGGTCGCCGGCGTGCTCGCCCACGATGGTCGCGCCGAGCACGCGGTCGGTGCCGGGCGCGGTCAGCACCTTCACGAAGCCGTGGGCTTCCCCGTCGGCGATCGCCCGGTCGAGGTCGTCGAGGCCGTAGCGGGTCACTTCGTGCGCTATGCCCTTCTCCCGCGCCTCGGTCTCGTTCAATCCCACCCGCGCCACCTCGGGATCGGTGAAGGTGGCCCACGGCACGACCGAGTAGTCGGCGCGGAACCGGCGCAGGCCGCCGAAGAGGGCGTTGACGGCGGCGTACCACGCCTGGTGCGACGCCGTGTGCGTGAACTGGTAGGGGCCCGCCACGTCGCCGCAGGCGTAGATGTTCGGATAAATCGTCTGCAGGAACTCGTTCGTCCCGACCGTGCGCGCGGGCGTGACCCCGATGCCGAGTTCCTCCAGTCCGTAGCCCGCGGTCGACGCGACACGGCCCACGGCGCAGAGCAGCACGTCGAAGGCGATGCGGATTTCACGCCCGCCGTGCTCCGCGATCAGCACCTTCTCCCCGCCTTCGGCGACGAACGCCTTCGCCTTGTGCCCGGTCAGCACGCGCACGCCCTCGCCGGCGAAGCGCCCGGCTACCAGTGCGGAGACGTCGGGATCCTCGCGCATGAGTATCCGCGGCAGCATCTCGACCTGCGTCACTTGCGAGCCGAGCCGGGCGAAGCACTGGGCAAGCTCGCAGCCGATCGGCCCGCCGCCCAGCACGACGAGCCGCCGCGGCAACTCGCGCAGCCCCCACACGGTGTCCGAGGTGAGGTAGCCGACCTCATCGATGCCCGGGATGGACGGAACGAACGGGCGCGCACCGGCCGCGATCACGATCGCGCGCGTGGTGAGCGTGCGCGCGCCGGATGCCGTTCGCACCTCGACGGCCCACGGGGTCGTTAACCTCGCCTCGCCCTCGATCACCTCGACGCCGAGGCGGGTGTAGCGCTCCACGGAGTCGTGCGGCTCGACGGTCTTCACGACACGCTCGACGCGCTCCATCACTCGCGCGAAATCGGCCTCCGCGTCGACCGGTTTCAACCCGAACTCCTCGCTCCGCCGGATTTGCGCGAGGAGCCGCGCGGAGCGGATGAGCGCCTTGGACGGCACGCATCCCGTGTTGAGACAGTCTCCGCCCATGCGCTCCTTCTCGATCAGCGTGACCTTCGCCTTCACGGCGGCGGCGATGTAGGCCGCCACGAGCCCCGCCGAGCCCGCCCCGATCACCACGAGGTTGCGGTCGAAGCGCGCGGGGCGCCGCCAGCGCGCGTAGACCCGCCGGGCCTTGATCCAGTCGAGGGCGCGCTTCGCGAGGAGCGGGAATATCCCCAGCAGCACGAAGGCCGCGACGAGGCCGGGGGAGAGCCGGAACTCCGCGAGCTCGGTGCCCGCGTAGACGTAGACGATGGTCCCGGCCAGCATGCCGAGCTGGCTCACCCAGCAGAAGGTCGCGGTGCGCATGGGGGTCAACCCCATGACGAGGTTCACGACGAAGAACGGAAACGCGGGCACGAGCCGCACGGCGAAGAGGTAGAAGGCGCCCTCGCGCGCGATGCCGTCGTTGACCGGGCGTAGCCTCTCGCCGTAGCGCCGCTCGACCCAGTCCCGCAGCAGGTAGCGCGAGGCGAGGAAGGCGAGCGTCGCGCCCAGCGTCGAGGCGAACGAAACGATGACGGTGCCCCAGACGAGCCCGAACACCGCGCCACCCGCGAGCGTCAGGATCGCCGCGCCCGGCAGCGAGAGCCCGGTGACCGCGACGTAAACGGCGAAGTAGAGCGCCGCGGTGCGCAGCGGGTGGGCGCGGTAGTAGGCGTCGATCGCCGCCTGCTGCGAACGAAAATACTCCGGCGAGACGTAACGCTGCAGGTCGAGTGCGAAGAACGCCGCGACGAGCACCGCCATTGCGGCGAGCAGGAGTATCCGGCCTCTTGTCATGCGGCCGGTAGTGTAGTGTGTATTTCATGCAAGGGCACACGCACGGGGCAGCCGCGCCGCCCCGCCGAGCGCGGAGCTGGCCTCGATGCGCCGCGCCGATCCCGCCGGTACCGGGGCACGGACCGCGCGCCTACCTCACGCCAAGCACGCGGTCGAGTGAAAGAGCGCCGCCGCCGCGCGCGACGAGGTAGAGCATCAACGCTGCCCACGAGAGATGCGTGGCCCAGGCGCCAGGGTAGACGAAGATCTGGATGACCGCGGTCATGCCGAGGAGCGACGCCGCCGACAGCCGGGTCGCCAGTCCCAGCACGAGGAGGACGGGGAACAGGTGCTCCGCGTACGCCGCGAGGTGCGCGGCGAGCTCCGGCGGCAGAAGCGGCACCTTGTACTCGTCCCGGAACAGCGTGTACGCGCTGTCGTTGACCGACAGCAGTCCGTCCACCTTGGTCCGCCCGGAGAGAAAGAAGATCGCGGCCACCGCGGTTCGCGCCGAGGTCGCGATGAGCCCGTGGGCAATCAGGCCGTCGAGGCGATCGGCCACGCGGTTCCACGCGCCGCGCCAGCCTTCGCGCGCCTGCCAGGCGTCGGCGAGGGTTGTCTCGTTCATCCGTGCCGCTCCTCGTGGTATGTCCTCCGGCTTCCCGACGATGGATGGGCCCCGCCGGGACGGATCGCGATGAACGCACCGGATCCGAGCAGGGTGCACATGAGCGCTTCCAGGCCGCACGCCGGCTCGACGGCCAGGGCAGCGGCGGCGGCACGTCCCAGGGGCTCGCCCGCCGCGCAGGCAGCGAGGAACGCGCAGCCGGCGGCATCGATCGGTTGCCATGCGACCGAATCGCCCGGGCGCACGAGCAATGCACCTTCGGAGCGCCAGTCGAGTTCGGCGTCGTGATCGCGGTCGGTGCGGTTACGCGACCAGATCGTGTAGACCGGCACGCTCTCGAACCAGGCCCACCGCGCGGCAGGGTGGGGTTGCAGCACCGCCCGTTCGAGGTCCGCGGCGGGCAGCGCGGCGAGCGCCGCGGGCGCCAGAGGATCCCGTGTCGCCGCGGCGTGGGATTCGGTCCACAGCCGGTCGAGGCGCGCGACGCCCGGCAGGTACGGCAGCGCCGCGGCAGGTTCGAAACCGGCGAGGAAATCCGGGAACGAGGCGCCGTACTCCAGCAGCATCGGCGTCGCGGGCGGATTCGCGCGCGCGTAGATCGCCGCCGCGGCACGGAACCACTCCTCCCCCACGAGTCTGGCGACGGCAGGGAAGTTGGCCGCAAGCGCATCGACGCAGCCCTTCGTCACGGTGTTGCGATACACGGCGAACGCCGGTTGCGCGGCGAGAGCCGCGACTTCCGGTTCCGGTGCCGCGAGGGGATCGAGCAGGGCGCGCGCGAAGGCGTCCTGGAATTGCGCAAGCGGCGGCGGGGTCTGCGTTTGCATGACGAGTCAGCCGCCGATGAACGCCGATGAACGCCGATCGTTCCGAGCATCCCGATGCGATGCGCAATGGACTTCGATGCGGCCCTGGTCCGGCTCGGGGATCGCGCGCAGCACGGCATCCGCCCGGTTCCGCTCCTGCATGAGCTCGGCGAATTCCGGAACGTTCCCGTCGCGCTCGAGCAAGGTGGGGCGCGGGCCGATGCGGGCGATGAGCCGCTCGTAGAGCGCCCAGACCTCCGGCGCGACCGGCGCATCGTGGCTGTCGATGAGAAGCGCCGCGCCCAGGTTCGGTTCCGTGGAGTGCCCCGCGAGGTGGATCTCCATGACGGGCCCGGCGGGAAACGCGTCGACGTAATCGTGCGCCGAATAGCCCAGGTTGCGGGCGCCGACGTGGACGTTGTTCACGTCGAGGAGCAGCCCGCAGCCGGTGCGGCGCGAGAGCTCGGCGAGAAAATCGATCTCGTCCCACTCGTGCCCCTCGATCGCGACGTAGTGCGACGGGTTCTCGATCGCGATGCGCCGCGCGAGTACATCCTGTGCGCGGGAGACGTTCGACGCGATCCGCTGCAGGGCTTCGTTCGTGCGCGGAAACGGCAACAGGTCGGGATGGCAGGCCCCGCGCCACGTCGACCATGCCAGGTGCTCCGATACCAGCACCGGGTCGAACCGGGCGCAGAGCGCGGCGAGGCGCTCGAGGTGATCCCGATCCAGCCCCGCGTCCGCCGCAAGCGAGAGCGCGACCCCGTGAAGCGCAAGGGGGTGGCGCACCCGGATTGCCTCGAGCCAGCGAAGCCTCGGTCCGCCCGCGACCATGTAGTTCTCCGGGTGGACCTCGAACCACAACCCCGCCGCCGGACAGGCGAGCGCCGCGTCGTAGTGCCGCGGCTTGAGGCCCGCTCCGGCGGTGATGCTGGGGGTCATGGCTGCGAGGTCGCGGTCGTGCGGCAGTGCTCAGAGGGGCGTAAGCGAGCCCATGCCCTTCGGGGTCTTCATCGTGGTGCAGGTGCCCTTCGCGACGTACTTCCACGCGTTGCCCTGGTAGTCGACCTTGGAAGTTCCCGCGCAGGTGGTGCCGGGTCCGGCGGCGCAGTCGTTCTTGCCGGCCATCGAGATGCCGTAGCAGCGCTCTTTCCCGCCCTTGATGGATGCGCCCTTGTCCTGGGCGAGCGCGACCCCGGAGGCGAGGGCGGCAAGTGCGGCGGCGGTTACTGCGACCGTGCGTGAGTGCATGGAATGGGTCCTTTCGATGTGAGTGGATCTGCCGCGCTGCCCCACTGGCGGCGGCGATCGCGCGGTCCGAGGGGTAGTTCGCGTCTCGATGGCGCACGGTTACAGCCTCGTGCCAGAATGCGCGCGGAAAATATTCTTCGCGGCCGGCTGTAACCGGGGGGCTGCGGATTTCGAAGGAGGAGAGCGGGCCTGGTGAGCGCAGTGGAAGACCGGTTGCGAGGCCTGCTCGTGCGGGGCCTTGCGGGCGATTCCGGGCCCTACGCCGCGTTCCTGAGGGAGCTCTCCGCGTACCTGCGCGGGTTCCTGCGAGGGCGGCTGGCGCGGATGCCGGACGAAGTGGAGGACCTGGTGCAGGAAACGCTGCTTGCCGTGCACAACCAGCGCCACACCTACGACGCCGGCCAGCCGCTCACGCCGTGGGTGCACGCCATCGCCCGCTACAAGGTGGTCGACTGGCTGCGGCGGCGCGCCGGGCGGGAGGCGCTCAACGACCCGCTCGACGAGGAGACGGCCGTCTTCGCCGTCTCGGATGGCGAGGCGGCCGACGCGCGGCGCGACCTCGAGAAGCTGCTCGCGGGGCTGCCCGACCGGCAGCGGCTGCCCATCGTGCACGTGAAGCTCGAGGGCCTGTCCGTCGCGGAAACGGCACGTCTCACCGGCATGTCGGAGTCGGCGGTCAAGGTCGGCGTGCACCGCGGGCTGAAGGCGCTCGCGGCGCTCGTGCGAACGGATGACACGTGAAGACCGATGAGTTGATCGACATGCTGGCCCGGGGCGCGCAGCCGGTCGAGCGCGGAGCCGCGCGGGGGCGCGCCGTCCGGGCCATTGGCGCCGGCTTCGCCGGCTCCGCGCTCCTTCTCGCGCTCGTGCTCGGCGTTCGGCCGGACCTGGCAGAGGCGATGCGGGTGCCGATGTTCTGGGCCAAGCTCGCGTTTCCGGCGGCGCTCGCCGCGGGCGCGCTCGCAGCGGTGTCGCGTCTCGGGCGCCCCGGCATGCGGCTCGGGCACGTGCCGGCGGCTCTGGCTGCGCCGGTGGTCGCGATGTGGCTGCTTGGTGCCGCGGCGCTTGCCGCGGCCGCACCCGGCGAGCGCGGCACGCTCGTCGTCGGCCACAGCGCCGCCTCCTGCCCTTTCCTGATCGCGCTGCTGGCGGCCCCCATTTTCGGCGCGACGTTGTGGGCGATGCGCGGGCTCGCCCCGACCCGCCTTGCGAGCGCGGGCGCCGCTGCGGGGCTTTTCGCGGGAGCCGGCGGGGCGTTCGTCTATTCCTGGTACTGCGTCGAGATGGCGGCGCCGTTCCTCGCCGTCTGGTACTTGCTGGGCATGCTCCTGCCCGCGATGGCCGGAGCACTGTCGGGCCCGCGACTGCTGCGCTGGTAGGGCGCCGCCTTGCCATGTTCCTGCGCGTCGATCATGCTGCCGGCGCGAGGAAGGGTCTCGAAGGGCCTGCGGCCGGCCGAACCGATCGTGTCTGGCAGCCCGCTGCGTGTTGCGGCGGGGCGCTGCGGGCTGCGCGTCTCGCGCGGGGACACGACGGCGCGACCGCGCGAGTTCGCGAGCCGCGACGGGATTCGGCCGATCGAGCCTCAAGGCGGAAGCGGAAGCGGAGATTCCATGTCGTGAAGGCTGGAAGCATGTCCCGCCTCGAACCCCTCGCGACGCAGGCACGGGCGTTGGCCGTGCCGCCGCAGGGGAATTGGCGCGAAACGGAGCGGGCGTATGGTACGACTGGCTGACCTTTCGGAGTTGGACCGTCGGAACATGCTGGCCAAGGTGCCCGCGCTGCCGCGGTTTCCGGGGCGGCCGTGGGCGCGCGGCCCGGCGCTCGCGCGGCGGCGCGTAGCGATCGTGACGACCGCGGGCCTGCACGTTCGCGCCGATCGCGCCTGGTCGGCCGGCGGGATGGACTACCGCGTGATCCCCGGGGACGCGATGGGCGCCGACCTCGTGATGAGCCACATGTCGGTCAACTTCGACCGCACGGGTTTTCAGGCGGACTGGAACGTCGCGTTTCCGCTCGACCGGCTGCGGGAGCTCGCGCGCGACGGGCTCATCGGTGCGGTCGCGGCGTTTCACTATTCGTTCATGGGCGCGGTGTCGCCGGTCACGCGTTACGAACCGAAGGCGCGCGAGCTGGCCGGGCTGCTCAAGGCCGACAAGGTCGACGCGGTGCTGCTCACACCGGTCTGACCGAACTGCACGTGCGCCGTGGGCGCACTCGGCCACTACCTCGAGGAAGAAGGCATCCCGACGACGCAGGTGAGCCTCGTGCGAGAGCACACCGAGGCGCTCCGGCCTCCCCGGGCGCTATGGGTGCCCTTCATCCTGGGGCGCCCCCTCGGCGTGCCGAACGATGCGGCGTTCCAGACACGGGTGCTCGCTGCGGCGCTGCGACTGCTGGAACGCGACGCGGGCCCGGTGCTGGAGGACTTTCCCGAGGACGCGCCGCATGCGGATCCCGGCGAAGCGCCGGCCGATCTCGTGTGCCCCGTGAGCTTTCCCGGCCGGGCGGCAGGGGGCAGCCTGGCGGAGCGGCTTGCCGAGGAGGTATCGCAACTTGCGGCATGGCACGAGCTTGCCCGCCGGCATCGCGGCAGGACGACGCTGGGCGTGACCGGGCTCACGGTGCCGGAGATCGCCGCGTTTCTGGCGACGTGGCTCACCGAATCGCCGCGCTCTTCGTACCGCCCGGAGCTCGCGCCCGAGGACGCGTTGAAGCTCGCGTGCGACGAGTTGAGGGCGTTCTACACCGAGGCGAAATCGGTCCAGCCCGGGCGCCACTCTCCCGCGGCGATCCAGGACTGGTTCTGGAGAGACACCTCCGCCGGGCAGGCGCTCCTCGTGATCCGCGATCGGGCCGCGGCGAGCGAGAATCCGGCGGTCAAGGCGCTGGCCGTGCAAAGCATCGTGCCGCGAGCGGTCGACGCCGCGTTGAAAGTGGCAGCCCCGCGTTGAGCCGGGCCCTCCACCCGGCCGCGCGGTTTGACCGCAAGCCTCTGATTGGGCTAGATTTATACCTTTTCGGGTGGCGGCCGCGTGGCCCATACAGCGAAGTCCGCAACGAACCAGACCTTCGAGTCCGCGCTGGCGGAACTGGAGAGAATCGTTTCCGCCATGGAAGAGGGCGAGCTCCCGCTCGAGAAGTCGCTCGCGGCCTACAAGCGCGGCGCCGAGCTTCTCAAGTTCTGCCAGGCGGCGCTCGCCGACGCGCAGCAGCAGGTCAAGGTTCTCGAGGGCGGGATCCTGCAGGATTTCAAGCCCGACGAGTAGCGCATCCTCGCACCTCGCGGCGCGACGGTGCGCTTGAGCGGAATCCCATCACGTCACGGCATTCGAACATGCATTCCTGTAGGGAATTTCCCGGCGGCAACGCCGGGGAATTCCTCGCCTGATCGATGGGCGAACCCGAGTCGTTCGACGCCTGGTCGCACGCACGGCTCGCCCGGGTCGAGGCAGCGCTGCAACGGGTGCTCCCCGCCCCGGACATCGCGCCGCAGCGGCTGCACGAGGCGATGCGCTACGCGGTGCTGGGCGGGGGCAAGCGCGTGCGCCCGCTCCTCGCATTCGCGGCGGGCGAGGTCGCGGGCGCCGAGCCCGATCGCGTCGCCATGGCCGGCGCCGCGGTCGAGTTGATCCATGCCTACTCGCTCCTGCACGACGATCTTCCGTGCATGGACGACGACGTCCTGCGGCGCGGCCGGCCGACCTGTCATGTCGAGTTCGACGAGGCGACCGCGCTGCTCGCGGGGGACGCCCTGCAAAGCCTCGCCTTCCAGGTCGCGGCGGAGTACCGCCTGGCCGAGGACGGCATCGCGCAGCTGGAGATGATCCGGCTGCTCGCGTCGGCTGCCGGCTCGCGCGGGATGGCCGGCGGGCAGGCGATCGACCTCGCCGCGATCGGCAGACAGCTCTCCGTGCCGGAACTCGAGTTCATGCACATCCACAAGACGGGCGCGCTGATCCGCGCCGCGGCGGTGCTCGGCGCGCGCTGCGGGAACGGGCTCGACGCGGGCGCGCTCGCGCAGGTCGATGCCTACGCCAAGTTCGTCGGGCTCGCGTTTCAGGTGGTGGATGACGTGCTCGACGCGGATTCCTCGACGGCGACGCTCGGCAAGACCGTGGGCAAGGACGCGAAGGACGGCAAGCCGACCTACGTGAGCGCGATCGGCCTCGTCCGGGCGCGCGAGCTCGCGCGCGGGCTGCGCGAGGAGGCGATCGCGGCGATCGCGGGCTTCGGCGAGCGCGCGCTGCGCCTGAGGCAGCTCGCGGACTTCATCGTCCTGCGCAAGTTCTGACGTGCGTGTTGTATGTTTTGAGCGTAGGCTTTAGCGTGACGTAGGGGGAGGCCGGGTGGCGGAGAACGTGTTGCAGCCGGGAATCGGGGCACAGAGGGCCGCGGCGGGCGCGGGTCCGTACGAGCTCCTGCGGACGATCGACTATCCGCATCAACTGCGGGCGCTCGAGGAGCGGCAGCTGAAGCAGCTCGCGCAGGAGCTGCGCGCGTTCCTGCTCGAGTCGGTGAGCCAGACCGGCGGGCACCTGTCCTCCAATCTCGGCACGGTCGAGCTGACGATCGCGCTGCACTACGTCTTCGATACTCCGCATGACCGGCTGGTGTGGGACGTCGGCCATCAGACCTACGGCCACAAGGTGCTGACCGGAAGGCGCGAGCGGATGGGACGCATGCGGATGTGGCAGGGCCTGTCCGGCTTTCCGCGGCGCGACGAGAGCGAGTACGACACGTTCGGCACCGCGCACTCGAGCACTTCCATCAGCGCGGCGCTCGGCATGGCGGTCGCCTCGCGGCTCGCCGGGGTGAAGCGCAACGTGGTCGCCGTCATCGGCGACGGCGCGATGACCGCGGGCATGGCTTTCGAGGCGCTGAACAACGCGGGCGTGATGGACGACAATCTGCTCGTGATCCTGAACGACAACGAAATGTCGATCTCGCCCCCGGTGGGCGCGTTGAACCGCTACTTCGCCAGGCTGATGTCGGGCCGCTTCTACGCGGCGGCCAAGCGCGCGGGCGAGCGCGTGCTGGGCGATCTCGCGCGCCGCGCCGAAGAGCACGTGAAGGGCATGGTCACGCCCGGGACGCTGTTCGAGGAGATGGGCTTCAACTACATCGGCCCGATCGACGGGCACGACCTCGACGCGCTGGTGCCGACGCTGCGCAACATGAAGGCGCTCGAGGGCCCGCAGTTCCTCCACGTGGTGACACGCAAGGGGCAGGGCTACAAGCTCGCCGAGGCGGACCCCGTGCTCTACCACGGCGTATCCCGGTTCGACGCGGCGAACGGCATCGTCGGCGGCAGGAGCGGCGGCCGGCTCTCCTACACCCAGGTATTCGGCGACTGGCTGTGCGACATGGCGGCGCTCGACGCGCGCCTCGTCGGCATCACGCCCGCGATGCGCGAGGGCTCGGGGCTCGTCCGCGTCGCGCAGCTCTACCCCGAGCGCTATTTCGACGTCGGCATCGCCGAGCAGCACGCGGTCACCTTCGCCGCCGGCCTCGCGTGCGAGGGCCTGAAGCCGGTGGTGGCGATCTACTCGACCTTCCTGCAGCGCGCCTACGACCAGCTCGTCCACGACGTCCAGATCCAGAACCTCCCCATCGTCTTCGCGATCGACCGGGCGGGGCTGGTCGGCGCCGACGGCGCGACGCACAACGGCGCCTTCGATCTCGCCTACCTGCGCTGCCTGCCCAACATGGCCGTGATGACGCCGTCGGACGAGGACGAGTGCCGCCAGATGCTCTACACCGCGTTCCAGATGAATTCGCCCGCCGCGGTGCGCTACCCGCGCGGCACCGGGCCGGGTGCCGCGATCCGCAAGGATCTCGTGTCGCTGCCGCTCGGCAAGGGCGAGATCCGCCGCCGGGGCCGGAGCTTCGCGCTCCTCACCAAGAAGATCGCGATACTGGCATTCGGCCCGATGCTCGCGCCCTCGCTGGAGGCGGGCGAAGCGCTCGATGCCACCGTCGCCAGCATGCGGTTCGTGAAGCCGCTCGACACGGCGCTCGTGAAGGAGCTCGCCGATGGGCACGATCTCCTCGTCACCGTCGAGGAGGGCGCGATCGCCGGCGGCGCGGGCAGCGCCGTCGCGGAGGCGCTCAACGCCATGTGCATCAGGGCGCCGCTCCTCCAGCTGGGTCTTCCCGACCGCTTCATCGATCAGGGCGATCCCGCGGTGCAGCTTGCCTCGGTAGGGCTCGACCGTGACGGGATCGTCAAGGCGATCCGGGACCGGTTATCCGCCTGAGATGCGGCGCCGCGGGCGGCCGGCAACATGAAGATGCGCGAGGAAAGCGGCAGGAACGGGGACCCGGGTTATCTGCGCAACGAGGAGTACGGCACCCTCGCGACCCAGCGCATCGCCGGCCACTATCGCGCCATCCTCGAGGCGCTCGGCGAGAACCCGGAACGCGAGGGGTTGAAGAAGACGCCCGAGCGCGTCGCGAAGGCGCTGCAGTTCCTCACCCACGGGACGGACCTCGATCCCGCCGCGATCCTGCGCTCGGCGATGTTCCGCGAGGACTACCGCCAGATGGTGATCGTGAAGGACATCGAGCTCTATTCCCTCTGCGAGCATCACGTGCTGCCCTTTTTCGGCAAGTGCCACGTGGCCTACATACCGAACGGCCACATCGTGGGGCTCTCGAAGCTGCCGCGGGTGGTGGACGCCTTCGCGCGGCGCCTGCAGGTGCAGGAGCGCCTCACGGTGGAGATCCGCGACTGCATCGAGGAGACGGTGAGGCCGCTCGGGGTGGCGGTGGTGATCGAGGCCCAGCACATGTGCATGGTGATGCGCGGCATACAGAAGCAGCACTCGATCGCGACCACCTCGGCGTTCACGGGGGAATTCAACGTCGAGAAGACGCGCGGCGAATTCATGCGCCTCATCGGCCGCGCGGCGCCGGTCGGCTGATCCGGGCGGCTCTCCGCATGGCGAGACCGGGAAAGACCACCGAGTACGTGGTGGAGCGCATTCTGCCCGACGTGCGCCGCGGGCGGATGGTCATCATCGTCGACGACGAGGACCGCGAGAACGAGGGCGACCTTTTCGTCGCCGCCGAGCGCGCGAGCCCGGAGGCGATCAACTTCATGGCGGCGCGGGGCCGCGGACTCGTCTCGCTCGCGCTGACCGAGGAGCGCATGCGCGAGCTGGGGCTCGCCCTGATCACCGGGGACGTCGGTAACCAGACGCGCTTCGGCACCGCCTTCGCGACCCCGATCGATGCCCGCGAGGGCGTCGGCTCGGGCATGTCGGCGCACGACCGGGCGCGCACCATCGCGGTCGCGATCGCCGACGGCACGGGGCCCGCGGATCTCATCCGCCCGGGGCGGTTGCAGACGCTGCGCGCGGTGGACGGCGGCGTGCTCGCCCGCCGGGGGCACACCGAGGCCGCCGTGGATCTCGCCCGGCTGGCGGGCTTCAAGCCCGCCGGGGTGATCTGCGAGATCATGAAGGAGGACGGCAGGATGGCGCGCATGCCGGACCTCGAACGTTACGCGCGCCGCCACGGCCTGAAGATCCTGCGCATCGCCGATCTCGTCGCGTACCGGCAGAACGAGCGGCGGATCCGGCGCCGCGTCGAGACGGTGCTCCCCACGCGCAAGGCGGGCGAGTTCCGGCTCTACGTGTACAGCGACAACCTGGAGACGCAGGCGTTCGTGGCTCTCGTGAAGGGGGAGGTGCGGCCCGACCGTCCGGTGCTAGTCCGCCTGCACTCGCAGTGCCTGACCGGGGACGTATTCGGCTCGGGCCGCTGCGACTGCGGCGAGCAGCTCGACGCGGCGCTCGCCACGATGCAACGCGCGGGCAGCGGCGTGCTCATCTACATGTTCGACGAGGGGCGCGGTATCGGGCTGCTCAACAAGATCCGCGCCTACGCGCTGCAGGATCGGGGGCGGGACACGGTCGAGGCGAATCACGCCCTCGGCTTCGCGGCGGACATGCGCGACTACAGGGCCGGCGCGCACGTGCTCTTCGACCTCGGAGTACGCAAGGTCAGGCTGATGACCAACAATCCCGACAAGGTGAAAAGCCTCGAGGACTACGGCATCACCGTCACAGAGCGCGTGCCGATCGAGGTTGCGCCGGGCATCGCGAATCGCGAGTACCTTCGCACCAAGCGGGCGAAGTTCGGCCACTTTCTCTCCCTTGTCGCCGGCGACCGCGACGAGGGGTCATCCGGCCGGAAGCAGCAACCGCGGGGCGGGAGCGCACGCCGGCAGGGCCGCGCACGGGCCGAGTCCGGGCGCGGCGATCACCGGCGTTGATCGGCGCTGGCCGGCGGCCGTGCTTTCAGTAGCGCTGGATGAGCGTCAGGGTGTCCCCGGCGCGCTTCATCTCCATGCGGTTGAGAAAACTCATGCCGAGGAGCGCAACCGGCAGCCTGTCACCCTCGATGACGGCCGCGTCGACGTTGTTCACCACGATGCCGCCGACCTGCACCGCGTCGAGCTTCACCATGTGCACCACCATCGAGCCGTTCGCCGTCTGCACGCGGCCGCGCTGGCCGGCGAGGTAGTTCACCCCGGCGCGCTTCGCATCGTCGGCCGACAGCGCCACGACCGATGCTCCCGTGTCCACCATGAAGCGGGTGGACATGCCGTTCACCGTGCCGGTCGTGATGAAGTGCCCGCGGGAATCGGCGGTCAGCGCCACCGATCCCGGGCTCGCCGGCGCGCCCGACCCGAGGTGGCGGCCGAGCCCCAGCGTCTGGCGCCGGCCCTTCACTTCGAAGGTGGCCGATTCGCTGTCCGCCGCGAGGAGCTTCACCCCTTCCGGCGTTGACTCCCCGACGCGCAGTGTCCGTGGCTTGCCGCGGTCGACCACGACCACCGCGCGGCCCGCGAAAAGCCCGATAACGGTGATGTCGGTCGCCACCGCGAGGGCCGGCGCAAGCGCCAGAGCGAATCCGACTAGAATACGAATCATGCTCGAATCGCTTCGATCTCGCTCGCTCCCGGCCGAGCCGTGGGGATCACCCGAAGCAAGTAACATGCCCGCAGCGGGCTGCATGGAGCAGCTGTGATGAAACCGGTAGCGATATTCCGCCACGCCGCGACCGAAGGTCCCGGTTATTTTGCCACATACCTCGACCGCCGCGGGACGCCGTGGCGGTTGATCCGCGTCGACGAGGGCGAAGCGGTGCCGGGGGAGCCCGGCGCGTGGAGCGGGCTCGTCTTCATGGGCGGGCCGATGAGCGTCAACGATGACCTGCCGTGGATCCCGCGCACGCTTGCCCTGATCCGCGCGGCGGTGGAGCGCGACGTGCCCGTGCTCGGCCACTGCCTCGGCGGTCAGTTGATCGCGAAGGCGATGGGCGGCGAGGTCACGCGCAATCCGGTGAAAGAGATCGGCTGGGGCCCGGTGGAGGTGCTGCCGAACCGTCTCGCGTCGAGCTGGTTCGGATCCGATCTCGCCGCGTTCGAGTGCTTCCACTGGCACGGCGAGACCTTTTCCATCCCGGCGGGAGCGACGCGCGTGCTCGAAAGCGCCCACTGCCGCAATCAGGCATTCGTACAGGGGCCGCACATGGCGATGCAATGCCATGTCGAGATGACCCCGGAGCTCATCCGCGCCTGGTGCGCGGAATGGGAGAAGGAGGTGGCGTCCCTCGCGGAGCGCATGCCATCGGTGCAGACCGCGGCGCAGATGACCGTGAATCTGGAGGAGCGCACGCGCGCGCTCAACGCGGTCGCGGACCGGATCTACGCAAGATGGGTGACGGGGTTCGCCAGGGGGGAATGATGAACGCAGGGGCCGCACCCGCCCGTCACGCATTCAGTCCCTAAAATTCTTGAACTGGAGCGGCAGGTCCGTGACGGACTTGCGCACCAGCGCGATCGCGTCCTGCAGCGTGTCCTTCTTGGCGCCCGAGATGCGCAGGGCGTCGCCCTGGATGCTCGGCTGGACCTTCAGCTTGCTCTCCTTGATGAGGCGCACGAGTGACTTGGCGCGCTCCTGCTCGATGCCCTCGATGACCTTGATCACTTCCTTCACCTTGTTGCCGCCGACGGGCTCCATCCGGCCGGACTCGAAGGCGCGGGTGTCCACGCCGCGCTTCGCGAGCTTCCCGGTCAGCACGTCGCGCACCTGCCGCAGCTTGAATTCGTCGTCCGCGTAGACGGTGACCGAGCTCTCCTTTTCGCCCAACTCGACCCTGGCGTCGGAACCCTTGAAGTCGAAACGGTTCGCGATTTCCTTGTTGGCCTGCTCCACGGCGTTGCGGATCTCGACGTGGTTCACTTCGGACACGATGTCGAATGACGGCATGTCGTTTCTCCCTTCCGAAGTCCGCCGCAATTGTACCGCAGCCGGGCCGGCACGGCATGTCGACTTGCAGGCATGCCGGCAAGCGAAACCATCGATGCACCCCGGCGTTCACCGCGAACCGCGCGCGCGATTCTTCCGTTCGCCGGTTTCCGCCGCGGCGTCGGGCCGCATTCCCCGCCTCGCGCCGGCCGACCGGGAGACGCTGTAGAGCATGAGGGCGACGATGGCGGAACTCAGCAAGAGCGCCACCACGGAGAGCCACGTTCCGTTCTCGAGGATCTCGCGGACTTCGAACGGAATGTAGACGCCGCCGCTCAATGCGGCAAACCATTCGGCCCAGCGCCGCTGCATCCACAGGCCATAGGCTTCGACGAAGCGCACCGCCGCGTACGCCGCCGCGCCGGCGGCAAGCAGCGCAAGGCGGCTGTTCGTCAAACCGCCGGCGGCCTCGAGGAAGATGCGCGGGAAGCGTGCCGCCGGATTGAGGTGCGTGTGAGCGACGAGGCGTTCGGCGAATCCCTGAACGTCGTGATGGATGATCGACAACAGGCCCATGCCCACGAGGATCACGAGCGCGCCTTTCGCGGCTTCGAGCACGGCGGCGGCACGGACCGCGCTAGAGAGGCGCATGCGCGATGAAGGCGGGGATGCCCGCCATCCGGAGCCGGGCGGTCACGGGAGGCGGATCAACGGATGGCCGGTCCTCATCCGGCGCGGGCCGAACCCGGCCATCAGGCCGGTT
>JADZGE010000032.1 GCA_020854035.1 Burkholderiales bacterium | reverse complement strand
TCGTCGATCTCCGGCAGGTGCGGGTTGGCGAAGATCTTCATCAGCACCCCGAGCCGGCCGCCCTGGCGGAGCCGGATGCCGCCGTCGGCCTTGCGCTCCCAGCCGCCCTTCCAGTGCTGCTGGTTCTCCCAGTCCTTCGGGTAGCCCACGCCGGGCTTGGTCTCGACGTTGTTGAACCACGCGTATTCCATGCCGAGGCGCCAGGTCCAGACGTTCTTGCACGTAACCGAACAGGTGTGGCAGCCGATGCACTTGTCGAGGTTGAGAACCATCGCGATCTGCGCGCGTATCTTCATGTGCCGCTCCTCGTTTCCAGCGCGATTCCCCTCCCCTTCAAGGGGAAGGTCGGGGTGGGGATGGGTTTCCCTCCATCCTCCGCGAATAAACCCCGCCCCCATCCCGTCCTTCCCCCTGAGGGGGAAGGGGCTGTCCTGATCCTCGATGCCGCCATCCGCGCTCCTCAGTGCTCGCCGGAAACCACCGGCGCTGCGGGCACGTCCATCCAGTCCACTTTCGCCATCTTGCGCACGATCACGAACTCGTCCCGGTTCGAACCCACGGTGCCGTAGTAGTTGAAGCCGTAGGAGAACTGCGCGTAGCCGCCGATCATGTGCGTGGGCTTCACCACCGCGCGCGTGACCGAATTGTGGATGCCGCCGCGGTGCCCGGTTATCTCGGAGCCCGGCACGTTCACGATCTTCTCCTGCGCGTGGTACATCATGCACATGCCGGCGTTCACCCGCTGGCTCACCACCGCGCGCGCGGCGATCGCGCCATTCACGTTGTAGAGCTCGATCCAGTCGTTGTCCTCGATGCCCGCCCTGCCCGCGTCGAGCTCCGAGAGCCAGACGATCGGCCCGCCGCGCGAGAGGGTCAGCATCAGCAGGTTGTCGGTATAGGTCGAGTGGATGCCCCACTTCTGGTGCGGCGTGATGAAGTTCAGCACCACCTCGGGATTGCCGTTGCCGCGTTTTCCGAAGAGGGGCGCCACCGTGCGGGTGTCCACCGGCGGTCGATAGACGCAGAGCGCCTCGCCGAAATCCCGCATCCAGCGGTGGTCCTGGTAGAACTGCTGGCGCCCCGAGAGCGTGCGCCACGGGATCAGCTCGTGCACGTTGGTGTAGCCCGCGTTGTAGCTCACGTGCTCGCTCTCGATGCCCGACCAGGTGGGGGAGCTGATGATCTTGCGAGGCTGCGCCTGCACGTCGCGGAAGCGGATCTTCTCCTCCTCGCGCGCGCCGGCGAGGTGCGTGTGGTCGCGCCCGGTGCTCTTGCTCAGAGCCTCCCAGGCCTTGACCGCCACCGCGCCGTTCGTCTCCGGCGCAAGCGAGAGGATCACCTCGGAGGCGTCGATATCGGTCTCGATCTTCGGCAGCCCCTTCGTCGGCCCGTCCTCGGTCACGACGTAATTCAACTCTCCGAGCGCGTCCACCTCCGCCTCGGTGTTCCAGGCGATGCCCTTGCCCCCGTTGCCGAGCTTCTTCATGAGCGGCCCGAGCGCGGTGAAGCGCCGGTAGACGTTCGGGTAGTCCCGCTCGACCGTGACGATCTGCGGGGCGGTCCTGCCGGGCACGAGATCGCATTCGCCCTTCTTCCAGTCGTGCACCTCGAGCGGCTGCGCGAGCTCCGCGGGCGTGTCGTGCATGAGCGGCACGAGCACGACGTCCTTCTCGACGCCCAGGTGACCCGCCGCGACCTCCGAGAACTTCTTCGCGATGCCCTTGTAGATTTCCCAGTCGCTCCTCGCCTGCCACACCGGATCGACGGCGGCCGACAGGGGATGGATGAACGGGTGCATGTCGGAGGTGTTGAGATCGTTCTTCTCGTACCACGTCGCGGTCGGCAGCACGACATCCGAGTAGAGGCAGGTCGTGGACATCCGGAAATCGAGCGTCACCAGCAGATCGAGCTTGCCCTGCGGCGCGGGGTCGTGCCACGTGACTTCGAGCGGCTTCTCGCCGCCCGTTTCCCCGAGGTCGCCGCCCTGCAGCCCGTGCTGCGCGCCGACGAAGTGCTTGAGGAAGTACTCGTGGCCCTTGCCGGAGGAACCGAGGAGATTCGAGCGCCAGACGAAGAGATTGCGCGGAAAGTTGGCGGGATCGTCCGGGTCCTCGCAGGAGAGCCTGAGCGAGCCCTCCTTCAGGCCCTTCACGACGTAATCCTTCGGATCCATGCCGGCCTGCGCCGCCGCCTTCGCCACCTCGAGCGGGTTCGTCCCGAGCTGCGGGGCGGAGGGGAGCCATCCCATGCGCTCGGCGCGCACGTTGAAGTCGATGAAGCTTCCCGGGTAGTCGGCGCGGTTCGCGAGCGGCGAGAGGATCTCGGCGACCTTCAACTGCTCGTAGCGCCACTGGTCGGCGTGGCTGTAGAAGAACGAGGTCGAGTTCATCTGCCGCGGCGGGCGCGCCCAGTCGAGCGCGAAGGCGAGCGCGGTCCAGCCGGTCTGGGGCCTGAGCTTCTCCTGCCCGACGTAATGCGCCCAGCCCCCGCCCGACTGCCCGACGCAGCCGCAGAGCATCAGCATGTTGATGCAGGCGCGGTAGTTCATGTCCTGGTGGTACCAGTGGTTCATCGCCGCGCCGATGATGATCATCGCGCGCCCGCGCGTTTTCTCCGCGGTCTCGGCGAACTGCCGGGCGACCGTTGTCACCTGCTCCGCGGGTACGCCGGTGATCGGCTCCTGCCACCGCGGCGTGTACGGCACGTCGTCCTCGAGCGACCCGGCGCAATTGCCGCCCAGCCCGCGGTCCACCCCGTAGTTCGCGCACACGAGATCGAACACGGTCGCGACGAGCGCCTCGCCCCCGGCGAGCGCGAGCCGCTTCGCCGGAACGTTGCGCACGAGGACATCCGCTCCCTGGTCGCTCGCGGGGAAGTGCTCGTGGGCGATGCCGCCGAAGTAGGGAAAGGCCACCGGCGCCACCTCGTCGCGGCGGTCGATCAACGACAGCGCGAGCCGCACTTCCGTGCCGGTCGCCCCCTCCTTCTCCTCGAGATTCCATTTCCCGAGATCGCCCTCGACCCGCTGGCCCCAGCGGTAGCCGATCGAGCCGTGCGGCGCGACCGGCCGGCCGCCGCGCTCGTCGATGGCGACCGTCTTCCACTCGGGATTGTTCTCCTGGCCGAGGGCGCCGGAGAAGTCCGACGCGCGCAGGTAGCGGTCCGGGACGTAGTGCCCGCCGCGCTTCACGAGCTTCACCAGCATGGGCAGGTCGGTGTAGCGCCGGCAGTAGTCGTCGAAGTAATCGACCCTGCGCTCGACGAAGCACTCCCTCAGGATCACGTGGCCCATCGCCATGCCGAGCGCGGCGTCGGTGCCCTGCTTCGGGTGCAGCCAAAGGTCGGAGAGCTTCGCGACTTCCGAGTAATCCGGGGTGACCGCGACCACCTTGGTGCCGTTATATCGCGCCTCGACCAGGAAATGCGCGTCCGGCGTGCGCGTCTGCGGAACGTTCGAGCCCCAGGCGATGATGAAGGCGGAGTGGTACCAGTCCGCCGACTCCGGCACGTCGGTCTGCTCGCCCCAGGTCTGCGGGGAGGATGGCGGCAGATCGCAGTACCAGTCGTAGAAACTCATGCACACCCCGCCGATCAGCGAGAGGTAGCGGCTGCCGGCGGCGTAGGACACCATCGACATCGCGGGAATCGGCGAGAAACCGATCACCCGGTCCGGACCGTGGCGTTTGACGGTGTAGACGTTCGCCGCGGCGATGAGCTCGTTCACTTCCTCCCAGTTCGAGCGGACGAACCCGCCGCGGCCGCGGATCGACTTGTAGTCCTTCGCGCGCCGCGGGTCCTCGACGATCGACGCCCATGCGGCGACCGGATCGAGGCTCTGCCTCGCCTCGCGCCACAGCTTCACGAGGCGCCCGCGCACCATCGGGTACTTGAGCCGGTTCGCGCTGTAGAGATACCAGCTGTAGGATGCCCCCCTCGAGCAGCCGCGCGGCTCGTGGTTCGGCATGTCCGCGGGCGTGCGCGGATAGTCGGTCTGCTGCGTCTCCCACGTCACGACCCCGCCCTTGACGTAGATCTTCCAGCTGCACGAGCCGGTGCAGTTGACGCCGTGGGTGGAGCGCACGATCTTGTCGTGCTGCCAGCGCAGGCGATAGCCCTCTTCCCAGGTGCGGTCCTCCTTGCGCACTTCGCCATGCCCCTCGGCGAACGGCTCGCGGCTCTGGGTGAAGAACATCAGGCGGTCGAGGAAGTGACTCATGATCTACCTGCGGGAGTCAGGGGTTGAGGAAGAAGCTGCGGGCGTGACGCCGGACGCACTTCGTGCATCGCCGAGGATCGGCGCATGCCAGACTTCCGTCACGTACATCAGGATGAGCGACACCCAGGTAATGCCGTAGAGTAGCATGAAGCACGTCGAGCGCACTCCCAGAAGATCGACCAGCGCGCCGAACAGGATGGGCAGCAGGAACCCGCCGAGCCCGCCCGCAAGCCCCACGATCCCCGACACGATACCCATGTTCTGCGTGAAGTCATTGCCGATGTACTTGAAAGTCGAGGCCATCCCGAAGGCGAAGGCAATGCCCATGACGAAGAGCAGCGGCGTGAATATCCAGGGCACCACCGCGATACGAAATGTCTCGGAACCCGATACCGTATAGACGGTCAGATCGAACCTCGGGTAGGAAAGAATGAAAAGGCAGATCCAGGCGACCCACAGCACCCACCAGGTGACTTCGTGGGCGCCGAACCGGTCCGAGAGCCAGCCGCCCAGCGCGCGCAGCGCGCCCGCCGGCAGCGAGAACGCCGCCGCCATCAGTGCGGCCTGCCCGATGGTGAGGCCGTATTCCTTGACGTAGTACTGCGGCATCCACAGCGAGAGCGCGGTGAAGCCGCCGAACACGATCGAGTAGTACTGACAGTACTTCCAGACCCGCCGGTCCTTCAGCACGGCAAGTTGCTGCATCAATCCCGCTCCCGCCTTGCCGGCGCCCGGGTCGGGGTGCGCGAACACCCGGAACACCGCGGCGGTGACGAGGATCGCGACCGCATAGACCTTGGGCACCATCTGCCAGCCGAAAGCCGCGATGATCTGCGGCGCGATGAACATGTTGATCGCCGCGCCGCTCGTTCCGGCGCCGAACACGCCCATCGCGAAGCCCCGGCGGCTCTGGTCGAAGAAGCGGGCGACGTACGGGGTTCCTACCGCGAACGAGGCGCCCACGACGCCGAGCACGAAACCGAGCGCGAGAAAATGCCAGTACGCCGTGGCGTACGCGACGAGATAGACCGGCACGGCGCTCCCGAGGAGCAGCGCAAAGAACACGGCGCGACCGCCAAAGCGATCGGTGAGGATACCGAGCGGGAGGCGAAGCACGGCCCCGGTGAGGACGGGCATCGCAGCGAGCAGCCCGAACTCGGTATCGCCGAGCTTCAGCGACTCCTTGATCGGTATGCCGATGATGGCGAACATCATCCACACCGCGAAACAAACCGTGAACGCAAGGGTGCTCGCGAACAGGACCGCTATTGCCTGCTTGTTGTTCATGATCGGGGGTTTCGTGAAGGATCCGCGCGGCGGGAAGATGCCAGGCCAGCACGCCGGACAATGAACGAACTCCGATCGTACCGTCTTGATCCAGATCAATACAAGCATTCCGCGAAGCGGCCGCGGCGGGTCCCGTGCCCCCGGAACGTGGGATAATCCGCCGATGACGCGACGGGATGGCGTGCTCGACCGGATCAGCGAGCAGGTTCGGGGACTCTATCCCGGTTACTTTGCGCTCGTGATGGCGACGGGGATCATCTCCAACGCCGCATGGCACCTCGGCCGCCCCGGGCTCTCGCACTTTCTGCTCGCCGTGAACATCGTGGCCTTCCCGGCGCTCATCCTCGCGCTCCTGCTGCGCACGGCGTGCTTCCGGCGCGAACTGCTCGCGGACGTGGTCAATCCGCGGCTCGTCTTCTCCTTCTTCACGATCGTGGCCGCCTGCGATGTCTTCGGGCTGCAGCTTGCGCTGCGCGGCAACGTCGAACTCGCCACCGCGTTCTGGCTCGTTGCGCTGGCGTTGTGGACGCTGCTCGGCTACGTGAGCTTCAGCGTGCTCACCTTCATCAACACGGAAAGCGGCGCCGATCTCGTGCACGGCGGCTGGCTGATCGCCATCGTCGGCACCGAGTCGCTGGTGCTGCTCGGCGCGCAGCTCGCGCCGCATTTCGGAGCGGCCGCGCCGACGGCATTCGTGCTGATCCACGCGCTGTGGGGCATCGGCGTCGTCTTCTACGGCATTTTCATCACGCTCTTCAGCTACCGGCTGTTCTTCCTGCGCGTGGAGCCGCGGGATGTGACGCCGCTCTTCTGGGTGGTGATGGGAGCGGCCGCGATCGGAGTGAACGCCGGCTCGGCGTTGATCCTTACCGATCCCGGCATGCCTTTCCTGCTCGCGCTGCGCCCGTTCGTGGACGGGACGACGCTCATCCTGTGGGCGTGGGCCACGTGGTGGATACCGATGCTCGTCATCCTGGGCGTCTGGAAGTACGTGCTGCGCAAGGAACCGTTTGCCTACCATCCCATGTTCTGGAGCCTCGTCTTCCCGCTCGGCATGTATACGCTCGCCACCTACCGGCTCTCGCTGGCGGCCGACTTTCCGCCGCTGCGGTGGATACCGCACGCGATGATCTGGGTCGCGCTCGGGGCGTGGACCCTCACCATGCTGGGCGCGGTGGCCACGCTCTGGCGCGTGCTGCGCGTGCCCGCGCTGGACGCGGAGCGGGGCACGCCGCCACCGCGACACCTGTAGCACCCGTTTCACGACAGGCACGTGTCCGGCGGACGCGGATCGCGGGATGATGCGGGCAACACCCCGGCGGCGGCCGCGCCGGCGCTTCGTCCCGGCGCATGCGTACAATGCCGGGATGATTCCCTGGCTGCGCCCCGGCGACGATTTCCCGCCCATCGGCAGGGCTCTCCGGGAGCCGAATGGCCTCCTCGCCGCGGGGGGCGATCTGTCCGTCGCGCGCCTCGTCGATGCCTATCGCCGCGGCATCTTCCCCTGGTTCAGCGACGGCCAGCCGATCCTGTGGTGGAGCCCGGACCCCAGAATGGTGCTCGTGCCGGGGGAGCTGAAGGTCTCGCGCTCGCTCGGCAAGAGGTTGAAGCGCCGCGATTTCGAAGTGCGCGCCGATACCGCTTTCGGCGCCGTCGTGCGGGCCTGCGCCGCGCCCCGCGCCGGCCAGCCGGGAACCTGGATCACGCCCGGCATGGTCGAGGCCTACGAGGCGCTGCATCGGGCCGGCCACGCGCACTGCGTCGAGACCTGGATCGACGGCGATCTGGCGGGCGGGCTCTACGGCGTCGCGCTCGGCCGGGCGTTCTTCGGCGAATCGATGTTCGCGCGCGTCACCGACGCCTCCAAGATCGCGCTCGCCCACCTCGCGCGCCAGCTCGCCCGCTGGCGCTACGGCCTGATCGACTGCCAGATGGCGACGGCACATCTCGCCCGGCTCGGCGCCCGCGAGATACCCCGCGCGCAGTTCATGCGCCGGCTCGCGGAATTGGTAAACTACCCGGGAGGACCGGGAGCGTGGCGGCTCGACGATGACCTACCTCACTGAGTTTCCGCTGTCGGTACTGCAGTTCTACACGACTGCGCCGTACCCGTGCAGCTACCTCACCGACCGCGTGGCGCGCTCCCAAGTCGCCACGCCGAGCCATCTCATCGACGCGCCCGTCTACAGCGAGCTCGTGCGCGCGGGCTTCCGCAGAAGCGGCGCGTTCACCTACCGGCCGTGCTGCGACCGCTGCCGTGCATGCGTGCCGGTGAGAGTACTGGCCGGGGAATTCCAGCGCTCGCGGGCGCAGCGGCGCATCTGGCGCCGCCACGCTGCGCTCAGGAGCGGCATGCTCGAGCTCAAGTACAGCCCCGAGCACTACGCGCTCTACCTCCGCTACCAGTCGCGCCGCCACGCCGGCGGCGGTATGGACCAGGACAGCCGTGAGCAGTACCGTCACTTCCTGCTGCAAAGCAACGTGGACTCCCGCCTGATCGAGTTCCGCGAGGACGGGGCCCTGCGCATGGTGTCGATCGTGGACGAGCTGCAGGACGGGCTCTCCTCCGTGTACACGTTCTTCGACCCCGACATCCCGGGGGCGAGCTTCGGCACCTACAACATCCTGTGGCAGATCGAGCTCTGCCGGCAGCTCGACCTGCCCTACCTCTACCTCGGCTACTGGATCGCGCAAAGCCGCAAGATGGCCTACAAGATCCAGTTCCAGCCGATGCAGGGACTCGTGGACGGGCGCTGGCAGCCGGTGACCGGGACGCCGTAAACCGGCACTTGACGAGCGCCCCCCGCTCCCCGCCGCTGCCCGCGGGATCGCGCCGGCAGCACGATTGCGGGCGCCGTCATGACGGGAGCGGCGCGGCTGGACCCGGCCGGTAGAATGCTCTCGATGACTTCCTACGACCTGCTGCGGCCGCTGCTGTTCGCGGCGGATCCCGAGTCCGCGCATCGCCTGGCGCTGGGTGCGCTCGCGCGCCTGCACCGCCTCGGGCTCGTCCCGGCCACCGCCGCGCCGCACGCGTGCGCGAGGGAGGCGATGGGGATCCGTTTCCCCAACCCGGTCGGGCTCGCCGCGGGTCTCGACAAGAACGGCGAGTGCATCGACGGGCTCGCCGCATTGGGCTTCGGCTACATCGAAATCGGCACCGTAACCCCGCGACCGCAGCCCGGCAACCCGCGCCCGCGCCTCTTCCGCCTGCCGCCCGCGCGCGCGCTCATCAACCGTCTCGGTTTCAACAACGACGGCGCCGACCGCCTGGTCGAGAACGTCCGCAACGCCGCCTTCCGCGGCGTGCTCGGCATCAACATCGGCAAGAATGCCGATACGCCGATCGAGCGCGCGGCCGACGATTACCTCGCCTGCCTGCGCAAGGTCTACCCGCTCGCGAGCTACGTGACCGTCAACATCTCCTCGCCGAACACGCAGCGGCTGCGCGAGCTGCAAGGGAGCGACGAGCTCGACCGGCTGCTCGGCGCGTTGAAGCGCGAGCAGCGCGCGCTCGCGCAGGCGCACGGCCGTCACGTGCCGCTCGTCGTGAAGATCGCGCCCGACCTCGCCGCGGAGGAGATCGGCGCGATCGCGGGTGCGTTGAGGCGCCACGGGATCGAGGGCGCCATCGCGACCAATACGACGCTCGCGCGCGAGGGCGTGGAGGGACTGCCGCACGGGTCCGAGGCTGGGGGGCTCTCCGGCGCACCGCTCGCGGCGCGCTCGAGCGCGGCGTTGCGGGCGCTCGCGGAGGCGCTGGCGGGCGAAGTGCCGGTAATCGGCGTGGGTGGGATCATGAGCGGCGCGGATGCGCGGGAGAAGGTCGCGGCGGGCGCGAGCCTGGTGCAGGTCTACACCGGGCTGATTTACCGCGGCCCCGGGCTCGTCGGCGAGTGCGTCGCTGCCCTGTGTGAGCGGCGCGATGAGCCGCCGATCCATGCCGGCCGTTCGAGTCGGGAAGCCATTCAGCCGCGGATGAACGCCGATGAACGCCGATCGTAGCCCGTGGCCCGTGGCTCGCAGCTCGCAGTTCGCAAACCTGACTGCATGACGGGGCAGCATGAAACGAGTCGCCATATTCGGTAACGCCGGGGGCGGCAAGTCGACGCTCGCCCGTGAACTGGCCGCGATTACCGGATTGCGGCTCGCGGTCGTCGACGAGCTCGAGTACCGGGAGGGCGGCCTCAGGGTTCCGCGCGAAGAGTACCTGCGAGCGCACGCGGCGCTGCTTGCCGAAGAGGAATGGATCATCGATGGCTTTGGCGGAATCACCGCGGCGTGGGAACGGTTCGACGCAGCGGATACGCTCATTCACGTCGACTTGCCGCTTGCGGTGCACTTTGCGTGGGTGACCAAGCGGCTCGTCATGGGTCTGTTTGTCGCCCCGCAAGGGTGGCCGAAGGGCAGCCCGGTCATAAGCAGCTCGATCTCCAGTTATCGCGTGCTCTGGCCCTGTCACACTCGTCTCACGCCCCGGTACCGCTCCTACGTGTCGGAGGCGGCACAGGGGAAGCGCGTCTTTCATCTGCGCTCGAGGCGGGACGTGAAGGCGTTCCTGGAGTCGGTGAGAAAGGAGTACGCGCGGGCTCGCCAGGAAGGCGCCCGATCCCCCGGCGCACGGGACGCGACGCACGCGGAGCGCCGCTGAACGGGGGCGCCGGCAGCAAGAGGACGCTGGCAGAGGTCAGCCGTCGCCGGGCAATGAACTCGTGCCGGCGCGGTCCTGATCTGCGTTCATCTGCCGCCGATCGCGACTTTGAAGGAACCAGGGATGTCCCTCGCTGCGCGGGCTGCGCCCGTTCCGGCTTCAGTCCGGGATCTCGATCTCGAGCAGCGGCCCGTACTGCTGGCAGCCGAGGATGTCCCAGTCGCCGGGGCTGCCGCTCGGGCGCGCGCGATAGATCGTGAATTTGATCGCGTTCGCCGGGTCGAAAGCGACGAACTCCGAGATTCGCGACGGTGGAATCCGGTAGAGCGCCGCGATGCGCTCGCGCGTAATCGCCCCGGACGCGAGCACGCGACGGTAGCGCTCCCGGTCGGGGAAGATGATGTCGAAGGTGATCTGGTTCACGCCCGCGTTCTTGCTGCGTATCGTCGAGGCGAGTTCGCTCAGCCTCGTCATACTCCCGCCTCCGTGAGGTGCACGGGGAAAAGCTCCATCGGGTCGTCGATCGGCACGGTGTGGTTGACGTTCCACGTGTAGCCGGGCGAAGACTTCATCGTCTTCTTGGTCGTCGCCGCGGCGCCGGCGGTGCCCTTGACCCCCGGAATGCGCACGAGGAAGAACATGCGCACCGCGAAGTCGGTGATCTTCTCGGCGAGCGCGTCGGTCGCCGCGACGCCTTCGACGACCACGCCCAGTTCGTGGGCGGGCGCCTGCCGCAGCGGCTCCATGTCCTTCAGCACGCCGTCGCGCCCGAACACGTGAAAGTGGAGCTCGTAGCGCTCGCTCCCGAAGCGCCTCGCCACCGCGCTTTGGCACCACTCGATCGCGGCGTCGACGTTGCCCACGACGTGCGGGTCGCGCAGCCCGACGAATCCCATGTAGCGTTCCCCGATCTTCTTCGCGCCCTCGATCTTCACGCGCAACTCGCTCGCCGGGAGCCATTTCGCCCCGGCGATTCGCACGCTGCGCGCGTCGTGCTGCTGGTAGCGGCACTCGCGCATGTCGAGGGTGCCGCCGAGCGCGTGCTCGAAGTAGGGTGTCTCCCGCTCGTACATCGAATGCCCGGCGACCGAGGCGACCGTGCAGCGCTGCTGCGGGTGGTACGGCGTGATGCGTATGTCCTCGCGCGAGATCGTGCCGACGATGGTTTCCTTGCCCATGAAGGGTTCGGCGACGAGCGAGGCGCACTCGATCATCTTGCCCATGTGGTAGGCGAGCGCCTCCGGAAAACCGTGGTGGATGCAGGGCCCCGCGGTGAAGCAGACGTCGCCGCACCGGCCGGCGATGATGACATCCGCCCCCATGCCGAGGAGCCTGAGAAAAGGGTGCACGCCGGAAACGGCGACGATGCGCGTCGCGCTGTCGATCTCCTCCGCGGTGAGCTGCGGAAATCCGCCGAGCCCCGCCAGCACGGCCCCGCCCGCGAGCTTGCGGCGCAAATACTCCTTCGGCACCTCGGAGTAGAAGTAGCCGATGCGGAACTTCGGAATCCGGTGCTCCCGCGCGAGTTCCTTCACGATCGAGACGAACTCGTCCACACCGCGATTGCTGCCGGTGTCCCCGGCCGAACCGATGACGAGCGGGATGCGCTTCGCGCGCGACGCGGCGAGGAAAAGCTCCAGCTCCTCGCGCACGAAATGACCGAGCGTCGTGTCCTCGCCGAGGTAGACGGGACCCGGGTCGGAGCTGCCCGCATCGGCCACCACGTAGTCGGGATTCGAGTCCATGCCGAGCCGGAAGCTCTCGGCCCCGGAGGGCGCGGTGCCGAGGTGGCCGGTCGAGATGAGCACCCGCAACCTGTCCTTCATCGCCGCCATTCTCGCACGGAAGTCGGGTGGTCGCGCCAGCGCGAGGCAGTGGACAGCGAGCGAGAAACGGGATAATTTCAAGTGGGCGCATTCCGACCGGAGCGCACGTCATGCACGGCCCCGTTTTCCGTTTCGCGCTCCTCGCCGCGGCGCTGGCGGGGTTCGTGCCGTTTTCCCGCGCGCAGGAAGCGGCGCCGAAGCTCGTCCGTATCGTCGTGCCGTTTTCGCCGGGAGCGAGCAACGACTCGATCGCGCGGACCGTCGCCGGGCCGCTCGCGAAGCGGCTCGGGTCCACGGTGATCGTGGAGAACCGTCCCGGCGCGGCGGGCGTGATCGGCGCCGAGTACGTGGCAAAGGCACCCCGCGACGGATCGATCCTGCTTCTCACCTCGTCGACGTTCCTCACCGCCGCCGCGACCCGTACGCGTATGCCCTACGACGCCGCCGCCGACTTCGCGCCGGTCGCGTTGATCGCCCAGAACCCTTCGCTCCTCGCGGTTTCCGCCGCGGCGCCGTTCAGGTCGGCCGCGGCGCTGCTCGCCGCCGCGCGCGCGCACCCCGACGAGATCACCTACGCCTCGGCCGGGGTGGGCTCCATCGGCCACCTCCTGACCGAGCTCATGAACGCAACGGCGAAGGTACGCATGCGGCACGTGCCGTACAAAGGCGCCGCGAACGCGGCGATCGATCTCGCGGGCGGCCAGATTTTCGTGATGGTTTCGAGCTACAGCACGCTCCTGCCGTTCATCAAGTCCGGCAAGGTGCGCCTGCTCGCCGTCACCTCCCCGCAACCCTATCCCGCGTTCCCCGACGTGCCGCCGTTGAACGCCACGCTGCCCGGGTTCTCGAGCGCGACCTGGGCCGGTGTTCTCGCGCCCGCCGGCACCCCCGCGGGCCTCGTCGAGCGCCTGAACCGGGCGCTCGGTGAGATCGCGGTCTCGCCCGAACTCAGGGCTTTCCTCGAGCCCGACGGCATGATGCCCGTCACGGTGAGTCCCGCGGCGTTCGGCGAGCGCGTCAGGCGCGAACTCGCCGACTGGAAGCGCATCGCCGCCGCCCGCGGCATCGTGGCGGATTGAGGCCTGGACGAGACGATTCCCCGCTGCGCCGGCAGCCACGAGCCACGGGCTGTGAGCCACGAGCTACGAGCCGCGGGCTGCCACCGGCGTTCATCGGCGGCTGATGTCGTCCTTTCGAGCGTGACCGACTCTCTTTCCGACCACATCGACGCCTGCCTGCCGCAGACGCAGTGCCGCCAGTGCGGCTACGCCGGCTGCCGGCCGTACGCCGAGGCGGTCGCGGCGGGGAGTGCGGGCATCAATCAGTGCCCGCCGGGCGGAGCGGAAACGATATGGGATCTCGCGGCCCTGACCGGCCGCCCGTTCGCACCGCTCGACACCGCGTTCGGCGAGACAAAGCCCCCGATGGTCGCCGTGATCGACGAGGCGGCGTGCATCGGCTGCACGCTCTGCATACAGGCGTGCCCCGTGGACGCGATCGTGGGAGCCGTCAAGCTCATGCACACCGTGATCGCGGCCGAGTGCACCGGCTGCGAGCTCTGCATTGCCCCCTGCCCGGTGGACTGCATCGCGATGGAGGAGAGAGCGCCCGCGCTGCCGCGAACGGAGCGCGCTGCGCACGCACGCATGCGGTTCCTTGCCCGGAACGCACGCCTTGCACGGGAGAAAGCGGAACGCGAGGCGAAGCTCGCCCGCCGGCGGGACGAGGCGGCGGAGAAGGTGAAGCGCGAGACGATCGAGCGGGTGATGGCCCGCGCCCGTGCGCGCCTGCGCACGCGAGAGCGTTGAGGACTTGCCGCTAAGGCGCAGCGACGCGGAGCAAAGCGGAAAAGCGTCCTCGGAAGAATCGGTACAGTTCCGCTTTCCAACGCCGGCGCGGACAACCCCATCCACCCGGTCCGCCGCAGCACTCTCTGCGTCTTCGCGCCTCTGCGGCGAAATCTACCGGCCGAAAATCCCGCGCAGGACCCCACCCGGGTCGATCGCGATCCCGCCCTTCTGACCCGATCGTCCGGCGGGCGGCGGCGCGGGCTCTTCCTGCGTCAGCGCGCGGGCGCCGGCCCCGGATATCGGCCGGCTGTTCGCCGCCGGCACCGCGCCTGCGCTCACCTCGCGGATGCGCGGCTCCTTTCCCGCGGGTAGCTGCGGGATGCGCGGCGTCAGCGCGTCCCCGAGGTGCGTCAGGCGCTCGCCGGGCGCGGGGTGCGTCTTGAAGAGCAGCGCGAGGGATGCGTCGCTCGCCCCCCGGGCGGCAAGCTTGTGCAGCACCTCCAGGAGCCCATAGGGGCTGTAGCCCGCGCGCGCGGCGAGGATCACGCCGATGCGGTCGGCCTCGAATTCAGCGCTCTTGTCGAGCCCGCGCGCCATCACTTCGGCGCCGGTACCGATCAGGCTGTTCACCAGCGCCGAGCGGTTCTGCGCCGCGATGCGCGCCCCCGCCGAGATCGCGGCGCTTTTCTGCATCACCGTGATGTGGTGGCGCTGCACGACGTGGCCGATTTCGTGCCCGAGCACTCCCGCAAGCTGCGATTCGTTGTCCAGTATCTCGTAGAGGCCGCGGGTGATCAGCACGTAGCCGCCGGGCGCCGCGAAAGCGTTGATGGTCGGGCTGTCGATCACGCCGAAATGCCATGGCAGGTCCGGCCGCTCGGCGTGGAGCGCGATCCAGCGCCCGACGCGGTTCACGTAGAGCTGGAGATCCGCGTCGGCGGTGAGCGGCGCCGCGCCCAGCATGCGACCCGCGATTTCGCGGCCAACGGCGATCTCCTCCTGCTCGGAGAGGCCGGTCGTGGCGGTGGCAAGGTCCCGGCCGGCATCGATCAGCCGGCCGAGGTCCACGGCCGCCGCGCCGCCGCTCGTGACGAGCGTCCCCGCCAGCACCGCCGCAAGAGCGCTCGCACGAGCGCTCATTGCGTGCCCGTCCCGAGGTAATCGACGCGCGCCGGCACGAGGCCCGACTCGCCCGCCTGCGCCTGCGCGGCGTCGCGGCTCGCCGCGTACTCGTCGAGCATGCGCATCTGCCCGGCGCTGAAGGTCGCCTGCTTGAGGTCGGTTTCGTCCAGGCCACGGATGCCGATCGTGCTGGTCGTCGCGACCGATGCGCGGCGCGGCGCGAACAACCTCCCGAGCGTCGATCCGCCCCCGCCACCCGACTGCGCCTCGCCGCGCGACGGGAAGCGCACGTTGAACGAGAAAAGCCAGCCCGTTCCGGCCGCCGTCCGGAGGTTCAGCCATGCACCGTTCTTGCCCAACACCTCGCCCGCGCTGCCCTGTTTCAACTGCGCGACCTGCTGCGCGTCGACGCGCGGCTCGGCGTAGAGCGCCGAGTCACGCTCGAGGGTCACCTGCTCGTTTGCCGCCGCGGGGAGCGCCAGCAGGAGCACGGCGGCGACGGTCAGGCACGTGCGACGAAGCAGCTCGACCATGGCGGACGATTATAATCACGTGACCGCACGGGCGCCATCGTGGTTCGCCGCCCGCGCGTGACATTCGCCACGCCCCCGCGCGAGGAGCGCGCCGATGAATCCCGCGATCCGGCACGAGATCTACGCCCGCCTGCGCGCGGCCAATCCGGCCCCCCGCACCGAACTCGTCCACCACTCGCCCTTCGAGCTGCTGGTGGCCGTCGTCCTGTCGGCCCAGGCGACCGACCGGAGCGTCAATCTCGCGACCCGGACGCTCTACGCCGTCGCCAACACCCCGCGCTCGTTCATTGCGCTCGGCCGGCGCGGCCTCGAACGCCACATCCGTCGCATCGGGCTCTACCGCACCAAGGCGAAGAACCTGATCGCGACCTGCAGAGTCCTCCTCGAGCGCCACGGCGGCGAGGTGCCCAGCACCCGGGAGGACCTGGAACGGCTGCCCGGGGTCGGTCGCAAGACGGCGAACGTCGTTCTCAACACCGCCTTCGGAGAGCCCACCATCGCGGTCGACACGCACATCTTTCGCGTGGCGAACCGGACGGGGCTCGCGCCCGGGAAGGACGTGCGGGCGGTGGAGGAAAGGTTGTTGAAAGTCACGCCGGAGGAATTCCGGCGCAACGCGCACCACTGGCTGATCCTGCACGGGCGCTACGTGTGCAAGGCGCGCAAGCCCGAGTGCCCGAAGTGCCTGATTCGCGACCTGTGCGAATACCGGCGGAAAACGAGGGTCTAGTACTTGGTGACCAGCCCCTTCTGCTGCGAGAAGTAGGCCGCGAGGTCCTCGATGTCGCGCTTCGTGAGCTTCTCGACCATGGGCATCATGATCGGGTTCTTGCGCGCGCCCGACTTGTACTCGCCGATGACCCGAACGAGGTAGTCGTAGTACTGCCCCGCGATGCGCGGGAAATCCGGCGCCACGCTGTTGCCGTCCGGCCCGTGGCACGCGGCGCAGGTCTTCGACTTTTCCTTGCCCGCATCGGCGTCGGCGGCGAACGCCGGCGCGGCGGCAAGAGCGAGGGAGGCGGCCACCAGCAACGTCGCTTTCATCGTCGTCATGCTCCCGTTCACCGCGCCGCCGTCTTCGGCGCTTCCCCCGCGTAATAGGCCGCGATATCCGCCATGTCCTTCTCGGTGAGCCCCGCGGCCACGGCGCGCATCGAGGGGTGGCTGCGATTGCCCGCCTTGTACTCCTCGAGCGCCTTGACGATGTAGGCGGCGTGCTGCCCGCCGAGCCGGGGCACGCTGTAGACCTCGGGGAACGCCGTCCGGTAACCGGGTATGCCGTGGCAGCCCCGGCACATCGTGATCTTGCGCGCGCCCGCCCCCGGATCGCCCGCGGCAGCGTGCGCGGCGGGCATCGCGGCGACGAACGCCGCCGCCGCGGCGGCGGCGAGCTTCAGGCGAGCGGAGAAGTCCATGTGTCGTTCTTCGCGATGGGGTTGGCGCGCGCAATTATAGCCGCGCCCCGGGCGCGTTGCCATCCCCGCGGGCGTGGACGCATAATCGCCGCTGGGCGCGCGGCAGCGGCCGCGCGCCTGCCACGGTGCCCACAGACCAGCGCGACGCGCGTTCCCCGCTCAAGTTGCTCCCGTTCCTGCGGTGGTGGCCGCGAGTCACGCGCGAGACGCTGCGCGCCGACGCGCTCGCCGCGCTCGTCGGCGCGGTCATCGTGCTGCCGCAGGGCATTGCCTTCGCCACGCTGGCGGGCATGCCGCCCGAGTACGGGCTCTACGCGGCCATGGTCCCGGCCGTCGTCGCGGCGCTCTTCGGCTCCTCCTGGCAGCTCGTATCCGGTCCCACCAACGTCATTTCGATCTTCGTATTCGCCAGCTTGAGCCCGCTCGCGGAACCGGGCAGCGAGCATTACATCCGGCTCGTGCTGACGTTGACACTGCTCACCGGCATGCTCCAGCTCGCGATGGGCATCGCACGCATGGGCGCGGTGGTCAACTTCATATCGCATACCGTGGTGGTGAGCTTCACGGCCGGCGCCGCCTGTCTCATCGTCACCGCCCAATTACCGCATTTCTTCGGTGTACCGATACCGCGCGGCGCATCGTTCACGGCGGCGTGTTACCAGTTTGCCTCACGCATCGGCGAGATCGACCCGTACATCAGTGCCGTGGGACTGGTCACGCTCGGGGCGGCGCTGGCGAGCAGGCGCCTGTTCCCCGCGATCCCCTACATGATTCCGGCCATGGTGATCGGGACCGCGACCGCCATGGCGATCGAGGCGGCATCGGGAAACGGCGGGACCATCGTCCCGACCATCGGCGCCGTCACCGGCTCGCTGCCGCCGCTCACCTGGCCGGACCTCTCGCCCGACGCCGTCCGGAGCATGTTGCCGATCGCTTTCGCCGTCACCATCCTCGCGCTGACCGAGGCAGTATCGATCGCGCGCTCGATCGCCGTCAAGACCGGACAGCGGATCGACGGCAACCAGGAATTCATCGGGCAGGGCCTGTCGAACATCGCCGGCAGCTTCTTCTCGGCGTATGCCTGCAGCGGCTCGTTCAACCGCAGCGGCCTGAACCTGGAAGCCGGCGCCCGCACCCCGCTCGCGGCCGTATTCTCGGCCCTGCTGCTGGTCGTGCTGCTCTTCGCCGTGGCGCCGCTCATCGCCTTTCTTCCGTACCCGGTTATGGCGGCGCTTCTATTTCTGGTCGCGTACGGACTGGTCGACGCGCGCTACATCCTCCGCGTGATTCGCACGAACCGCCAGGAGACGGTCGTGATGGCGCTCACTTTCTCCGCGGCTCTCTTCGCGGACCTCGAGTTCGCCATCTATGCCGGCGTGTTGATGTCGCTTCTCGTCTACCTCACACGCACTTCGCGCCCCCTCGTGCTCGACGTCAAACCCGATCCGTCTCCCGGCAGCTACCACTTCACCGCGGACAGCGGCATGCCGGACTGCCCGCAGCTCAAGATGATCCGGATAAACGGCTCGCTCTTCTTCGGAGCGGTGGACCACGTGCAGCACCATCTCGAGGAAATCGACCAGAGCAACGCCGCCCAGAAGCATGTCCTGATAGCGGCGAGCGGAATCAATTTCGTGGATATCGCCGGCGCGGAGATGCTGGCGCGGGAAGCACTTCGGCGGCGCGCCCTCGGCGGTGGTCTCTACTTCTACAGGATGAAGGACGCGGTGCGCGCGGTGCTCCGGCGCGGCGGCCAGCTGCACGTGATCGGCGAGGACAATCTCTTCCCGGTCCGGACCCACCCGATCGCCACCATCTACTCTCGCCTCGATCCGGAAATCTGCCGCGACTGCAGGGTGCGCATCTTCCGGGAGTGCCAGACGCGATTGCCGAACGGCGAGCTGCGCGCGCCGCGGCACCCCGGACCGGATTGACGGGGCAACGCCTACTCGGCGCGCAGCGCGCCTGCGCGCGCACGCTGCTCCCGCGCGGGCGGGCGGCCCCGCAGCATGGCACCGAGAATGATGAAGCCGCCAACGCAGAGCGCCAGCACGAGAAACCAGAAGCTTGCCGCCCGCAACACCGAGACGGCCCGATCGCCGAGCGCAATCATGCCGAGCTCGGCCAGGTAAACCGGGACGACCAGGCCCCGGCTCACCGCCACGATCAGCATGATCGCCGCCATGACGACCTTGATCAGGTAGGGCCGGACGTAGGTCGTGCCGATCGCGCCAAGCTGGATGCCGAACAGCGATCCAGCCAGCAGGATCATCGCGAGCCGGATGTCGACGAGGCCATGCATCGCGAAGAGTACCGTCCCGCCGAGACCCATTACGAACGCGATGACAAGTTCCGTCGCGCTCGCGACGAGGCTCGGAGCGCCGAGGACATAGATCATGCCCGGCACGCCGATGAAGCCGCCGACGGCGATCGCGGAGGCGAGCAGACCCGTCGCGAAACCGAGCGGCACGGTGAACAGCGCGGATACACGCACGTTCGCGGTCCGGAAGTGCATCATCGTGCCCGGGATCTCCGCCGACTGGACCCAGCGCGCCAGTCGCGAAGCTCGCTCCCGCGAGCCGTCCTCGCCCGAGCGGTGCAGCTTCACCGCATCCTGGAGCACGAAGCTGCCGACGACGGACAGCACGACCAGGAACGCGAGGCTCACGTACAGGTTGGAACCGGCCGCGCCGAAGGCAGCGCTGATGGAGCGCTGCACCGCGGTTCCCGCCCAGACTCCCATGGCCGCGGACGACGCCATGACCAGCCCGAGCTTCACGTCCACCTGCCCGAACTGATGGCGCTTGTAGGCGCCCACCAGCGCCTTTGGAAACTTGTGGCACAGGTTGCTCGCGACGGCCACGACGCCGGGCACGCCCATGCTCATCATCGCCGGGGTCAGCACGAAAGCGCCGCCGGAGCCGATGAAGCCGCTTACCACTCCACCGACGAACCCGATGACGAGGAGCCCGACGACATTCGCGCCCGAGAGTTCGAGGAACGGGAAAGCGGCCGGCTCCACGACCCGCTCACCCTTTCCGCTTGTGCGCCGTCACGCCGAGCGCTTCCCAGAAATAGCCGGTGAAAGCGCCGTGGACGAAGGAGAAGACGAGCGCGACGACGACCGGCAGCGCAGGGTAGAGCCCGTCGGTACGGGTGGAGGTCGCCATGATCGCCTCCTCATGCCAGTACAGGAGGAAATAGAGGATCGAGGAAAGGACGCCCGAAACAAGCAACCTCCAGTACAAGCCGCGCGGCGAGATCATGCCAACATTCTAGCAGCCTGCCGCCCACGCGTGTTCGAGGGGCTAACGCATGCGGGACCGGCTTTCCCCGTGCTCCGGTCAGTCGCCCGGCATGCCGCCGCCGCTATAATCAGCGCCATGGCGAACCGTCTCACCAGGATCTACACGCGCACCGGCGACGCGGGCACCACCGGGCTCGCCGACGGCTCGCGCGTGGCGAAGGACGCGCCGCGCATCGAGGCGATCGGCGCGGTGGATGAACTGAACAGCGTGCTCGGCGTGCTCCTGGCGGAGCGGCTCCCGCGGGATGTGCGCGAGTGTCTGACCGGCACGCAGCACGATCTCTTCGACCTGGGGGGCGAGCTTTCCGTGCCCGGGCACCCCATCCTCACCGACGCACAGGTCGAGCGACTGGAAGCCGCGCTCGACCGCTTCAACACGAAGCTCGCGCCGCTCAGGGACTTCGTGCTGCCGGGGGGGTCCCGCGCTGCGGGGCTCGCGCACCTGGCCCGCACGGTGTGCCGCCGGGCGGAGCGCCGCGTGGTGACGCTCGCCGGCCGCGAGCCCGCCCCGCCGCTCGCGGTGCGTTATCTCAACCGGCTCTCCGATCTTCTCTTCGTGATCGCGCGTCTCCTCAACCGCCGGGCGGGACGGAACGATGTCCTGTGGCAGCAGGGGAAGAACCGGTGACTCTGGCCCGTTGCCGGGAAACGGGAACGAGTGACCGGAAAATGGTGCGCGTGACCCGCAGGCGCCGGCATGTTGAAGGCGGCGATGCCCGTCTCGATTCCCGAGTCGCGGCTCCCGGGTGTCCGGCCTCCTCGCGCCATGTCTCCTGAACCCGCCTCGCCGGGGGCCGCCGAGGCACTCGCCGGGCTGCTCGGCCGCTGCGCGCTCGGCGACCACCGCGCGTTCGCGGAACTCTACGCCCTCACTTCGACGAAACTGTTCGGCGTCGCGCTCCGTATATTGCGCAGGCGGGACTGGGCCGAGGATGTGTTGCAGGAGAGCTACGTCAACATCTGGACTCACGCGGGGGAATACGCCGCGGCGCGCAGCGCGCCGCTCACGTGGATGACGAGCATCGTCCGCAACCGCGCGCTCGACTGGCTGCGCCGGCCGCGTCCCGAACCGGCCGGCACGGACTACGAGGTCGCGGTGGAAACGTGGCGAGACGAGGCCCCGGGACCGCTCGAGCGCCTTGCGGCGGCCGGCGATGCGGCCGCGCTGGCGCGCTGCCTGAAGGAGCTCGCGGCGAAGGAACGGCAGAGCATCGTGCTCGCCTACTTCCACGGCCTCACGCATTCCGAACTGGCCGCGCACCTGCGCGAGCCGCTCGGCACGGTGAAGACGTGGGTGCGGCGCGGGCTCGACCGGCTGAAGACCTGCCTCGCGGCAGGCGATCGTTAGGGACGGCCGCCGATGAACACCGATGGACGTCGATCCGGGTGGCAGCCGGCCCCGGTGTCGCCGCCGAGCGAAGCTCCTCGCGTGGCCCGGCCCCGCCCTCCGCGCCCTCGCCCCGGAAGGAAGGGAACGTGCTTCGCCCGGTCGCCTGCCGGCCGGCATTCATCGGCGGTCATCGGCGGAGCATAGATCATGGCGATCCGCAAGGACCCGGAAGTGCGCGACGCGCTCGCCGCCGGGTACGTGCTCGGCACGCTGGGCGGGAGGGCCCGCGCGCGATTCCGCTCGCTGCTGCGCTACGACCCCAGGCTCCGCCGCGCCACCGCCGAATGGGAGGCGCGGCTTGCGCCCCTCGCCGGGTGCGTGCCCGAAGTCCCGCCCCCCGCGCGCGTGTGGCGGGCGATCGAACGGCGCGTCCGGCCCGTTCGTCGCGATCGTCGCTGGTGGGAGAGCCTCGCCTACTGGCGTGCGTTCTCGGCGGCGATCGCAGTTTTCGCGATCGCGCTCGGCATCGCCCTCGCCACCGCGCCGCGCCCCGAGCCACCGACCGCAATGGTCGCGGTGATGGCCAACGCAGCCGGCCGCACGGCGATGGTGGTGTCGTGGCCGCCGATGGGGGCGATGCGCGAACCGCGGATCCGCGTGAAGGTCATGGAAGCGCATCCGACGATGGCGCCGTCCACTTCGTGGGAGCTGTGGCTCCTGCCGGAAGGCGACGCGGCGCCGGTATCGCTGGGTCTGGTGAGCCTCGACCGGGAGCAGGTGATGAAGGTGCCGCCGGCGCTCGGCGCGCGCATGCGGCGGGCCCGCGCGATGGCGCTCAGCGTGGAACCCGTGGGCGGTTCACCCACCGGCGCGCCGACCGGGCCGGTCATTTTCAAGGGCGACTGCGTCAGGATACTGTGACGCGGAATGCACGCCGCCACGGAATTCCCGCGCCAACGCAGTGGTGGCGGAAGATCGCCGGTTACGCTATTCTCCGGCACGTCCCGAGCCCACCGGAAGAGGCAGGCGAACCAGATGAAGCGCCCGCACTGATGCAAGCATGGCCGTTCTGATCCTCCCGCCTTCGTCCTTCCGCCGCGTTCCTCCGTGCTCGAAACCCCGCTGACCGCCGTGCACCGCGCCGCGGGCGCGAGGCTGGTGGAGTTCGGCGGCTGGGAGATGCCGCTCCACTACGGCTCCCAGATCGACGAGCACCACGCGGTGCGCCGCGACGCGGGCATGTTCGACGTCTCCCACATGCTTGTCCTCGACGTAGCGGGGGCGGGCGCCGCGTCCTTCCTGCGCCGCGCGCTCGCGAACGACGTATCGCGCCTCGCGGCGCCCGGGAAAGCGCTCTACTCGTGCATGCTGGCGGAGGACGGCGGCGTGCTCGACGATCTCGTCGCTTTTCTCCTCGGGGCGGGGCGCTACCGGCTCATCGTGAACGCGGCGACCGCGAAGAGCGATCTCGAATGGCTCGAGCGCCTGCGCCCGCCCGATGCCGATCTGCGGCCGCGGCGCGACCTCGCCATGATCGCCGTACAGGGACCGAACGCGCGCGCGCGATGCTGGCAGGCGCTGCCGGAATTGCGCGAGGCTGGCGAGCCGCTGGCGCCCTTCTGCGGCGCGGAAACGGGCGATGCCTTCGTCGCGCGCACCGGCTACACGGGCGAGGACGGGCTCGAGCTCATGCTGCCGGCCGCGCGCGCGGGCGAGGCGTGGGGGCGGCTCTTCGCCGCCGGGGTTCGCCCCTGCGGACTCGGCGCGCGCGACACGCTGCGGCTCGAGGCGGGACTTAATCTCTACGGCCAGGACATGGACGCGGCCGTCACGCCCTTCGAGTGCGCGCTCGGCTGGACCGTCGCTCTCGGCGGGCAGCGCGACTTCGTCGGGCGGGCGGCGCTCTCGGCGCGCGCGCCGGCGGCCTGCCTGCTGGGGCTGGTGCTCGAAGGCGGCGGCGTGCTGCGCGCTCACCAGGAGGTCGTATGCGCGAGCGGTGCCGGAAGCGTGACGAGCGGCACGTTCTCGCCGACGATGCAGGCGTCGATCGCCCTCGCGCGGCTACCCGTCGCGAGCCGTCCGGGCGACGCGGCGCGGGTGACGATCCGCGGAAAGCCGCTCGCCGCGCGCATCGTGAAGCCGCCTTTCGTGCGGCACGGCAGGATCCTCGTCTGATGGGAGCAGACCCATGAACGTCCCCGACGCGTTGCGCTACACCGCCACCCACGAATGGGTACGGCAGGAGACCGACGGCACGCTCACGGTCGGCATCACCGACCATGCGCAGGACAGCCTCGGCGAAATCGTGTTCGTCGACGTGCCGCCGCCGGGCCGGCGGGTCGCCGCGGGCGAGAGCTGCGCGGTGGTCGAGTCGGTGAAGGCCGCATCCGATATCTACGCGCCGGTTCCGGGCGAGATCGTGGCATCGAACACGGAGCTTGCGGGCGAGCCCGGCGCGGTGAACCGGGATCCCTACGGCGCGTGGCTCTTCCGGGTACGGCCAGCGCCCGGCGCCGATCTCGGCACGCTCATGGACGCGGCGGGCTACCGCGCCAGCATCGGCGCGGCCTGAGGTGCCCGCGATGCTGCTCGAGGAGCTGCTCGGCGCGGGCGACTTCGCCACGCGCCACATCGGGCCCGGCGCGGACGACGAGCGCGCGATGCTCGATCAACTGGGCCTCGCCTCGCGCGAGGCGCTGATCGACGAGGCCCTGCCCGCGGCGATCCGGCAGGCAACGCCGCTCGTGCTGCCCGCGCCCCGCACGGAAGCCGAGGCGCTCGCGGAACTGCGCGCGCTCGCGGCGCGCAACGAACCACGCCGGACCTACATCGGCATGGGCTACTGCGCCACGCACACGCCGCCGGTCATCCAGCGCAACGTGCTCGAGAATCCCGGCTGGTACACCTCCTACACTCCCTACCAGGCCGAGATCTCGCAGGGACGGCTGGAGGCGCTCCTCGCGTTCCAGCAGATGCTGATCGATCTCACCGGGCTGCCGGTGGCGAACGCGTCACTCCTCGACGAGGCGACCGCCGCCGGCGAGGCGATGGGACTCATCCAGGGGGCGACGCGCAGCGCCGGGAAGGCGTTCTTCGTCGATGCCGCCTGCCATCCGCAGGTGATCGCGGTCATCCGCACGCGCGCGCGCTGGCTCGGCATCGACCTCATCGTCGGCGACGCGGCGGCGCTCGACCCGGCACGCGTGTTCGGCGCGCACCTCCAGTATCCCGACACCCACGGCGGAATCGCCGATCCCTCGCGCCTCATCGCGGCGTTGCACGCCGCCGGCGCCATGGTCTCGCTCGGCGTCGACCCGCTCGCGCTCGTGCTGCTCGAGTCCCCGGGCGCGCTCGGCGCGGATGTCGCGATCGGCTCGGCGCAACGCTTCGGGGTGCCGCTCGGCTGCGGCGGCCCGCATCCCGGCTTCCTCGCCACGCGTTCGTCCCTCGTGCGCCGGATGCCCGGGCGGATCGTCGGCGTGACGCGCGACGCCGCCGGGCGCGTCGCCTACCGCATGGCGCTGCAGACGCGCGAGCAGCACATCCGCCGCGAGAAGGCGACGAGCAACATCTGCACCTCCCAGGTACTGCTCGCCAACGTCGCGGGGCTCTACGCCGTATGGCACGGCGCGCAGGGTCTGACGCGCATCGCGCGGCGCACGCACCTCATGGCCCGCGTGCTCGCCGCCGCGGCGACTCCGGAGAACGGCGCGTATTTCGACACGCTCACGTTTCGCGGCGATCCGGCCGCGATCCGCGCGCGCGCGGAGGAAAAGCGTCTCAACCTGAGGTATATCGACGATGCGCGTGTCGGCGTGACGGTGGACGAGACGACGACGCTCGCCGACGTCGCCGACCTTGCCTGGGTCCTCACCGGAGCGCCGTTCGACGCCGCGGCGCGTGCCCGCGAGCTCGCCGCCGGCGCCGGGGCGATTCCGCCGTCGCTGCGGCGCCGCGACGAGATACTCACGCACCCCGTCTTCCGCGAGCACCGCAGCGAAACGGCGATGATGCGCTACCTCAAGCGCCTGGAGAGCCGCGACTACTCGCTCGCGCAGGGCATGATTCCGCTCGGCTCGTGCACCATGAAGTTGAATGCCGCGGCGGAAATGACGCCGATCTCGTGGCCGGAGTTCGCGAACCTGCATCCGTTCGCGCCGCGCGCCCAGGCCGCGGGGATGCGCGCCGTGCTCTCCGACGTCGCGCAAGCGCTCGCGGCGATCACGGGCCTGCCGCACGTCTCCTTCCAGCCCAATTCGGGGGCCAACGGCGAGTACGCCGGGCTCGTCACGATCCGCAACTACCTGGCCGCGCGGGGCGAGGCCCGCCGCGACGTGTGCCTGATCCCGTCCTCCGCGCATGGCACCAATCCGGCGTCCGCGCACATGGCGGGGCTCGAGGTCGTCGTTGTCGCGTGCGATGCGAACGGGAACGTGGACGTCGCGGACCTCGCCGCCAAGCTCGCCCGCCACGATGGCCGCGTTTGCGCGATCATGCTCACCTACCCCTCCACGCACGGCGTGTTCGAGGAGGCGATCGCGGGGATCTGCGAGCGCGTGCACGCCGCCGGCGGGCAGGTCTACCTCGACGGCGCGAACCTCAACGCGCTCGCCGGTCTCGCGCGCGTGGCCGATTTCGGCGCCGACGTGTGCCACATCAACCTGCACAAGACCTTCTGCATTCCGCACGGCGGGGGCGGGCCCGGAATGGCGCCGATCGCGGTGGCGCCGCACCTCGCACGCCACCTTCCCGCGCACCCGGTCGTGCGCGAGGAGGGGCTCGACGAGGCGAACGGCACGGTGAGCGCCTCGCCGTGGGGCAGCCCCCTCATCGTCACCATTTCGTGGATGTACCTGCGCATGATGGGCGCGGGCGGGATCCGGCGCGCGACCGAAACCGCGATCCTCGGCGCCAACTACGTCGCGGCGCGGCTGAAGGAGTACTGGCCGATCCTCTACGCCGGCGCGAAGGGCCGCAACGCCCACGAATGCATCGTCGACCTGCGCTCGCTCAAGCACGCGAGCGGGGTGACGGCCGAGGATGTCGCCAAGCGGCTGATGGACTACGGCTTTCATGCCCCCACCCTCGCCTTTCCCGTGCACGAGACGCTCATGTTCGAGCCGACCGAGAGCGAACCGAAACGGGAACTCGACCGTTTCTGCGAGGCGATGATCGCCATCCGCGGGGAAGTGGACAAGGTGGCCGCCGGGGTCTGGCCGCGGGAGGACAACCCGCTCCGCAACGCGCCGCACACCGCGGAAGAGCTTGCCGGCGAGTGGCGGCACCCCTACACGCGCGCGGTGGCCGCCTACCCCCTGCCTTCGCTGCGGGAGAACAAGTACTGGCCGGCGGCGAAGCGCGTCGACCAGGTGTTCGGCGATACGCATTTCTTCTGCGGATGTCCCCCGCCTTCGGCGTGGGGTGCGGGTGAGAGCGACGCAAAGGCCGGCAGCGACGGATGAAGCAGCGGGAATTTCGCGGCGTTTTTCCCTACCTCGTCTCCCCCGTCGACGAGCGCGGGCGGGTCGGGGACGCGGTTCTCGCCCGTCTTGCCGGCGATCTCGTCGACGCGGGCGTGCACGGACTCACCCCGCTCGGCTCGACCGGGGAGTTCGCCTATCTCGATCGGGAACAGCGTCGCCGCATCGTGCAGGTGGTGGTCGAGGCCGCGCGCGGGCGCGTGCCGGTCGTGGCCGGCGTGGCGGCGACCACGATCGCGGACGCGGTGGCGCAGGCCGCGGCGTACGAGCGGCTCGGCGTGGACGGCATACTCGCGATCCTCGAAGCCTACTTTCCGTTGACCGAGGACGGCGTCGTCGCCTATTTCACGGCGGTGGCGGGCGCGACCTCGCTGCCGGTGGTCCTCTACACGAACCCGCAGTTCCAGCGGAGCGATCTCACGCTGCCCGCGATCGAGCGCCTCGCGAGGATCGGCAACATCCGCTACCTGAAGGATGCGTCCTCGGATACGGGGCGGCTCCTCACCATCATCAACGCGGTCGGCGAGCGCATACGCGTTTTCAGCGCCTCCGCGCACATACCCGCCTGCGTGATGCTGATCGGCGGCGTGGGCTGGATGGCGGGGCCGGCGTGCGTGGTGCCGCGCCAGAGTGTCGAGCTCTACGAACTGTGCCGCGCCGGCAGGTGGAGCGACGCGATGGCGCTGCAGCGCGGCCTGTGGCGGATCAACCGGGTCTTCGCGAAGTACAACCTCGCCGCATGCATCAAGGGCGGGCTGGAGCTCCAAGGCTACGAGGTCGGCGCCCCGCTCGCCCCGCAAGCCCCGCTCGGCGACGCCGGTCGCGCCGAGGTGCGCCAGGTGCTCGCGGACCTCGGAGCGCTCTCCCGCGCGCCCGCGGCCATGCCGCGCTAGCGCCCGCCGCCCGCCCCGCCCGTTTCCGCAAGGCGCGCGAACGCCTCGCCCCCGATCCGGTAGCCGATCCATTCCCGGGCCGGTTCCGCGCCCAGTTCCCGGTAGAACGCGAGCGCGGACTCGTTCCAGTCGAGCACCGACCAGTTCATCTGGGTACAGCCGCGCGCCGCGGCGGCGCGCGCCACGTGGGCGAGGAGCGCGCCTCCCACGCCGCGGCGGCGCCATTGCGGCTCGACGTACAAGTCCTCCAGGTACATCCCGGAGCGGCCGGAGAAAGTCGAGTAGGTGGGGAAGTAGACGGCGAAGCCGATCGCTTCGCCGCCGGACCGCGCGAGCGCCGCCTCCGCCACCGGCCGCGCCCCGAAGAGCGCCTCCTGCAGTCCCTCGCCGGTCACGGCAACGACGTGCGCCAATCGCTCGAACTCGGCGAACGCGGTGATCATGCGAAGGAGCGCGGGCACGTCGGCCGCGGTGGCAAGGTCGATGCGGATTCCGGGCTGCGGCGTGGCGGCGGGCATGGGCGTGTCGTCGGTTGAACGGAATCGGGATGATACCGCGCGCGCCGACGTTTACCGGCGGCTTCGCCTGACTTCTTCCAGCGCGGCGCAGACCGCCTTCGCGCCCTCGAGCACCCGCGGGGTCTGACGCTGGATGAGATCCGGGTCGATGTAGAACGCGGGCAGCGCGTTCAAGGGCGCCGCGGCCGCGCCCCGCCAATCGCGCCGGAATGCCTCCTCCCCGCCCGCCGAGGCGCCTCCGAGTATCGCCTCCGGCCTGGCGGCGATCACGGCCTCGATCGATACCGCCGGGGTGAGCTGCGGCGCGTCCGCGAACACGTTCTCGCCGCCGCAGAGCGCGATCACGTCACTGATCATGTGCGCGCCGCTGACCGTCATCGGCGGCCGCGCCCAGATGGCGTAGAAGACGCGTACCCGCGCCGCCCGCGCGTTGCGCTCGCGCAGCTCGCGCACGCCCCGCTCGAAAGCGAGCGCTGCGTGCCCCGCTTCCGCCGTGCTCTGCGCCAGCGCGCCGATCGCGCGCAGCGTCCTCGGAACGTCCGCGAGGCGCCGGGGCTCGGCGACGTAAACCGGGTAGCCGAGCCGCGCGAGCCGTTCGTAGTCCCCGCGCCGGTTGCCGCTCCGCCACGCGAGGACGAGATCGGGCCGCAACGCGACGATCATCTCGAAATCGATACGCGCGGCGTCTCCGACCCGCGGCAGCGAGCGCGCCGCGGCGGGATGGTCGCTGTGGCGCGCGACACCGACGAGCCGCGCGCCCGCGCCCGCGGCGAAAACGAGCTCCGCGAGAGCGGGCGCGAGCGCGACGATGCGGCGCGCCGGGCGATCGAGCCCAACCGATCGCCCGGCGTCGTCGGCCACGGAAAGCGGCTGCGCGAGAGCGGCGCAGAAGGGCAGCACGAGGAAACCGCCGATGAACACCGATGAGCGCCGATGAACGGCGAGAACGTTCAATGCAGTCACCGGGTCACGTGGACATTCACCGGCAATTCGGGGCCCATGGCGCGGGCGCGAGCCTGCGCTTGCCGCCGACCGGCGGCTGGCGGCCGACCACCCTCGCCGCGGCGGCGACTACATGCCCTCCAGGTACTGGAGCAGCCGCGCGCTCGTCTGGCGCAGGCGGGCGGAAAGCATCGAGACGAGCTTCACCAGGATCTTGGAGCCGAGCGCGGGATGGTCGAGGATGATCTTCGCCATGTCGTCGCGGCGGAGCACCGCGAACAGCGTGGGCTCGGTCGCGACGCAGGTCGCGAAGCGCGGCTCGCCGTCGATCATCGACATCTCGCCGAGCGTCATGCCCGGCCCGACGGTGGTCATGTGCTGCTCCTCGTGGCGCAGACCCTTCTTCAGGATGTCGACGTAGCCCTCCACGATCAGCAGCATGTAATCGCCGCCGTCACCCTCGCGGATGATGATCTCGCCCGGCTGCGCGCGGAAGACGTCCATGTAGCCCGCGAGCACCGAGATGTCCTCGCGCGAGAACTCGGCGAAGAAGTTCGACCTGCCGACAAGCCCGTAGATCTCCTCGGCGATCGCCGTGCCCTTGCCGACGCGTTCCAGGTGATCGAGCCCCAGTTCGGGACCTGCGTCCATCACAGCTTCCGCCATGTGCCGTCCCTCCCCCGCTCTCCGGCCCGCAGCCGCGCCCGGCCACCGGGCACTGCCGTCACGCTACTCCGCTTCCGCCTTCAACCGCCGCTCGCGCACCGCCTCGGCCAGCAGGTCGAGCACCCGGCGGCTATCCTCCCAGCCGAGACAGCCGTCGGTGATGCTCATGCCGTAGACGAGTTCCCGGCCCGGCAGGTGGTCCTGGCGGCCGGCCTTGAGATGGCTTTCCGCCATCACGCCGAAGAGCCGCTCGTCGCCGTCCGCGACCTGGCGCGCGACCTCCGCCGCGACATCCGCCTGCTTCAGCGGATCCTTGCCGCTGTTGCCGTGGCTGAAGTCGACCATCACGTGCGCCGCGATGCCCGCATCGGCGAGCGCCCTCCCCGCGGCGTCCACGCTCGCCGCGTCGTAGTTGGGCTTGCTGCCGCCGCGCAGGATGATGTGGCAGTCCTCGTTGCCGCTCGTCGACACGATCGCCGTGTGCCCGTCCTTGGTGACCGACAGGAAGTGGTGCGGCACCTGCGCCGCGCGGATCGCGTCGATGGCGATCCTCACGTTGCCGTCGGTGCCGTTCTTGAAGCCGACCGGACAGGAAAGCCCCGAGGCGAGCTCGCGGTGCACCTGGCTCTCGGTCGTGCGCGCGCCGATCGCGCCCCACGCGACCATGTCGGCGATGTACTGTGGGGTGATCATGTCGAGGAACTCGCACCCGACCGGCACTCCCGACTCGTTGAGGTCGAGGAGCAGCTTGCGGCCGATGCGCAGGCCCTCGTTGATGCTGAACGTCCCGTCGAGGTGCGGGTCGTTGATGAGACCCTTCCAGCCGATCGTGGTGCGCGGCTTCTCGAAATAGACCCGCATCACGACCAGGAGCTCGGCGGCGAGCCGGGTGGCGGCCTCCTTCAGCCGGGCCGCATACTCGTGCGCCGCGTCGATGTCGTGGATGGAACACGGGCCCATGATGACAAGGAGCCGGTCGTCCGCGCCGTGCAGGATGCGGTGGATCGCCTGGCGCGTCTCGAAGGTGGTTGCGGCCGCCCGGTCCGAAAGCGCGATTTCGCCCAGCACGACGCGCGGCGGGACGAGCTCCTTGATCTCACGTATGCGCACGTCGTCGGTGCGGTACCGCATTGCCGTAACCCCGATAAATCAAGCGATTATACAGAAAACCTGAAGCAGTTTGGGCACCCCCGCCGCGCCTTCGGCGCGATGACGGACGGCGATCCCGCCCATCCCGTCGCTCTGCTCACCACGCCCTCCCGAAGAGAGCGTGCTAGACCGTGCCACCGACCGTGAGCCCGTCGATACGCAGCGTCGGCTGGCCGACGCCAACCGGCACGCTCTGACCCTCCTTGCCGCAGGTGCCCACCCCCGTGTCGAGCTCCATGTCGTTGCCGATCAGCGCGACCCTGGTCAAGGCGTCGGGACCGTTGCCGATCAGCGTCGCGCCCTTCACCGGGTGGCCGATCCTGCCGTTCTCGATCACGTAGGCCTCGGAGGCGGAGAACACGAACTTGCCGCTCGTGATATCCACCTGCCCGCCGCCGAAATTAACCGCGTAGATGCCGCGGCCGACGGAGGCGATGACCTCCTCCCGGGTGCGGGCACCGTTCAGCATGTAGGTGTTGGTCATGCGCGGCATGGGTATGTGCGCGTAGGATTCGCGCCGCCCGTTGCCGGTCGGCGCCACGCCCATCAGCCGCGCGTTGAGGCTGTCCTGCATGTAGCACCGTAGCACGCCGTCCTCGATGAGAACGTTTCTCCGCGTCGGCTCACCCTCGTCGTCCACGTTGAGCGAGCCGCGGCGGCGCGCGATCGTGCCGTCGTCGACCACGGTGACACCCGGCGCGGCGACGCGCTCGCCGACCCTGCCGCTGAAAGCGGAGGTGCCCTTGCGGTTGAAGTCGCCCTCCAGCCCGTGGCCCACCGCTTCGTGCAGCAGCACGCCCGGCCAGCCGGGTCCGAGCACGACCGTCATGGTGCCCGCAGGTGCCGGTCGCGCCTCGAGATTGACGAGCGCCTGGTCGACCGCCTTGCGCGCGTAACCCCGCAGCACCTCCTCGGTGAAGTAGCCGTAGTCGAAGCGCCCGCCGCCCCCCGCGCTGCCCTGCTCGCGCCGGCCATCTTGCTCGACGATCACCTGCAGCGAGACGCGCGTCAACGGTCGCACGTCGGCGGCGGACCGCCCGTCGGCGCGCGCGACGAACATGACATCGTACTCGCCCGCGAGGTGCGCCATCACCTGGACCACGCGCGGATCGAGCGAGCGCGCGTAGCGCTCGACGCGCTCGAGCAACGCGACCTTGGCGGCATCGTCGAGGCTGCCGAGGGGATCGCGCGGGCGGTAGAGGTCGTGTCCGCCGGTCCGCGCCGCGATGCGCGTGCGGCCCGTGTCGCCCTGCCGCGCGATCGCGCGCGTCGCCCTGGCGGCCGCGGTCAGCGCTTCGAGGCTGATATCGTCGGAGTAGGCGAACGCCGTCTTCTCCCCGGTGACCGCGCGCACGCCCACGCCCTGGTCGATATTGAAACTGCCGGTCTTGACGATGCCCTCCTCCAGGCTCCACGACTCGCCGCGGGTGTACTGGAAGTAGAGATCCGCGTAGTCGATGCGATGCGTCATCAGTTCGCCGAACACCGATTCGAGGCGGCCGCCGTCGAGCGCGTAGGGAGCGAGCAGTATCTCGCTCGCCGTGGCGAACGAGGACGCCGGTGCGGAGGTCGCGGTTCGCGGTTCGGTTTCGTTTGCGGCGCTCATGGCGTGTCCTGTCGGAATCCCGGCCGTATCGGACGGCGGATGAATGAAGATGGTGGCGGATCGGCCCCGTTCAATCGCGTACCGCCGGCCGGCACCCGCTCGCTAGCACCGGCGCAGCCTCCGGTGCTCGAGCGCGGGCAGCGCCCGGCGCAGGCGGGCGATGCGCCGCCGGTCGATCCCGGCGATCACCACGCCCGGTCCCCGGGGCAGCCGCTCGAGCACCTCGCCCCACGGGTCCACGACCATGGTATCCCCGTGGGTCTCCCGGCCGTTCTCGTGGCGGCCGCCCTGGGCGGGCGCGAGCACGTAGGCGAGATTCTCGATGGCACGCGCCCGGATGAGCGTCTCCCAGTGCGCCCGCCCGGTGGTCGCGGTGAACGCGGAGGGCGCGAGGATCAGGTCCACCGGCCCCATGGCGCGGTAGAGTTCGGGAAAGCGCAGGTCGTAGCAGATGGAGAGCCCCGCGCGCGCAAACGGCATTGTCACGGTGACGACGCGGCTGCCGTGCTCGATCGTGCGCTCCTCGGCATAGCTCTCGCGCCCCAGCGTGAAGCCGAAGAGGTGAATCTTGTCGTAGCGCGCGGCAAGTCGCCCGCGGTCGTCGAACACCAGGGAACTGTTCCGCACCTTGCCCGGATCGGCGCAGGCGAGCGGTGCGGAGCCGCCCGCGATCCAGATCCGGTGCCGCCTTGCCGTCGCGCAGAGGAAAGCCTGGATGGGTCCCCGGCCCGGGCGCTCGCGCACCGCGACCTTGTCCCGCTCGTGCATGCCCATGACCGGAAAGTACTCCGGCAGCGCGGCGAGCCGCGCGCCCTCGCGCGCCGCGGCGGCTATCAGTTGCGCGGCGATGGCGAGGTTCTCGTCGACGCGCGGGCCGGACACCATTTGGATCGCCGCGACGCGGATGACCCCGGGCAGCATCGCAGAGCGCGAGATTCGCACCACCGGAGGCGACGAGCGCATTGGACGGGGAGGGGTGGCAGCAGAAAGAGCGCAGTCTACCGTCAACCGGCGGCGCTCGCCCCGGGATTCGCAGGCAACATCAGTCTTTCGACACCTCGAGCCGCAGCGGTTCCCCGATCCGGAGATCTCCGCGCAGCGTGACGCGCTCCGCCTCGATCCCCAGCGCGATCAGCCAGGCGCGCAATTCCTCGGCCTGGACCGGCGCCTCCTGCCCGGGTGCATGGTGTATCGACAAGCGCGCCGGCGCCTGAGAAATCCATGCGGCCACCGCCTGCCGCACCGCCGGCTCGGCGAGCACGGCACGCGCGGTGCGCGGCCTGTCCCACAGGTCGGACACGACGGCAACCCCTTGCGCCTGCGCCGCGACGAGCGCCGCGAACCATCCAGGCAGCACGAGAAGGAAACAGGGTCTCACGGTCCGCGATCGGCTTCCCCGGGGCAACCCGCCGCCCCTACTGCCGCTCGCCCTCGGGAGCGCCCGCGGCCTGCCGGTCGGCGCGCACGACGTGGGGCTCGGCCCACGTACCGGTCACGGCGTATTCGTACGCCACCATCTCGTTCAGCGGGTCCTTCAGTATCTTCTGGGCGAGAAAAGCCGCGACGCCGGCGATCGGGCCACCGATGAGAGCCCCCGCGATCGACACCCCGTCGCTCACGCTCGGCGAGACCTTCACCCGCAGCTTCTGTGTCTCGCGCGCGAGATCCACCTCGCCCGCCATGACGATGCGCGCCGACGGCCCCTGGATGCGGAAGCTCTCGGTACTCGCCACGCCGCGGTCGATCTTGATCGCGCTGACGATATCGTCGAAGGCGAGACCATCGCTGAAGATGTCGCGGAAGTCGAGCGTGAGCCGCCGCGGCAGCGCCTGCAGGGAGAGGATGCCAAGGAGCTTGCCGATGCCGGGATCGAGCTTGGTGAACTGCCCGCGCTGGACCTCCAGCAGCAGGCTGCCGGCAAGCGACGGGTAATCGAAGTCGTAGGGCGGTCCCGTCCAGGAGAGCGCCCCCTCCAGCCGGGCCCTGCCGTTACGCATGCCCTCGGGATAGCCGAGGCGCGCCAGCAGCTTCCCGGCGTCCGGGGACTCGAGCCTCAGGCTCACCTGCGTGCGCGGCTCGACGAGCCCGGTCTGCCACATGCCCTCCGCCGCGAAGGTGGCGTCCGGATTCGTGATGCGCAGCCGTTCGATGCGCCAGCTGTCGGGCCCGGGCGTCGCCAGGAGTTCGAGGCGCCCGAGCTGCTTGTCCTTGTTGACGAACTGCTCCGCGACGAGATCGATCGCCGGCAACTCGCGCGGCCTGCCCGCCGGGCCCGGCGCGGCGAGCGTGGGAACCGACGCCGGAATCGTCATCGTCTTCATGCGTGCGACGAGCCTGCCCTTGCCCTGCGGTTCCCAGGAGGCGTTGCCCTCCAGCTCACGGCCGGCGACGGTACCGCGCCAGAAGCCTCCCTGCATGACCGCGGTGAGGTTGAGCTGGTTGAAACGCCGCCCGAAGAGATCGACCGTATCGGCCTTGAGCTCGATGCCGCCCCAGTCGAGGCGTGCGTCGGCGGCCCCCGCGCGGGTGAGCGCGATCCAGCCGTCGAGGTCCAGCGCACGCACCGTTCCGGTCACCCAGATGCCGTCGCGTTCCGGCTCGGCCGCGGTGCCGCCGAAACGCACCGAGCCGCGCGGAACGACGGTGCGCCTGCCTTCCATGCTCCGCACGAGCTGCGCGGTCACGATGTCGCCGATGCCGATCACCAGGCGGTCCTGCCCGGACGCGAGCGCCCGCCGCTCGTAACGGAGCGGCAGGACATCCGCGGCTGCCTTGCGCAGCGGCGCGGGCAGATCGGACGCGAGGCCCTGCAGGTCCGACTCGATGACGACCTCGGCCACCCGCTTCTGTACCGTGTAGATCGCCCGCCAGTCGGTCGAGCCGCTGACGACCCGCAGCCACAGCGGGCTCTGCCCCGCGCGGCGCACGTTCTCCGTATTGACGCGCCCCTGCACCACCACCCGCACCGTCGAATCGCGCTGGGTGGTCGCGGTGAGCGTGATCGGGCCGCCCGCGAAGGTGCCCGTGATGCCCGGCGAGCGCACGCTCGACTCGGTGAACTCGATGCGCCCCGTCGCCTGCTCCACGGGCGGCAGGTCGGGATCGGCGAGTATCGTGTTGCCCGCGAACTGGAACGCGCCGGCAACCTGCGCGCGTTCGACCGCGCCGAGCACCATCTCCAGCCGCAGCGTGAGCTTGCCCGAGCCCTGCACCTGCCATTGCTCGGTGAAGTTGTCGATCATGCCCTGCACCGGGCTCTTGTCGATGAAGGAGAGGAACTCCCGCGTCGGTCCCTCGGCCTCCCCGGACACGATCAGCGTCTCGTCCTTGCGCTTCAGATCGGGAATCTCCGCCCGCACGCCGCTCAGGCGCACGCCGAGCACCGTCGCCTGCCGGGCTAGCACATCCATGCGGGCGCCGCGAAAGAGCAGGTCGCCCGCGACCGCCTCGATGCGCGGCCAGCCGTTCGCGTAGTGGATCGTCGCGCCGGTCACCTTCGCCGCGACCTGGAAGATCCCCGACTGGCCGTCGGCGAACGGGAAATCGTCGAGGTTGCCCTTCAGCCGCAGCGAAACCTCGCTCGACTGCCCCGAGAGAAACGCGGCGTCGAGCCAGTCCCGGGCACGCTGGCCGATGGCGAGCGGCACGTAGCGGCTCGCGAAGCGCGCGTCGGCGCGCGTGAGGTTGCCGGTGAGGTCGATCACCCCGCGCGTATCACCCGCCGTCCGGTAGTTGCCGAACACGCTGCCCGCCACGTGCGAGTTCGAGAAGGAGATGTTGTTCAAGCGCACTTCCGTCTCCGCGCCGCTGCGCGTCCAGCCAACGCTCGCCGCGAGCACATCGAACTGCAGCGGCTCCCGGAAGACGAGCGGCATCTCGACGGTGGCGCTCTGGCTGTTCAGTTGCAGCGTGCCGCCGCGCTCGCTGCCCTCGATCGCGCCGCTCACGCCCTTGAAGCCGGGTATCCTGCCGGCCGCGTTCATCGCGAGCCCTTCGAACCGCCCCTTCGCGCTGTACTTCGCCGGGTGGCGCCAGTCGCCGCTCCAGCGCACCTGTACCTCGTGCACCTGGCCGCGCGGCGCGAGGGCGGCGAACTGGCGGCGCGCCTCGGCGGGCAGCGGCAGGTGATCGGCGAGCGCGGCGAGCGGCGCGAACTCGAGCGCGTTGACGGCAAGCTCGCCGCGCTCCGGCCGCGACCCCGAGGCCCCCCGGTAGCGCAGGGCGAAATCGATCGGCGGCAGCGCGAGGCCGCCCGGCGTGGCGAGCTTCAGCGCCGTGGTCGTCACTTCGAAGCTCGCGCCGGACTTCTTCCAGCCGAGACGCCCGGAGAGCTCGGTCACCTCGAGCTCCGGCAGGTTCTGCTCGAGGCGCGTGCGCACGTTGGCGAGCTTGAGGTCGACGATCGCGTCGGTCAGCTGGTCATGGCTGAAGGTGAGCCACGCCCGCACCCCGCCGGTGCCGCGCGGCAGCTCGACCGGGAAGGTGACCCACGTCCGCCACGCGGCGATGTCCGCGTAGTCGAGATCGAGGAAAAACCGGCCGTTCCAGTCCGCGAGCTGCCGGACGGTGCGCCCGGTCAGGTTGCCGCGCACGTCGAGGGGACCGGCGAGCTTCGCGGGCGGCACCGCGCGCAGGCCGAACTCGTGCGTGCCGCCCACGCGATTGACGATCTGCAGGCGCACGTTTCTCAACTCCAGCGGCGGAGCGCCCCGCAGCTCGTCGCGCCAGACGACGGTCGCCTCGTCGATCTCGATGCGGCGCTGGTAAATGAGCCAGTCGGCGAACCCGCCACCGTCCTCCTCCCCCGTCACTTCGATGCCGGCGACCGAGAGCGCGCCCTTCGCGTCGCGCCGTATGTTGAGCGTCGGAGCGTGGATGTAGAGCGAGTAGAACCGCAGCCGCAGCGTGGCGAGGGAGAGCCAGGAGAACGTGTTGTCGACGCGCGCGAGCTCCAGCGCGGGTCGCCCGGCGTTGTCATGCACCGTGACCTGCTCCAGCACGAGCTGCGGCCGCAGGCCATCCCAGTTCGCGCTGATTCTCCCGATGGTGATCTTCTGGCGCGCGCGCTCGCTCACGACGCGCGCGATATCCTCGCGGTAGTGCTCGACGTTGGGCAGTACCCAGTAACGCAGCGACAGCACCACCGCCGCGAACGCGAACCCCACCGCAAGCACGCTCCACGTGATCACGCGGTAGCACCAGAGCGTGCTCACGCGCAGCCACCTGAGTCCGGGGTGAAGGGTCACTTTTGCCTGGGGTCGCAAAAAATGCGATATTGACTCAAGGCCTTACGTATTCTACCCCGATCCGTCCCGGGATGCAGTCCGACCGTCCACCGCCTGGCGCAGGCGCCGCCTCGCCGATCGACCGCGCCGCGGCGTTGAGCCACTACGTGGCGCGGATCCTCGCCGCGCAGCCGCGGCTCGCGTACGACACGCCCGTCGAGCGTTCGTTCAGCGCCGCGGCGATGCGCGCCGAGCTCGCCGCGGCGGCGCCGGGCGACGATGCCGCGCTCAAGGATGCGCTGCGCGCGCTGCGCAAGCGCGTGATGCTGAACCTCATCGCCCGCGACATCGGCGGTATCGCGCCGCTCGAGGAGGTCATCGCGACCACCACCGCCCTCGCCGAGACCGCCATCGGGCACGCGCTCGCGCGGATCGACGCGTCGCTGCGCGAGCAGCATGGCCTCCCGGTGGGCGCGCCGGGCGGGCGGGAGCAGCAGTTGCACGTCGTGGGCATGGGCAAGCTCGGCGGCGCGGAGTTGAACGTCTCGTCCGACATCGACCTCGTGTTCGTCTACCCGGAGGAGGGCGAGACCACCGGCGCGCGCCCGCTCAGCAACCACGAGTATTTCGACCGCCTCGGACGGCGGCTCATCGCGGCGCTTTCGGAGCTGACGGCAGAAGGCCACGTCTTTCGCGTGGACACGCGGTTGCGGCCGTACGGCGACGGCGGCCCGCTCGTGTCGAGCTTCGACATGCTCGAGAGCTACCTCACCACGCAGGGACGGGAGTGGGAGCGCTACGCCTGGATCAAGGGCCGGGCGGTGACGGGCGACCGCGCGGCGGAGCTGGAACTGATCACCACGCCGTTCGTGTACCGGCGCCACCTCGACTACAACGCGCTCGCCGCGCTGCGCGGGCTGCACCGGCAGGTGCGCCTCGAAGTCGAGCGCCGCGACATGGCCGACAACATCAAGCTCGGGGCGGGCGGCATACGCGAGATCGAGTTCATCACCCAGGTGTTCCAGCTGATCCGCGGCGGCCGCGAGCCGGCGCTGCGCGCCCGGCCCACGCTCGCGGTGCTGCGGCTGCTCGGCGAGCGTGGCCTCCTGCCGCCGCCGGCGGTGCGGGAGCTCACCGCCGCCTACGTGTTCCTGCGCCGTCTGGAGCATCGCCTGCAGTACCTCGACGACCGCCAGACGCACGCGCTGCCGCAGGCGCACGAGGATCGCGAGCGCGTCGCGGACATGATGGGCGCGGCGGATTTCGCCACGCTCGCGGGCGAGCTGGAACGGCACCGCGCCCGCGTCACGCGGCACTTCGAGGAGATCTTCGCCGAGGCGCCCGGAGAGGTTCATGCCCACGCGCACCTGTGGCAGGACGCCGGCGACGCGGTCCGGGCAGCCGCCGATCTGCGGAGCATGGGCTACGAGCGTCCCGAGGCGCTCGCCGAGCGGCTGAAGGCCATGCGCGCGAGCGGGCGCTACCGTGAAATGCCGGCGGCAAGCCAGGCGCGTCTCGACCGGCTCGTGCCGCTCGCCATCGAGGCCGCCGCGGCGGGCGGCGGCCCGGACGCGACCCTGGAGCGCGTGCTCGAACTCCTCGCCGCGGTGAGCCGGCGCGGGTCCTATCTCGCGCTGCTCGAGGAATACCCGCAGGCGCTGCGGCAGCTCGCCGAGCTCATGCGGGCGAGCCCGTGGGTCGCCCAGTACCTCACGCGACACCCGATACTCCTCGATGAGCTGCTCGACACCCGCGCCCTCTACGCGCCACCCGACTGGCCGCAGCTTGCGCGCCGCCTGCGCGACGAGCTCGGCGAGGCCGCCGGCGACACCGAGAAGCAGATGGACGCGCTGCGGCACTTCAAGAACTTCAACACGCTCCGCTTCATCGCCCAGGACCTCGCCGGCCTGCTGCCGCTCGAGACGCTGGCCGATCACCTGAGCGACCTCGCGGGCGTGATCCTGCGCGAAGTCCTGCCGCTCGCGTGGGCCTCCGTGCGTACCGCCCACCGCGCCGAGCCGCGCTTCGCGATCATCGGTTACGGCAAGCTCGGTGGCAAGGAACTCGGTTACGCGTCGGACCTCGATCTCGTCTTCCTGCACGACGATCCGCAGCCCGAGGCGGCGGAAAACTACGGCAGACTGGCGCAGCGGGTGAATTCCTGGCTGACGACGACCACGGCGGCGGGCGCGCTCTACGAGACCGACCTGCGCCTGCGGCCCGACGGCGCCGGCGGCCTGCTGGTGAGCCCGGTCGAGAGCTTCCGCGACTACCAGTCGCGCCAGGCCTGGACCTGGGAGCACCAGGCACTCTCCCGCGCGCGCTACGTGGCGGGGGACGCCGCCACCGGGGCGAAGTTCGAGCAGACGCGCGTCGCCGTGCTGCGCCAGCCCCGCGACGCGGCGGCGCTCGGGCGCGAGGTCGCCGCGATGCGGCGCAAGCTCGCCGACGGGCATCCGAACCGCTCGCAACTCTTCGATCTCAAGCACGACACCGGCGGCATCATCGACGTCGAGTTCGTCGTCCAGTACCTGGTGCTCGCGCACGCGCATCGCCACGAGGCCCTGACCGGCAACATCGGCAATCTCGCGCTTCTCAAGCTCGCCGCGAATATCGGGCTGCTGCCCGAAGCGCACGCGCTCGCCGCGCACGATGCCTATCGCACTTTCCGGCGCCTCCAGCACGCGCTGCGCCTAAGCGGAGAGCGCTACGCCCGGGTCGCGTCCGATTCGGTCGCGGCCGAACGGCGGGCCGTGCGGGCGCTTTGGGAGTGCGTGCTCGGCGGCAGCTGACCGATGGCGGTTGACCGCCTGGCGAAACTCCGAAAATCCGCGGTTTCGCCGTTTCCGCGCAGGCGGGAACCCGGTAGCGTCGAGCACGTCCGGATGCCAGCCGCCGCGGGCAGGACGGCTCTTCAGGACATCCTCAGCCGGCGGGCGCGGCAGCCCTGCGTCCGATCAGCTGGTAGGCGGCGATCTCGCCCTTTCCCTTCACGGTGAGCAGCCGCTGCTCGCCGAACTCGTAGAGGTGGCGCACGCGCCGGTAGGTCGTCGCGTCGACGAGGATGGTGCTCGCCGCCGCCTCCGCCGTGACCCGGCTCGCGATGTTGACGGTGTCGCCCCACAGGTCGTAGATGAACTTCTTCATCCCGATGACCCCCGCGACGACCGGCCCGGTACCGATGCCGACGTGGATCTGGAGCTGCGCGCGCTTGAACCCGGAACGCGAGTCCATGTATTCGCGCATCTCGATCGCCATCTCGCAGATCTCCGCGCTGTAGTCGCGCTGGTCGCGCGTCGCCGCGCCCTCGTCGCGGTGGTGCTCGCCCAGCCCGCCCGCGACCATGTAGGCGTCGCCGATGGTCTTGATCTTCTCCAGCCCGTGCCGCTCCGCGAGCTGGTCGAAGTGGGAGAACACCTCGTTCAGCAGTCCCACGATCAGTCGCGGCGACATCTCCTCGGCGAGCCGCGTGAAGTTCACGATGTCCGCGAACATCACGGTCACGTCGGCGAAGCCGTCGGCGATGATGCTGTGCTGCTGCTTCAGGCGCTGCGCGATCGGCCCGGGCAGGATGTTGAGGAGCAGTCGCTCGGACTTCTCCTGCTCGTCGCGCAACTGCTCGTTCTGCTCGAGTATCCGCCGCGCGAGATCGTCGCGCTGGCGCACGAAGTAGCTGATGAGCAGGTAGACGATGGTCGACATCGCGGCGAAATTGAGGGCGAAGAACACCGCGATGCTCTGCAGCGTGACGCCGGCCTCGACGCCCTCGGCGAGGTAGTAGTCGAAGAACCCCGAGATCGCGGTCAACACGATGTAGGCGAAGAACCACGGCAGCGACTCGCGCGCGCCCTGGAAGATCATCACGCCCACCGGCGCGAGCAGCGCCCACAGCATCACCCCCGACGAGCTGACGTAGCTGCCGATGCTCCACTGCATGATGAACGGGACGAACAGGAAGAGGCTCGTCTGGACGAAGCGGAACAGCGCGAAGTTGCCCTTCCAGAGGTAGAGCGCGAGGGAGGCCGCGGATATCACCATGTAGGTGAAGGGCACCGTGGTCGAGAAGCGGATGCCCATCGCCTGGTAGATCGCGAGCCACACCATGGCCGCGAAGGCCATCAGCCCGCTCGCGAAGATGAGGAGCTGCTTGTTGAGCTTTTCCTGCTCGGTGTCCTGGTCGGAGATGACCCTCTGGCCGAGCCGGTGCAGCCACGAGCGTGAATCGCGCGCCATCTCTCGTTTTCTTTCCGCTCCCTGCGCCGCGGCCGCCAATCGCAGCCCGGAGCGGAGGGCGCTCCGGGCAGAGTCCATTCTACGCAGTGCCGCCGGACTTTTCCACCGCCGGCCGGGCGACGGATGCCGGCGGCGCGCGGCTGATAGAATGACGGCTTTCCACGAAGTGGAGCGTTCTCATGTCCATGGCGGATCGCGACGGGCACATCTGGTACGACGGGAGACTCGTGCCCTGGCGCAATGCAACCACCCACGTCCTCACCCACACGCTGCACTACGGCATGGGCGTGTTCGAGGGCGTGCGCGCCTACCAGACCGCGGCGGGTTCCGCCATCTTCCGCCTGCGCGAGCACACCGAGCGCCTCTTCCGCTCTGCCCACATCAACGGCATGAAGATTCCCTACGACCGGGACACGCTCATGGAGGCGCAGAAGGAGGTGGTGCGCGCCAACCGGCTCGAGTCCTGCTATATCCGGCCGATCGCGTTCTACGGTTCCGAGGCGATGGGCATCTCGGCGAGGGGAGTTACGGTGCACGTCGCGATCGCCGCGTGGCCCTGGGGCGCCTACCTTGGCCCGGACGCGATCGAAAAGGGCATACGGGTGAAGACCTCCTCGTTCTCGCGCCACCATGTGAACGTGACGATGTGCCGGTCGAAATCCGTGGGCACCTACATGAACTCGATCCTCGCGAACCAGGAAGCGACGAACGACGGCTACGACGAGGCGCTGCTCCTCGACGTGGACGGTTTCGTCGCGGAGGGATCGGGCGAGAACGTCTTCATCGTGAAGAACGGCGCGCTCTACGAACCCGAGCTCACCTCGGCACTCGAGGGCATCACGCGCGACGCCGTGATCCGGATCGCCGGCGATTTCGGCATTCCGCTCCACGCCAAGCGCATCACGCGCGACGAGGTGTACGTGGCGGACGAGGCGTTCTTCACCGGTACCGCTGCCGAAGTGACGCCGATACGCGAACTCGACAACCGGATGATCGGCGGCGGCGGCCGCGGCCCGGTGACGAGCCGGCTGCAGCAGGCGTTCTTCGACGTCGTCCAGGGCCGCTCCGAGCGCTACCGGGAGTGGCTGACGCCGGTGGCGGCGTGAGGAGCCGCGCACCGTGAGTCGTGAGCCATGCGATCCGGGGCGGGAGCCGGCCGCGCGCGGCCCGGGACCCGCGGCTCGCGGCCCACGGCTTGAGGAATCGTTCATGCCCGAACAGACCGTCAACAAGGCGCGGCACATCGAGGTCACGGCGGCCGAGCTGCCGCTGCACTGTCCGACTCCCTCCATGCTGCTGTGGAATGCGCACCCCCGCGTGTTTCTCCCGATCGAGAAGACGGGCGAAGCCCTCTGCCCCTACTGCGGCACGCGTTACACGCTGAAGGGCGGCCCCGCGGCGCGCGCGCACTGAACGCGCGAGCGCTCGATGCCGTACACGCAGTGAAGATACTCGTCGTCGGCCCCTCCTGGATCGGCGACACGGTGCTCGCGCAGCCGCTCTTCCGCCTGCTGCACTCGGCCCATCCCGGGCTGGCGCTCGACGTGCTCGCGCCGGCGTGGACCGCCCCCCTCCTCGAGCGCATGCCCGAGGTGCGGCACGCGCGCCCGAGCCCCGCCGGACACGGCGAGCTCGCGCCAGCTCGCCAGCGACGCGCCGCGCGCGAGCTCGCCCGGGAGGACTACGACGCCGCGATCGTCCTGCCGAACTCCTTCAAGTCCGCGCTCGCGCCCTGGCTCGCGGGCATCGCGCTGCGCCGCGGCTACCGCGGCGAACTGCGCTGGGGGCTGCTGAACGATGTGCGCCGGATGGACCCCGCCGCGCACCCGCAGCTCGCCCAGCGCTACGCCGCGCTGGCGCTGCCGCCGGGAGCATCGCTCCCCGATCCCCTGCCCTCGCTGCGGTTGACGATCGACGACGAGCGACGCCGCGCGACGCTCGCGCGCCTCGGGATCGACGGTGACCGGGGCGCCGCGGCGCTTTGCCCCGGCGCGGAGTACGGTCCCGCGAAGCGCTGGCCGGCGGGGCACTTCGCGGCGCTCGCACGCGCCCTCGGGACGGCCGGCCGCGCGGTCTGGCTGCTCGGCTCGCGCGCCGACGCGCCGGTCGGCGCCGAGATCGCGCGGTTCGCGCCGGGCGCCTGCCGCGATCTGTGCGGGCGCACCACGCTCGCCGAGGCGATCGATGTCCTCGCGAGCGCGGAACTCGTCGTGAGCAACGACTCCGGCCTGATGCACCTCGGGGCCGCGCTCGCCCGGCCGCTCGTTGCGATCTACGGCTCGAGCAGCCCGCGCTACACGCCTCCGCTCTCTGCCCGCGCGCGCATCGTCACCCTCGCCCTCCCCTGCAGCCCGTGCTTCCGTCGCGAGTGCCCGCTCGGCCACTTCAAGTGCATGCTCGAGCTCGCGCCCGCGCGCGTTCTCGAGGCGGCGCAGGGGGAAGCCGGCGCCGGCCACCCGAACCCGGCCGCCGTCGCGTGATGCGGTGGCGCGCCCCGGTGGCGCGTGCGCTCCGCCGTGGAGCGGCGCATGCCACCCGTCCCCCGGGACCCGTGCGCGAGCGCGGGCCTGCCGCTTCTGGAAAATTGCGGGGAACGGCACTACAATCGCCCGCATCCCGCGCTTTACCGGCGCCGCCGTCCTGGCGGTCGGCGCCGTCGGGAAAGTGCGCCGGATGGTTCGAGCCCCCGCGCCCGTGGCCCAGACTCCCAGCGTAAAGAAGACACTGTTCGCGACGCCGCAGGACGCGGAGGCGGCCTTCTACGACGCGCTGACGAAGAGCGACCTGGAAGCGATGATGGCGGTCTGGGCCGACGACGACGACGTCTACTGCGTGCACCCCAACGGCGCCCGCGTATCGGGCGTCGAGCAGATCCGGGAGTCGTGGCGCCAGATCTTCGCGAGCGGGCAGCGGCTGTCGTTCCGCCTGCGGGAAAGCCAGTACGTGCAGGGCATGATGCTGTCGGTCCACAGCGTGTACGAGCACGTCGGCGTCGCCGGCGAGAGCCGCGCGCGCGCGCCGGTGATCGCGACCAATGTCTTCCTGCGCACGGAGCGCGGCTGGCGCATGGTCGCGCACCACGCCTCTCCGGCGCCGGCGGCGGCGGGCGCGGAGCCGGAAGCGCGACGGGCGCCGCAGCCGAAGACGCTGCACTGACGAAGGAGTTCAGCCGCAGAGGCACAGAGACGCGCGGGGTCGCGGCCGGGTCCACTTCATGATGCGCCGGGTCCGACGCCTCCTGAAACCGGCCGCCGTGGTTTTTTGCCTTTCCCGCCGGTACTCTCCGCGCCTTCGCGCCTCTGCGGTTACATTCCCTGTCCACGAGGTAAAGCCATGAGCACCACCGACTTTGGCAATCCCGACGTGATCGTCGTCGGCGCCGGCAACGCGGCGTGCTGTGCCGCGTTCGCCGCGCGGGAGACCGGCGCGAGCGTCATCATGCTGGAAGCCGCGCCGATCGAGGACTGTGGCGGCAACAGCCGCTACACCGGCGGCCTGATGCGCGTCGTCTACAACGGGGTCGACGACCTCGCCGAGATCATTCCCGATCTCACCCCGGAGGAGAAGAATACCCACGATTTCGGCTCCTACACGGCGGAGAACTACTACGACGACATGGGCCGGATCACGCAGTACCGCACCGATCCCGATCTCTGCGAGACGCTCATCTCGAGGAGCTTCGAGACGCTGGTGTGGCTGCGCAGGAAGGGAGTGAAGTTCCAGGCGAGCTACGGCCGCCAGTCCTACAAGATCGATAACGGCACGCGCTACAAGTTCTGGGGCGGGCTTGCCGCCGAGACCTGGGGCGGCGGGGCGGGACTCATCGAGAACGAGCACAAGGCCTGCGAGCGCGAGGGTATCCGCATCTTCTACGAGACGCCCGCGGTGAAGCTCGTCGTGAACGACGACGGCGTCGTGCTCGGCGTGCGCGCGAAGCACAAGGGCAGGAGCGTCGAGCTCCGCGCGAAGGCCGTGGTGCTCGCGTGCGGGGGCTTCGAGTCCGACGCCGAGATGCGCGCCCGCTACCTCGGACCCGGCTGGGATCTCGCCAAGGTGCGCGGCACGCGCTACAACACCGGGCTCGGCATCAGGATGGCGCTCGAGATCGGCGCGATGGCCCACGGGCACTGGTCCGGCTGCCACGCGGTGGGCTGGGATCTCAACGCCCCGCCCTTCGGCGATGTCAACGTCGGCGACCAGTTCCAGAAGCACAGCTACCCGTGGGGCATCATGATCAACGCGAACGGCGAGCGCTTCGTGGACGAGGGTGCGGACTTCCGCAACTACACCTACGCCAAGTACGGCCGCGTCGTGCTGGAGCAGCCCGGCATGTTCGCGTGGCAGGTGTTCGACTCAAAGATCATCCCCATGCTGCGCGACGAGTACCGCATCAAGCAGGTGACGAAGGTCCGCGCCGACACGCTGGAAGAACTCGTGAAGAAAATGGACGGCGTGAACGCCGGGAACGCGCTGCGCGAGATCCGCGAATACAACAAGGCGGTGCAGAAAGACATCCCGTTCAACATGGCGGTGAAGGACGGGCGCTGCACGACGGGCCTCAGGATCAACAAGTCGAACTGGGCGAACACCGTCGAGGACCCCCCGTTCGAGGCGTACGGCGTCACCTGCGGCGTCACCTTCAGCTTCGGGGGTCTCAAGATCGGCGCCGACGGCGACGTGCAGGACACGGGCGGCAAGCCCATACCGGGGCTCTACGCCGCCGGCGAGCTCGTGGGCGGGATCTTCTACCACAACTATCCCGGCGGCACGGGACTCACTTCGGGATCGGTGTTCGGCCGGATCGCGGGAACCGGCGCGGGGACCTACGCGCGCAAGCGGTAGAATCCCGGCCCCGCGAGTCTTCCCTCTCCCGGGCGAAGTGGTCGCGTACGCCGCGCCGTGGTGGCTCCCCGGCGGGCACGCGCAGACGGTCTACGCCGCGCTCCTCGCGCCCCGGCCGCGCATCTCCTACCAGCGTGAACGGTGGGAGACGCCGGACGGCGACTTCATCGACCTCGACCACGTTGCCACGCCGCCGGCCGTCGGGGGCCAGCCCTCGGCCCTCGCCCGCCGGCCCCTCGTGGTCCTCTTCCATGGCCTGGAAGGATCCTCACGCAGCCATTACGCCGCGGCGGTCATGGCGGCGGTGCGCGATGCCGGCTGGCACGGCGTCGTCGCCCATTTTCGCGGATGCAGCGGCGAGCCGAACCGGCTGTCGCGGGCGTACCACTCGGGAGACGCCGCGGAGATCGACTGGATCCTGCGGCGCCTGCGCGAGCGGGATCCCGAGAGCGCCCTGTTCGCGGTCGGGGTCTCGCTTGGTGGCAACGCGCTGCTTAAATGGCTGGGAGAAAGCGGCACCGCAGCGCGAGCGGTCATCGAGCGGGCGGCGGCGGTATCGGCCCCGCTCGACCTCATGTGCGCCGGGGATGCGCTCGGAAGGGGATTCAACCTTTTCTACGTCCGCCACTTCCTGCGGACCTTGAAACCGAAAAGTCTTGCCAAGCTGTCGCGGTTCCCGGGGCTCTACGATGCCACGCGCGTGCGCGCGGCCCGCACCTTGCGGGCGTTCGACGACATCGTGACCGCGCCGCTGCACGGGTTCCGCGACACCGACGATTACTGGACGCGCGCGAGCAGCAAGCCGGTGCTCAGGGGCATCGCGGTTCCGACGCTGGTCCTGAACGCGAAGAACGACCCGTTCCTGCCGCGCGCCGCGCTGCCCGCGCCGCATGAAGTCGCGCCGGCCGTCACGCTGGAGCAACCCGGGGATGGCGGGCATTGCGCGTTCGTGACCGGGCCGTTTCCGGGCCGGCTCGGCTGGCTGCCCCGGCGCTTGCTGGATTTTCTCGGCGCCGCCGCCGGGGAGCGGGGCGGCGTCCGGGCGCCGAGCGCTTTTGACCTATAATCCGCGCCAGTAGTGTCCGACAGAATTCAGAATAGGTTCAGTTGGTTAGCGTCGAGTGGCATATCGTGCGCGCTTGCGGATTCGGTAAGCAGCTGAATCAATGGTTCTTTATCGAACGGTCGCACGCTCAGGA
>JADZGE010000031.1 GCA_020854035.1 Burkholderiales bacterium | reverse complement strand
CGCGCGCTCAGGATCGAAGATCCAGACAACCTACGCACTACCGGCGCTCGGCAGCGCCAATCACCGCCACAACGTCAGATGCGATGGTCCAGTTACCACACCACCGCGAAGCGGTTTAGTTCAACGTAAAGTGAACTTCCGAAATGTCGAATATCATGGCACTGCCATACGAATGTGTCATGACGTCAAGGACTTCGGCAAGCTCAAGTCGGCCATCCGGCTGCTCGACGCCGGAATATCGAGATAGCCGACTTTGGCGGAACGTGACCATTCCGCTTCCGGCCGCCCGCGGTCACCCGGTCTCGATCGTGATGCGGCCGGTCTCGAGATGGCGCCTCGGCGTAGATGACGCCGACACGTGCGCTCGCCGTGCGCGAGTTGCGCGCTCCGCCGGGGCCGACCGAGCAGCGCAGGGATACCGCGACGAGCCTGCGGGGCAGGGGCGGCGACCGGGGCGACGGGGTCGAGCACCATGGCTTCCCGGCAACCCGCGTCTCCTGCCCCTTGCGCTACTGAACGCTCAACTTCAGCGCGCGTATCACCTTTCCCCAGCGCCCGATTTCGGACTCGATCAGCCGTCCGAACTCCTCCGGCGTCGAGAGCTCGATATCGACGCTCATGCCACGCATCGCTTCGACCGCAGCCGGCGCACGCATGGTCTTGTGCACTTCGGCGTTCAGCGCATCGATGATCGGCCGCGGCGTGCGCGCGGGCGCGAGGAGCCCCAGCACCGCTTCCGCGTGATAACCCGGCACGCCCGCCTCGGCGATCGTCGGCACCTCGGGCGCGGACACCGAGCGTTTCGCGCTGGCGATACCGAGCACGCGCAGCCGCCCGCTCCGGATGTGCGGCTTCACGGTGAGCGCGTTGCCGAAAACCGCCTGGCTCTCGCCCGTCACGACCGCCAGCAGCGCCGGGCCCGCGCCCTTGTAGGGAATCTCGCGCAGCTTCACGCCCGCCATCTGGTTGAAAAGCTCCGCGGCGAGATGCGCCGAGCTGCCGCTGCCCCCCGAGCCGTAGGTAATGTCGTCCGGATGCTTCTTCGCGAGCGCGATGAGCTCCCTCACGTTGCGCGCGGGCAGCGACGGGTGGACCACCAGCAGGTAGGGCGAGGTCGCGACCAGGGAGACCGGCGCGAAGTCGCGCAGCGTGTCGTAAGGCAGCTTCGTCCGCAGGCTCGGGTTCACCGAATGCGGGCTGGAGACGAAGAGCAGCGTGTAGCCGTCCGCGGGCGCTCGCGCGACCACTTCCGTGCCGACGACGCCGTTCGCGCCGGCGCGATTGTCGACGAAAACCTGCCGGGCGAAGGACTCGGTCAGGCCCGCCGCGAGGTGGCGCGCGATGACATCGGTACCGCCGCCCGGCGCGAACGGCACCACCATGCGCACCGGCTTGACTGGATAAGGCTGCGCGTGGACGGCCACCGGGGCAACATGCAGGCAGCCGGCGAGCAGCGCGCTCCACGCGCAGGACCTCGCGATACTCATCGTGGCCTCCTCCTCGGGATCGCGGGTATGTTACCAGCCGCGTCGGAGCGCGGGTCGGTCGAGGATAATCGCCGCAGCATGTCGACGTGCTCCTCCAGCCTCGGCATGCGATACATCGGATAGAGCATGACGAAGTCCGCTGCCAGCTTCCGCCAGCCATCGGCCGCCGCGCCCCACCGCTCCGGATCGTGCCCCTTCGTGCGCAGCCACCCTTCAAGACCGAACCGCGCAGCGTCGCGTCCGTGCTTCGCGATTTCCCGCCGCAGCAGCGCGAGCTTGCGCTCGGCTTCCGCGTCCGGCGCCATGATCGGCATCCACCCGTTGCCGATGCCGAGGCGCAGCCGCCCGCCGCAGAGCAGATCGACTTCAACGGCCTGCTTGGCGATCAACCCGGCCTGGCGCTGCGACGCGATCAGTATGCCGCTCTCGTGTGCGCGGCGGGCTACGAGCCGGACGGCAGCGGGACGGCGGAATTCAGGACGTGGATCGAGCGGGACTTCAAGCGATACGGCGAAATCATCCGCGTGGCGGGAATCAAGGCCAAGTAGCGGCAGCGGAGTTGAACCGGCCTCGTCCGGGCCCGGAGGCGTCAAACCGGATCAATGGGTGTTCAGGTGGCCGAGCAGCATGTCGCGGACGACGGCCGCCCTGTCCCCGGGCGACGAGCAGACCGCCGCGTCCATCGCATGATCGCCCGCCAGCACGTGAAAGTACTCCGCTGCGGCGATGACCGCGAGGACGAGCGCGACGAGGAAATATTTCATATCGTGGCGGCAGAATGTGCTTCGAGATACTACGCCGTTTTCCGCGACCCTGGTATATGCTTGCTTGACACCAATCGCCGCAAGCAAAGGATGCGACGCGCTCCGTGGCACACGCGAGGAAGTCCGGATTTCACTATGCCTGGGTGGTGCTTGCCGCCGCGGTCATCCTCAGCATAGCCTCCCGCGCGGACCAGTCCTCCTTCGGTGTCTTCATCGACCCGCTGGTCGAGGAGTTCGGCTGGAAGCGCGGCGACATATCCTTCGCCTACTCGCTCGCGTTCATCATCGGGCTGCCGGCGGTGGTGATCATGGGCTGGCTGGGAGACCGCTACGGCGCCCGCCCGCTCATGCTGTTCGCCGCCGTGCTGATCGGCGCGGGGACCGTCCTCCTCGGCACCATCCGGGAGCTGTGGCATTTCTACCTCATCTACAGCCTGTTCGTGGGCTCGATGGGACACGCCGCCTTCAGCGTGCTGCTGCCGGTGATCGTCAGCCGATGGTTCTATCGAAACCTCGGCATCGCGGTCGGCGCGTATTTCGCGGCGCAGGGGCTGGGGCCCGTCATCTTCGCGCCGCTCTTTCGCTGGATGCTGGAGAACCACGGCTGGCAGGGGAGCTTCACGCTCATCGGGGCGGTGCTGGGGTGCATACTCGCCTTCTTCGCGCTGTTCATATACGGCAGCCCCGCGGCCAGGGGCCTCCAGCCCTACGGCGTCGAGGAGACGCGCCCGGATCAGCCGGCCGGCCCGGCGGCGCCAAGGGCGGGGGACCTGCGCGACTACCTCCGGCAGCGCCAGGTGTGGCTGCTCACCGCGATCCACCACATCGGGTGCGTCTCGCACTCCGTCATTCTCGTCCACGTCGTGTCGATGGCGACTTTCAGGGGAATCCCGGGCGTGGAGGCAGCCGGCGTGCTCGCCGCGATCGCCGGGGCCTCGGTCGTGAGCCGCTTCGGCTTCTCGCTGCTGGCGGAACGCGCGGGCGGCCGGATCACGCTCACGATTTCCCTGCTCGGCCAGAGTCTCCCGGTCTTCATTCTGTTCTTCGCGACCGAGTCGTGGGTCTACTACGCCTTCGCCGTCATGTTCGGCCTGTGCTACGGCGGCGAGATGGTCGGCTTCCCCATCATCAACAAGCAGCTCTTCGGCGCGAATGCCCCGCTCGGCTCGATCTATTCCTTCGAGATGGTCGGCGGCGGCATCGGCATGGCGCTCGGCGGCTGGCTGGGCGGGCAGCTCTTCGACGTGAGCGGCGATTACACGTGGTCGCTCGCGACTTCCCTCGTCGCCGGCCTGGTCGGGCTGCCGCTCGCGCTCTCCCTGCCGGGGCACCGGAAGCGCCCGCCCGGTTCGCGCGGCGAAGCCCCCGCGGACGCGAAGGAGATTCCGGGCGCGGCACGGCACCGGCCGGCATAGGGAGAGGAGAACGAAGGCGCGCCCCGGTGCGCTCCCTTCCCGGTCCGTCACCTCACGGCGCCAGCGCGACGCACTCGATCTCGCAGCCGTTGCCGAAGCGAAGCTGCATCGACCACACCGTGCGCGCCGGCGGATCGACGGGGAAGAACTCGCGATAGACGCGGTCCATTTCCGCGACGTCGCCGATGTCCGCGAGCACCACGTGGACGCGCACCACGCGCTCGAGCGAAGAACCGGCCGATTCCAGCATATGCTTCACGTTGCCGAGCGTCGTTCGCACCTGATCCGCGATCGGCCCGTGGCGGCGCTCGCCCGTCGCGGGATCGATCGGCCCCATTCCCGAAAGAAAGAGGTAGTCGCCGATGCGAATGCCGGGGACGTGCGGCAGGTTCGCGTTGCGCGAAGCGTTGAGCACCGGGTTGGCCGGTTCGATGACCGAGCGGGTGAGTCTACCGGCCATCGTCGGAGCCGAGCGCAATGCACTCGATCATGACCTTCGCGCCGTCGGGCAGGCGCGCCCCGCATACCGTGCGCGCGGGCGGCGGCTCGGGAAAGCAGCGCGCGTAGACCTCGTTCATGTTGGGCGCCTCGAGCATGCTCGCGAGGATCACGTTCACCTTCACGACCCGTTCCATCGAAGAACCCGCGGCCTCGAGGATCAGCCGGAGATTCTCCAGGATGCGCCGGGTCTCCGAGGCGGTGGTGCCGCGAATCGCCGCGCCGGTGGCGGGATCGGTGGCGGAGAGTCCCGACACGAAAACGAACGCGCCGCCCCGTACCGCCGCCGACGCGTGCCGGTCGAGCGCGGCTGGATCGAGCCCCGGCGGCGGCGCCATCACCCTACGGACGAGACCGGTTTTCACCCCGTTCATCCCGTGGATCCTGTCCGTGCACGGCTTCCATGCTTCCCACTCCCGCAGCCCGTCGCGGCATCCGGATCATGCGGCTGCGATCACGTCGAGTTGCACCTTGAAGCCCGCCTCGATCCGCGCGTCCCACACGGTGCGCGCCGGCGGCCCGTTCGCGACGTACTGCCGGTAGACGCGGTTCAGCACGTCGTACTCGATGCTGTCATGAATCAGCGCGTGCACCTGCACCAGGCGGTCGAGCGATGAGCCCGCCGATTCGAGAAGGAGCCTCAGGTTGCCGAAGACCACGTGGGTCTCGGAAGTGAGCGTCCCGTGCAGCCGCTCGCCGCTACGGGGATCGACCGGGAGCATGCCCGAACAGAAGATCAATCCGCCGGCGCGGATCGCCGGCGACTGGTGATGTCCGTAGTGCCGCCGCAGGTCGAGGCCGGGCAACGGCGCCGCGATCACTTCACGCATCGCGCAATGATAGCATCGTCCTTCCGCGGCGCCGGCCCCGATCGGCGGCGCGGCATGCGAAGAAACCTCCCGCGTGCCGGTTCCCGGTCGGCGCGGGTAACGACCGCGCACCCGCGCAGGCACGCCGCCCGGGCCATGGACGAGGATACGCCGATCACGCCGTCCGCAGAAACTCCCGCACCACCTTCACGAACCCGCCCGGATTGTCGAGCGTGACGTGGTGGTCCGGGCCCGGCACTTCGGCCGACCGCACCTGCGGCGCCCCCGCCCGGATTCCGGCTAGCACCTCCGGCCCGAATCGCGCGCTGTGCTCTCCCCTCACCACCAGAGCGGGAACCGTGACGCGCCCCCACAACGGCACGCCGTCGATCGGCTCGAAGTGCCGGTACACGCGGCGATCCGCCTTGTGCCGCCAGTGCCCCTCGGCGTCGCGCCGCCCGCTGTGGAGCGCCATGCGACGCAACACTTCCGGCGCGGCGAACTGCTCTCCCGCGGGTTCCAGGCGGTAGCGCGCCACGAGCTCTTCCCGCGTGGCGTATGCGCGCGCGGGACGGGCGCTGAACTCGCGCAACTGCAGCGCCTGGTCCATCGATACCTGCGTGATGCTGTCCACGATGACGAGCCGGCCGAGCCGTTGCGGATACGTCGCCGCGTAGACGAGCGAGATCATGCCACCCATCGAGTGCCCGACCAGCGTGAAGTCGTGAAGGTCGAGCCGCCGTGCACGCACAGCATCGGCCGGGCGCCGGTGCGGCCGTAATCGAGGTAGTGGAGCCTCGCGCCGTTTGCCGCGAGGAAGCGGCTTGCGCCGGCTGCCGCGCGAATTGCGGTCACGGATGCAGGGAGATGCGTTCGGGGAGGCCGGATTCCGGGGCGGATCCGGCGCCGCCCGCGGGGCTCAGCCGAGCGGCAGCGAGACCCGCCGCCCTTCCCGGCTGGAGACGTGCACCGCCTCGGTGAAATCCATGTAGTTCACCGCGTCGGCGAACGAGGTGCGCCGGACCGGCTCGCGCCCGCGGATCGCGCCGATGAATTCCTCCTCCACCCGCCAGCGGTAGGTCTTTTCCCCGGGAATCGGGATCGGCGCCATCTGCTTGTCGCCGCGCCGCCCGCCCGAGAGTACGCCGTCGTCGCGCCCGCGCTGCTCGAAGCGCAGCGTTGCCTCCGAGCCGTAGAGCCAGATCTCCGAGCCCGGCATGAATCCGCACACCGCGCTCCAGTGCATCCGGGCGATCGCGCCGTTCGCGAGGTCGGCGAGCACTTCCACGTGATCGGGCACTTCCACCGCGCGCCGCTCGCCGCGCTCCTCGTCCATGCGGTATGGCACCGCCACGCGCGTTCTCGCCATCACCGCCCTCGCGGGACCGACCCAGCGCGACAGGCACTCGTACCAGATGCCCATCGAGAGGATGTTCATCCCCGAGTAGTCGCGGTTCATGCGCCAGTGCATCGGCGCGTCGCGATTGACGAAACCGGCCGGCACGCGGAGATCGACCGCCTGCAACTCGCCGAGGTAGCCCCCGGCGAGGAGCTCGATCACCATCGGGTCCGCGCCGAACGTCGCCGGCCCCGGGACGACCTGCGTGACGAGATGCGGCCGGGCCCGCGAGGCCGCCAGCATCTGGCGTGCTTCCGACGCGTTCATCGCGATGCGCGCCTCGGTCAGCACGTGCTTCCCCGCCGCGAGCGCCGCCAGCGTCACCGGGCAGTGCAGGTAGGGCCACGTGCCGATGACGACCGCGTCGATGCCGGGGTCCGCGACGAGCGCCTGCCAGTTCTCGTGCACGCGCGGTATCCCGAATTCCTTCGCGGCGCGCTCCGAGGAAGCGCGCGTGCGGTTGGCGACCGCCACGATCTCCACGCCCGCGATTGCCTTCAGCTTCGGGATATGGTGCAGCCGCGTGTTGGCGCCGGCGCCGACGATGCCGACGCGGATGGTTTCACTCATGTTTCCTCCCTCGGTATCAATGGGGATCGACCGGTTATCGCCCCCCGCCCCGGCAGCCGTTCGCGGGCGAATTCCCGGGCGGACCTTCGCGCGCGGGGATCTCCGCATGCCGCCCGGCCCCGTTCCGCGGCCGGTCGAGCACATTCACGCGAGAGCGCGTGTGTCATGACGGCATGCTCCTCGGGCGGCGGCTCCACCGGCGGCCGGCGATGCGGCATCATATGCGAGGCACGCCGGGTCGCTCAACCGCGCGCCTCCCCGGACTGCTACCATACCGGCTGGCAGCCTCGTCACTCGTCACCGGATTATGGACATCTCCCCCGACAAATGGCTCTACTTCACCCAGCCCGGGTGAAGCAGCTGTCTCCGAACGAAAGAGTTTCTTTCGAAGAACGGCGTGGACATGGTGGTCATCGACGTGCTGAACGACGCCGGTGGCCGCGAGTTTCTCTTCAACCGCTACGGCGTGCGCAAGGTGCCGGTGCTCGCGAAGGGCGAGGCCTACGCGATGGGCCAGATGCTGGAACCCTTCGCGAAGCTGGCGGGCATCCCCCTGTCGGCGATCGGGGGACTCGCGCCCGCGGAGCTCTACCGCAAGTACGCGATGGTGTTCGCCGCCGGGCAGCGGCACGCGCGGCAGTTCCCGGCCGGGCGGCTCATGGAGCGCGTCATCCCCCATCGCGAGCGCCCGATCCGGACCCTCTGCTACCACGTGTTCCGCATCGGTGAGTCCTTCCTCGAGACGTGGGACGGCGCGGAATACACCGCGAAAATCGCCGACAACGAACCGCCGGGCTCGCTGCGGACCGGCGAGGATATCGCCCGCTACGGCGCGTCGGTGTGGCAGCGCTACGAATCGTGGTGGGAACGGCTCGAGGACCGTGCGCTCACCCGCGTGTTGAAGACCTACTACGGCGAGACCGTCGCCCACAAGGTGTTCGAGCGCGTCACCTGGCACTCCGCCCAGCACTGCCGGCAGCTCGCCGCCGTGCTGGAACGCATGGGCATGAAACCCGAGCAGCCGCTCACGCCCGCGGACCTCTCGGGCCTGCCGCTGCCCGAGGGGTTGTGGGAGTAATGCCGCCTTGAGCGCGATCGTCGCACGCACGGTCACTGGGACCATGGCGGCGGGTTGCCGGAAGCGCTGCGCCTCGTCACCTCGGCGAACGGCGGCAACCCGGTCCCCTTCCACGTGAACGAGGGAATGTTCCGCGTCCGCGGCATACGCCAGCCGAACGGCGTCGTGGTGCCGGCCGAGACCGTCATGAACCCGGTCGAACTCGCCCGGCGTGGCGCCGCGATCGTGAACGCGCCGCAGGCGCGAGCGACCGTGGAGGATCTCTTCTACCTGAGCGGCGAGATCCCCCGCGTCACGCCCTACGAGCGCGGCCTTCCGCCGCACGTCGGGTTGTCGGCCGACGGCGCCGGCTGGGAGCCCGACCCCCTGATCCTCGACGAGCGTTACGTCGCGGCGCGCGTCAAGGGCAAGGGCGTGGTCGTGTTCACGGCGTGCTCGCACGCGGGCGTGATCAACGTGCTCTCGGACGCGCGCGGCGTATTCGGCGAGGTGCCGCTCTACGCCGTCATGGGCGGATTTCACCTCTCGGGCGCCGAGGTCGAGGCGATCATCCCCGATACCGTCCGCGACTTCGGCAGCTTCGGGCTCAAGCGCATCGTGCCCTGCCACTGCACCGGCTGGCGCGCGCTCACCGCGCTGGCGCGGGCCTACGGCGAGGACGGTCTCGCGCCGGCCGCGGTCGGCCGGCAGTTCGCATTCTGACCGGGCTCGCGTCGCGCCATCCCGCCGGCCACGCAACGCGGCCGGAATGCTAGTATCGGCGCGGTCCGCACACGCTGGAGAAGGAGAGGCATGCAGGAGTTGCGTTACGAGGCGCCGCGGACGCTGGAAGCGGCGGTGGCGCTGCTCGCCGGCGCCGGGGATCGGGCGAGGGTGTTCGCCGGGGGCACCGACCTGCTGATCCAGATGCGCGGCGGCCGCATCGAACCGGAGTTGCTGGTGGACGTGAAGGGCATACCCGAGCTGACCTCGCTCGCCGCCGGGGGCGGCGCCTGCCGGTTCGGCGCGGCCGTGCCGTGCATGGTGCTCGTCGAGAGCGCCGCGTTCAGGAAGGCCTGGCCCGGCATCGCCGACGGCGCGAAGCTCGTCGGATCCATACAGGTGCGGGGACGGGCCACCGTCGGCGGCAACCTCTGCAACGCCTCGCCGGCCGCCGATACCGTTCCCGCCCTGATCGCCGCCGGAGCGCGCGCCACCGTCGCCGGCCCCGGGGGCAGGCGCGAGGTGCCGGTCGAGGAGATCGTGACGGGCCCGGGCCGGACCTCGCTCGCGCGCGGCGAGATCGTCGTCTCCTTCCTGCTGGCGCGGCGCCCGCCGCGCTCCGGGGACGCCTATCTCCGCTTCACCCCGCGCACCGAGATGGACATCGCGGTGGTGGGCGCGGGGGTCAATCTCACGCTCGATGCGGCGGGCGTGTGCACCGCGGCGCGCGTGAGCGTCGGCGCGGTCGCGGAGCGCGCGCTGCTGGTGCCGGACGCGGCTGCCGCGCTGATCGGCACCCGGGTGGACGCCGACGCGCTGCAGCGCATGGCCGCGGCGGTGAGCGCGGCCTGCCGGCCGATCGACGACAAGCGCGGGACGAAGGCGTACCGGATCAGGGTCTCCGGCGTGATGGCGCGGCGCGCCGCGGAAATCGCGCTCGAGCGGGCACGGAGGGCAAGCTGATGGCCAGGGTTCACGTGTCGGCAACGATCAACGGCAACGCCGTCGAGTTTCTTTGCGAGACCCGCCAGACGCTGCTCCAGGTCCTGCGCGACGAACTGCACTTGACCGGCACCAAGGAAGGCTGCGCCACGGGCGACTGCGGCGCGTGCAGCGTCACCGTCGATGGGCGGCTCACGTGCTCGTGCCTCGTGCTCGGCGTGGAAGCAGAGGGCCGGTCGATCGGGACGATCGAAGGCATGGCCGAGGGCGAGAAGCTGCACCCATTGCAGCGCAAGTTCCTCGAGCACGCCGCGCTGCAATGCGGTATCTGCACGCCGGGAGTCCTCGTCGCGGCGAAGGCACTGCTCGAGCGCAATCCCGATCCGACCGAGGAGGAGGTGCGGTACTGGCTGGCGGGCAACCTGTGCCGCTGCACCGGCTACAACAAGATCATCGAAGCGGTGCTCGACGCCGCCGGCGAACTGCGGAGGGCGTGACCGTGGCGAGCGTGATCACTCATCCCGAGAAAGAGCTGAAAGTCGTCGGCACCAGCCCGGTGCGGCCGGACGGCGTGCCGAAGGTGACGGGCCTCGCGCAATACGGCGCCGATTTTTCCCTGCCCGGCATGCTGTGGGGCAGGATCCTGCGCTCGCCGCACGCGCACGCGCGCATCCGCTCGATCGATACGGCGAAGGCGCGGGCGCTCCCCGGCGTGAAGGCGGTGATGACTTCCGCGGATCTCCCCGACCAGAAGTTCGAGTACGTCGGTCCGGAGCGCGTCGCCGTCAACTTCTGGCACATGACGCGCAACATCATGGCGCGCGAGAAGGTGCTCTACGAGGGGCACGCCGTGGCGGCCGTCGCGGCGACCACCCAGGCGATCGCGGAGGCGGCGCTGAAGCTGATCGAGGTCGATTACGAGGTACTGCCGCACGTCATCGACGTCGACGAGGCGATGAAACCCGGCGCGCCGCTCCTCTTCGAGGACATGATGACGCGCGGCATCGAGCCCGCGCCGAAGGAACCCTCGAACATCTCGAAACGGATCGAGTACGGGATGGGCGACATCGCGGCCGGGTTCGCCGCCGCCGACGAGATCGTCGAGCTCGACTTCCGGACGGCACCGGTCCACCAGGGCTACATCGAGCCGCACGCGACGCTCGCGCGCCACGACGGTGATGGACAGGCGGAACTCTGGGTTTCGAGCCAGGGGCATTTCGTCGTGCGCACCTTCGTCTCCCGGCTCCTCGGCATGAAGGTCGCCGACCTGCGCGTGCATGCCGCCGAGATCGGGGGCGCTTTCGGCGGCAAGACGGTCGTGTACGTCGAACCCGTGGCACTCACCCTGTCGCGCAAGTCCGGCCACCCGGTGAAGATCATGATGAACCGGGAGGAAGTGTTCAAGGCGACGGGGCCGACCTCCGGGGCGTCGATGACGGTGAAGCTGGGGGTCATGCGGGACGGCAGGATCGTCGCCGCCGACGCGCTCTTCAAGTACCAGGCCGGCGCCTTCCCCGGCTCCCCGGTCATGAACGGCTGCATGTGCGGCTTCGCGCCCTACGACATCCCGAACGTGCGCACCATCGGCTACGACGTGGTCTGCAACCGGCCGAAGACCGTCGCCTATCGTGCCCCCGGTTCGCCGATCTCGGCCTACGCCGTGGAGAGCACGCTCGATGCGGCCGCGCGGAAGATCGGCATGGACCCCGTGCAGTTCCGGCTGAGGAACACGGCCCGGCCGGGAACGCAACTCGTTCACGGCGCGAAGATCACGCACGCAGGCTTCGCCGAAACGCTGCGGGCACTGCAGGCGCATCCGGGTTATGCCCGGCCGCTCGGCAGGAACCAGGGTCGCGGGATGGCTTCGGGCTACTGGTTCAATGGCGGCGGCGAGTCAAGCGCGACCGTGCACGTCAACGAGGACGGCACGGCGGTCGTCGCGACCGGCAGCCCGGATATCGGCGGCTCGCGCGCGTCGACGGCCCAGATGGCCGCCGAGACGCTGGGCATACCCTACGAAAGCGTCCGCCCGATCATCGCCGACACCAATTCGGTCGGCTATACGCAGGCGACCGGCGGCTCCCGCGTGACCTACGCGACCGGCCGGGCCGTGATCGACGCGTGCAAGAAGGTGACCGCTGAAATGTGCGCGCGTGCCGCGAAGATCTGGAAAATCGATGTCGAAGACGTGATCTGGGAAGACGGCTGCGCGAGGCCCGCGGGCAAGCGGGCAGGCGAGTTCCCGCCGCTCACCTTCAGGGAGATCGCCTCCAGGCGGACCGCGACCGGCGGTCCCATCGTCGCCGCGTCATCGATCAACGCGGAAGGCCAGGGCCCGGGCTTCGCGGCGCAGTTCTGCGACGTCGAAGTCGACCCCGAAACCGGGCACGTGAAGATCCTGCGCTTCGTCGTCGCGCAGGACGCGGGCCGCGCGGTGCACCCGAAGTATGTCGAGGGGCAGATGCAGGGCGGCGTCGTGCAGGGCATCGGCTGGGCGTTGAACGAGGAGTACATCTACGACCGCCAGGGGCGCCTCGAGAACCCGGGGTTCCTCGACTACCGGATCCCGGTCGCCTCCGACCTGCCCATGATCGAGACCATCGTGGTGGAAGTGCCGAATCCGCATCATCCGTACGGCGTGAAGGGCGTGGCGGAGGCCAACATCGTGCCGCCGATGGCGGCGATCGCGAACGCGATCGCGAGCGCGACCGGCCGTCGCCTGACGCAGTTGCCGATGTCCCCGCCGAAGGTGCTCGCGGCGCTCGATGCGCCGCCTTCGAAAACATGATGCGAGGAGCCGTCCCGCCGTGACGGCCTCGTGCGCTCAGGCCGCGGTAGGCAGGGGGAGCATCCGGATTTCGCCCCGTATTCCCATGATGGGAGTCGGCACGAGTTCGTGGTTGGACACGAAGCCCGGATTGCGAAGATCGAATTCGGGCGCGTGCGCCGGACGCACGAAAGCCGTAATCGCATAGGCGATCACGGCAGAAGCCGCCAAGAGCTTTTTACTGCCCGACATTTTTCCCCGCTATCCTCTTCAGATCGGCCCGACCGCAAGAATCGTGCAAAGCAGCAACACGGTTTTCGTTCAAAACGGTAACTCTTTGATTAACGTTCGAAAGTTCGACACCAGCGTCGGGAAATCGACACCTCGCCCACACCTCGGCGTGACAACCTGTAAAAAAATCTGACAGGAAAGCCGCGCCGCGGGTGCGACTTATTCCCGGTTCTGCACCCCGTTAACGGCTATCGTATTGTTTTTATGAGTTTCGCCGCCGCGGATCCGTCCACAACGGTGTGTCAAGTATGCTGACAGTCAATCGGGACTCCACCCGGCCATCGGGCGCGGTTGAGAGGGCGCGGGCACGCCCTGCCCGGGTGGGCACGGGGAGGCACGCCCTTATTCGACCTTCATTCCGCGTTCCCTGATCACCTTGCCCCACTTCGCCGCCTCCCGCTTAAGGTGCGCGCCCAGTTCCTCGGGTGAACTCGCGACGATCTCGAACCCGATGTCCCGGAGGCGCTGCTGCACGTCGGCATGCCGCAGTCCGGCCGCGAGCCGCTCGTTCAGGAGCTTGACGATCGCGGGCGGCGTGTTCTTCGGTGCGAGAATCGCGCTCCAGGTCACGAACTCGTAGCCGGGGACGCCGGACTCCGCGACGGTTGGCACTTCCGGCAAGGCCGGCGTGCGCGTCTGGCCCGTTACACCGAGCGCGCGCAGCCGCCCTGCATTCACGAAGCGCGACGTTTCCGCCACCCCCGAAAACGACACGCTCACTTCGCCGCTGATTGCCGCGACCAGGGCCGGGCCACCGCCCTTGAAGTGCACCGCGACGAGATTCACCTTGCCGAGGTAGTTGAAGAGCTCCCCCGCGATATGGGGATTCGTGCCGGGACCCGCGGTGCCGTAGTCGATCGCTCCGGGTTTCGCCTTCGCGAGATCGAGCAGCTCGCGCACGTTGCGCGGCGGCACCGACGGATGCACCGAGACCGCCGACGGCGACGAGGTGACGAGCATGATCGGGGCGAAGTCGGTGAGCGCGTCGTACGGCACGCGGTTGAAGAGGAACGTGTTCGTGACGAGCGGGATGGTATTGACGAGCAGCGTGTAGCCGTCGGGCGCCGACCGCGCGGCGAGCTCCGTGCCGATGGTTCCCGACGCCCCGGCGCGATTGTCGACGACGAATGACTGCCCGAGGCTCTCGGCGAGCCTCGGCGCGAGCGCGCGGGAAATGAGGTCGACCGAGCCCCCGGGCGGGAACGGGGCGATGATGCGCACCGTCTTCGCGGGATAGTTCGCGGGCTGCGCTCCGGCGGGTCCGAAAGCAGCCGCCAGCATCAGCCCCGCGCCGGCCCCGAGGGCGGTCCCGACGAACCTTCTGCGCGTGATTCGCATTGCTCCCCTCCCGTGCGCTGCAGCGGACCGGACCGCGGCACTGTCTCCCCGGCCACCTCGCGCCGGGGCGCCCGCGGCTTGCGCCCGGCGGTGAGCGCGCTCGCCTGGTTCCTGCGCGTGCGGAACAATGTGCGTGCGGCTCGGCTCCGTCACGCGCGACCGCGCCGCGAGCCGGTAGCACCCGGCGTGGGTGATGCGCACCTTCCATTCCTGCGCGCTCACGCGCTCCCGCACCGGCCGCGCCGCGAGGCATATCATACCCGGCACGAGCCTCGCTCCGGCAGCCGCACGGATCGTGGACCGGCGGCTGCGGTATAGTCTCGCGAAACCAAGGGAGGGGAGCAAGCGATGGCAGGAACCGTGCAGCTCTACGACCCGACCGCGCCGTCGGGCAATGTCCCCGGTGTGAGCGAGCCGAAGCGGCTCGCCGGCCTTAAGGGGGCGGTCGTCGGCTTCATCGACAACGCCAAGCCCAATTTCAATCACCTCGTCGACGATCTCGCGGACCTGCTGAAGAGCCGCTACGGTGTCGCCGCGGTGGTGAAGCGCCGCAAGCGTTCTGCGTCCGTGCCGGCACCCGAGGAATTGATCCGGGAGATCACGAGCCAGTGCGATCTCGTGATCACCGGTTCGGGCGACTGAGGCTCCTGCGCGTCGTGGAGTGTCCACGACGGCGTCGAAGCCGCGAAGCGGGGGCGCGCGGCGGTGACGATCTGCTCGAGCGCGTTCGAGACGCTGGGCCGCGCCCAGGCGCGGGCGCTCGGCAATCCCGGCCTGCCGATCGCCGTGATCCCGCATCCCTTCGGCCTGCGCAACCGCGAGGAGGTGCGGCGCATGGCGGAGCGGTGCGCGGCCGACATCGCGGGGCTCGTTCAGAACCGCGCTTCGGAGCCGCCGGTGAACCCCGATGAACGCCGATGAGCCGGTGTTCCGTGTTCGAATCGGCGGCGCCGTTACCGCCGTTCATCGGCGGCTGAACACACGGCGTCGAACGTGAGCGAGATCGCGCGGACATTCGAAGCGCCCGACGACCTCGACGCCATCAACCGCCTCTACCGCGAGCGCAAGTGGGGCGACGGGCTGCCGATCGTGCCGCCCACGCCGGAGCGCGTCGAGCGCATGCTGCGGGGTGCGGCGCGCGCGCGGCACGATGTCGTCGCCCGGGTCGCGCCCGGTTTCGGCGACGCGACCGTGGAGGGCATCGCGGTGAACGCCGTCATGGCGGGCTGCGAGCCGGAGCACCTGCCGGTGCTGCTCGCCGCCACCGAGGCGCTCGCCGCCCCGGAGTTCAACCTCCAGGGCATACAGGCGACGACGAACCCCGTGGCCGTGTGGGTCGTCGTGAACGGCCCGCTCGCGGCCCGCCTCGGCGTCAACGCCGCGTTCAACTGCCTCGGTCAGGGCGCGTGGGCCAACGCGACCATCGGACGCGCGGTGCGGCTGATTCTCCAGAACGTCGGCGGCGCGCTGCCCGGCGAGATGGACCGCGCCACGCACGGACAGCCCGGCAAGTACACGTTCTGCTGCGCCGAGAACGAGGCCGCGAGCCCGTGGGCGCCGCTCCACGTCGAGCGCCGCTACGCCCGCAACGTGAGCGCGGTGACGGTGGTGGGCGCCGAAGGCACCATGAACATGAACACGCACACCAAGGATGCCGACGAACTCATCCGCGCGATCGCGGAGACGATGCAGCATCCCCCCAGCAACGAGTACTCGCACGGCGGCGAGCCGTGGCTGATCTTCTCGCCGGAGCACGCCGAGATCCTCGCGCGCGCGGGGCTCGGCAAGGCGGAAGTGAAGCAACGGCTGTGGCAGGCCTCGAAGATGCCGGCGCGCCGGATGACCGCGAAGGATCTCCTGCGCGTGCACGACTCCCGCGCCGCGGAACTGGGTGCGATCGGGCCGGACACGATGCTCCCGATAAGCGAGGTGCCGAACGACATCTGGTTCATCGTCGCCGGCGGGCCGGGTACGCACTCGGTGTACGTACCGTGCTTCGGAAACTCGCGGGCGGTGACCCGCCAGGTCGTGTAACGCCCGGCCGCGGAGGCTCGCCTCGAGAGCCTCGACACGAAGCCACGAAGGCACGAAGGGCTGAAAAGCCTCGGCGCGAAGGACACCAAGCCGCAAGGGGGAACCGGCAGTCGGATTACTTGAGCGCGGGCGGGGTGACTTCCTCCGGCCGATCTCCACGGATTTCCGTACCGGCCTTCCTGACCATTCGTAGCTTCCTGTCGAGCGTGCTGTCAGGAACTTTTACACGCTGCCTTCGCGAAAACGCCCTTGCCAGCGCTGCTGTCCCGTAACCACTTGAATTAACTAATGCTTGGCAAGTGTACCCGCTACCCGGCATGAATCCTGCTTGGGTTTATGCTGAGTTCCCGCCCGCGTCGGACTTGCCGCAGTGAGCCGGTTTTCCGGTTGTTGCGTGCGGTGCCGCCGCTGACGCGAAACCCACCTGGTCCTCGGGAGACGACAATGACGACGAAAAAGTTATTGGCTGGACTGGCGACTGCCGCGTTGCTGAGCGTAGGGGCTGCCGCACAGGCGACGCTGCTTGGTGCCACGGTGAACATCACCGCGGAGAACGGCTTTTCCAGCGGGACGTCGAACTGCAAATCGGCGTCCGCGATCGGCATCACTGTTGCGGGCGGCGGGGAACTCGTGGGCGGCGACTGGACCGGCGGGTGTGTCGGCTACTACGGCGCGGATATCACAGGTAGCCAGATTACGCTGACACCGATCGAGTGGGGAAACTACAACTACGCTCATTTCCGCCTTGATGTCGTTTCCGGCGCGACCATTACCGGGGCTGGTTTCTCGGGCTACACGAGTGACTTCTTCAGTCCGTCGTACCCCAACAACGACACCAATTTCCTGCCTGTCGTGACGTTCGGCGCGAACTTCGTCGACGTGATCTGGGACACCCTCACTTCGGATCAGTTCGCCTTCAATGGTCCACTGAATTCGGGAAGCGCCCCTTTCGGAACGGCCGTGTTCTCGATTTCCACCGGGACAGCGGTGCCCGCGCCTGCGAGTCTTGGGCTGCTGGTCCTTGCGCTCGCGGGTTGCGCGGTGTCGCGCCGCAAGCGGTCTTAAGAACAAAACCCCGCCCCGCCCGCGCGAGGTGATCGGGACTTGCTCCCCGGCGCTCGGGGCGCTGGCGCAAGGCGCTCTCCGATGCCTCGCGTCGTCGCCCTCTACCGCTACCCGGTCAAGGGCTTCACTCCCGAATCCTGTGACGCGCTGACGGCGCTTCCCGACGGCCGCGCGGCGGGCGACCGCGTCCTCGGCTTCCGCTTCGCCGATTCCCCGGCGCGGGACGAGGACTGGAGCCGGAAGTACGAGTTCCTCGTGCTCGTCAACACCCCGGGCCTCGCGCGCCTGAAGGTTCGCTACGACCACGACGCACGGCGGCTGCGGATCGATCACGACGGCCGGTTGCTCGTCGCGGCCGGACTCGACGGAGCGGGACGCAAGCGGCTTTGCGATGTCCTGACGGACTTCGTGCTCGGACTCGACGAGAACCCGCTCGCGGGTCACGCGACACGGTTGCCGCTGCGTCTCGTCGGTGACGGCGTCACGCCCCGCTACCAGGACAACGACGCCGGGCAGATCACCCTCCACGGCCGCGCCTCGCTCGCCGCCGTCGCCGCCGCCTGCGGCGAACCGGGATTGCATGAAGCCCGGTTTCGCACCAATATCGTCGTCGATGGCATTCCCGCGTGGGAGGAACATCGCTGGCTCGGGCGCCGTGTCCGGATCGGGACCGTCGAGTTCGACGTCGCGCGAGACAAGACACGCTGCCTCGCGACGCACGCGAATCCCGATACCGGCGCGCGCGACGTGCCGGTCATGACGGTGCTCGTCAGCCGTTTCGGACAGCGGCAGCCGACCTTCGCCGTGGGGATGATCTCGCGCGGGCCGGGCGGGGTGATCCGCGTGGGCGACGAGGTCGGCCCGGTATGAGTGGGCAGTGGGCGGTGGAAATTGGGCAGTAGCGGGCGCCGACAGCTCAGCACGCAAAGCTCGCGGCGCATAGCCAGCAGCCCGCGGCTCGCAGCCAACAAGGAGGATACGACGCGATGAAAGTTCACGAACTGGTGGCGCGTTTCGCGAAGGCCGTGGAGCGCGCCGACCCCATGCAGGCGGCGCGCGAGGTGCTGGAAGGCTTGCGGGGCGACATCGGCGCGATCGAGCGCGCGCTCGCCCACATCCCCGGCGTCGGCGGCAACGCGCGGCAGGTGTTCTACCGCGCGCCCGACCTCGTGCTCCTCAAGGTCTGCTTCCCGGCCGGGCGGCGCACACCGCCGCACGATCACGGCACCTGGGCGCAGATCCTGCTCCTCTCCGGCGAGGAGAAAAATACGCTCTATCTGCGGGAGAACGGCAGGCTGCGGCGCGCGAGCGAGGTGACGCTCGCGCCCGGATCGGTACTGCCCATGCGGGCGGAGGCGGTGCACGTCGCGGAGTCCGCCGGCGGCGCGCCCGCGATCGGGCTCCACGTCTACGGCGGGGACATCCTGGATCTCCCGCGCAGGATGTGGAACCCGGCGACGCTCGAGGAGCACCCGCTCGAATGGACGCAGTACGAATCGTTCGCGCGCATGGCGTCGAATGCCGCCGCGGCGCCCGCGTGACGGCCCGGGCGCAGCTCACGCGAAGGTCGCGGAGGAACCCCGGGACGGGCTCCGCCTGACGAGCCCGGGGTCACGGATTGGACCGGGCTCGCGTCAGCCATGGGGGCGGGCGCAAAAAAACCCCGCCATTCGCGCGGGGTTCTTCCGGCCGGGCCGCCGGGGAGGGTTACCGCTGCGCCTTCTTCTTCTTCTCGACCCACCACATGTAGCCGAGAAAGCCGACGATCATCGCGATGAAGCCGATGAGGAACAGCCACACGATCAAGACCGACACGCCTTCCGCAGGCGGCGCGTTCGCGGCGTCGTCCATGGCGGCCGCGAAAGCGACGAAGGAAATCAACGACAGGTAAACCGTGCTGGCGAGCTTCGACATGTCACCCCGGGGCGCGCAGGCGCAGAATGAACAACGTTCATTTTCCCAGATTTGCGTCGCGTCCTGGCGACGAAGTCCATATAGTGAGTTACATACCGGTAATAATTGCCCAACCCCGGCGCGGTGAATGCCCTCCTGATCGCTTCTCGCGCGCGGCAGCCTACACGAAGCCGATGCATTTTGCCTGCGAAGTCGCGCTCGCGCCGGCCTGGGTCCGCCGCTACAGCCTGCCTCCACGAGGGCGCGCGCGATCTGGTCACGATGCGGACTGTCGTGAGCTGCTCGACATGTGTCGGTGTCGACACGCCGGCGGATCGTCGAGATCGGACAGCACGCGCTGCGACACCCGCTACGCGTTCCCCCGCTTCGACCTGTGTCGCGTACTGCCGGAGACCGGAGACGCGCTGACGCCAGGCACCGGTTCGGTGCCGCCGTCGATGCGAACCGGGCTTGCCCGCCGCCATGGCTCGCGCGCGAGTAGCCCGGGATACATGGCTTACGGTGGCCGGGTTCTCCGGCCGGAGGTTGACGGTCCGCGGTTGACGATCCGCCACTTCCCGGTGGACGATAGCCGGGAAGCGCGAGCCGGCGCCCCCTTGCGGGCGCGCCGGCGGGGCGCGGGTAGCCATCACGGTCAACCGGGGAGGTGTGAAATGAAGCGCGCAATTCTCGTGTCGGCGGGTCTTTTCCTGCTTGCCGCGTTCCCGATGGTGAAGGCAGCCGAAAGCAGCTACCCGAACCGTCCGATCCGGCTCGTCATTCCGTTCGTGGCCGGCGGGCCGAGCGACTTCCTGTCGCGTCTCATCGGCGGCAAGCTCGGCGAAGCCCTCGGCCAGCAGGTCGTTCCCGACAACCGCGGCAGCGCGGGCGGCATCGTCGGCTTCGACATGGGCGCGAAGGCGACGCCCGACGGATACACGCTGCTGATGGCGGCCTATAGCGGCTACACCATCAATCCGCACGTCTACAAGAACATGCCCTACAACCCGCTCACCGACCTCCAGCCGATCACGCAGCTCACGGTGGGCGGCAACATCATCGTGATCAACACGACGGTGAAGGCGAACAATCTGAGGGAGTTCATCGCGCTCGCGAAGGCCAACCCGGGAAAGATGAACTTCGCCTCGACCGGCGCGGGGCCGCTGCTCGCCACCGAGCGGTTCAAGAAGGCGGCCGGCATCGACCTCGTCAACATTCCCTACAAGGGGACCGGGCAGTCGGTGATCGCGATCCTGTCGAACGAAGTGCAGATGTTCGTCATGAACCCGCTCATCGCGGTGCCCAACATCAAGGGCGGCAAGGTACGCGCGCTCGCCGTGACCTCGCTCAAGCGCAACCCCGTGCTGCCCGACCTGCCGACCGTGTCGGAATCCGGGCTGCCGGGCTTCGAGAACGTGACCTGGCACAGCTTCGCGTTTCCGGCCAGGATACCGCGCCCCATCCTGAAGCGCATGCACGGGGAAGTCGTCAAGGTGCTGAATACCCCCCAGGTGCGCGACACCATCCTCGCGCAGGGACTGGAGCCGGTCGGCAACACGCCGGAAGAGCTTTCCGCGCGCATCAAGAAAGAGTACGCGGAGATGGCGGCGCTCGTGAAGGAGATCGGCTACCAGCCCCAATGACATGCGCGGGCCTTCCGGCCCGCGATTTTCATCCAGAGAAGGGGATCGTCTCCTCTATCATACCGACTCCGGGACCCTGCAAAACGTGTTGGTCCGGGAGGTGTCAGACACCGCGTGGCGGTCCCCGACCGCATGGCGGTCGATTAATCGAAGTGTACTGACCGCGGGTCGTAGCGCGGTCAGTACACGGTCAATCCGCCGTCGAGCACGAGCGTGTGCCCCGTGATGTAGGACGCCGCCGGGCTCGCGAGGTAGCACACGGCGGCGGCCACCTCGTCGGCCTCGGCGAAGCGCTTGAGCGGTACCCGCGCGAGCAGCCGCTCGCGGGCGGCGGGATCCGCGATCGAGCCCGCCCGCGAGGGGGTGTTGACGCGACCCGGTGCGATCGCGTTGAGCCGTATGCCGTGCTCCGCCCACTCGTAGGCGAGCATGCGCGTCATGTGCATCACGCCGGCCTTCGCCACGCCGTAGGCGAGCCGGTCCTCGAGCGCGACCAGTCCGTGAGTCGACCCAAGTGTGATCACCAGCCCCGGCCGGCGCGCCGCGACGAGGTGCCGCCCCATCGCCTGCGTCACGAAGAAGGCGCCGCTCAGGTTCGTGCCGATGACGTTCTCCCATTCGTCGGGCGTCATGTCGAGCGCGGCGCGCTTCAACGCCATGGCCGCGTTGTTGACGAGGAGCTCCACCGCGCCGAGTCCCGCTGAAGCGGCGTCCATCGCGCGCCCGATGCTCGCGTGCGAGCGCACGTCGAGCTCGACCGGCACCGCGCGCCCGCCCGCCGCCTCGATGCGGGCAACCGTGCCCGCGAGCTTCTCCCGCTGCATCGAGGACACGGCGAGGTCGAACCCGTCCCGCGCGAGCGCGACGGCGATTTCGGCGCCGATACCCTGCGAGGCGCCGGTGACGAACGCGGTTCTCCTTGCCATTTCACCTCCTTGCAGCTTGCCGTCACACCCGCCGCGGAATCGGACGGAAACACGCGGAAACCGCCTCAGGATACGAGCCCGCCTGCCCGAGTATCCCGCGCCGGCCGACGCGAGCCCGGGCTATCGCCTTCCGTCCGTGCGCTTCCGTGTCATTCCGCGGCCGCATTGACCTAGTCCGATTTCTCCCGCGGCGGCCAGCCCGGCAGCGCCTTGCAGCGCGCGAGCCACGCCCGGATTCCCGGGTACGGGTCGAGCGGCAGTTTCGCGTCGGGCGCCGTCTCGACGTACGGGAAGCACGCGATGTCGCCGATCGTGGGCCGCCCGAGCGCAAGCCACTCGCTGTCCTTCAGCCGGCCTTCGAGCGTGCCGAGCGCGGTGCGCCCGAGCGCCTGGCCCTGCTCGAGGTTGCCCGCCGTCCAGCGCCCGCGCGTCACCCCGCGGCGCGTGTACTGCAGGCCGTACTGGATCTCGTTGCCGGCGAGCGCCACCCACTGCATCACCTGCGCCATCTGCGCCGGGTCGGATGGCAGCCACGCCTCTCCTCCGTACTTGCGCGCCACGTAAACGAGGCACGCGGAAGAGTCCCAGATGACCGTGTCGCCGTCCTCGATCACGGGCACTTCTCCCCGGGGATTCAACTTGAGAAACGCGGGCTGCTTCTGCTCCTTCGCGGCAACGTTGACGTAGACCTTCTCGCAGGGCACGTTGATGAGCCCCGTCAGTACGCGAACCTTGTAGGCGTTGCCGGATCCCGGCGTCATGTAGAGCTTCATCGATCTCGTCTCCTGTCCTTCCACCCTGGTCACTCGTTCCCGGGCCCCGGCCACTCCGTCATTGCGGGGTGATGCCGGCGGCGCGGAGCTGCTCCCCGGTCTCCCCGAGGTAGGTCTTCAGGAACTCGCGGAATTCCCCCGGGGAACCGGCCACGGTGACGTGACCGCCGGAGTCCATCAGCTCGCGGATCCTGGGCAGTTCGACCGCCTTCGCGACCTCGCCCTGCACGCGCAGCACGATGGCCCGTGGCGTCGCCGCCGGAGCGAAGATGCCGTGCCACGAGGCCTGATAGACGAGCCCGGGGATGCCGGACTCCGATACGGTCGGCACATCCGGCATGACCGCCCAGCGCCGGTCCGCGGTGTAGGCGATCGCGCGCACGCGCCCGGCCTTGATGTGCCCCATCACCGTGGTGGGCGAACCAAAGGCGACCTGGATCTCGTTTCCCATGAGGGCGTTCATGATGAGCGCGAAGCCCTTGTAGGGCACGTGCGCGAGCTTCGCCCCCGAGCGCGCGTTGATGAGCTCCCCCAACAGGTGCTGGCTGTTGCCGACGCCGCTCGACCCAAAGAGAACGCGCCGGCGCGGATCCTTCGAGAGCTCCACGAGCTCCCGCATGTTCTGCGCCGCGAGCTGCGGGTGCACCAGCACGAGGTAGCCGGGCAGCCGGTTCACGAGGGTGACAGGCGCGAAGTCCCGCAGCGTCTCGAACGGCTTCTTCTTCTGCACGAGCTCGTTGTTGACGAGAGACGCCGAGGTGTAGAGCAGCGTGTAGCCGTCGGGCGCGGCGCGCGCGAGGGTCTCGCCCGCGATGATGCCGTTCGCGCCGCTGCGGTTGTCGATGATGATGTTCTGCCCGAGGGAGCGCGCCATCGGGTCGGCGAGCGCTCGCGCGATCGTGTCCATGGTGCCGCCGGCGGGCTGCGGGATGAGCATCCGTACCGGCCGAACGGGATAACCGCCGGCCGGCGCCGGGCCCGCGAGCAGGGCTGCGATGCAGAGCGCGGAGAAGAGGGCGCGGCCCATGGCGATGCCCGCCCGTCGATCGGCGCGGTGGCGCGCGAAGAACGCGGGCAGCGTGACGCGATCGCGGCTCATGACGTTCTCATCCACGCCCCACGGCACGCTGTCGGGGCGCTACTGAATCAGGTTGCCGGCGTTCACGTTGAGCGTCACGCCCGTGATGTAGCGCGCCGCGCCGGAAGCGAGGAAGAGAGCCGCTTCCGCCGTGTCCACCGGTTCCACCAGCGCGCGCATCGGGTTCGTCGCGATCAGCCGCTCGACACTCGCGGCGTCGCGCACCTTCTTCACGCGCGGGGTGAGCGTCGTACCGGGCGCGATGGCGTTCACGGTGATCCCGTGCGGACCCAGCTCCCGCGCGAGGATCCTGGTGAACCCGATCACGCCCGCCTTGGCGGCGCCGTACGGAAGGTAGGTGGGAGCGTGGGGATTGGGCGCGATGCCCGCGCCGGAGGCGATGCTGATGATGCGGCCGTTCTTCTTCTCCATCATCGCCGGCGCGACCGCGCGCGAGCAGAGGAACGTCGTCTTGAGGTTGAGCAGTATGACGCGGTCCCACTCCTCTTCCGCGATATCGGTGATGGGCGCGAAACGGTGAAAGCCGCCGGCGGCGTTGACGAGTATGTCTATCCTGCCCCAGCGCGCCAGCACTTTCGCGACCGTGTCCTTGACCTCCGCGTCACGTGTCGCGTCCGTTCTCAGCACGAGCGCCTCGCCTCCGGCCGACCCGATCGCGGCGCCGACGCGCTCGATCTCGGGCAGATTCACGTCCGTGACCGCGACCGACGCCCCTTCCGCCGCGAACATTCGCGAAATTTCCTCCCCCAGCCCCTGCCCCGCGGCGGTCACCAGCGCGACCGCCCCCTTCAGCCTTCCCAGACCCGCCACTCGTACCTCCGTCGTCTGTCCTTATCCATCCCCACCCCGACCCTCCCCTTGAAGGGGAGGGAGAAACCACGCTGATCGCCGGCCCTATTTGACCGCCGGCCAGAGCCTGCGCGCCACGACCGGCGAGTGCGGCGCATGGAGAAGCTTCGGCGTGAACCGGTTGGTCCATGCGAACTCCTCCGGGTAGAGCGCCGCCAGTTTCGGCAGGTGCTCCGCGCGCGCCTCGAACGAAGCGAATTCATAGAGCACGGCGTGCCGCGCCCAGCCGGCCGATGCCACGAGCTTGCGGATCGCGACGCAGCCCGGCAGCCGCGAGAGCGCGGGAAAACGCCAGTCGCCATACCACGAGAGTAGCTCCTCGTCGCAGCCCTCGGCGTTGAAGCTCCCGATCTGTATGCAGGGAGCGAGCATGAGGCCCTCGCGCGTGCCCGCCTCCGGTCCGCCGGATTTCGCCTCCTCCGTGAGTATGCAGGCGCGCGCGCCCCGCCGCATCGCGAGCATCCGGTGGTCCTCGGCGGTCAATCCTTCGTCGAGCCGGCTCGGCGCGCCCGTCGCGAACGACCGCCAGCCGCGAGTGAACACGTGCGGGCTCCCGGCCCCGAAGATCAGGATGAGGTCGTTGCCCGCCGGGATCGACGGGTCGGTCGTGTGCCGCCGGTGCGGCACCGGCGGCACGCCCGCGTTGGCGTAGTGCGCCGCATGCAGGAACCCCGGCCGGGCGAGCATGCGCGGAATGTACGATCCATGCAGCCACGCGAGGTGCGCCTCGCGGTCACCCCCGCCGAGGTCGTACCACGTAACCCACAGTCCTCTATCGGCCACGCCTCGCTCCTCAGGATCCCGTCGCGCTTGCGCCCGGGGGAATTCTCGTACGGGTTTCGGTATTCGCACTCATGATGACAGAGTGCCGAAGGCAGTCTGTCATATCGCCTCGAAGTGTTCCGCGACGGGCGGCTCGACCCAGTACTTGCCGATGAGATCGCGGAACTGCTGGCGCTTCGGGGTCTGGCGGAAGTTGACTTCGTGCGCCTCCACGCTCTCCCAGCGGATGAGGTAGAAGTACTTGCCCTTCGTCTCCACGCAGCGCTGCATCTCGTGCGAGATGTAGCCCTTGCAGCTCGCGCTGACGGCCGCCGCCTGCGGGAAGACCTTCTCGAACTCCGCCATGAGCGCGGGCTTCACCTTCATGATCGCCACTTCCAGTATCACGGGCTCCTCCCTGATCGCACGTTCGCGGGCGCTTCGGCGAGCGCCCTCTATCGACCGGCGGGGCCGCGCCCTCGCCGGTCATTGGACGGGACGCGAGGATTCTATTGGATCGAAGCTCCTTGCGCACGCACCTGCGCGCCAATGTTCAGAATGCGGAACAGCACCCGCGATTTTCGCGGCCGGGTGCGGAACGCCATGCCCGCGATCGCCTGACCGCGACTTCCCGCTCGCCAGCCGCCTGCGCAACGGGCACACTGGCGGCATACCGGGCAGTACAGCGACCCCGATCACCTTCATATCGGCTTGCATCGGCGCATATCGGCGGCGAACTTGAAGTTCCTCCTCCGGCCGGAATCCTTCTGCATCCACCGCCTCGCGCCCGATGCGCGCCTCGACCTCGACGCCTTCGCCGGCGCGGCGTGGTACTCAATCACGCGCACCGAGGACGAATTGTCCGTCGTGGCCCCCGAGGTTATCGATCCTGGGCCGGGTGAACGCAAGCCCGGCTGGTCCTGCCTGCAGGTCGCGGGCACGCTCGATCTCGCGCTCGTCGGTGTGCTGGCCGGCATCGCGCGCGTGCTCGCCGAGGCGAAGGTGAGCCTCTTCGTGGTCTCCACCTACCATACCGATTGCATACTGGTGCGGCAGGGCGACCTCGAGCGGGCGGTGACGGCGCTCCGGGCGGCCGGCCACACGGTGACCGCGGCCTGAGGCCACCGGGGAAGGCGCATGCTGGCACGCAACTTGCTGCCTTCATCGCTCGCCAGTGTGTGGCGCAACTCATTGAATATGGAAGGCAACGCGACACGACTCCGCGGGCCCGCCGCGCCGGCTCACCGCGCGGTCAGCGAGGACATCGGGAAGATGTGGCGCTACGCCCGCGCCGCCGGCTTCGCACGGGAGCTGAAGGCGCTCCACCGCCCCCGCCCGCTCCTCTCGCTCGCCGCCGCCGCGGCGGACTGGCTCTTCGTCGCCGCCGCGGCCGCCTCGGTCGCCGCGTTCGGCTGGATCGCGGTGCCCCTTGCCTTGCTCGTGATCGGGAACCGCCAGCGGGCGCTCGGCAACCTGCTGCACGATGCGTCACACCGCAGCTTCGACGCGAATCGCCCGCGCGCACGCGTGCTCGCGAACCTCCTCTGCTGCTGGCCGCTGTGGGTTTCGATGCGGGTGTACCGCGCCGAGCACAACCGCCATCACAAGTTCCTCGGCGATCCCGGGCGCGATCCGGACTTCATCCACGACGAGACGCGGCTCGCGCGCGGCTGGGTTTCGGTGTGGCTCGACCAGGTTCTTTCGCCACGGATGCTGCGCGGCGGGCTCTTCGGGCACCTCGGCCGCATGAGCGCCCGCGGGCTTGCCGGCGTCGCCTGCTGGTGGGCGGGGCTGCTCGGCGCGATCGGCCTCGTGGCCTCGCCTCGCGAGGCGCTCGGGTTCGCCGCGCTGTGGATCGCCGCGCGCGCCTTCGTGTTTCACCCGATCACGGCGTTCCGCGAGATTTCGGATCACGTGGGGCTCGAGCCGGGCGGGCTGATCGCATTCAGCCGGAACCACCCGTTCTCGAGCCTCGCGGGGCAGCTCTTTCACCCGCACCGTAACGGCTACCACCTCCTGCACCACCTCACGCCGCGCATGCCGTTCCACGCGCTGCCGAAGGCGCACGCGCTCCTCATGCGCTGGCCGCGCTACGCCGCCGGGGAGCACTGCGATTCGTACTTTTCGGCGGGAGCGAGCGCCGTGCGTTCGTGGGTGCGGCACGCAACGCGCCGCGCCGCCGCCGGCTGAACAGGGCGACCTCGCCTGCGGCACGACATGACGGACGAGCCAACGCGGGACGTCAGGCAGCTCTACGAGGCCTTTCCGTACCCCAGCCCGGCGGCCGGGGACGCACTCATCTTCGACGTGGCCAACATGGCCGCGCTCCTCTTTCCGCCGGGATTCCTGGACGGCAAGTCCGTGCTCGATGCCGGATGCGGCTCCGGGCACCGGCTGGTCGCGTTCGCGAGGAGATTTCCGGCCTGCCGCTTCCTCGGCATCGACATGACCTCCGCGTCCCTCGACACGGCCCGCCAGCTCGCCGGCAGGCACGGCGCGGAGAATCTCCGGCTGCGCCAGCACGACCTGCTCGAGCTCGACCTGCCCGAGCGTTTCGATGTCATCGTTTCCACGGGCGTGATCAATTGCCTCGCGGATCCCGGCCGGGGCCTCGGCAATCTTTGCCGTCACCTCAAGGCGGACGGCCACATCGTGCTCTGGCACTACCACGCGTGCGGAGAGTGGCCACGGCTGCTCGAACGCGAGCTTCTGCTCACGTTCTGGGACCGGCACGGCATGTCCCTCCACGAGGGAGTCGAGATCATGCGGGCGCTCGGCCTGTCGCTCGGGCGCGACCGTTACTCCAGCGTGTACGCCGCACGCGACACCCGGGTAATGGACGAGGCGTCGATGAACGTCGACGCCTACCTGCATCCCATCGTCCATGCCTACCGCTTCGACGAGGCGTTCGACATGCTGTGGCGCGCCGGCATGGACTGGGCGGCCGTGCACGGCGTCAACCTCGGCCGCACGAGCAAGCTGCTGGACCCCGCCGGCGCGGCGGAGGCCGGCGCGCGCATGTTCTGCCTCAGGGCGGACGAACTGTTCAGCTCGCCCGCGATACTGCAGCGATACGCCCGCCTGAGCCCGCGGGACAAACTGAGGGCCATCGAGCTTGCCGCGCGCCCGAACGGCTTCAGCATGATCGCCGGCCGAACCGACACCCGCCCCCTGTTCGACGCGCGGCTCCGTGGCGGCGCCCTGCGCGGCGGCGCCGGCGGACCCGGGTCCTGAACGCTGAACGCCGCTCAGCCCGCGCGGCGCGACTCCTCGGCCACCGCCGCCATGCTCGCCACCGTATCGAAGCGTTCCGGTTCGAACTCGACACGCGCGAAATCCACCGCGAACTCGGTCTCGAGGAAGGTCACGAGCTTCACCACCGCCAGCGAGTCAAGCCGCCCGGCCTTCACGAGCGAGTCATCGTCTCCGAACGGCGCGCGGTCCCCGTGCTCCGCGAGGAGTTCCTTCACGCACTCCCGGATCCTCATCCTGTCGCCGCCAGCCATCGATCCACCCTCAGCACGTGGTAGAGGAACGCGAAATGCCTGCCGAGGGATACGTGCCCCTGCGGCCCGTCGAAAAAAGACAGCAGGCAGAAGAACGCCGCCACGCCCAGGCACGGCGCGAGCCGCCCGCGCAGCAACCCGCGCCCGGGGGCCGGACCGCGCCTGCGCAACTGCGAGGCGATGATGCCCGCGGAGAGCATGATGCTGTAAAACGCGTAGGTCTGCGAGCGCGCGAGCGCTTCGACGAGCCCGTGCCGGGCGATCGCCGGCGTCTGCACGATGAAGTGCAGGAACCAGTTGCCGACACCCGCGGCCATGAAGGTGGCGAACGCGAGGCGCAGTCGCGGATGGCGCTTGAAGCAGCGCACGAATGCCGGGTAGAAATAGACGTGGACCAGCACTTCCTTGAAGTAGTAGAGGTAGCGGTTCCAGAACTCGGCGATCGTGCGCGAAGAGAGCGGGCGGCGGGTATTGCGCAGCAGGCGGAAGCCGGCGAGGCGCAGCGTCGCGATGATGACGTGGCCCCAGATCGCGACCTGCAGGAGCTGCTCCGGGAAGTTCGCGATCACGCTGGCGAGGCCGAGCGGCGCGGGCACCCCGGCGCCGCGCAGAAAGGCGTCGAACGCGACCCTGAGCGGCGGCACGCCGAGCTGCTGGTAGATCGTCCAGCGATAGACCCACAGGAGGAGCTTCACGGCGAACGCCCAGACGAGGAGCTTCACGGCCTTCAGTTGCGTCACGGCGAGCTCCTCCGCCGCGTGCGCCTCGGCGGCGCGCCAGCTCGCCGCGCCGCGCCCCATCGGCACCGGCGTCGGCCACGCGAACGGATTGAGCGATGCGATCTGCCATGCGAGCGGCGCCGGTTCGCGGTGGCGCTGGTCGATGAGCGCGTACGCGAAGTAGGAAAAACCGGCAGCGAGAACCGCGAGCACGGCCCACAGCAGCACCTGCGGCAGGCCCGCGAGGAGGTGAGAGGCGGCGAGTCCGAGCAACCCGCAGTACACGATGTGCTGGGCGAGTACGGGATGGCTGCCGAGGGGGTGCTCGCGGTAGCGGCGCGCGAGCCAGAGCGCGCAGAGCGCGAGCGGCAGGCTGGCGGCGACGGCGCTCACGCGCAGGAACCGGATATCGCCTTCGCCTTCCTGCCGCGCCACCGCCCACACGCCGCCGAAGTCGATCCACTCCGGAGCGTAGGCGAGCAACGCTGCGCCGCAGGCGAGGAGCGCGAGGTGCCGGTGGCGCCCGGCGAGCGACACCAGCGCCGCGGCGACGGTGACGATGAGCCACAGGTAGCGCCCGTCGAGCCACATTCCGCGGGCATCGAGTTTCATCAGCGCCGCGAACACCGCGAACAGCGCGAGTTTGCCCGCGGCGGTCTGCACAAACGCGACTGCGGCCGGCGAGGATTCGATCGCCGGCAGGCGCCACGCGAGAATGCGCCCGGCAAGCGAGGCGCCCGCGCCGGCGCCGGCCCCGGGAGTCACTTCAGCGTCCCCCGGAATCGAGCCGCGCGAGCAACCCCCGGCGGTCGAGCTTGCCATTCGCGTTGAGCGGCAGCGCGGGAAGCAAGTGCACCGCCGCGGGCATCATGTATGCCGGCAGGCGGCTTCGCAGCGCCTCGCGGATACGCTCGGCGGAGAGCGTGCTGCCCGCGACGAAGCAGACGATCCCGTGCGCCACGCCGTCTGCGACGGGCCACGCGATGGCAGCCACCTGGTCGGTGCCCGCGGCAATCCGCGCGTTCGCCTCCACGTCCTCGAGTTCCACCCGGTGTCCCTGGACCTTCACCTGGTTGTCCATGCGCCCGAGGTGATGGTACAGGCCCGCCGCATCGCGCACGGCGACGTCGCCCGTGAGATACCAGCGCCGGCCCGCGACGACGGGAAAGCGCTCGCGCGTAAGTTCCGGGGCGCCGAGGTAGCCCTCCGTCAACTGCTCGCCCGCGATCGCGAGCTCGCCCCGCTCCCCGTCCGGCAGCGGCTTGAAGTCCGGCGCCACGATCGCGAGCTCCGTGCCCGGATGCGGGGTGCCGATCGCGAGGACCCCGCGTCCCGGCGTGACGACCGGGGTTGCGCCCGGCTCGACGCGCTGGCCGGCGCAGTCCACCGTCGCCTCGGTCGGTCCGTAGAGGTTGTCGATCACGCTCGACGGCGCCGCGGCCTGCCACGCCTTGACCGAAGCGAGCGGGAGCGGCTCGCCGCCGAAAGACGAGTAACGCAGCGCCGGGAAGATGCCCGGCCTGAGGGAGCGCGTGTCGCGCATCCACGCTATTGCCGCCGGCGTCGAGCCCCAGACGGTCAGGCGCCGCCCGGCGATGAAGCGGGCGGGCGAAACCTCGCTCGGGGCAGGCACGATGTGCAGCGAGGCGCCGGCATACCACGGCAGGAAGATCTCGCCGACCGACGGATCGAATGTCAGCTCGGTGAACTGCGAGGCGCGATCCTCGGGCGTCATCGCCTTGCGCGCCCCGAGCGCCGCGAGATAGGCCGCCACGGCGCGCGCCGGCGCCATGACACCCTTCGGCACACCGGTGGTGCCCGAAGTGAACACGATGTACGCGAGGTCGTCCGGGCCCACCGGACAGGGAGCGACTTCGCCACAGTCGGGCAGCGCGTCGAGGCGGAGCAAACGCGCCGGCACAACGCCCGGCGCCGATCCGGCCTCCGTCGCGCCGGGGAGCACGACGAGCCGCGCCACCGCGGACGCGGCCCCCGACAGCCGGCCGGCGCCCCGTTCGTCCGCGATGACGGCATCCGGCCGGGCCTGGGCGAGCACCGCTCCAAGGCGCTCCGCCGGCCAGCGCAGGCCGAGCGGTACCCACGCGGCACCGGCCCACGCGACCCCGAGCACCGCTTCGACCGCGGCGCGACTACGCGAACCGAGGATCCCGACGCGAGCGCCGCGCCCGATCCCGTTTTCCCGGAGCACCGCCGCGAGCCGCGCCGCCCGCCGCGCGAGCGCTTCGCAGGTAAGCTCTTCGCTGCCGTCGGCGAGCGCGAGCCGGCCCGGAGCGAGGCGGCACTGCTCGAACACCGGCTGCGCGAGGTTCCAGTTCATTCCCGGGCGATCATACGCGCAGCCAGGCCGCGCCCGACGGCTGCGCGCGCGAGCGCGAGCAACGATATCCGGCGTGCCCTCGCCGCTCCCGGGTCTCCTACTGCCCGAGCTCCGCCTCGCCCTCCATGACGAGTCCGCCGGCACCGTCCTCTGCCCACAGCTTCACCGTCCGCCCGTCGGGCACGCCGCACGCGATGCACGGCGAACCGCAGAAGAGCGGGCTCACCGCGCGGAAGCGGAAAGCAAGCATCGGAGCCGCGGTGTTCGCGCGCACGAGCTCGGCGAGCAGCGTCGCGATCAGGGGGCCGTGCACGATCAGCCCGGGATAACCCTCGCGCCGGCAGTACGGCTCGTCGTAGTGGATGCGGTGCGCGTTGAAGATCAACGCCGAATAGCGAAAGAGCAGCGCCTCGTTCGTCCGCGTCTCGCGCCGCCATACGGCCCCGCCCGGCGCCCGCCGCGGGACCGGCGCGCTCTGTCCCGCACGCGGCGCCTCGCGGTACACGATGTCCTGCTCCTCGACAAGCGCCGGGCCGGCGGGGCCGGTGAATTCATGCCGCAGGACGAGAAACACGAGTTCGCCGCTGGCGCCCGCCTTCGCCGTCAGCTCCGCGACGGTGGAAACCCGGCGGGCCGGCTGCCCGGCGCGGAGCGGGCGCTCGAAACGGAATCGCCCGCCCGCCCACATGCGCCGCGGCAGCGGCACCGGCGGCATGAAGCCGCCGAGCCGCGCGTGGCCGTTGTCCGCCAGCTCGGAAGCGCGCACGAGCTCGTGAAAATAGACCCAGTGCCAGAGCGGCGGCAGGGCCGCTCCCGGCTCGGTTCGCCCGTCCTCGTCGAGCGTGGCGGCGAGTGCGTTCGCGGGGAACGACGGCAGGGGATCGCCGGCTCTTTCCTGCCGGCCGATCCATGACTTCAGATGGCTGATGTCCATTGTCCGGCGTATCCGGGAACAGGCCTTCGCGGCCACTCGCCCGCGAAGGCCGGGGCAATGCTGGCATAGAATGCATCTCGCGCAAAGGCCGCGGGGAACGTGAAGGCGCGGCGAGCACTGCCGGCGTTGACGATTTGCCGTTCACCATTCACGATTCACCGCTCACCCTGCCCCGCCACAGGAGCCCGCATGCCCGCCGAAGTCACCCAGACCCTCGCCCGGTTCGCCGCCACGCTCGACTACGACGGCATCGCGCCCTCCGCAAGGGAACACACGAAAAACCTGCTCCTCGACGCGCTAGCCTGCGCGATCGCGGGCGACCGCGGCGAGGAGACGCTCCAGGTCGCCGCGCTCGCCGCCGCCCTCGCCCAGTCGCAGGAGTCGAGCGTGATCGGCGGCGATCGCCTCTCGCTCGCCGGTGCGACCATGCTGAACGGCTACCTCGTGACCGCGGTCACGATGTGCGACGTGCACCGGGCGACGCTCACCCACATCACGCCGGAGGTGGTGCCGCCCGCGCTCGCCATCGCCGAGCGCGACGGGTTGACCGGCCGCGATCTCCTCGTCGCGCTGGCGGCGGGTTGCGAGACGGCCACCCGCGTCGGGCTCGGCTGGGATTTCCCCGAGGCGCGCAAGCGCGGCTGGCACGGACCCGGAATCATCGGCCCGTTCGGCTCGGCCGCCGCGGCCGGACGGCTGATCGGCCTCGACCCCGAGACCATGGCGCGCGCCTTCGGGCTCGCCGGCAGCCAGGCCGCTGGCACGTTCGCGGCGTGGGGTACGCCGACGGTGAAATTCCACCAGTGCCGCGGCGCGCTCTCCGGGCTCATGGCGGCGCTCCTCGCGCGCGAACGGTTCGTCGCGACACGGGAGTTCCTCACCGCGAAGGACGGCGGGCTCTACGGCACCTACTCCGGCGGGGGCAGGCCCGAGGCGGCGGTCGCGGATCTCGGCCGGCGCTGGGAGCTGGAGAAAATCGCGTTACGCCTGTGGCCGTGCGCATCCGGCATACAGGGCGTTACCACCGCGCTCTTCGATCTCGTCGGCAGGCATGCCGTGGACCTCGCCCGCGTGAAGCGGGTGCGGGTTGCCCTGCCGGAGACCATCTTCGACATGCACGGCATCTTCCCGCGCTACAAGGGCAAGTTCGAGGCGCTGCTCTCCATTCACTACGTTGCCGCCGTGGTGCTGGCCGACAAGGCGCTGACGCTCGCCCAGTTCGAGCCGGCGCGCTACGAGGATCCGGTATTGCGCAAGTTCGCCGTCGAGAGGGTCGAGGTGAAGCTCGACGCCTCGCTTGCGGGCGTGCAGGCGGCCGTGGAAGCGGAGCTCGACGGCGGGAACACCATCGTCGCGCGCTGCGAGCACTCGCGCGGCTCGCCGGAGAATCCGCTGACCCGCGCCGAGATCGAGGAGAAGTTCCGCGTCTACGCGAAGGGCCGGATTCCGGCGGCCCGGATCGAGGAGGTCATCGGCTCGGTCGCGCGGCTCGAGGAACTGAAGTCGGTGCGCCGGCTGATGGACATGCTCCGGGTGAACGACAGGAAGCTTCGCGCGCCGGCGGCAGCCTAGCGGCAAGCGGCGAGCCGGACCCGGGCATCATCGTGCCGCGTTCCGGGAATCGCCCGTGTCCGCGACTGCGGAGGGAGAAGCGTCCGCGCCGGTGATGCGCGCCGCGAGCCGCCGTCCCACTCCCATCATCGGGCGCTCGAGGAGCCGAAAGCTCGCATAGCTCGCGGCGAGCGCGACGGGCAGCCCCGCGAGGAGCGTCAGCGCCGCGAGCTGCGCTCCCGCCCGCATGCCCGCCTCGTGCGCCGCCGTCACGAGGGCAACGCCGACGAAGGGGTGCAGCAGATACAGGGAATAGGACATTTCGCCCAGCAGCCCGAGCGCCCGGCCGGGAGCGCGGGCGAGCCGAAACGCGGCAGCGTGCACCGCCGCCACGAGCGCCACGGTGAGCGCGGTGAAGACGATGCGTTCCGTGCCGGCGCAGATGACCACAAGATCGCCGCGTGCCGGGTAGAAGGCGAAGGCGGCCGCGAGGAGCGGCACGGCCCAGCGCCCGCCCGGCCACGGCCCACGCGTGTCGAGGAAGAAGCCGATCATCACGCCGGCCACGAACAGGAATGCCTGGTTGAACGGATTGATGTAGGTGACGAACTGCGGGGCGAGCGGCCGGGCGGAATCGAGCAGCACGAACGCGAAGAGCGCGTGGACGAGGAGGAGCGCAAGTCCCGCGCCTGCCAGTGCCGCCCGGCTCTTCAGCCCGAGGGCGACGAGAAACGGAAACAGCACGTAGAAGACCATCTCGTTGCCTATGGACCACGCCCCGGTCGAGACGTAGGCATCCGGCTTCACGAATCCGAAAAGGAGCGAGTAATTGAGAAAGAGCCGCCACCAGTCGATCGTGAAGCTCGCGCCGGCAGCCACCGCGGGGCCGGCCGCCTGCGCCACCGCCAGCGTAACCACCAGCCAGTAGAGCGGCGCGATGCGGAAAACACGCTTCACCGCGTAGGCGGCGAGGAGCGGCCCGCTCCCGAGGCGGTGCCGGTACACGAGCGTCAACGAAAGCCCGCTCAGCACGTAGAAGGCCGCGACCGCGTAGATGCCGAGCCGCCCGAGCGCGTCCCCGGAGTCGGGCTCGCCAAGGCTCATCCCGACGAAATGGTAGACGGCGACGGCAAGCGCCATCAGCCCCCGCAGGTAGTCGAGCGATTCGATGCGGCCCATGCCGCATCATAAGCCACCACACTTCTCTGTCCCGCGCCCGCCGGACAGCGGGCGAGGATCCGCCTCTTTCTCCTCTTTCTTCTCTCTTCCCTCCTCTCTCCTTCCTTCCTGCTTCCCCTCCCTATCCTTCACCGCCTGCACCGCTTAACATAGCGGCTCCCGCGCCACGCGCCGGCTGGACAGATCGTGACCCCGGACCCGCTCGTCGAGATTTCAGGCCTCCGGTTCGCCTACGGCGAGCGGCAGGTCTTGCGCGGCATCGACCTCACGATCCCGCGCGGGAAGATCGTCGCGATCCTCGGCACGAGCGGCTCGGGAAAGACGACGCTGCTGCGCCTGCTGAGCGGCCAGTTGAAGCCCGCCGCGGGCCACGTGAAGGTGGAGGGCCGCGTCGTGCACGACATGAACGACGAGACGCTCTACGCCATGCGGCGCAAGATGGGCATGCAGTTCCAGGTGAGCGGGCTCTTCAGCGACCTCCCGGTGTTCGACAACATCGCCTTCCCGCTGCGGGAACTCACCGAGCTGCCGGAATACATGATCCGCGACCTCGTGCTGATGAAGCTCGACGCCGTGGGGCTGCGCAACGCGCGGCACCTCATGCCGAGCGAGCTCTCCGGCGGCATGCAGCGGCGGGTGGCGCTCGCGCGCGCGATCGCGCTCGATCCCATGCTGATCATGTACGACGAGCCGTTCTCGGGGCTCGACCCGATTTCGTTGAACGCCGTGTCGACCCTCATCCGGCGCCTGAACGACGCGCTCGGCGTGACCTCGATCGTCGTCACCTACGACGTCGTCGAGTCCCTCAAGGCCGTGGATTACATCTATTTCATCTCGGAAGGCGTGGTCGCCGCGCACGGCACCGTCGCCGAGGTGAACGAATCGCGCGAGCCCTTCGTGCGACAGTTCGTCGACTCGCTCCCCGACGGCCCGGTGGCGTTCCACTACCCGGCGCCGCCGCTTGCCGCCGATCTGCGCGTGGGCGGATGAGGCGGGCCGGGGAGGCGGTCAACGTCCCAGGAACATCCCGTAGAGCGTCAGCAGGATCTCGAAGACGATGAGCAGCACGATGTAGAGCTCCAGCCGCACCATGTGGCGGCCCTCCTGGAGCTGCACGAGCGTCTGCGCGGTGTGAGCGACGAGCTCGAGCTTCTGCGCGAGCGTCGCCTGGCGCTCCCTGATCTCGAACTCGTCTTCGAGCCGGATGAACAGCCCCTCGAGCTCCGGGTGCTCCCACAGGAGCTCCGGCTTCTCGGCGACCGCGGCCCGCCCCACCATGGTGTGGCCCGTGAGCAGCATCGCGCCGATGTGGCGGGAGATCTCGCCCGGGCTCGCCGCGATGCGGCCCTCCCGTTCGAGCTGCTGCGCGAGCGGCTCCACGCGCTCGAAACTGCCGGCGACCTGCGACTCGTAGTAGGCGAGCACCACGCTCTTCGAGAGCACGTCGGCGACGATCTGCAGGCGCTCGACATCGTCGCCCGCGAGGAGCACGCGCCCGCCCTGCATGCCCTCCCGGGCACGCGGATCGACGCTCACCTCGACTTCCTCCGTCTCTCCGGCGCCGAGCGGCCCGGCGGCGAGTCGCGCGAGCCGCGCGAGGAACCCGGATTCCTCCTCCGGCATCACGTCGAAGAACACCGCCGCGCCGTAGCGGAACAGGACCGCGGCGCCACCGCCGGGCACCGCCACCACGAGCGGGTTCGACGCCATTCTCTCCTCGGCCTTCCAGCCGCGAAGGTCGATGCGGTCGGCCACGAGGATGGCGCGGGCCTTGAAGTCGGGGCGCAGCGGCATGGCGGATGCGTGACGGCAGGCCGGCGGAACGGGGAATTCTAGCAGCCGCGACGGATCAGCCGGGCGCGGCGCTCCGAGAGCGCGAGCGGCGTGGCAGCGACCGGCACGCCGGGAGGGAGCGGCGTGCGCAGGTGCGTGTCGTCGAAGTCGAGCACGTGCGCGCTCATGCCCTTTACTGGGGCGGCGTGCGGGAAGTCGAGGCGCTCGCTGCGCCCGTCACTCTCGCGGCTCCGGTCCGGTCTCGCCGCCGTGGGCGACTCGAACCTCGAGTGCGCGGCCGGCGCGGCTCTTCCCCGCTATGCCCAGGAGCTCCGCGGCGCTCGCCCCGTTGGCGGCGATCTCCACCAGCCCGAGGCTGTTCTCGTACCAGAAGAGCGCGCCCGCCGGGACTTCCGGGAAGACGCGCGCGTGCGCGATCTCGCGGCCTCCCACCGTCACGCGGCGTTCCGTGGGCACGGAGCCCGCGCGCAGTCCCGTGATCGCGTTGCCGTAGTGATCCAGGTAGATCACCTGGGCGAGATCGCCCGCGCCGAAATCGACGGCAAGTCCGGGGCGCCGGTCGAGCCGCGCGCTGCGCCGGCGGCCGTTCGCGAGCATCGCCGCGACCGGAGCGAAGAGGTCGCGCCCGTGAAACGACGCGGAGAGCCGCTCCGGACGCCATCCGATCGCATGGACCGTCGCCTTCTTCGCGCGGGCTGCCGTCACCGACAGGAGGCCGTTGTCCGGGCCGACCAGCCAGCGCCCGTCGGCGAACACCGCGACCGCCTCCCGCGGCCCGCCCACGCCCGGGTCGACCACGGCGAGCACGACCCCGCCCCTGGGAATCCGCATGGCGAGCGCGGCAAGGAGGTGCGCGCCCGCCGCCACGTTGAACGCCGGTGCCTCGTGCAGGAGGTCGATGACCGGCACGCCGGGCGCGCGCCCGGCGAGCACGGCCTTCACCTGCCCGACATAGAGATCGCCCGCGCCGAAATCGCTGAACAGGAAGAGCATCAAGCCCCCGGCGGGCGCCGCCGGATGCCGATTAGCACGCCCTCGGCCATTCGCGAGGGCTCGTGTCGCGCCTCACGCATGAAGCCAGAATCCGCTCTCCGCGAACCCGGCGGCGAGCCACCACCCGGTGCGGCCGGTGCCGTAGCGGAAGTTGGTGCTGCCCGCCTGGCTCTGGAGCGGCGCGAGCACCACGCCGGCCGCGTCGCGCCGGGCGCGGCGCGCCCCGGTTTCCGGCACGACCACCGAGACGTGGCCCGGGCGCCCGTCCTGCGTGCGCCGCGCGACGACGAGGCCGATCGCTCCCGCGTTCACCTCCACCTGCAGCCGGGCGAGTGCCCCGGTCCGCCGCCAGCCGAAACGCAGTCCGAAATCGCGCAGCCAGCGGAAAAGATCGTTCGCGCGCTGCTCGTCGATCGTCTCGCCGTATCGGGGCTCGACCGTTTCACCGCGCGCAAGCCTCTCGATCGCGCCCGCGCCCCACCACACGCGGGGCAGGTAGGCGCCGGCGAGGTGGCAGTAATCGTGCGCGTAGACGTTGCAGAAGATCATCCCGCCCCGCGGCTGGTAGCGCAGGTGCGAGGGCCTGTCCACCGCGAGCCAGGCGATGATGGCGGCAAGCTCGGCGCAGAGAGCGGCCGGCGTGCCGCCGCGCCGCGCCGGCTGGCCCGGCTCGTTGAGCGAGTGCGCGCCGGCGATCGCGGTGCGCCTCGTGACCGTGCCGGTGCGGCGCGGCATGTGCACCGCCACGATGCCCTCGGCGGGCGGCCGGGCTGCCGGCGCCGCGGCGGCAAGTCCGGGCGTGCCCGCGGCGGGCTTGAGGTAGCGCGCGTACGCGTAGCCGCGGAAATACGCGCCCGCGAGGGTCGTCTCCACCTCCAGAAAGCCGTTCACCGCGCGGTTCGAGAGCGCCCGCACGAGGTGCCCGTCCGGCAGGCTCGCGATCACGTTCGCGTTGCGCCGCGCGCGATCCACCCGCGGCTCGCGGCGCAGATTGAGCGTCGACTCGAGCACCTCCACTTCGTAGTGCGGCCCGGCCGCGGCGACCGGCGTCGGCGGCGCGAGCGGGGCGGTTCCCGGCCGCGGGGCGGGCCGCGCCGCGCCGCCCCCCCGCGCCGCGACCGCCTGCGAGAGGCGGATGAAGTCGAGGACGTTCTCGCCGTAGTAGCGTCCGTCCGCGTCCCGGTGGCCCTGTTTCAGTCCTTTCGCGGGACGGTAGCCGCCGGTGTTGTAGGCGATCGCCACGCACGCCGCCTCGACGTCCGTGAGACTCGTCCTGCCCTGCCAGGCGAGCGCGCGCAGCGCGTCGCCGAGCGAGCCCAGGCAGCGCGCGAGACACGCGTCGAAGTCGGCGTGGCGTTTCTCGAGGAAATAATCCGGATCGACGAGGAAATGCTGCAGGTCGTACTGAAAAATGCCGAAGCCGTGGCAGAACTTCCCGGGGCGCCGCGCGACCGCCTCGTAGGCGGGGATGTGCTCCGCCAGTTCGAGGAGCGCCTGGCGCGCGATTGCGAACATGCGCTCCCCGTTCGGCCGGGCGAGCAACTCGGCCCTCGTCCGGGGGAAGGCCCTGCGCCCGCCGCTCGCGTCGAGCGTGTCACCGACGCAAAGCTCGAGGAGCCTGGCGGTGCCGAGGTTCTTCCGGCGCAGAACGGGCCAGATCGTCCCGGTTTCCCGGCACGCCATCGCGGTGATGAAGTCAAGGCTGAACGGCGTCCCCGCGATCGCCGCCTCGATGCGGGCGCCGAATTCCTCCTTGAACCATTGAATGTCGGCGGCGTTCGGCATGCCATTCCCGGAGGTCCGCGCCCGTTCCGCGCATCATACGCCGCGGCCCGCGGCGGCGGCGGCCCCATCCGGGCCGATCCGCCTTGTCCCCTTCCCGCATGCCCCCTTCAGTTTCGCGGCGCCGGTCCGTTATTGCGGCGACGGGCGTGGCAATCCGCGCGGGCGCAGGCGTGCCCCCGCGTGGGCCCGGAAGCAGAGGGGAACCGAACCATGGCGACGCAGCGCTCAACGACAGGGTCTTACCTGCTACCGCTCACCGGGACGCTCACCGGCTGGAACGAACCCCTCACGCGCCTTGCCCGGGCCTTCGAGAACGACGAATTCATGCTGCTCGGCCAGTCGATCGTGCCGCTCGTGCCCGGGCGGAGGATGCCCTACCGGCTCGAGATCCTCATACGCCTGCGCGAGGAGGAGCAGCACCTCGTGCCGCCGGGGGCGTTCCTGCCGGTGCTGGAGGAGCACGACATGATGCCGGTGCTCGACCGCTGGGTGATCGCCCACGCCGCCTCCTGGTGGCGCGAGGCGCGCGCCGATCCGGACACCCACCTCAACATCAACCTCTCCGCCGCCACCCTCGAAACCAAGGACTTCGCCGCGTTCGTCGAGCGCGAACTCGGCGAATACGCCATGCCGCCGCGCGTGCTCTGTTTCGAGGTAATCGGCGAGGAGATGGCCTCCGCCTCGATCCAGGCGCGCGCCACCGCGACGCGGCTGAAGGCTCTCGGCTGCGAATTCGCCGTGAGCGCCTTCGGGCGCGACCCGGAGTCCTACGAGGCGCTGAAATCGGTCGGCGCCGCTCTCGTGAAGATCGACAGCACAATGGTGCGCGAGCGCCCCGGCGGGACGGGTGCGTTGACCCGTATGAGCTCGCTGCAGAAGGTCTGCGCGAGGGCGGGCGTCGCGACCGCGGCGGAGTTCGTCGAGTGCGCCGAGACGATCGAGCGGCTGCGCGGCATCGGCATCGATTACGCGCAGGGCTACGGCGTCGCGCGTCCGCAGCCGCTCGCGGCCCCGGCGAAACCGGAACCGGCCGCGCGCGTCGCCGCGTGAGCTGGCTCGCCCGCGCGAGGACCGCGAAGAGCGCAAGGTGGACCCGCGGGGGTCTGGACCACCTGCCTTTGCGCGCTTCGCGTTCCTCGCGTAAGGTCCGCCGCTAGAGGAAATCGAACAGCGAGAGCTGCGTCACCCGCACGAACGACTGCTGCGCCGCCTGCAGCGTCAACTGCTGGCGCGAGAGGTCGCTCACCACCTTTGCATAGTCCGCGTCGTCAAGCTGCGAGCGCGCGCTCTGGTACTGCAGCCCGAAAGCTTCCCCGACGCCGTTCGTCGCATCGATCTCGCGCAGCCGCACGCCCACGCTCGCCCGCTGCGCGACCGCCGTGTCGAGCGCGCGATCGAGGTCGGTCAACGCGATGCCGAGGCTGTTGGCGAACGGCGTGCCGCCGCCCCCGCGCAGCGCCCCGATCAGCCTGCGCAGGGTCGCGAACACGCTCTGGTCGGTGCTCGGAACGATCGCGAACGTGTCGCCGTTCGCCGGCCGCCCCTCGAGGTTCACCGCGATCCCGTCGAACTCGAGCGCGGCCGGCCCGCCGCTCCAGGGCTGCGCCGCAAGCACCGTCGTCGCCGAGGTCATGTCGACGACGTCGTAGGTGGTGACCCCGCCCGCGACGGTGAAGGTGATCCGGTAATCGTGTCCGGTGACGAGCGTGCCGTCGACCACGCTGCCCGGGCCGATCACGCCCGAGCCCGCGTTGCCCGCGCCCGGTGCCCAGGTGAACGCGCCGTTGCCCGCCGGAACGCGCTGAAAAAGCGCCGCGCCGGTCACGTTCAGCGCGATTCTCCGCGAGGGCGCGGCCTGCACGAGCCGCTCGCCCTCGTCGCCCCGATACTGCACCACGCCCGCGCCGTCGACGACGAAGGGCAGCGTCGCTCCCTGGTAGCCGGAGAAGAGGTAGCGCCCCTGCGCATCGGTCGTGTTGGCGATCGCGAGGAGCTGCTCGAAGCGGCCCGCGACGTCGTTCGCGATGCTCTGGAGCTCGGCGTCGGTGTACGCGCCGTTGCCCGCCGCAACCGCGCGCTCGCGCACCGCCTGCAGGATGTCCACCGCCTGCGCGATCGAAACCTCGGCGAGCGCGAGCTGGTTCTGCGCGTAGTCGCGGTTCACGCGCAGCCGGGTGTTGGTTTCGTCCGCCTCGGTCAACTGGAGCACCTGCGCCGCGGCGACCGGATCGTCCGCCGGGGACAGAATGCGCCGCCCGGTGGCGAGCCGCTGCTGGGTCGAGAGGAGTTCCGACTGCCGCTCCTGCATGGCAGCGACGCCGCGGTCGAAAATGAGTGACGTGCTGACGCGCATGCCGGCCTCACCTTGAGAGATCGAGGAGTTCGTCGAACAGTCGCGATCCGACCTGGATCGCGCGTGCCGCGGCCTGGTAGGCCTGCTGGTAGCGCACGAGGTTCGCCGCCTCCTCGTCGAGGTTGACGCCCGAGTACGACTCGCGCGCCGCCTGCGCCTGCGCGAGGAACGCCTGCTGCGCGTCGGCGCGGATCCCGGCGCCCCGCGTGTCGTCGCCCACGCGGCTCACGAGCTGCCCGTAGGCGGACTGGAAGGTCGCCGTCCCCCCGGCAATCGTGCCGCGCGACTGCAGCGCCGCGAGCAGCAGCGCGTTGCGGGAGTCCGACACCCCGCCGGTGTTGGCCGACACGGTGAAGGTGTCCCCGGCCGCGGGTGTGCCCGCGATCGCCATGGTCCAGCCGTTGTAGGTTATGCCGGCTCCCGGCGTGTAGGCGACGCCGGCCGGGTTGCCGGTGCCGACGCCCGTCACGTTGAACGTTCCCGGGCCCGTGAAGGTAATGGTCACCGTCTGGGTGAGGTTGGCGTCGGGCGGCGGCGGGGCGTTCACGGCGCCGGCGCTGATCGTGGCCGCGCCGGTGTTCGCGGCGCCCGCCGCCGTGCGGATCGGCGCCGCCGCCGCGACGCGCGCGGGATCCGAGATCGCCATCGCGATGCCCGAGGCGCCGAGCGCCGTGGGCCGCAGCAGGAACTGGTCGTTCGCGTTCGCGGCGCCGGAGGCGATCGAGATCGCCACCCCGTCGACCGTCGCGGGCAGCGCGGCGAAGCTCTGCTGCGCCCCGTCGGAGAGCCGCGTCACGGTCCACGCCGCCCCGTCGTAGAGTATCCGGTAGTCACTGGTGGTGAGCGCGCCGTAGTCGGTGAACGCCGCGGCGAGCTGCGCGTTGCCCGTGTTGCCGTTCGAGCCCGCGACGCTGGCGGGAGCGACGCCGAAGAAGGCGCCGCCGAGCGCTCCGGCGAGATCCTGCCCGAGCGCGTGCTGCTCGTTTACGGTCCCGGCGAGCACGATGGCGATCCGGCCGAGCGCATTCTGCGTCGAGTCGAGCGACTGGCCGCGGAAGGCGATGACCCCCCCGAGCGATCCGCCCTGCAGCGAGTCGTCCGGGATCTGCGTCACGCCGCCCGGCGTCACGATGCCCACCACCGTGCGCCCGGGGTCCGTGGGCGAGGCGAGCGTGCCGAGCGCGAAGGACTGCGCGCCGATCACCACCGGCACGCCGTTGCCGACGAACACGTTGTATGCCCCGCCCTGCTGCGTGACGCTCGCGCCGACCAGGCGATTCAACTCCAGCACGAGCTGGTCGCGCCGATCGCGCAGGTCGTTCGCGGGCTGCTCCACGGCCGATTCCGCGACCACGATGCGTTCGTTCAGCCGCGCGATCTCGGCCGCGAAGGTATTGATGCCCGCCACCGTGGACACGATCTCACCGTTGACGCTCGCGCGAAGCTCCGAGAGGCGCTGGTCGATCAGCCGGAAGCGGGAGACGAGTCCCTCGCCCGCGCTCACGAGCGCCGAGCGCGCGACGACGCTCCCGGGCTCGTTCGCCACGTCGTGCAGGCCGTTGAAGAAGGACTGGAGCGCCGGCGCGAGCCCCGCGTTCGGGTCGGCGAGAAGATCGTCGACGCGGGTGATCTGCGCGTGGAACGCCGCGAGCGCCGCGCTCTGGGACTCGCCGATCACGACCTCGCGGTTCAGGAACTCGTCGAACTGCCGCCGTATGGTCTCTACCGCGGTGCCCTGCCCGATGAAACCGTTTCCCGTCGCCTGGGGCGGCAGCGTCGCCTGCACCACCTCCTGGCGGCTGTAGCCGGGCGTCGCGGCGTTCACGATGTTGTGGCTCGCGGTGGAAAGCCCGAGCTGGGCCGCCTGCAGTCCCGTGATTCCGATGCCGAGCAGCCCCGCCATGCGCCCTCCCTCAGCCGGTCAGCGCCGCGCGCAGCAACGGGCCGTTGATGATCCGCACGAGCTTCTCCGCGTACATCGGGTCGGTCGCGTAGCCCGCCTGCTGGAGGCCGCGCGCGAAGCCGGCGGCGTCCGCTCCGTTCTCGAGCACCCTCGCGTAGCGCGGCTGCGATTTCAGCAGCCTCGCGTAGTCGGTGAACGCCTCGGCGTACGAACCGTAGGCGCGGAAACGCTCCATCGCCGCCTGCGGCGCGCCGTTCACGTACTCCGTGGTGGCGGTTTCCACGACCGCTCCCGTCCAGCCGCGCCCGGCCTTGATGCCGAAGAGGTTGTGGCTCGCGCCGCCGTCGGCGCCGCGGATCTCGGCGGCGCCCCAGCCGCTCTCGAGCGCCGCCTGCGCGACGATGAAGTGGGGCGCGACGCCGGTCTCGCGCGCCGCGGCGAGCGCGTGCGGCCAGACCCGGCCCACGAAGTCCCGGGCGTGCGCGGGCAACCGCGCCGCGGCCGGGGGCGGTGCCTCGGCCCGCGGGGGCGGCTCCTGCGCCGGCTGCGCCGCCGCCGGCCCCACTGCGGGAGCCGCTGCCGCTGGCCGTGCCGCGCTGCCGGAGAGCTGCCGCGCGATCATCTCGGCGAGGCCGACGCCGCGGGCGGCGAGCACCTGCGCGTACTGCTGGTCAAGGAGCGACTGGTAGAAGCGCGTGTGCGAGCTGTCGAAGGGCGTGTCCTGCTGCGTCGTCTCGCGCATGCTCTTCAGCAGCATGCCGAGAAAGAGCGCCTCGAACTCGCGCGCCGCGGCCCGCACCGCGCCCTCCGGGTCGTCCTTCGCGCGCGCGCGGATGCGCTCGAGCGCGGCGGGTTCACCCGCGAGCCGCCCGGTGGGGTCGACGGCGCCGGCGCTCATGGCTGGTCCGTAACCCGTTCGGCCACGGAAACACCCGGAAACACGCGAAGAGCAGGGCCCCGCAGCGCGGCGGGAACGCGACGAATCGTCCCCCCGCCTCTGGAGCCAGCGCCTCCCGTCCCGTCTTCCCGTCGCATGATTGCCCGATCGTCCGCGTGTTTCCGTGTGTTTCCGTGGCCGGTCCCGATTCCTGCGGGGATCGCTAGATCACTTCCAGTTCCGCCCGCAGCGCGCCGGCCGCCTTCATCGCCTGCAGGATCGACATGAGGTCGAGCGGCGTCGCGCCGACCGCGTTCAACGCCTTCACGATATCCGCGAGCGCGGCCCCGCGCGGAATCACCATGAGGCTTCCCTGCTCCTGCCGCACCTGCACGTCGGAGCGCGGCACGAGGATCGTCTCGCCCTGCGAGAAGGGCGCGGGCTGGCTCACGACGGGCTCGGTGGACACCACCACCGACAGTCCGCCGTGCGCCACCGCGCACGCTTCCACCGTGACGGTCTGGTTCATCACCACGGAACCGGTGCGCGAGTTCACGATCACTTTCGCCGCGGTCCGCGCCGGGACGACGTCGAGCGCCTCGAGCCGGGCGATGAACGCGACGCGCTCGCCGGGGTCCGCCGGCGCGGCGACGCGCACCACGCGCCCGTCCACGGCGCTCGCGGGCGCATCGGCGAAGCGCCCGTTGATCGCATCCACGATCCGGCTCACGGTGCCGAAATCGGTCACGGCGAGCTCGAGCTGGATCGCATCGTCGTCGCCCACGCGCGCGGGCACCGCGCGCTCGACTGTCGCCCCGCCCGGCACGCGCCCGGCCGAGAGATGGTTCACCTGCACCTTGCTGCCGGCCGAGGACGCGCCCGCGCCGCCCACGACGACGTTGCCCTGGGCCATCGCGTAGATTTCGCCGTCCGCGCCCTTCAGCGGCGTGAGCAGCAGCGTGCCCCCGCGCAGGCTCTTCGCGTTGCCGAGCGAGGAGGCGACGACGTCGATTGACTGCCCGGGCCGCGCGAACGGCGGCAGCGTCGCGGTCACCATCACCGCGGCCACGTTCTTCAACTGGATGGAGGTGAGCCGGTCCGCGGGGAGGTTGACACCGAGCTGGGAGAGCATGTTCAACACCGACTGCACGGTGAACGGCGTCTGCGTGGTCTGGTCGCCGCTCTGGTCGAGTCCCACGACGATGCCGTAGCCGACCAGCTGGTTCGGCCGCGCGCCCTGCACGCTCACGAGGTCGCGGATCCGCTCGCCGCCCGCGGGCGCGGCCGCCGCCAGCGCCATCGCGAGCGCGAAGAGAGTTCGCGCAAGCGCCCGTGCCACGGAGCTGGCGGTCATGGACGGCATGTATCGGGATTCCACACGGGGATTTCGCCGAACGCGGCGCGACGTGACGCTAGAAGGGCAGGAAGGTGAGGAAGAACCGCGCGAGCCACCCCATCACCTGCGCCGAGTCGATGTAGCCGTTCGCCTTGTACTCGATGCGCGCGTCGGCGACCTGCGTCGAGAGCACCGTGTTGACGGCCGTGATCGTGCGCGGGTGGACGACGCCCGAGAAGCGGATGTACTCGGTGCCCTGCGTCATCGCGATCTGCTTCTCGCCGCTCACCAGCAGGTTGCCGTTCGCCAGCACCTCGATCACGGTGACCGCGAGCGCGCCCGTGAAGTCGTTGCTCGCCGCCGCCTGGCCGCCGCCCTCGAAGGTGTTGGAGGAGCTGCCCGAACCGGCGAGGCCCGAGAACGAGCCGAACGGGATGACGTTCATCGCGCCGACCTCGGCCTTGGCGTCCGCGGTGCGGTTCACCTGGCTCGATCCCTTCTTGTTGGCGGCGGTCTTCTCGACGATCTGGATGACCAGCGTGTCGCCGACGTTTCTCGCGCGCACGTCCTCGAAGAGCGGCCGGTAGGAGCTCGCCCCCTGGAAGATCGCGCCGCTCGGGCTCTCGGGCACCGCGCGCGGCGCGGGCCGGGCGGTGACCGGCTGGTGGATGATCGCGGGCGGCGGCGGCAGCGCGCAGCCGGCGAGAGCGCACGCGCAGGCGACGGCGGCGAGTGCGGCGCGCGGGCTCATAGCTGCGTCAGCCGCGCGAGCATCTGGTCGGAGGTCTGGATCGCGCGCGAGTTGATTTCATAGGCGCGCTGCGTCTGGATCATCAGCACGAGTTCCTCCACCACGTTCACGTTGGAGGTCTCAAGGTAGCCCTGGTTGAGCAGTCCGAGCCCGTTCGAGCCGGGCGTCCCGGCGGCGGGCGTGCCCGAGGTCGCCGTCTCGAGGTAGAGGTTGTCGCCCATGCTCTGCAGCCCGGGCGGATTGATGAAGCTCGCGAGCTGCACGGTGCCGACCTGGCTCGGGGTCGCCTGCCCGGCCTGGGTGACGCTCACCACGCCGTCCTTGCCGATGGTCACCGAGAGCGTGTTCGCCGGTATCGTGATCGCCGGCTGCACGGGGAAGCCGTTCGCCGTCACGAGCTGGCCCGTGTTGTCGACCTGGAAGGCGCCGGCGCGGGTGTAGGCGGTGGTGCCGTCGGGGAGCAGCACCTGGAAGAAGCCCTGCCCCGAGATGGCGAGATCGAACGAGTTGCCGGTCTGCGACAGGTTGCCTTGCGTGTGCACGCGCTCGGTCGCCACCGGCCGCACTCCGACCCCGACCTGCAGCCCCGTCGGAATCTGCGTGGTCTGCGAGGACTGCGCGCCCGGCTGGCGCAGCGTCTGGTAGATGAGGTCCTCGAACGCGACGCGCGAGCGCTTGAACCCCGTCGTGCTGACGTTCGCGAGGTTGTTGGCGATCACGTCGAGGTTCAACTGCTGGGCGTCGAGCCCGGTCTTGGAAATCCACAGCGAACGAACCATGTCGGCATGCCCTTCTTTGCGCCGGTAGCCCGGCTCGATCGTCAGATCCCGCCGCGGAGATCACGGCGGACACGGAGAAAGGACGGGTGGAACGGCACGGACACAACGCGGAACGCCGCATCGATCTCTAGCCCTCTCCGCTCCTTCGCCTCCCGGTCGATCCCGTGACTCGAGCCGCGAGCTTCTCCGTGATCCCTGCGCCGCCGTGGCGGGAACGCAAGCCTGCCCATGGCGGCTACCGTACGGGCGCGAGCAGCTGCGAGGCCTGCCGCGCGTTCGACTCGGCGTCGTGCATGAGCTTCATCTGCAGATCGAACTGCCGCGCGAGCGCGATCATGTCCACCATCGTCTCGGCGACATTCACGTTCGAAGCCTCGAGGTAGCCCGATGCGAGGCGCACCGCTGCGTCCGGCGTGGCGTCCCCGCCCCCGCGCACGCGGAACAGCCCGTCGGCTCCCCGCTCGAGCACCGCCTCGTCGGGATTGACGAGCCGGATCCTGCCGAGCGCCGATACCGAGGCGCGCAGGCTGCCGGCGGGCACCGTCGAGACCGTGCCGTCCGAGCCGATCGTGATCTCCGTCTGCTCCGGAATCGTGATCGGGCCCGCGTCCCCGAGCACGTTCAGGCCGTTGCGCGTCTGGAGCACGCCGTTCTGGTTCACCTGCAGGCTGCCGTCCCGGGTATACGCCTCGCCCCCGCCCGGTGCTTCCACCGCGATCCAGCCCTTGCCCTGCACGGCGACGTCGAGCGTGCGCCCGGTGCGTGAAATCGCGCCCGGCGTGAAATCCGCGCCGGTCGTGGATTCCAGCGCGAACGCGCGCGTGGGCAGCGTCTCGCTCACCACCGGCACGGCGCGTCCCGCGCGGGTTTCGGCGCGGTAGCCGGTGCTCGACGCGTTCGCGAGGTTGTTCGCGGTGACGGCTTGCCGCTCGAGCAGGTGCTTCGCGCCGGTCATCGCGGTGAAGATCATTCTGTCCATGGCTCGCCGTGCTCCCGGTGATGGGTGATGGGCAGGTTGGACATCACCCCTCATCTCTCATCGCCCATCCCTCATCCCTCATCGCCCGTCCCTCCGCCTTATCGTATGTTCACCAGCGTCTGCAGCACCGCGTCCTGCGTCTTGATGGTCTGTGCGTTCGCCTGGTAGACGCGCTGCAGCGTGATGAGGTTGACGAGCTCCGCGGTGAGGTCCACATTCGACTCCTCCACGGCCGACGCCTGCAGCGTGCCGAGGCTGCCGGTCCCGGGCGCGCCTACGAGCGGCGCGCCGGAATCGGGCGTTTCGGCGTACTGGTTGTCGCTGATCGGCTTCAGTCCCTGCACGTTGATGAAGTTGGCGAGCACCACCTGCGCGAGATTGCGCGTCTGGCCGTTGCTGTAGCGGCCCTGCACGATGCCGTCGGAACCGACGAAGACCCCGGTCAACCGCCCCGAGGTGTAGCCGTCCTGGAAGATCGAGTTCACCCCGAAGCTGCTGCCGTACTGCGAGGTGCCCGTGAGATCGAGGCTGAAGGCGAGCGGGCTCGCGGCGCCGGTCGCGACGGCGTGCGACTGCGCGAGCGGCATCGCCGTTGTCAGCGCCCCCGTCGCGCTGAAGGCGAGCGCGGTGGGCGCGCCCGGCGCGCCGCCGTCGAGATTGGTGTACATGTCCCACGCGTTGGCGGCGGTCTTGCGGAAGTAGAGCCCCATCACGTGCGGGTTGCCGAGGGTATCGTAGACCGTCATCGCCGTGGAGCTGTTGAAGGTGGCGACATCGGCGGTGTCGAAAGGCGGCAGCGGCGGCGGCGCCGCCGAGCGCGAGTCGAGGTTCACGCCGAGGCTCGCGCGCGTCGTGGTCTGGGGCGCGATGTCGGTCGTCGAGAGCCGGATCTCCACGGGTGACGAGGGAACGATCGCGCCCGCGGCGTCGGCCGGGTAGCCGGTGAGACGCCGCGCGCCGCTGTCGACGATGTAGCCGTCCCGGTCCGAACCGAACTGGCCGTTCCTCGTGTAGCTCACGGTGCCGTTCTCGCTCATCCGGAAATAGCCGCCGCCGTTGATCGCGAGGTCGAACGGGTTGCTGGTGACGCTGATGTTGCCCTGCGTGACCTGCGCCTTCACCGCCGCGATCTGGGTGCCGATGCCCACGGCGTTGGTGCTGGTGCCGGCGAGCGAGTTGGCGAAGACGTCCGCGAACTCGGGGCGGGCGACCTTGAAGCCCACCGTGCTCGCGTTGGCGATGTTGTTGCCCGCCACGTCGAGCCCGCGGCTCGCCGCGTTGAGCCCGCTCAGTCCCTGCTGGAAGCTCATGCGTTCTCCTTCGTCTGGTCAAACGGCGCGGCGCCGGCCGGCGGCGCGACGCCCGTCAGAAGACCTGCTTGATGTCCGCGAGCCTGCTCGCCTCGCCCGTGGACAGATTGACGGTGACACTGCCGCCCGCGGCGGCGACACCGGTCACGCGCGCGATGGCAAGCGCCGTCGCCCCGACCGCCTTGCCGCCCGCCGTCGCGCTCAGCACGAACCGGTAGCTGCCCGGCGCCGCGCTGCCGCCGCCGTCGGCGGCGCCGTCCCAGGCGAGCGCGATGAGGCCCGCCTGCTGCGGGCCGGTGTCCGCGCGATGCACGAGTCGCCCCGCCGCGTCGAGGATGTCGATCCTGAGGTTGTCCACCGGCTGCTTCAACTCCGCGGCGAAGGGTGCGTGCCCGTCGGCGAGCGCCAGGCGCGAGCCCGCCACCATGACGTCGCGTCCCACGAGCGGTGTTGCCTGGAGCACCTGCGAGGCGGCGAAGCCCGCCGCGATGCCCTGCAGCGTCTCGTTCAACTGGCTGATGCCCGTCACGGTATTGAGCTGCGCGAGCTGGGTCGTCACCTGCGCGTTGTCGAGCGGGTTCAGCGGATCCTGGTTGCGCATCTGCGTGACGAGGAGCTTCAGGAACCGCTCCTGCGTCTCCTCCACCGCCGACTTCGGGGCGCCGCTTCCCTGGGGCGCCGTGAGAGCGGCGAGCGAGACCGCGCTCGACTGCATTTCGGCCATGGCGCTTCTCCCTGCCGCCCGCTCACTCGCCGAGGCGCAGCGTGCGCGCCATCAGCGTCTTCGCGGTATTCATGACTTCGATGTTGTTCTGGTAGGCGCGCGAGGCCGAGATCATGTTCACCATTTCCTCGACCACGTTGACGTTCGCCGGCGTCACGTAGCCCTCGGCGTCGGCGAGCGGATGCTTCGGGTCGTAGACGCGGCGCGCCGGCGACGGGTCATCGACGACCGCGGCGACGCGCACACCCACCGCGCCCTCGCGCGCGAGCGGCGTGGCGGCGAACACCACCTGCCGGGCCTTGTAGGGTTGCCCGTCGGCGCCGGTGGCGCTGTCGGCGTTGGCGAGGTTCGATGCGACGACGTTCAGCCGCTGCGACTGCGCCGTGAGAGCGCTCGCCGCGATGTCGAATGCCCGGTCGAGTGCCATTCGCTTTCCTCCCGTCGCTACGCCCTGGGCGAGTAGCCTGCCGGAATGCCGTGCTCCGGCGCGAAGAACCCGTTCATCCCTGTATCGCCGCGAGGAGCTTGCGGATCTGCATGTTGAGCAGCGTCACGCTCGCTTCGTAGTGCAGCGCGTTCTCCGCGAAGCGCGCGCGCTCGGCGTCCATTTCGACCGTGTTGCCGTCGACCGACGCCTGCGCCGGCACGCGGAAGAGCAGCGCCTGCGCGCCGCCGCCGGGGCCTCCGGCGCCGAGGTGCCGTGCAGAAGTCCGCACGAGCCGGGCCTCCGCCCCGCGCGGCGCGCCGGAGAGCGCCGCGGCGAGTTCCCTGCGGAAGTCAACGTCGCGCGCCTTGTAGCCCGGAGTGTCGGCGTTGGCGATGTTGGAAGCGAGCACTTCCTGGCGCCGCGCGCGCAGGTCGAGCGCCGTCGCGTGAAAGCCGAATTCGTCGTCGAGGCGCTTCAACATCCGGGTCGCTCCGCGCCGCGCTGGTGCGGCGTGATCGCAATCCTAGGTTGGCCACGGCGGGCGCCATGCCGCGATTAGCGCAGCAAAAGCGCGTCAATTCGGCCCTCGCCGCCGGGGCCCGTGGTGGTGAGATGGCGTTCGCACCGAAGGAGACAACCATGCCGCATACCACAGCACTGCCCGCGCGCGGCGCGCCACGGGAGACGGCACGTGACGGCAGCGTCGTGCGCCGCTCGCTCCTCCTCCTCGCGCTCCTCGCGGCGGCGCTCGCGCCCGCGCTCGCCGCGCTCGCCGCCGAGCCGCAGGCGGTCGCCGCCGTTCGCAAGGCCGTCTCGGATCACCTGCAGCGCGAGAGCGCCGGGTTGCCCGGCGAGGTGAGCTTTACCGTGGGCGCGCTCGATCCGCGGCTAAAGCTTGCGGCCTGCCCGGTGCTCGAGACGTTCGCCGCTCCCGGCGCGCCGCCCTGGGGCAACACGACCGTCGGGGTGCGCTGCCGGGCCGGCACGCCGTGGACGGTGTACGTACCGGTGACGGTGAACGTCCTCGCGCACTACGCCGTGACGGCGCGCCCGCTCGCGCAGGGCCAGCAGCTCGCGCCCGGGGACATCTCCATGCAGCGCGGCGATCTCGCGCGCCTGCCGGCCGGCGTGGTGACCGATCCGCAGGGCGCAGTCGGGAAGCAGGTGATGCTGGGCCTCGCGGCCGGGCAGCCGCTGCGCCACGACATGCTGCGCGCACCGCTCCTCATTCAGCAGGGTCAGGCGGTGAAGGTCGTCTCCCGCGGCCGGGGCTTCCAGGTCTCCGCCGAGGGTCGCGCCATCACCAACGCTCGCGACGGCCAGGTGGTCCAGGTGCGCACGCAGTCGGGCCCGGTGGTGAGCGGCGTCGCACGCCCCGGTCCGATCGTCGAAGTCCCCTCAGGTGGCTGATTTATCGAAGAAACATCAGGCGACCCCAGGCGGGCCGATCGCCGGGGCACACCCCGCCTAAAGTTATCCGTTCCGTATCCGTTAACCGGGGAATCCCCTTACCGGGCCCATGACCATGAAGATCGAGAACAAGCTCACCACCCCCTTCGCCAGCGAAGTGCCGACCGAGAACCGCGCCTTCCGGAATGGCGGCGGCGGCGGCGCGCCCCGTGCGGGCGGCGACGGCGCGAGCGTGGACGTGCGCCTTTCCGATCTCGCCGCGCGGCTGCAGGCGATCGAAGGGCGCATGGCCGGCAGCGAGGTCGTCGACGCGGCGAAAGTGGCCGAGATCCGGCAGGCGATCGCGGAGGGCCGATTCCAGATCAATGCCGAAGCCATCGCCGACCGGTTGCTCGACACCGTGCGCGAGCTCCTCGCGGGCGAGCGCAAGTGACGACTTGAGCCGCCGCACGCTTGCAGCTCATGGCCGGTTACTGTCACTCGTGACACGCAAGTTGACCGGACTGGTTCGTCATCGGCGTCTGTCGGCGTGCACCGGCGGCTGAGATCCTCCCCTTGAGCTTTTGCCCGAGCACCATGCCGAGCCCGACTGACAGCGTGATCGACGCGCTCGCCGCGGAACTCTCCGCGGCGCTGGCGCTGGAGGCGCTGCTGGAACGCGAAGCGGCCGAGCTTCCCACCTGCCCGCCCGAGACCATCGAAGCGCTCGCGCTCGAGAAGACGGAGCTCGCCCGCCGATCGGCCGAGCGCGCGCGCGCGCGCGAGGCTGCCCAGGGCGCAGCCGGGTTGCCGCCGGGGGCGGAAGGATTGAAGATCGCCTGCGAGCGCAGCGGCCCGCGGGCGCGCCAGCGCCTCGACGCCTTCCGCGCGTGCGTGCGCCGCATCAGCGAGGCGAACGAGCGCAACGGCGCCCTGATCGATCTCAAGCTGAAGCACGCCAGCGCCGCGCTCGCGGTGCTGCTCACCGGCAGCCCCGAGGCAACGCCCGTCTACTCGCGCGACGGGCTCGCGCACGCGGGCAACCTCACGCGATCGCGCGCGAGCGCCTAGCCTGAATTCCCGCGCGCGTAGACTGGCCTGACCCGGCCCGCAGCGCGGGCCGTCTTTGCTTCTGTCACTTCCCGGGCTTTGCACTCGCAGGGCTCACGTCGCGTCCGGGGCTTTCGCTGGCGGTCAGCACCAGCGAGTCCTCGATGCGAGTGCCGATTCGCTGCCGCTTCTTGTCGACCTTCGAAGTGTTGAAGGTGAGGCGCACCGTCCCCGGCTTGAGGGTGATCGGTTTCACCTGCTGGCGGCCGGGGCTCGTCGGATCCGGCACGATCCCGACCGCCAGGACGCGCACGTCGCTCGAGACGACCTCGATTGTTTCGGTCGGCACGGCATGTCGTCCCAGGTAGAGATCGCCGTTCGTGATCCAGCCTCCCCCGAAGCGGTACGTCCCGAACCCGGAGGCGGATACGTCAACATGCACTTCGATCCCCGGGGGCAAGGTGCGCGCGAGCATGCCCCGGGCAAACCGAAGCCGCTCGTTGGTCACGGACACGGTCACGTTGTCCGGGTTGGTGTTCACGGCGCGGGCGACGCTGACCTCCAGGCGACCGCGCTCGGTGTTCGGCAGGAACTCGTCCGCGATACCACCGCAGGCAGCGAGTGCCGGGAGAGCGAGCATGGCAAACAGAGCCCTCGTGCCGCGATGAATAAATGGGGCCGGGTTCACATTTCCCAGCAACCTACGTGCGTCCTCCGGTGGCATATGACCCATCTCAGCAAACGCAGCAATCCGTGCCACCTCCACTTGTGTGAGCGTTCGAGTCGATGTGTCTATACGTTGGGCCCTTGAAAGGTCTGCACCGCGGCTCATCATTCTCAGCGCCTCAGGTGGATAGACTCACCGCAGCAAATAACGCAGCGTAGAAACCAATCACGAGCGCGGTCATCAGAACCTTGTCGCGTCGCGTTGCCTCCGGACCAGACCTGACCCTAAACAGGAAAACCTTTAGCTTTCCGTCAGGAATGATCCTGTAAGGAAGCCAAATCATAGGCGCAACTGCAACGGCGAATAGCACGAGGTAGGCCAACGGCCGCAATGCGATTGCCAGAAACACGAGCCAAGTTTCCATGCTGGAATAAGGCTAAGTGAAAAGCCTTGCGTGCCGCTCTTCCTTACACCGCAATGAACTTCTGCGCGACTCGCTCGAAGATTGCGCGGGTTTTCTGGTCCAAATGTGCGCGGAACGTTTCGCGCTATTCGAGGCCGCAATGCCTCTTGAACGTAGCGCAAGACATGAACGCCGCGGGGAAATGCCAGCGCTCCGGTTCCTTTTCTAGGGCCTTCTCAAACATCGCGCGAATCTGTTCACGTTCAAGTCTCGCGAGACAGTCCGCCAGTGCCGGTTTCCGTTTCCCGTCAAACAACTGGACCGTCAATATTCCGTCCGCCACGCCCACCGTCCACCGTCCACGCCAATCGCTGGATACGGGCTATCCAAGCGAGAAGTTTTCCGTCATTCTCTCAACCACAGCCCCTGTATGCTGGTCGCTCAGGTGCGGGTATCGCTTCACCATTTGCAGCGTCTTGTGTCCGAGAACAGCGGCAATTTCCGCCGTCGTCGTGCCGCTCATCGCAAGGTAGCTCGCCGCAGAGTGGCGCAGGTCGTGAAAGCGAAAATCCTTGATGCCCGCCGCTTCGAGCGCCGCATACCAGAAGGCATCGAACCACAGCGGGCCTTGCTCCTCGGCTGGCGATTCCGCGAGAGCCGACAGGAAGCGATTAGCCGTCGCCGGGCTGCGATGCCGGGGGTTCCTTCCACGGCTTGATCTTCGCGAGCGACTTTGCAAGCGCTGCCTTCGCGACTTCGGTGTCGTAGTCGGCCTGTAGCCGTAGCCACCAGCCATCGGAGAGCCCGAGGAACCGGCACAGCCGCAGATCGGTGTCCGCGGTGATGGCGCGCCTGCCGGCGAGGATCTCGCCGATCCGCTGAGCGGGCACGCCGATCTCCTTCGCCAGCCGGTAGTTGCTCAAACCCAGCGGCTTCAAAAACTCCTCGGCTAGCATTTCGCCGGGCGACACGGGTTTCAGCTTCCTGCTCATGCCGACCTCCTTCAATGGTAATCTACGATTTCGACGTCTTCCGCATCGATGCCTGTCCAGCGAAAGCAGATGCGGAACTGATCGTTCACACGGATGCTCCACTGGCCCGCGCGATCGCCCTTCAGCTGCTCCAGACGATTCGCAGGCGGTGCGCGCATGTCCTCGATGCGTCGCGCCAGGTCCAGCTGTTTCAACTTTCGCAGCGCCGGGCGCTCGATGTTCGCGAACCGTGCCACGCGCCGAAGCCCGAACAAGGCCTCCGTATCGGCACACTTGAACGTCTTGATCGGCACCGATAAAATAGTACCGCGATGCGTTATTCTCGTCAAGCGTGATTACCGGTGCCACGCTCTCCCACCCACGAATGGGCCTTCGCGCCGCGCTTTCGCAGGCACGCCTTCGGCTGGCGCTCCAAGCCCGCCGTGCAGCGGGTGAAGGAGGCCACCGCCGAGATCCAGAAGGCGGCGAAGAAAGATCCCGCCCTTGCCGGCGCCGGCGCGGTTCTCTTCCTCGAAAAGGTCTCGCCGGCGCTCGAACAGGTCGACAGCTCCTCCGGCGCGATCGGCACGGCCGTTAATCATGCGATCGATGCCTGCGCGAAGATCATTGCCGAGGCGCCGGTCGACGACGAGACCCGTAACCGATGGCTCGACCGGCTCTGGGAAGCGCATCAAGACGACGCGATCCCCCATATCGAGCTTCTGGGCGACTACTGGGGCGAGTTGTGCGCATCGCGCGAGCGCGCTTCAGCGTGGGCGGACCAGCTCATCGGCACGGTCGAGATGGTGTGGAGCCCGAACACGAAGCCCGGAAGCTACTTCCACGGCACGATCGCGTGCGTGAGCGCGCTGTTCCACGCCGGGCGCCACGACGAACTCCTCGCGCTTGTCGAGAAAGCGCCATACTCCATGTGGCACTACCGCCAGTGGGGCGTCAAGGCCCTGGCGGCCATGGGCAGCAAGGCGGACGCGATCCGCTATGCCGAAGCAAGTCAAGGACTGAACGTCAACCCGATCGCGATCGCACGAGCGTGCGAGGAAATCCTGCTCTCCTCGGGATTTGCCGACGAGGCGTATGCGCGCCACTCGGTCGAGGCCAATCAAGGAACGACGTTTCTCGCCACCTTCCGCTCGATCGCGAAGAAGTACCCGACCAAGACGCCCGCGAAGATTCTCGACGGCCTGGTCGCGAGCACGCCGGGTCAAGAAGGGAAGTGGTTCGCCGCGGCGAAGGCGCAGGGCTCTATGAGGAGGCCATCGCACTTGCCCAGCGCGGTCCCTGCGATCCGCGCACGCTGACGAGGGCGGCACGCGACTTTGCAGAGACGACTCCGCGGTTCGCCGCCGAAGCCGGCCTGGCCGCACTGCACTGGATCGCTGCCGGATACGGCTACGAGATTACCGGTCTCGATGTGCTGTCAGCCTATTCCAGCGCCATCGAAGCGGCGAAGCGTTGCAGCGCCGTGGACGAGATCGAAGGCCGCATTCGCGAATTGCTCGCCGCGCCGACATCGACCTCCAGGGTTTTCGTGGCCAAAGCACCGGGGCACGTTACGGCGGCGAAGTGAGTCTGCTGAACCCTGACGACCATGGGACTGGAAATTCCCGAAAGTGATACGTTCTCGCGCGCGTCCGGCTTGTAAGCAACGCATCTACCTGTTCAATATGCCGTCCCGATTGTGTGTCGAACTCGATCAGGGGATTTCCGCGGGGAAAAGTGATACGAAATTGATACGCTGCGCCTGTAATCCCTCGGTCGGAAACGCGCAACGTCTTGATTTTTGGGGGTCTGGAAGGACTCGAACCTTCGACCAAGGGATAATGAGTCGTTCGGTTCGATCCTGCGTGTTTGCAAATCAGTCACTTACCAAACCTTGCCAATTCGATTCCAATTTCGCTCACAGGGAAACCAATCTCACTCGAAGCGAACTACGGCACAAATACGGCACAGGCGTTCTCAGGCACGCGCCCGGCGATACTGCGAAAAGCAAGCCGGCATCGAGACGGCCGCCGTTCCTCGGAGACCGACTCACCCCGCCCACAGAGCGGGCAAGGGCACGAGCCAGAGTCTGTCACCAAACGGAACGATCCGGTCTCCTAACCAGAGCACGGCGCCGGCGCGAAAACGCTTGCCGAGTTGGTCGCGCAACACCCGCATAGCCGCGAAATCAGCCGGCGTTACCGTGCTGCTCGCCTTAACTTCAACGGCGGCAACTGCGCCGTCAGCCCGCTCCATGATCACGTCCACTTCCGCGCCGGCGGCGGTACGCAAGTGGCACAGTGCCGTTTGCGGTTCAGTCCAAGATAGCTGTTTGCGGAGCTCTCCAACGACAAAGGTCTCCAGCATCCGGCCCAACAGCGATCGGTCCTCGCGCAGCCGTTTGGCGTCCACGCCGATGAGATGGCAGGCGAGGCCGGTATCCACGAGATGGAGCTTCGGTGCCTTGACCAGCCGCTTGCCGAGATTGGGCGACCACGCCGGCAGACGATGAACCAGGAACACGGTTTCGAGTAACGTCAGGTAACGGGTGAGCGTCGTATGGGGGAGAGTAGCGTCACGGCCCACGTCGGCAAGATTCAGCAGCGAGGATGCGCGCGCGGCCAGCAGCTTGAGCAGGTTCGGCAGGGCGTGCAGACCATCCACCCGTGCGAGATCACGAACGTCCCGCTGCAGTATCGTGGAGATGTAGGAGGCGAACCACGCCGAGCGGCGATCCGCCGCTTTTCGCTGAACCGCCTCCGGGTAACCACCTAGCGACAATCGCGCTGCAAGGTCACCGCCCGAGAAGGCCGGTTTCGATTTCGCGATTTCGCCTGCAAACAGTCGCTTCACGAACCCCTCGCGCCGACCGGCGCGCTCCCCGGCCGAGAAGGGAAACAGAGGTATCACATCCATACGCCCGGCGAGCGATTCGGACAGGCGCGGCAGCGTCATCACGTTGGCCGAACCAGTCAGCAGAAAGCGGCCGGGCTTGCGGTTGCTGTCCACCGCCAGCTTGATGGCGGGGAACAGGTCCGGCACTTTCTGGATTTCGTCGAGGACGACGGGGGCCGGCAGGTTGCCGACGAACCCGGCGGGATCACCGGCGGCCAGCGCGAGGGTCGCGGCATCGTCGAAGGTGAAGAACTGCGCTCCGCTCTTCCGCGCGACGGCCTGGGCAATCGTGGTCTTGCCGGTCTGCCGGGCGCCATTGAGCAGAACGACCGGGGTATCGGCCAACGCCCGCCGGATGGCATCCTCGATATGCCGCCGGATCATGGAGACATATTGACCGTTTCGTGGTGAATTTGCAAGGCCTGCCGGGCGACGGGGACGGTTTCGCGGATCATCTCTTTCCTCGCGAGGGCGCACTCACCCGCGCAGTACCGGTTGCCGCGGTCGCACTCGCAGCAGATGCGCACCTGCTCTGCGCAGCGCCCGCAACTATAGAGCCGATAGCTCGCCTCGCCCGCTTCCATGCACCCCGCACGCCGCGCTGGACAACGCCGCGACTTGCGGGCATAAAGGAAGCGCGAACGCGTCCATGTGCCGCGCGAGCATGTTGAAGGCCCGGGGGTTCTTTCCAGGAATCTGCCCGGGCCTTCGCTTATCCGGCGTCCGGGCGCGAAGCATAGCGCAGACGCGTGGGCGAACCCCCAATCATGGACGACCTGCTCGAAGAAATGCGCCAATGCAACTCGGTGCAGGCTTGCATCGACCTGGCGCTGACTGATGCCTATGGTGAGGACGAACAGGCGGTTGCCTGGCTGACTTGCATCGAGGAGATGTTCCGCCGATTCAAACAGGTCAAAGTGATGGGCAGCGACGTGTCGCTGGTCGGCTTCGATCTGAGCGATCACGCCGTGGTCGCCGTGTGCCGCTACGGCAAGCGCAAAGCGCGCGTGACCTTGGACTCAGTCGAATTCCCTGAACTCTCCCCGGTCGAGCAGCGCTGGCTGAAAGCGTGGCAGCGATTCTCCTCGCGATCCGGCTGATCTGAACGCCATCTGCGATTTCAAACGGCGAAGCATTCCCGGGGTGCCCCGCGTCAACCCCCAAAATCAGGCGGATTTCAAACCCCGTTTACAGCATTCCTCTGAATCCGCCGCTCCGGCCACTCCGGCAGCTTCTCCCATCGAAACCGCGCCGGCGGTTGCCGCGACACCCCGCGCCGCTACACCTCCGAATGAACCCTGTTCAACGATGCGGTTCTGGGGTGCGCCATCATCGCAGTTGCTTCTGTCATGTCATCCCTGCTCTACCGCCGGCATGGTGATCTCGTCGGACAAGGCGAGAGATTCCTCGGGACGCTGCTTCTGTATGGCGGTGCGCTTGCCTACGCCGCTGGCGGGATGGACGTCGTATACCACGGTGTGGACACACAACTGCAGCCCATGGTGTTGGTGCTGTTCTTTTCGCTAAGCACCATCGGGCTCGAGCTTGCCGCAACCCGTTTGCGTTGGACGGCACTTCGTGCGCTCACGGTCCCGCACCTGATACTGCTCGCCGCGGCTATCGCTTTTCAAGTCACCCTGGGAGGGCACCCCTTTGCGAACCTGGGATGGCTTGCCTGGCCCGTATCACTGGGAACGGCGTTCTGGTACCTGCACCGGCAACGGCGTGATGGGTTCGGCGCGGGCCTCGAAGTCCGCTACGCGGGCACCTGGTTGATCTTCTTCGTTATCGCCACATGGGAAGCGGGGTGGCGCCTCCACCAGCGCGAGTACCTGCTTTGCATGGTCATCGCGGTTATCGGATACGTTCAGATCGTTCCCGTGCTTTTACAAATCAGTCACTTATCAACGCTTGCCAATTCAATCCCAATCTCAGTCGGCGGGAGACCAATGTCAGTCGAGGGGACTACGGCACAAATACGGCACAACCGATAGAATCGCGTGCAGTGCATTGGAGTCGAAATCTTGCACGTCCTTGAGTACGTCGGCCTCGACGTTTCCCGCGTCAAGGCGCAGTACCAGAAGGTCCGCGAGGCCATCGAGCGCGACGATTTCCGCCAAGCGGACGTAAAGAAACTCACGGGTATCGATCACGGCAAGTTCTACCGCGCCAGGCTCGATTACACCAACCGGCTGTTGTTCACCCTCCTCAAACACGGCGGGCGCACATGCGCCCTGATCCTGGAGGTCATCGAGCAGCACGCCTACGACAAGTCGCGCTTCCTGCGGGGAGCGGCGATAGACGAAGCCAAGATTCCCCCGATCGATGCTCCGGCCGCCGCGGCCGAGGCAGCGCCGATCCGCTACGTCCATCCGGAGCGGCGCGAGATCCACCTGCTGGACAAGCCGCTTTCCTTCGACGACGCTCAGGAAACAGTGTACCGGCTGCCACCGCCAGTCATCGTGGTCGGCAGCGCGGGCAGCGGGAAGACCGCGCTTACGCTGGAGAAACTCAAGCACTCCGAAGGCGACGTGCTCTACGTCACGCATTCCGCTTACCTCGCTCAGTGCGCGCGGGAGCTGTACTACGGACACGGATACGAGCACCCTGGCCAGGAGGCCGTCTTCCTGTCCTACCGCGAGTTCGTCGAGAGCCTCCACGTGCCGCCCGGCCGGGAGGCGATTTGGCGCGATTTCGTCGGCTGGTTCGCCAGGCGGCAGCAGGCGTTCAAGGGTCTCGATGCGCACCAGGCATTCGAGGAGATACGCGGCGTGATCACCGCGGAGGCGTCGGGTCCGCTCACGCGAGCGGACTATCTAGCGCTCGGCGTGCGTCAGTCCATCTTCGGGGAGGCCGAGCGGGTACGGGTGTACGACCTCTTCGAGAGCTACCGCAGCTGGCTCGCCGAGGCTGGCCTCTACGACATCAACCTGGTCGCGCACGCCTGGCGGCCACTGGTGGCGCCGCGCTACGACTTCCTCGTTGTCGACGAGGTTCAGGATCTCACCAACGCCCAGCTCGCCCTGGTGCTGGCGACGTTGCGGAAACCAGGACAGTTCGTGCTGTGCGGGGACTCGAACCAGATCGTGCACCCGAACTTCTTTTCCTGGAGCAAGGTGAAGCGTCTGTTCTGGAACGAGGAGATCCTCGCCGAGCGGAACCAGCTCTTCGTGCTCCGGGCCAATTTCCGCAACGGGCGCGAGGCGTCCCGGGTGGCGAACGCACTTCTCAAGATCAAGCACCAGCGCTTCGGGTCAATCGACCGGGAAAGCAACTTCCTGGTGGAGGCCGTGGGCGCGGACGACGGCGCGGTGACCGTGCTTCCGGACAACGACATCGTCACGCGCGACCTCAATCGGAAGACGCGGCAATCCACGAATTTCGCCGTGCTCGTGATGCGCGACGAGGACAAGGCTGCGGCCCGCGCACACTTCCAGACGCCGCTCATCTTCTCGATCCATGAAGCGAAGGGGCTCGAATACGAGAACATCGTGCTCTACCGATTCGTTTCCGGCAATCGTGTCCGATTCTCGGAAATCGCCGAGGGCGTCACGGCAGCGGATCTCGAAGGTGAAGAACTGGACTATCGCCGGGCCCGCGATAAGTCCGACCGCTCGCTCGAAATCTACAAGTTCTACGTCAATGCGCTGTACGTGGCGTTGACGCGCGCGATTCGGAACGTTTACCTGATCGAGTCAGACACCAGCCATCCGCTCATCAATCTCCTGGGACTTGGTCAGACCGCGCAGCGAGTCAATGTCGAGACCACGGCTTCGAGCCTCGGCGCGTGGCAGAAGGAGGCGCGCAAGCTCGAACTTCAGGGTAAGCAGGAGCAGGCGGACGCCATCCGGCAGACGATACTGAAGCAGGTTCCGGTGCCGTGGCCGGTATTCGACGAGGCCGCGATGCGCCGGATCATGACGCGGGTATTCGCAGAGCGGGCACCCGGCGGCAAACCGCGCCAGCAGCTCTATGAGTACGCGACGTGCTACGACGAGCCGGTGCTCGCCTCAAGGCTCGCAGACGAAGCGGATTTCGCTGCGGCTCGCAATTTCCAGCAGCAGCGCGCCACACTGGGACGCAAGCACTACGTCCCCTACTTCGCCGCGCGCTTCAAGGATATCCTCCAGCAATGCGACCGTCACGGTGTTGATCACCGCACGCCGATGAACCAGACACCGCTCATGGCAGCCGCGGCGGCGGGCAACGTGGTGCTCGTCGAAGGGTTGCTCCAACGCGGCGCCAATCCCGAGTCGACCGACCACATGGGCCGCACCGCCCTGCACTGGGCCATGGCGGAAGCGTTTCGCGATCCCGCGTTTGCGAAGGGACCTTTTCCCGCGCTCTACGACCTCGTAGCCCCGGCGGCCGTGGACATCAAGAGCGACGAGCGGCTCATTCGGCTGGATCGGCACCTCTCCGAATACTTCCTCTTCCAGACGCTGTGGACGCTCTTCAAGTCCCGCTTCCACGGCAGGAACTGGCGCGATCGCGGCGGTATCGAAACAGCGGCGATACTCGACGCCTGGAAGCACCTGCCCCGCCGCGTGCTGTCCCCGGAGCGTAACAAGCGCGCGTTCCTCTCCAGCGTGCTCGCCCGCAACGAGGTCAAGCGCGAATACGCCTACAACCGCCGCCTGTTCCTGCGCATCGGCCATGGGTACTACCAGTTCAACCCGGCGCTCGCGGTCCGGCGGCGTGACGCCTCGGGTGAAACCTGGGTTCCGGTATTTGAAGCGCTCAACCTGCGGTTCGTCCTGGAGGGCGCGAGCCCTCGGCACTGGCTGCAGATAGAGACGCTGCTCGGCATGGCGGGCCTGTCACCACCCGCCGCCCCGATTGGCGGAGAACCTCTCCTGCAGCAATTGCGCGAGCAGCGCGCGGAATACGAGGCGTGGTTACAGTCGCCGGACACCGAAGAGGAACCCGAGGAGGACTCCGTAGCGCAAGCCGTGGAGCCGCACGTCGCGACCTCTGATGCCGTGGTACCGCCTGTAACCTCGGCGCCTGTCGACCCCTCACCGGCGCCCTGGGGCACTCCTGAAGCCCGGCGCGCCGAGATCGAGCGCGTCCGCCGGCAGATCGAGGAAAGCCGGGCCCGACGCGACGGCGGCGCCGACGGCTCGTTTTGACCACGAGGGCGTCGGGTGCCGCCGATAGCCGGACGGTGCAACGATGGCAGGGAACCTCCCCTGAGAGTCCATGAGATTCGAGCGTTATATGCTCGAATTTCGTGGTAGTATGCCTGGCCATGGTGCCGCGCCATGAGCTGATCTCCCGAGTCCGCGCCGCTCTCGCGCGCAGCCGCGTGGTGGCATTGGTCGGGCCGCGCCAGTGCGGCAAGACGACACTTGCCCACGCGCTGGCCCGCTCGGGACAGATGAGTTACTTCGATCTGGAAGACCCCCGCAGCCTTTCGCAGCTCGCCGAACCCCTTACCGCGCTCGAAGGCCTGAAGGGATTGGTCGTGATCGACGAGGTGCAGTTCCGCCCCGATCTGTTTCCGGTCCTGAGGGTGCTGGCCGACCGGCGGCCGCTGCCCGCGCGTTTTCTGATTCTGGGCAGCGCATCGCCGGCATTGCTGCGCCAGTCCACCGAGTCGCTCGCCGGCAGAATCGAGATCATCGAGATGGGTGGTTTCTCGCTCACCGAGATCGGCGGCGAGCACCTGGCCCGTCATTGGCTGCGTGGAGGCTTTCCCCTGAGCTACACGGCACGTTCGCTGTCGGACAGCGCCGCTTGGCGCGCCCAATTCGTGCGCACCCTTCTTGAACGCGATATACCGCAGCTCGGAATCACCATCCCGGCGCAGGCCCTGCGACGCTTCTGGACCATGCTTGCCCACTATCACGCGCAGACCTGGAATGCCGCCGACCCGGCCCGCTCTCTCGGCGTCGCAGAAACCACGGTACGGCGCTATCTTGACCTCCTTTCCGGCGTCTACATGATCCGCCAGCTCGCCCCCTGGCACGAAAACCTCGGCAAACGGCAGGTCAAGTCGCCGAAAGTTTACGTGCGCGATAGCGGTCTGCTGCACCATCTTCTCGGCATCACCACCGAGAAGGAGCTTCTGGCACACCCGAAATGCGGTGCTTCCTGGAAAGGTTATGCCGTCGAGGAAATGATCAATTCAGTGCAACCGGACGATGTTTACTTCTGGGCAACGCACCAGGGTGCGGAACTCGACCTGCTGCTTCTCAAGAACGGCCGGCGGCTCGGCGTGGAAATAAAACGCATGGATGCGCCCAGGATCACGCCTTCCATGCGCATCGCCTTGGAGGATCTGAAGCTCGAGCAGCTCGTCGTGCTCTATCCCGGGCCGAAGGAATATGCGCTGGCCGACCGTGTTCGCGTGGTTCCCCTTGCGACGGTCGCGGGTGGCGCAAACGACATCTTTCCGCGGCGGCCGCGAACAACGCGTATCAAGCCATAGGCAGTGGGACCGAGCTCGTTCGCGTCCGCTCCCTTCGCGCGGGCCGGGTTCTCACTTGCCCCAAGAGAGTTTGCGTAAACGACCATGGGATTCTCGTAAACATCGTCGTCTCGATCGCCGCAGTGGCCAAATCGTAGGTACTTGATTTGCATACCATCGCGAATTGACGTCCGGTCGGGATGAAGCACTGCTCCGCGAAGAAACGGCACGATTGCGGCACATGGGCCGGATCTGGGAGGCACGGAGATAGTGTAACTACTTGATTGATGGTGGGTCTGGAAGGACTCGAACCTTCGACCAAGGGATTATGAGCCCCGAGAGTTTTTCCTGGCCTTTCTATAATCAACCACTTGCGTCGCCTGCCAACACTGATACGCAGCCTGATCGAGCCTGACAAAGCCCCGAGCAGCCTACGAGTGATACGAAATTGATACGCGCTTCATGGCATCTTGCCCAGCGGTCGTCCGCTAGATTGAGGTTACCTCGATGACATGTAGTACTTGTACAGTCCCGGGTGCAAGTCCCGCAGCTTTCGTCTCTGCGCAACGAGGTCGGCGTGACGTCCCTGTTTCTCCAGCGCGAGCAACTCCATGATCAAGCGTGCCCCCCTCTCCGGCGTCTTCCCGCTGCCGGCTTGAGACTGCCGCATAACCGACGCCATCTCCGGTGCAGTGATCAGCATCCAGGCCGGAAACCAGGATGGATCGAGATTTTCTTCGTCGCCCAAGCCCGCCTCGAAATCGTTCAACAGCCTGTGCAAGGGTCGCGACTTCAATCGGCGTGCCAGCGTGTGGAACGTGTCGGAATCAATCCACGCGAGTTCGACCATCAGGCACCAGACAGACTCCAATCCGCCCCGATGAAAGCCCGCCTCCGCCATCCAGGCCAACGGCATCGGAATGCGCCGCCACGAGGGGATCGTCGCAATCTGTACCTCGGCGGCGGCCCAATCTCCGCTTCGTAGAAACAGAGGAGCTGCGTGCACCCTGGGGCACTCGGGATGGAACGTCAGCCCTGCGGCGGCATTCGCGAGTGACAACCAGACAGGCGAGAGCCAGTTCGCTGCCTCCTCGCGACCGAAGACCCGCTCCGCGGCGGGCGTTACCACGGCATCGATTTCGCGAATCCTTGCGAAAATTTTATTGCGGTCGGCAATCCGTATCGCCGGCACGGCCAACGTGGCGAGCAGTATCTTCAGCGGTGGGATCATCTCGCGGTCAGGGAACTCCGCTGCAAACCGTTCGAGGGCCTTCTGACCCCTCGCCGCGTCCCGCCCGCGAAGTGCGGCAATTACGTCGTTCTGCAGCATCACATCGCGCCCGTGCGTGAATAGATCGAGTTGCATCTGCGGAGACGTTTCGCGTAGTTTCGGTCAGGCGAGGTCGCTAATACCCCAATCCATGTTCCTGGGCCTGCGCAGCGAGTTCGTCCAGGAACTGCTTCCGTGCGACGCGGGAGTTCTGCTGGAAGTCCAACGGCAGGCTTGAAACCGCCCCGGCGGTCCCGTCCGCCACCTGATAGCCCATCGCCCGGTACCCGCGTAGGCGCTTGTTGAACATGCGCATGAGCGCCGGCACGCCGGCATCGACGTAATCGTATATCCGGACGTCCTGCTTGTCGGCGTGAACTCGATGCAGCCTGCCCGCATACTGCTGGAGCGTGCCGCGCCACGAGATCGGGCTTGCTAGAAAAAGCGTATCGAGGCGCGGATCGTCGAATCCCTCGCCGATAAACCGACCGGTTGCAAGCACGACGCGGGGGCTCGCACCCTGTGAACTGCTCAGGCGATCGATCGCGGCGGCTTGTTTGCGCCGTCCCATTCCGCCTGAAAGGACCACCAATTCGGCGGACGTAGCCGCCTTGAGCAGTTCGGACAAGCGATCCAGATGATCCTTGCGCTCGGTCAAGACGAGCGGCGTACGCCCCTCGACGAGCGCAGCGACAACATCCTGGACGATCAGGTTATTCCGATCCTCGGATTGAGCCAGTACCCCGAACAGCGATTGGATCTTGTCCACGCCCGCCGGCGCGGAGAACGCCGTGCTACGAGAGATCACGACATGCCGGATACTGTCGCCTGCTTGCGCGGCGGAGCCACGGTACCGCATGGGGCCGCATTGCATGAAGATAATCGGATGGTGACCGTCTCGGCGCAACGGCGTCGCCGTAAGTCCCAGGATGCATCGGGCCTTCGCCTCCTTCATTACGCGCTCAGATGAAAACGCGGAGATATGGTGACATTCGTCAACGATCACCTGGCCGTAGCTGGCGATGATGTCGCGGACGACACCTTTACGTACGAGGCTCTGCATGATGGCGACGTCGATAGTTCCGGTCGGAGACCGCTTACCGGCACCGATGCTGCCAATTGTCTTCTTATTAACATCCAGAAACGCCGTAAGACGATTGCGCCGCTGATCGAGAAGTTGCGTCCGATGAACGATGATGAGGGTATTGGTCTTTCTCGCTGCGGTCACCGCGGCGGCAGCAACAGTCTTGCCAAAGGCGGTCGGTGCGCAGAGCACACCGATATCATGGGCCAGCATCGCGTTCACTGACGGCGGAGAGCTCCACGGGTCATCGACCGCGTCATCGCCAAAGGTGACTGACCGCACGCCGAGGACGCCGTCTTCCCTGGCCGCTCGCGCCATAGCCGATTCAACGGCGCTGGGCGTCATGCGCTCAATAGTGGCCAGATACGCCCATTGATCAGGATACGGTCGCCACGCGTCATCGACGAACACGCTCGCCCCAGCGTCGCGGGCCTTGCGTTGCAACGGCAATGCGATCAGGTTGCCGAAACCGCCCTTCGGCAATGTGTCCTGACTGGGAAACAGCCGGTCATATGATGCAAAGGCAAGGGTGCGATGCCGCGCACAGGCGCGGGTAATAGCGGCGCTCGCCAATTGCCTCGCCTGGCCCGCCGCGATCGCCGTCATGAAGAAAATCCAGACGTGTGCGCCCTCTCCCGAGCGTGAGATTTCGAGGGAGGCGGGAACTCCGAGCTCCCGGCAGGCAGAGGCGTATGCCGTCGCGTCTTCGCGCCAGCTCGTCCCGTCAAAGTCGGCGGCGACGAACCAGCACGTATCGTCCCGGAGAATGGGGTACACGCCGAGCGTACGGCGGCCCGATAGATGTTCGTACACCGCGTCATCGGAAACCGCCAGAAACGCCTTGTTAGCGCAATCGGAACATTTGATCCGCGGCTTCTCACATACGCCCGACACCCACTCGTTGGCGCAGGCCGGGCTGTAGCCGGAGCGCCCAGCCTTCGATTCCCAACGCAGCGGATAGATATCGTCACGTCCCCGAAACAGGGAGCGGAAAAGCGCGACTTTTTCGGATGTCGGGGAGTCGTGCCGGACCGAAATGTCAGCACCCTTGGTAGGCCGGGGTTGGGGCGGGACGATATCAACAGGCCGGCCGGACCTGTCCTGAACGGCAGCCCTCAGCAACGCGTTTTCTGCCCGAAGCTTGGCACACTCGGCCTCGAGAGCGGCAATGCGGTCCTTCTGGCTCATCGTGCGGGTGGCGGCGCGAAAACGCCCTCTATGCCAGCAGTGGTGGAATACTAGTCGGGTGTGCTACAGTGTCACACTTGTGTACACAATTGTGTTACCACACGGGAGACGATCATGGGCGTGCGCATCGGAATCCGGGAGCTTCGGGACAAGCTCGCATCCTACATGGAATCGACCGTTCCCATCGAGGTTACCCGCCACGGGCAGACCGTGGGATTCTATATCCCCGTTCCAAAGCGCCCGGGCCAGGCGGAGCGCGAGGCCCTGCTCGAAGCTGGGCACCGCATGCAGGCCGAGCTTGCCCGGCTGGGCCTGACCGAGGAGGAACTGGTCGCCGACTTCAAGCGCTGGCGCAAGGCGCGCCGTGCAAAGTAAGCGCCTTGTCATTGACGCCAATATTCTCGTCCGTGCGGTGCTGGGAGTCCGCGTTCGTCAGTTGATCGAGCGCTACTGCGAGTCGGCGGCTTTCTACGTTGCCGAATCGAACGTCGAGGAGGCGATGGAGTACCTTGCCGACTTGGCACCTCGGCGTGGTATTCCGGAGCAAGTGTGGCAAGCATCGTTGACGGCGATCATGACGGCTGTGCAGATCATTCCACAGGTGGAGTTGGCCGCTGCCGAGCTTCAAGCAATGGCGCGCATTGGTAAGCGAGATCCCGCAGATTGGCCGGCGGTGGCGGGCGCGCTGCAGTTCGATTGTCCGGTGTGGACGGAAGACGAAGATTTCTTCGGCTCCGGCGTCGTGACCTGGACCACCGCGACAGTGGAGATCTATCTGAGCGGGGACTCACCAGCCCGAGTTTGATCGGTGCGTGCAGTTGAGTTCTCCTCCGTACTTTCCTATTCTTGCCAGCTAGAGAGCGGAGGAAATCATGGCGGACATCGCGCTGATGGACCGGATGTTTCAACGGATCATGCGCACGCTGATCGAGACGGGACGACCGCTGCACTACGCGGAACTCGCGAGCGTGCTGGGGCTCGGTGTCGAGGAGAGCAGGCAGCAGCTCCGCACGTTGATGCAGTCCTATCCGATCGGCTGGCTGCACCCGGATACCGACTATATTGCCTCGTTTCCGCCGCTCAACGGCCAGCCGACGCAGTATCGCGTGAGCGTGCGGGGCGAACAGAAATGGTTCGCCCAGTGCGGCTTCGAAGCCACCTCCGTGACTTGGCTCTTTCCGGGCGAGACGGTACGAATCGACGCGCCGTGTCTGGACTGCGGCGGGCCGGCCAGCCTCGAGATGCGAGACGGTCAGATTACCTGGGTCGACCCGCCCGGAGTCGTCGGCCACCTAAACTGGGGCTTCGGCCCTTCGCGCGGTCGGCCGCCCTTCCTCTGAAGCGGGATGAATCTCTTCCGGTCGGAAGAGCACGCACGACGCTGGGGTCAATTCAATCCAGCCTCCGAACAGGGGTTCCTGTCCCTTCAGGATCTGGCTGGCCTATTCGGTACGCCGACGCGTCGCCACATGCTCGACGCGGATTACCTGTCGGTCTGGTATCCACAGCGCGCACAGGAGCGTCGCGAGTACCTGACGCGCATCGGCAAGGCGACACCGTTCTGGCTCGGCACGCCCGAGCCCTGAGATCGCCGCATCACCGTCGACCTAGACAGTGCAGCAGTAACCATCCGCCTGATCTCGCCCCGACGCTTACGTGCAGCAAATCGACCGGCGCATCGAGGCGATGGAGGAGCTCGGCATCGGCGTTCTGCAAAGCGGCACGCGGCCGTGGCGAAATTTCGCCTACATGAGCACCGAACCGCTCGCGGGCACGATCATCGAGTTCAGGGAGCAGATCGCTCGAGTCGACTATGGGATTTCACGACACGTGGTCGCCGGCGCCCTCACGGAACGATGTATTTGATTTGCTTAGAATCCCGAACTCACGTCGCGTCGGGATCCAGGACTGCAAAGGGAGAAAGTGATACGAAATTGATACGTCGCGCCGAAAATCCCCTGGTCGAGAATTCGCAACGTCTTGATTTTTGGTGGGTCTGGAAGGACTCGAACCTTCGACCAAGGGATTATGAGTCGTTCAGATCGAACCAGCGTATTTACAAATCAGTCACTTACCAACGCTTGCCAATTCGATCCCAATCTCACTCACAGGGAAACCAATCTCAGTCGAAGGGAACTACGGCACAAATACGGCACAGGCGTAAGTAACTCAGTTACGCCTGCAAGTATCATCGTAACGTGTCCGATTGGCCCCGATGCCGGCGAGGCCACTCGCAGTGTCGGTGATGACGGGTCACGCCATCTCGTAAATATCCATGGAAACCGTGCCGACAGGACGCCCTTCCCCGTGCACCAGCCGTCGGACTTTCTCGGTCGTGGCGCGTGAGAAAGTTGCCTCGCCGCACCGCTCGCAAACGTGCGCGGGAATGTGCTCCACCAACACGCGACGGTTGTCGATCGTGAAGACTTCGCTCACGAACTCTTCTCGTGCGTCGGTTGCGCCGCAAACGTGACACTTGAACATGACTACCTCCGTTTACGGTGATCGATCCACTCGTCCGGATCAGGCTCGTAAATCGTGACGATTTTCGTGATCGCGGTGTCGTCGAACGTTACTTGAAAGTGGAGGGCACGTCCAGCCGCGGTGAATCCGAGGAGTAATGCGCTGGGAGAGTACTTGTCATCCGGATAGTCTTCAATCGCCTCAGCGGTGGCCCCGGCTTCGCGGATTTCCTGTTCGCTGATGTTGCGCTCGACCGCCCGGCGAAAAGCATGGCGGCTGAACTCGAAGGTCCCCGAGTTCAGCTCCTGCCGGACTGCCTCCAGTGTCTTCATTGCTTCTCATTTTCTCACGCAACGCCGAGTTGACCACAGAAACCGACTTTCTTACGTCCCAAATCTCGACCCGATCAACAGTACAGGCGGCCGAGTAAATCCCGTTATGCCACGTCCGGTTCTTCTCGACGGTCTTCCCATGCTGTCCTCGCTCGCACCTCGTCGATCAGGAAGCGCACGCCCTGGTTGTCCGAGGGATTGAGCCAGAGCATCCGGTCGAAGATGCGCTCGGCTTCCTCGAAGCGCTCGAGTCGCCAGAGGCACACGCCATATCCGTGCAGGCATCGCATAAAGGGCCGGTTGTCGATGAGACACCAGGGCAGAAGGCCGTCGAAATGCGGTGGCAGTGACAGCTCGCCAATACGGACTCCAACCTCGTAGTGGCGGATCGCGTCCTCGGGTCGGTGGTCAAAGAGGAAGTTGCCGAGGTGCGCGTGAGCATCCAGGCACCTCAGGTCGGCCTGGCATAGCTCCATCAGGATCTGGTAGGCGGCCACCCCATCGCCAGCGTCCTTGAGGTCGTTCGACTCGCAGATGGGATCGGAGTCGAAGTCGTCGGGGTCCCTGCCGGGGACGACCTGCTCCATCTCGTACACCCGTCTCGGCCCGCGAGCGATGATCGGCTTCGCCCACCCGTCAACGGGCTCGCCTTCCTCGCCCCAGTACTCATCCTTGTGGTCCCACTCGCCTTCGTCCTTCAGCGTGAGCGGCGTGAGGCCGAGGGCCGCCACGTCGAGCCGCGCGGACTCGATCTCGCCCGACAGGTACGGGTGGCCGGCGTAGTTCCACTGCTTGCGCGGCTTCACCACCGCGATCTCGCCGGGCACGATGTCCCACAGCCGGCTCGCGCGGAGGCTGATGACGCGGTCGGTTTCGGGAAGGCGGCAGCGCGCGGCTCTCTCCTTGATCGACAGGACGATGAGCTCGATGGGTTGGCTGAGATCGAGGTCTGTCGCCGCGACCTTGTGCTGGCGCCTGCGGCGGGTGGGTAGATGGTCCTTGACGGAGCCCTCCGACCTAGGGGCGGCCTTGGCGGCGTCATCGCATCTTGCCCGGATCTGCTTCACGAAGGCTGCGAGGTTGGCCCTGTCGAAGACCTTCACCAAGTCCTTCTCGAGGTCGTAGCAGAAGCCGTACTCGTCCTTGTCCATCCATTCGAGCAGACGCGCCGCCGTTTCATCAGGGGCCGCGCCCTCAGCCTGGCGTGCCTTGACCCAGCCGCAACAGAGTTCATCGACGAACTGGCCGAACGAACCGCTCGAATCGTCGAGTTCCTCGATCTTCAAATAGCACGCCGCGAGAAAGGCCTCGTACAAGGTGACGGCCCGGGACGGATCGCTGGCAACGAGCTTGCCAATCTTGGCCGCGACCGCATCGAGATCGCTCACGAAGGAGTAGCAGGCGTGGTCCGAGATGAAGGCGCCTGGCTTGAGCGCCGCCTCGATCTCCCGCTCAATCGGATCGACCCTGCCACGGATCTTTCGTGTCATCACTCTCTCCGCGTGCCACCGTTCGGCGCCGTGCTCCGGGGCGGCCGCCGTTCCTCGGTCAGCTCGCGATCGAACAGCCGGGCCTGTTCGCCCCGGGCGATGCACGCAGCGACGGTAGTGCCTGCGCGCTCCATGAACTGGCTGCCCGATCCTCGGGCATCATCCGTAACTCTCTGGCGCCGCTGCAATGTCAACCCCGCCGTTTCGTCGTTGCCGTACCCGGTGGGCCTGCTTGCGACCGTGCAACGGATTTCGACATGTCGTGCTGCTCGGGTGGATTCCGCCTGAGCGCTTCAAATGCCTTGGGCTCCCACGATCGCACGGCGAGGCAGAGGCTTAATGCCAATCGCTGCTCGTCCGGCAAGCGCGAATCGGCGTTGTGCTGCTCGGCATAGTCAAGCGCCACCTGCTCGATCCGCGCGAGGAGCGCGAGACGTGACTCCGCGGAAACTCTGACGTTGACGACACGTAGCGTCTCGCCGGCATCGTTGAACGAGTGATTGAAATACTCGGGCAAGTGACGTTTCATCCAATGCATGATCGGGCCGCCGGGAATCCAATGGAACGTCCGGGTGACGAGCATCCGATAGCGATTGTTGGGAAGAAGCTCCAGAAATCCGATGTGGTCGAGTTTCGCGAACAGGCTTATGCAACGAGCTTCGGAAATCCGGTAGGTCCCGATGATGCGTTCAAACCGCATGTTGCCCATCGCACAGACGGCAACGATGAAGAGTTCGATGTCGTCGACTATCTCCTGCTCCTGCTGCTGCGTGAGCCGGGTGAGCAACCGCGTCTCCCTCGGAGCGCCCCGCGCGATCTGGGACAGATCAACCTGAGCCACTGAACATAGCGCTTCGAGGCGACCGAGCGTGCAATCGCGCTCGGAGAAGATTCGCTTGATCGTCGCCTCTGAAACCCGCAACGCCCGCGCCACGTCCCGGTAAGTGAGCCCACGGGTCCGATAGTGTGCTTTTAGCGCCTCGAACACGTAACCGAAACTCATCTTCTCCTCCCGATCCCCCGCCTGCCTTATCGGCGCAAGGTATCAGTTTTCGATACCAGAGACGAGCGACCCGAGACTATTGTTTCGCAGGTTGCGACTCGGATGTGGCCTTCAGCAGACTGCAGCGCGTGCATTGCATACCGCGGCGGGCATTGCGCAACCAGCTTCCGGCACTACCGTCCGCACGAAAGCCTCGGGACTCGCGCCACACAGGGAAGAGAGGTACTCCGTGAAAGCGTTTCTTGCTGCGCTGGGAACATTCATCGCCGGCATCGTCATGAACGTTCCGACCTTTGTAGTCGTTGTGCTGACTGCCATCGTCTGGCTCGCCGTACATGCAGTGACAACGTCGAGCGAGAAGTCCGGAGAATCGGACACCGCTGTCGGGACAAGCGATCCTGAACTGTCCTCGGTCACAAACGATTTGTCGCTTGTGCGCGAGCGCCTCGCCAACCTGATCGTCCGGCTCGCCATCGTCGAACAGCAGGTAATACACCTGGCCAGGCTTGTCGAGGGCCCGCCACCTCCGCCGAAACCGGGACCTCCTGTTCCCGAATCCCTGCATTCCTCTGATTCCGCCGCTCCGGCCACTCCGGCAGCTTCTCCCATCGAAACCGCGCCGGCGGTTGCCGCGACACCCCGCAACGCTACACCTCCGAATGAACCTGAAGCCGAGCGCGGCGTGAAGCTCGACTGGAAGGAGGACATTGCCGAGGTACCTGCTAAGGAGGAACCGGCTACCGAGGTCCCGCCGCGGACTATCGTGCAAGGCTCTTGTCCGGAGTCAGCGGCGAGCAGCCCGGTCCAGCCATTCATGCCCTCGTTCCTCGAGCGGCTGGTCTCCGGCAATATCGTGGCGAAGGTGGGCGCCGTTGTACTCTTCTTTGGCGTCGGGTTCCTGCTCAAGTACGCCTACGACCGTAGCCTGTTTCCGCCCGCGGCCCGGCTGGGCGCCGTTGCACTCGGTGCGGCGGTCGTCTTCGCCTGTGGCTGGCGCATGCGCGATCGCAGGCCGTTGTACGCCATCATCCTGCAGGGCGTTGCAAGCGGTCTCGCCTACCTTGATGTCTTTTTCGCTCTGAAGGTATTCAGCTTCATCGCGACGCCGGTCGGTTTTGGACTCTTCACGCTTCTAGGCGTCGCAACGACGCTGCTGGCGGTACGGCAGGACGCGATGCCGCTGGCGGTGCTGGGCCTGACCGGCGCCTTTCTTGCACCGGTCCTGGCCTCGACCGACAGCGGAAGCCACGTCCTGCTGTTCTCGTACTATCTACTGTTGAACATCTTCATCGTCGCGGTGAGCTGGTTCAAATCGTGGCGCCCGCTCAGCCTCACCGGCTGGTTCTTCACCCTGGCGGTCGCCGCATTCTGGGGCTCACGCAGCTACACGCCCGCGCTGTTCGGAACCGTCGAGCCGTTCCTGCTCGCCTTCTTCGCGATCTACCTGGTGCTGCCGATCCTGTTTGCCACACGCCAGCCACCGGAGCTCAAAGGCGTCGTTGACGGCACGCTCGTATTCGGCACACCGGCGGCTGTGGCGTTCATTCAGGCGAGACTTGTGTGGGACATGCCCTACGGCCTCGCGTGGAGCTCGGCGCTGGGCGCCGCTCTCTACGCGCTGCTGGCCTTCATGGTCGCCCGGCATAACCACATGCGCCTGCTGCGCGATACCTATATCGCGCTCTTTCTCGGGTTGGGCACGCTGGCCATCGCGTTCGCCTTCGATGCGTACGCCACGTTCGCCCTTTGGACGATTGAGGGCACGGCGATCCTCTGGGTATGCCTGCGGCAAAACAGTTTCCCCGGTCGCGTGTTCGCGCTCGCAGTGCAGATCGGCGGCGCCGTCTTCTTCCTGCACGACTACGACCGGTATGTGCGATTCAATCCCTGGTTCAACGATGCGGTCCTGGGGTGCGCCATCATCGCAGTTGCTTTTCTCATGTCATCCATGCTCTACCGCCGGCATGGCGATCTCGTCGGACAAGGCGAGAGATCCCTCGGGACGTTGCTTCTGTATGGCGGCGCGCTCGCCTATGCTGTTGGCGGGTTGGACGTCGTATACCACGGTGTGGATGCACAACTGCAGCCCATGGTGTTGGTGCTGTTCTTTTCGCTGAGCACCTTCGGGATCGAGCTTGCCGCGACCCGTTTGCGTTGGACCGCACTTCGTGCGCTCACGGTTCCGCACCTGATACTGCTGGCCGTGGCTGTCGCCTTTCAAGTCTCCCTGGGAGGACACCCCTTTGCGAACCTGGGGTGGCTAGCCTGGCCCGTGTCGCTCGGAACCGCGTTCTGGTACCTGCATCGGCAACGGCGTGATGGGTTCGGCGCGGCCCTTGAAATCCGCTACGCGGGCGCCTGGGTGATTTTCTTCTTTATCGCCACATGGGAAGCCGGGTGGCGCCTCAACCAGCGCGAGTACCTGCTCTGCATGGTCGTCGCGGCTATCGGGTATGTAGCCGCAGCAATCCGCTTCCGATTGCGGGAAAGCAATAGCCAGGCGCCACGGCTTTCTACCCTGGTGCTCATCTGGGCAATGTTCTTCTGGTTCGTTTCGGGATTTGCCTGGATAGAACGGGATCTTGCCCGCGAATTCGAGGTGCGCGCCGGCGTAGCGCTCATCACGCTGAGCGCAGTCACCTATCATCTCGTGGCGCGCCGGCTTGGCTGGGAAGCCATGAACCACGCAGCCCGTCTGCCCTGGCTCGCGTTTCCCCTCGTGGTTCTCATGGACATTACCGGAACAGGTCTTCAGCTCCACCCGCTCGGCGGCGTCATGGCATGGACCTGGCCGCTGTCACTTGGCCTTGCCGCCTGGATGCTGTATCGAGAGGAGCGCGGGGGTCTGCTGGCATGGACCGGGTACCGCCACCTCGTGCTGCTCTACCTGCCCGTCGTGTTGTTCTCCTGGGAATTGCTGAGTTGGGTACGCGACCTCCACCTCGGGACAGCATGGCAAATGGCTGCCACAGCCGTTCCGGCCGCGCTGATCCTGCTCATCGGTTTGTCAGCCCGAAACATCGACCGCTGGCCACTGCGCGAACATCGGCTGCTTTACCTAACGTTGCTGACGCCGGTAGCCCTTGGGCTCTTGCTCTGGTCGTTCGTTGCCAACGTGCGGGCGCCAGGTGAATTGGAGCCGCTCCGGTACTACGTTCCGTTTCTCAATCCGCTCGACATGGCGATCGCCATTGCCGCGTGCGCCGCCGTAGTCTGGAGCCGGTGCCTCGGCGAGACGGACGCTCGCAACGCGCGAACGGCGATCGCCGTGCTGGGATTCGTCTGGTTGAACGCGATGGTGCTTCGCAGCGTGCACTATTGGGAAAGCGTGCCTTACCAATTCGACTACTTGGTAAGGAGCGTAACCGTACAAGCGGCGTTGTCGATACTTTGGACAGCGATTGCGTTTGGGCTCATGCTCCGCGCGCGGTACCGCACGGACCGCGGCTTGTGGATCGTCGGAGCTGGCCTGCTGACGGTTGTCGTTGGAAAGCTGTTCCTGGTCGACCTCGCCATTGCGGGGACGGTTTCGCGGATCGTCTCGTTCCTCGCGGTGGGCATCATGCTTCTCGCCATCGGTTACTTCGTACCCGTGCCGCCGGGAAAAGAAGACACCACGGGCGAAGCGCCCTCGCACGGATAGAAGGTCATCGCCACGGGCTAATCAAGGAGAACGCCAGTGTACAGAGCAGCAATCTCGATCGTTCTGTGGGGTTTCGTTCAAAGCGCGATCCCGTCTACCTTTCCCTGCACGCAGGCAGCTACGCCGGTCGAGAAAGCGATTTGCGGGGATTCGGACCTCTCAAAGCTGGACGACAGATTGAGCACCGTCTATGCGGCCGCGTTAAACACCGCGACTGCACAGGACGCCAGGTCCCGGCTGGTGTCGTCTCAGCAGGCCTGGCTCGACCGCCGTAACCGGTGCATCGACAAGCGCTGCCTCCGAAGAGTTCATGAGGAGCGAATTCGGGAGCTTCAGACGGTACAGCCAGGGCCCTCCTTGGAAAGCCATCCTGCCGAGCGTCGCGCAGAGCCCTCGAAGGGGCAGACGCTGCATTTTCCCCAGCAAATCAAACCCGACCCCATCCGAAGCGAACCCGCGAACGCACCGGCGGCACCGAACCAGCAAGCGGAGCGTGTTTCGCCATCGGAAGCGCTCGTGCCATTTCGTCCCTCGAAATCGCTCGCAGGTGTAGCTCCCCGATCATGCGAGTTCCAGAACCTGCGACTTCCGGCCGAATTCTCGGTTTTCGCCACAGGCAGCTACGCTGGCCGAAAGCTCGATTGGCAAATCGACCAGAGCGGACACTCCGCGACTCAGATCGACGTCGCAGTAAATCATCCGAATCAGCCCGTCGTGCTCTTCCTGGGTGCCTATGAGCCGACGGTCTGGAACATCGGCTGGACCCAGGGAACGACGATACTCGCCGTGCTGGTCAGCGGCTACCACCGTCAGGCGCTGGCGGGCTTGGACCCGAGCGTGCCCACGATCAACTCGAGCTACGACAATCGAGGCCCATGCGGCTACTTCTATCTCTCCGGAACAGAGGGAGGGCTGGGACAGCTCAATCCACTCGCGCGCCGACTCTTCGGGCGCCCGGTCAATATGGTCTTTCCAGTTCGAAATGGGATCGCGATGGTTGGCGAGGCAACCGCAGCCGCTTTGGTCACGCATCCGGCCCGAACGCCTGATTCGTTTCGCGATGCAAACGCGCCGCTTGCCGGCCAAGCCGGACTTGAGGACGCCGTGCGCAATGGCCTATTGCGGCGCGCCACGCAATCCGACGCTCAGGCCTGGAGCGAGGCTGTTGCATCGAGTAATCCGAATCGGGATGTGCCGCCAGTGGCCGGTGTCGGCATTCCGAAGCCCACGCCACCGCGGATCCACAACGGCTACGTCGTGCTGAAGGACTTCACCTTCCCCGCCGGCCTCTATGGCGCACACTCCGCGACATTCTTCGTGGCGAGGGGCGCTCCGAAGCCGACCGGCAATCCAGGGCACTCCGCAGTTTACGACTTCAATACTCTAACCTGCCATGGAGCGCTGTGCGCAGCTGGTCGGTGAGGATTCGAAAGCAATACGAGAGTGCCGTCGGATGCACGACGGCAAGCGACCATGTGATTTTGCGTGACATGGTCGCTCGCATGGCATGCGGCACCAGAAAACCGTATGTATTTGATTTACATGCCATCCCGAATGAGACTGCCAGAGGGAAACGCGGCACAAATACGACACAGGTCGCCGATTTTCCGGGTGTGGACGCCTGTAAGTAGTTGAATTTGGTGGGTCTGGAAGGACTCGAACCTTCGACCAAGGGATTATGAGTCCCCTGCTCTAACCGACTGAGCTACAGACCCTCGAGGAGGACGCCCCGAAAAAGGTGCTCCGGCTATCGAGGGGCGATTATATCGGGGCTGGCGCGCGCGCCGGCCACCGCGCGCGCACGGCCCATCCCCGGGGAGTATCCACGCCGTCGGCGCTCCGGCGCGACGTGGGGCGAGTGCGGTCGGGCTCGTTCGCGGCCTCTGCGCTCCCCGCGGTCGATTCCGTTCGCCGGCGCGACGAACCGCTACTTCCCCTCGATCGCCGCGACGACCGGTGCCGAGAGTTCCTCCAAGGTGGTCTCGGCGATACCGAGCAGTTCCAGCGCCCACGCGCCGTGCGCGCTCCACTCGGGGCAGGACTCCGCCGCCATGTGCCGCGAGTAGCGTTCCTCCGCGGTGAGCGCGAGCGCGATCAATCGCACGCTCTCCTCGGGCGCCTCCGCGCGGCCCGCCGCGAACGCCGCGCAGTCGTGGTGGCGCCGCACGGCCTTGCAGATCGACTCGGGCAGGTGCCAGCTCGCCGCGAGCCGCGCGCCCATCGCCGCGTGGTTCATGCCGTAGCGCCCGGTTTCGCGCGTGGCGGCCGAGCGCCCGCCCTCTGGCGGCGCGATATCGGGCTGGTAGCCGGGGTAGCCGCACACCATGGCCGGGATGCCGCAATCGCGAAAGAGCGCGAAGGTGTAGGCCTCGTCGGCGTCGAACGCCTTCATGGCCTGCGCGAGCGCGGCGGCGGCGCGCGCGCAGCCGGCCGAGCGCTCCCAGAACTCCTCGAGGTGCGCGCCGCCGCCTGAAGGAAACGCCTGCCGCAGCAGCAGCCCGGTCACGAGGTTGGTGACCGTTTTCAGCCCGAGGAGCGCGAGCGCGTGCTTGATCGAGGCGACCTTGGTGCGCAGGCCGTAGAACGCGGAATTGACCGTGCGCAGCACCGTCGCGGCGAGCGTCACGTCGCCGCCGATCAAGCGTGTCAGGCGCGCGAAATCGGGTTCGTCGCCCCGCATCTCGCGCACGAGCTGGGTCAGCACCGCGGGGCACGGCGGCAGCCTTATGTCCTTGACGACCTCTTCGGCCTCGCGGTCGAGCGCTTCCAGATCAAGCTCCATGTTCATCCTCTCTGGCGCATCGCCAGGAGCGCCTGGTTGCGCAGCGTCTTCAGGAGACTCAGCTCCTCCGGCCGGAAGCGCAGGGCGTCGGGCGCCTGCACGTCGGCGTAGAGGAGCCCCAGCGCGCGCTTGCCGGAAGCGAGCGGCAGCAGCACCACGCCGCGCGCCCGCATCGCCTTTCGGTGCCAGTCTGGCACGTATGGCCTGAGCTTTTCCGTATCGATGTCCTCGATGCAGATATCGGCGCCCTGCTGCAGCACGGTGGAAAAGAGATCGCGCGGGCCGCCGAGGGGCACGGACGCGCCCCGCCGGGAGAAGGTCTCGGCGTCGGCGCCAAAGCCCGCGCGGCAGCGCAGTGCGTTCGCGGCGGGGTCGAGCAGGAAAAGGAGCACGCGCTGGAAGCCGCCGGCGCGGTGGAGACCTTCGAGCACCATGCGCAGCGCGTCGCCCGCGGCGCCCTCCCCGACGAGCGCGCCGCCCGCTTCCTCGACAGCGGCCGCGAGGAGCGCGAGCCGTCCGGTGCCGACCGGGCCCGCGCCGCCCGTGACGAGCGTTCCGGGATCGGGCTCGGCGGCCGCCTGCGCGTCGGCGACGGCCGCGGCCGCGTTCCAGCCGCGGGCGTTGTCGAGAAGCGCGCTTCGTCCCGCGCCGAAGCCCATGAGCTGCGCGTCCTTGTCGAAACGCACCGCCGCCGCCTCGATAGCGGCGGCGAGCGCCGTATCCGTCGCGCCCGTGGCGCGGCCATAGCGTTCCACGAGGGCTGTCATGCGCGCGCCGCGCTCCCGCGCGGGGACGTTGCGCACCATCCGGGTGACGGCGTCGGCGAGCGCCGCGAGCGCGTGCAGCCGCTCCTCCTCCAAACGCGGGCGTTCGGTCACGCGCTCCGGCAGCGGGCGCATCGAGGCGACGATCGCCTCCGGGAAATACCATGCCCGCCCCACCTCCGCGCCGAGGTCCTCGTAGCTCAGGCCCAGCACCTCGCGCGCCGCCCGCTCCTCCTCCCAGCCGCGCGCCTGCACGAGCCCGGCGATCGCCTGCGCTTCGTCGTGGAGGTAGAAGATCACCATGAGGCGGCCGAGGCGGTGGAACATCGCGCAGATGAACGCCTGCTCGACCTCGCGCACGCCCGCCGCCGCGGCGAGCTCGCGCGTGAGGAGCCCGGCGTAGTAGCCCGCCACGAGTTCCTCGCGCAGCGCCCCCGCGCCCGCCTTGTTCTGCAGGTGATCGAAGAGTAGCAGTGACGCGGCGACGTTGCGCACGCCGTCGAAGCCGAGGATGGACACCGCGCGCGAGACCGTGCCGATCGCGCCACCATACTGGCCGTAGCGCGCCGCGTTGACGAGCTTCAGCAGCCGGTTGGTGAGCGCGAAGTCCTTGAGGATCGCCTCGCACAGCACGCTGGCGGGCTGGGATTCGCCGGTCGCCGCCCTGTTGACCGCGCCGATGGTCGTGGAGAGCGCCGGGAAATCGCTCTTGTGGCGGATGCGCCGGAGCAGGAACTCCACCGTCGCCTGGGTGCCCGCGCCCGGCACCGGCGGCTGCGGCGCCTCGGGGTCGAGCCAGGCCGTGAGCGCCGCCGCGAGGGCAGAAGCGTTCGGGTAGCGCTCCTCGGGGCGCTTTGCCAGGAGTTTCAGCACGATCGCGTCGAGCCGCTCGTCCACCTCGGGATTCGCTTCCGAGGGCGGGCGCACCGGCTCGTGCACGATGCGATGCATGACCTCGCGCGGGCCGGCGCCCGAGAGCGGCCGCTCGCCCGTCAGCATCTCGTAGAGGATCAGTCCCAGCCCGTAGAGATCGGTCGCCGGGGTGAACGTCCGGTCGGCCACGTACTCCGGCGCCATGTAGAGCGGCGTGCCGGTGAACGGCGAGTCGGGCGCGTCGCCGGGCACCCCGCGCCGGGCGATGCCGAAATCGGTGAGGCGCGCCACGCCCTCGGGCGTGACGATGACGTTTGCCGGCTTGAGATCACGGTGCACGACGTCGCGGTAGTGCGCATAGCCCACGCCGCGGGCGAGCGCGGCCGCGATATCGACCGCCTGGTGCACGGGCACGCGGCCGTCGCGGCGGATCATTTCCGCGAGCGTCACTCCCTCGACGCGCTCGAGCACGAGGAAGGGCGCGCCGCCGTGCTCGACGGCGTCGTGGAGGGTCACGATGTTCGGGTGCTGCAGCGTACCGACGATGCGCGCTTCGTCGAGGAGCGTGCGCGTAACCGCGGCGGCGTCCGCGGCCGCGAGCCCGGTGAGATCGAGCGTCTTCAGCGCGACCTCGCGCCCGAGATGGGTGTCGAGCGCGAGGTACACCGTGCTCTGCGCGCCCCGCCCCAGCTCGCGCTTCACCTCGAAGCGGCCGAGGCGAGGAGCCGTGGCCGGCGCGAGCACCGGGCTCATTGCCGCATCCCGAGCGCGCTCTGAGGCAGACCCAGGAAAATCGGCGGGCCGTTCTCGCGGAAGATGTTGATCTTCGCGTTGAAGGCGGCGTGCGACAGGCCGTGCTTGTCCCGCACCAGTTGGCGCTGGATCCGGTAGCGCCCGTCCGGCCCGCGCGGCCCGGTGAGGTAGCACTTGATCGAGCGGACGCGCTCCCCGGAGAGCACGATCCCGCGGATCATCTCCAGGCTTCCCTGCAGGCGCGCGATGAAGGCGGCCGCGTCCATGCGCACCGTGCCTTCCTCCGCGCCCCCCGCCCGCGGCATCAGCACGTTGAAATCGCCGACGATCACCTGCCCGGGGCGCGCGCTGTGCATGACGCGGGCGAGCTGGATCGTCACGTCGCCCACGATGTAGCTGTCGTGGGTCGGCCGCAGCGCCTCGTCCTGGAAGAACTCGTAATGGCTGCCGATGTGATAGGCGGTCTTGACCGCCGGCACGAGCCCCGGACGCGACTTCACGCGGGCGATGGCGTTGTCGGCGAGCACGAGGTGCATCAAGTGGTAGAGGTGGATGTTGGCCTCCACCCCGCTGCGGCGGTTCCACACGTAGAAGCCGTCGCCGGTGGTGGTGCGGCGGATGTCGACGTCCGGCACGCGCTGGCGCAGTTGTTCGTGCGCGGCGTTGATCGAGTAGGCGAGGCTGTTCAACTGCGTCAACTGCACCAGGGGATCGTGCAGCGAGAAGCCGACGATGTCGAAAAGCACCACCGCCCGGTCCTCGAAACGCGAGATGGAGTAGCGGCGCACGAGATCCTCGATACGCTCCGGCGCGATCGCCCCCGCGCGTCCGAGCTCGGTGCGGTGCGGCTCGAGCCCGAGGAGCCGGGCAAGCAGCGCGAAGCGTCCGGCGGGCACCTCCTTCGGGCCGTTGATGAGCTCGATCACCGCGCGGCCGCGCTCGTCACCCGCGGCGCCGCCCTCGGCGTCCGCCGAGATCACCTCGGCGGGCAGATAGTGCGGGACGGCAAGGAGGCTTACGCAGGTCTCCGCCCGGCACCACGCGAGGATCACGTTGCGACCGAAGCGCCACAGTGCGTGGAGATCGTCCTCCAGCCGCGTGAGGGCGGCGGCGTGTCCGCCCGGAATCGGTTCGATGCGGTCCATCGTTCCCGTGGTGTCGCCGCGCTCCCGCGCAGGCGGCAGAGGGATGACGTTGTCCCCGCTCCGGGGCGGGCTCGCGGCCGCGCCCCGGCCCGCCCGCGCCGGGCGCACGCCCGCCTCCCGGCGCCGCGGCGCCCGCGCGGCGCTCCCGGCCGGCAGCGCATCCGTCGGATTTCCTTTTGCAATCGTCACGTCACTGTCCGCGCGAGGCGCGCCCGGCCGCGGCTTGACTCGGGCCGGCACCGGCGGACCGCGCTCTTGTGATCGGGTTATCGGATGGAACGGGCACTTCCTTTAACGAGCGCGCGGCCCCGCGGCGGGCGCCGTCGCGCCGGCGGAACGAACCCTGCCGCTATCGCACGGCCCGGGAGGTTCGGCTCTCCGCGCGAAGCGCACCCCCTTGCCGGTCGCCGGCCTTGGACACAACGCGGGGCGGACTGCTAGACTTCCCGGCTCCACCAGATCGAGGGGGCCGGCCACGCCCGGCCCCGGGGACACGACAAGAACATGCCGCCGGACCTGCCGCAGGCGACGCTCCGGGTGCTGCTCGTCGAGGACGACGCGGACGACGCCGAACTCGTGCGCGCGGAACTGGAGGATCAGCTCGGCGCCTGCGCGCTCCACCAGGTGGAGACCCGCCGCGACTTCGAGGAAGCGCTCTCCGGATGCGGCTGGGACGTGATCGTTTCCGACGTGCACCTGCCGGGCTTCTCCGCGCTCGAGGCGCTTTACGCGCGAGACGCCTCGGGACGCGACCTGCCCCTCGTGCTCCTCTCGGGGTACATCGGCGAGGAAGCCGCCGCGGCGCTCATCAAGGCGGGGGCGGCCGACTTCGTCGCGAAGTCCAATCTCCGCAGCCTCCCGGGCGTCATCAACCGTTGCCTGCGCGAAGCGCAGGTGCTGCGGGAGCGGGCGGCCGCGCAGGCGGCGCTGGCGGCGAGCGAGGCGCGCTACCGGGGCCTCGTCGAAATGCTCCCGGTCGCGATGCTGATGGTGGACCGGAACGGCATGATCGTCCTCGCCAACGCGGAGGCGGAGCGCCTGTTCGACTGGCCGCGCGCGGAACTCGTCGGCCGCGCCGCCCGCACCCTGGTGCCGCCGGAGCTGCGCGACTGCCTGCCGCCGCTCTGGCGCGCGATCCACCGGGACGCCTCGACGCTGCGGCTCGGCACCGGCAAGACGCTGATGGCGCTGCGCAGGGACGGCGCCCTCGTCCCCATCGAGATCGCGCTCTCGCCCGTCGACACCGCCGACGGGCCGATGGCGCTCGCCTCGGTCGTGGACGTGAGCCTGAGAAAGCGCGCCGAGGCGGAAATACTGAGCTCGCGCGAGCAGTTGCGCGAGTTGACCGCGCACCTTAACCGCGCCAAGGAAGAAGAGCGCGCGGTGATCGCGCGCGAGATCCACGACGAGCTGGGGGGGCTGCTCACCGGGGCCCGGATCGAAGTCGCGAACATGGCCCGGGAGCTGCCGCCACAGCGCCTCGACCTCGTCACCGCCGCGGGCTCGGTCGAGGCGCTCCTCGACCAGGCGCTCGACATCACGCGGCGCATCTCGCGGCAGCTGCGCCCGGCGATCCTCGACTACGGGATCGTCGCCGCGCTCGACTGGCAGGCGCGGGATTTCTCCAAGCGCACCGGCATCGGCTGCCAGCTCGATACCGACACCGAGGACGTGGAACTCGAACCCGAGCGCGCGACGGCCGTTTTCCGCATCGCGCAGGAAGCGCTCACCAACGTTGCCCGCCACGCCGGCGCCTCGCGCGTGCGCTTCGAGTTCGCGACGGGACCGGGCAACGCCTTCACGCTGCGCATCGCCGACGACGGCAGTGGCATCACCGGCGAGGACATCGCCAAGAGCGGATCCTTCGGCATCCGCAGCATGCGCGAGCGCGCGCAGTTCCTCGGTGGGGAGCTTGCGATCGGCGCCGCTCCCGGGGGCGGCACCGAGGTGGAGCTTCGCGTCGCGGCGCAGCGCGGAGGCATCGCACCGGCACTCGCGGGAGAACTCTGGTCATGACCGCCCCGGCATCGCTTTCCACGCAACAGCGCTCGAACTCCGTGATCCGCGTACTGATCGCCGACGACCACGCCATCGTGCGCCAGGGGCTGCGCCAGATCGTCTCCGGCACCACCGACATCGCCGTGGGCGGCGAGGCCGACAACGGGCTCACCGCGCTGCGCCTGCTGCGCCGCACGCCCGATGCGTTCGACCTCGTGCTCCTCGACGTCTCGATGCCCGACAAGAACGGGCTGGAGGTGCTGAAGCAGATCCGGCGCGAGTTCCCCGCGCTCGGCGTCATCATCCTCACCATGTACGCCGAGGACGAGCTCGGCGTGCGCGCGCTGAAAGGCGGCGCCTCGGGCTACCTCAACAAGCAGAGCGCCCCCGCCGAACTCGTGAGCGCGATCCGGCAGGTCGCCTCCGGGCGCAAGTACATCAGCGCGGAGCTCGCCGAGGAGCTCGCGAACCACGTGAGCAGCGACGCGCGCTCCCCCGACCACCGCTCGCTCTCCTCGCGCGAGTACCAGACGCTCTGCCTGATCGCCTCCGGCAAGACACTCTCGGAGGTCGCCGCGCAGATGGCGCTCTCGCCCAAGACGGTGAGCGTCTACCGGGCGCGGCTGCTCGAGAAGCTGAAGCTCCGGAACAACGCCGAGCTCACGCACTACGCCATCCGGAACCGCCTCGTCTCCTGGCCCGACCGCCCGGCGCTCTGACGGGCGGCGTGGATCTCGCGCCTCGTCAAGCGCACCGAACAAGGTACCTTCCCCTTCAGGGAGATCCGGGGTAGGGATCGCATTCGCGACGTTTCGACACCGCCCCACCCCCGTCCCGGCCTGCCCACTGAAGCGAAAGGGGCCGCGCGACAGGCCCTTTGCGCGCTTCGCGTGCTTCGCGCGAGGCTGATCTAAAGTCAGGCCGCTGCCGCGCCGTTACCGGGCACAACCGGGGGAGGGCCGCTACGGGCCCTTTACGCAACAAGAAACCTGCTGCGAAGGCGATCTCCTTGGGACAGACGATGACACCCGCGCAGATTGCGCGCGAAGCACTCCGCCGCCTCGCCGTCGAGCGGCGCATTCCATCACCCGAGAACTACGGGGATCTCTACAACGAAATCGCGGGCAAGGACGGCGCCGACACCGAGGGGCGCGCGGAGGAACAGCGGTTGACTCACGCCGCCAATTCACTCGCCAGCGCCGGGCGTCACACCGAGGCAGCCGCGCGGGTGATCGCGGCGCTCGCCGACCGCACCTGGCCTTCCTCGCGCACCGCGCTCCTGGCGATGATCGAGCCCTGGCTCGAGCCCCACGCGCACGGCGGGCCCGCGGGCGAGGCGGCGGCCTCGCCGCCGGCGGGCGTGGCGCACGGGGAGATGCTGCGCGATATCCTCGCGCGCCTGCTCGAATCGGGCGTCGCCGCGCATCTCAGCGAGAACGACGACCTCCTCGTGGAAGGGCGGATGCTGGCCGGGCGCGTGCGCAAGGCGCACGACGAATCCGCCCTCGCCGCGGTGTCGCAGGATCTTCTCGCCTACTGCGCGCGGCTGGAGGAGCGGAGCGCCGCGTTGAAATCGCTGCGCGACGGCCTCGCGCGGCTCCTGCGCCTGTTGATCGAGAACACGACCGAACTCATCGTCGAGGACACATGGGTGCGCGACCAGCTTGCCCTCGTTCGAGACATCGTCGCGCAGAGCCCGGCCGATCTCGAGGCGATGGAGGAGGCGGAGCAGTTCCTGCGCGAAGCGCTCAAGCGGCAGGGTGAGTTTAAGCGGGCGCTCGCCGAATCCAAGGCGGCGCTGCGCGAGATGGCGGCCGCGTTCGCGGCCCACCTCGCGAGCATGACCGCGGACACGGGCAGCTACGGCGAGGCGCTCGAGGGCCACGCCGAGCGCGTGCGGCGCGCGCCGGACATGGCGGCGTTGAAGGCCGCCGTGGACGCGCTGCTCGCCGACACGCGGGGCATGCGGGCGCGCACCGCGGAGCGCCACCGCGAATGGGTCGCGACGCGCGAGCGCGCGGCGGCTGCCGAGAAGCGGGTGCAGGAGCTCGAGAACGAGATCGCCTGCACCACGCGGCGCCTGATCGAGGATCACCTCACCAGCACGCTCAACCGGCGCGGGCTGGACGAATTCTATTCGCGCGAGGCGGCGCGCGCCGAGAGAAGCGGCAAGCCCCTCGCGGTCGCGATGCTCGACGTGGACGATTTCAAGAAGATGAACGACCGGCTCGGGCACCAGGCCGGGGACAAGGCCCTCGCGCACCTCGCCCATGTCATCAAGAAGACGATCCGCCCCTCCGACATCGTCGCGCGCTACGGCGGCGAGGAGTTCCTGCTGCTGTTGCCGGAGACCGGGCTCGAGCAGGGTGAAGCCCTCGTCGCGCGGCTGCAGCGGGAACTTACCCGCCACTTCTTCCTGCACAATAACGAGCGCGTGCTGATGACCTTCAGCGCGGGGCTGACGCTGTGGCGCCCGGGCGAGGACCAGGCATCCCTCATCGCGCGCGCCGACGCCGCGCTCTACGACGCCAAGCGGACCGGCAAGAACAAGGTCGTCGCCGCGCCGCTCGCCGGGCCCCGCCCCGCCGTTCCTCTCCCCGCGGCAGCCGCTGCCTGAGCGCGACCCCCGCGCCCGCCGGCCTTCCCCCGTGAAACAGGGCCGGTTTTCCCCCGCTGCTCAGGGGTTTGCGTCGCATTCTTCGCGTTAGAGTCGATGCCGTAAGGCAGGCGTGGAGGAACCATGAGGACGGAGTCGGAAACCGGGCACGCGCACCGGGCGCGGCAGGCTGCGGGGGAAGCCGCCCGCGCGGCGGGGGCAGGGCGCGGGCACACGATCGAGTATTCCCGGCGCATCGAGGCCTATGCGTGCAGGATACGCGCGAGCTCCGACGCCGCGGAGATCGTCGGGATCCTCGACGAGGCGCTGCGCGAGACGCGCGCGCTGCGCGAAGACGAGGCGGCGGAGGAGACGCGCCGGCGCGCCGCCGACGCCGAGCGCGAGATCGAGGCGTTGCGCGCCGAACTCGAGCTCGTGCGCGGGCTGCTCCACGAGGACGCGCTCACCGGCGCGCTGAACCGCCGCGGACTCGCCGCGGCCTTCGAGCGCGAGGTCGCCCGCGCCGGGCGCAGCGGCGCCTCTTTGTCCATCGTCGCCATCGATCTCGATCACTTCAAGAAGCTGAACGATCGCCACGGACACGCCGCCGGCGATCGCGCCATCGTGCGCATCGCGGAGGTCGCCGCCGGGGCGCTGCGCCCGAGCGACGCCTTCGCCCGGGTCGGAGGCGAGGAGTTCGCGCTGGTGCTCTCGGAGGCCCGTCTGGAAGAAGCGCGCCTTTGCGCGCTTCGCCTGCAGGCTGCGCTCGCGGCAACTCCCCTCGAGTGGAACGGCGCCCGCATCGCGCTCACTTTCAGCGCCGGGGTGGCCGAGTGGCGGCCCGGCGAGAGCCTCGAGCAATGCCTCGGCCGCGCGGACACGGCGCTCTACGCCGCGAAGCGCGCGGGCCGCAACCGGGTCCGCGCCGCCTAGCGGTTTAGCGGACTTCGCCTCAACACGCTCCTCGAGCATCCTCCGGAAGGAATCGGCACGGCGGCGCGGCCCAGCCCGCCGCCGGGGCTGCCGGAGCCCGTTCCCGGCCTCACTCGAGGGGGTGAGCGGCCGGCGGGACGCTTCCCCTGCCCTAAAGGTTTTCTCCCGCGGGTCCGTAATCCCGCTCAACTGCGGTTGATGTCCTCGAGCATCGGGGCTCACCCAGCGGCGGGCAGCACGTGCCGCCACACGGACCACAACGTCTACAGGAGAGTCAGATGCCACAGATCATCAACACGAACATCTCGTCGCTGACCGCGCAACGCAACCTCAATACCTCGCAGTCCGCCCTTTCCGTCTCGCTGCAGCGCCTGTCCTCGGGCCTGCGCATCAACAGCGCCAAGGACGACGCGGCGGGACTCGCGATTTCCGAGCGCTTCACGACGCAGATCCGCGGTCTCAACCAGGGGGTACGCAACGCGAACGACGGGATCTCGCTGTCGCAGACCGCGGAAGGCGCGCTCGCCGAGGTGTCCAACAACCTGCAGCGCATCCGGGAACTGGCGGTGCAGGCCGCGAACGCGACCAACAGCGCGAGCGACCGCGCCGCGCTGCAGGCCGAAGTCGAGCAGCGCATCGCGGAAGTGACGCGCATCGGCAACCAGACCGACTTCAACGGCCTGAAGCTCCTCAACGGTTCGTTCGTGAACCAGGTCTTCCAGGTCGGCGCGAACGCGAGCCAGACGATCACCATCTCTTCCCTCGTCGACACGCGCGCCTCCGCGCTCGGCAGCAACGTGCTTCTCGCCGACGGCACCGTCACCGGCAACGTGGTGCAGGGCGCGGGCGCCGGCGCCTCCAACGGCATCGCCGCGGAAACCGACCTCACCGTCTCGACGACCGACGCTTCCGGCTCCGTGCTGACGAGCGCCGCCATCACCTACGCCCAGCACTCGGGCGCCAACGTGATCGCCGGCTCGATCAACCGCGCGGGCACGAGCGTCGACGTGTCGGCCACCGCCACCAACTCGGCGACGCTCTCGGCCCTCAGCGCCGGAGGCACCGTGACCTTCACGCTCAACACCCAGACCGACGACGGCGACGGCACGTTCACCGCGGTCTCGTCCGCGATCAGCGCGGTCGTCTCCGACCAGAACGACCTCTCGGCGCTGGTATCGGCCATCAACGGCGTGCAGAGCACCACCGGCATCACGGCGGACTTCTCCACGGCCGGCAACAAGTCCTCGATCACGCTCTCGACTCTCGACGGCCGGAACATCGGCATCACCACCTTCGCCACCAATACCGCCGGCAACCAGACGGTGAACTTCAACGGCACGACGCTCACCGAGGGCGCCGCCGCCACGGCGGACGCGGTCAAGGTCGGCACGGTGTCGATGTCGAGCAGCCGCGGCCAGATCAGCACGGCGAACGCCGCAGGGGACGTCTTCGCCGCCGCCGGCACCAACAACAGCTCGTTCAGCTCGCTCGCGGCGGCCTCCGTCGCGACGGCGGCGGGCGCGACATCGGCCCTCGCCGTGGTGGACGCGGCGTTGAGCATGGTGAACGCCAGCCGCGCGGATCTCGGCGCCTACCAGAACCGCTTCGAGTCGACGATCGCGAATCTCCAGACGACCTCGGAGAACCTGTCCGCCTCCCGCAGCCGGATCCAGGACGCCGACTTCGCCGAGGAGACCGCCTCGTTGACGCGCGCGCAGATCCTGCAGCAGGCGGGCGTGGCGATTCTCGCCCAGGCCAACGCGTTGCCCAACAACGTGCTGGCGCTCTTGCGCGGGTAAGCGCGGCGGGGCGCGCGCCGGGCCGGCGATCCCGGCCCGGCGTGGCCCCTTGAATTCCATTCCTGCCTTCGGCCGTCATGGCTGCCGTGCCCTTCGACACAGCACCCGTGGCCGGGAGCGGGGCGGCGAGTCGGGCGGAAGCGCCCGCTCCCGCCGCGCCGCGCCCGCGGCCGGCGCCCTCCCCCGCGCCCGGGCAAGCCGCGCCGGTCGCGCTCGAGCAGGCCGGAACGAAGGCACTGGAGGCGGCGGCGAGCCGCATCCGCGAACACCTGCGCTTCTCCGCTTCGGCGCTCGAGTTCAGTTTCGACGACGACTCCGGCCGCGCGGTGCTGCGCATCATGGACAGCGAGACCGGAGCGCTGATCCGCCAGATCCCTTCCGAGGAAGCACTCGCCATCGCGCGCGCCCTCGACCGCGTGGCGGGCGTGCTGCTCCACGACCAGGCCTGAATCGGGCGGTCAACCCGGCCCTGTTTAAAGCTTCGCTTCCGGGCGGTCGATATAGACTGGACTGCCGCCTCCGGTCGACTCGGACGCTCAAATGGCCATCGCCGCACCAGGTATCGGTTCCGGGCTCGACGTGAACGCCATCGTCGAGCAACTGATGGCGCTCGAGCAACGCCCGCTTCTCCTCCTCGCGCAGCGCGAGGCGTCGTTCCAGGCACGGCTCACCGGGCTCGGCTCGATCAAGGGCACGCTCGCGACGTTTCAGAGCGCCGCGGCGGCGCTCGCCGCACTCGACAGCCTCTCCAATCGCGCTACGGCAAGCGACACGGCCGCACTCGCGGCCTCCGCGACGGATGGCGCGGCCGCCGGCACGTACTCGATCGCCGTGACCCGGCTCGCCCAGGCACAGAAACTCGCGGCGACGGGGCAGGCGGCGGCGAGCGCGGCGATCGGCGCCGGCGGTGTAACCACGGTGACGCTCTCCTTCGGCACGGTGAGCGGAGGCACGTTCTCGAACGGGACCTACACCGGGGCGACCTTCACGGCGAACACGGCCGTCTCCCCGGTCGGCGTGACGATAGATGGCGCGAACAACACGCTCGAGGGCATACGCGACGCCATCAACGCCGCCGGCGCCGGCGTCATCGCCAGCATCGTGAACGACGGGAGCGCCTCGCCCTACCGCCTCGCGCTCACCGTCGCCGAAACGGGCGCGGCCATGAGCCTCAAGGTGGAGGTGAGCGGGGACGCGGCCATCGGCGCGCTGCTCGCGCACGATCCTGCGGGCGTGCAGAACCTCGTCGAGAACCAGGCGGCGCGCGACGCAGCGCTCACGATCGACGGGATCGCCGTCACGCACCCGGACAACACGGTGGAAGGCGCCGTCGAAGGGGTCACGCTCACCCTGAAGGGCACGACGACGACCTCCGCCACGCTCACCGTCGCCCCCGACGATGGCGGCGTTGCCGCCGCGGCGCAGGCTTTCGTGAAGGCGTACAACGACCTCAACCGGAGCATCGCGGCGGCGACCGGCAAGGGCGCCCAGCTCCAGGGCGACTCCGGCGTGCTCGGATTGCAGCAGCGGCTGCGCGCGGCTGCGGGGGCGGCCTACGGGGAACCGTTCGGCGACTACCGCGCGCTCTCCGCCCTCGGGATAACGTTCCAGCTCGACGGCTCGCTCGCCTACGGCGGCACGAAGCTCGCGGCGGCGCTGGAAGCGGACGCCGCGGGCGCGCTCGCCACGCTCTCCGGCGCGGGCGCCGCGATGGAGGCGCTCGCGAAGGGCGCGCTCGGCACGGGCGGCGTCATCAGCGCCGGCACCGAGAGCCTGAACGCCTCCATCGAGTCGGTGAACGAGCGCCGCGCCGCGCTCGAGCGCCGGCTGGAGGACGTCGAGCGCCGCTACCGCGCGCAGTTCTCCGCGCTCGACACGCTGCTCGCCAGCATGAACCGGACGAGCGTCTTTCTGCAGCAGCAGCTCGCGCTCTTGCCGACACCCGACAATTCGACAGGACGATGACCGCCATGGCAACCGTGAAACCGATCGACGCCTACCGGAACGCCGGCCTCGACGCCTCGATCGCCGGGGCGAGCCCCCACCACCTCATCCTGATGCTCTTCCAGGGCGCGCGCGTCGCTCTCACCCACGGCCGCCTCGCCATGAGCCAGGGCAACGTGGCGGCGCGGGCGCACGCGCTCTCCAAGGTCGCCGCGATCATCGACGACGGACTGAAGGCGAGCCTCGACAAGACGAAGGGGGGGCCGCTCGCCGCGCAACTCGACGCGCTCTACGACTACATGGTGCTCACGATAGCGCGCGCCAACGTGGAGAACAGCATCGCGAAGCTGGACGAAGTCGATCAGCTGCTCGCCGGGCTCGAGGAATCGTGGCGCCAGATCGGCGCCGCGCCTCGCGCGCGGCCGGCACCCGCGCCCGAGGCGGCGCCCGTCAAGCGCGCGGCGCTGTCCTATGGCAAGGCGTGACGCCGGTACCCGCGGCGCGCCATGAACGCCACCCAGCTCATCGAATCCTACGAGCGCGTGCTCGGCTACACCCGCTGGATGGTCGCGGCGGCACGGGGTGCCGACTGGGAACGCCTCGTCGATCTCGAGCGCTCCTGCCGCGAGGAAGTCGATCGCCTGATGGCGCTCGGTCCGGCGGTGCCCCGGCTGCCGGGAGAACTGGAGACCCGCAAGGCCGAGATCATCCGCGGCGTGCTCGCCGACGACGCGGAAATCCGCCGCATCACCGAGCCGTGGATGGCACGGCTCGAGGAGGTGATCGGTGAGACACGCAACTGCCGCCGCCTCTCGCGCGCGTACGGCGCGGGTGCGTAGGGAACGAATGGCCACACGGGCGCGGAGCTCGCCGCGGGAGGGCCGGTGCACCGGGCCTCGCCGGCACTCCGCGCTCGCCGCGGCCCGGTGGCGGTGAACTGAACCGGACATGCTGCCAGCCGAACTCATCGGTCGCCTGCGGCTCGCCGTCGAAGCGAGCCGCGTGCCGGCGCTCGCGGGGCGCGTAAGCGACACGGCGCCCGTCACGCCGGTGCGCGCCATCGAGGCGGAAGTCGAGGCGCTGCTGCCGGACGGGCGCTACCGCGTGCGCGCCGGCGAGCGGCGCTTCGAGGTGGAACTCCCGCCCGGGACCCGCGCCGGCGAGCGGGTGCGGCTCGCGACCGGCGCGGCGAGCGGCCCCGACACGGGAGGCGACCCCGTAGCCGTCGGCGCCCGGTTGAGCGCGACCGGCCGCCTCGTCTCGCGATTCGCCGAGGGACTCGCCGCCGGACGGCCCGAGGGCGCCACGCCCGCGACGCAGCCGCTCTTCCCCGATGCGCCGGCCGACCCCGCGCGGGCGGCCGCGACGCTGCGCGAACTCGTCGCGTTGAGCGGTCTCCTTAACGATCCGCAACCCCGCGTCGTCGCCTGGAGCGGGCCGGTCTGGCCCGGCCAGCCAATGCGCTGGGAGGTCGAGGAGCGCCCGCGCGAGCGCGCGGAGGCCGGCGAGCCGCCGGCAAGCGGCACGTGGACGACCCGCGTCGCGCTCGATCTCGCCCGGCTGGGGCCGGTGGAAGCGCGGATTGCGCTCGGCGCCGCCGGCCTCGCCATCCGGCTCGCCGCCGCGGCGCCCGCCACCGGCGTGCTCCTCGACCAGCGCGCAGGCGAGCTCGCGGCGGCGCTTGCCGGCGCGGGCCTTCAACGGGCGACGATCGCGGGAGCGTCCCGTGCCCGGCCCTGACCGCCGTCCGGCCGCCGTCGCGCTCGCCTACAGCGCTGGCGATGGCGCGCCACGCGTGATCGCGAAGGGCCGCGGACTCATCGCGGAGGCGATCGTCGAGCAGGCGCGCGCGCGCGGCGTCGACGAGCACGAATCGCGCGAACTGGCGGCGCTCCTCGTGCAGGTCGAGCGCAACGGGCGCATTCCACCCGAGATCTACGTCGCGGTTGCCGAACTCCTCGCATGGCTCTACCGGCTCGAGCGGGAGGCCGCATGAGCGGGAGCGAGGCGCGGGAAGCGCCGATCGAGGCCCGCTTCAGCAAGGAAGAAGAGCGCTACCTCGTCCACTCGAGCGCCGAAATCGCGCAGGTGCTGCGCGCGACGGCGGCCCGCTCCGCCCTCATGACCGCCACCTTCGGCGAAGCCGGCGCGCTCGCGCTGACGACGCTGCTCGAGGTCGATCCCGGCGCGGATCGCCTGCTCTTCGACATGCCGGCGCAGAAGAACCTCGCCGCCCGCCTTGCCTCCGGCGCCACGGTCACGTTCACCACCAGCCTCGACGGCATCCGGATCAAGTTCCGCGTGGACGGGTTGTGGGCGACGGGCGAACCCGGGCGGGAAGTGCTTGCCGGGCGCCTGCCCGAGGCCGTGCTGCGGCTGCAGCGGCGCGAGTTCTTCCGCGTCGCCTGCCCGATGTCCAATCCGCCGAAGTGCACGATCCCGTACGAGACGGGGAGCGGGAAGCTCCGCGCGATATTCGAAGTCGCGGATCTCAGCGTGGGCGGAGTCGCCCTGCTCGCGCGCGCGCCCGCGATCGCGTTCGAGGTGGGCAACGTGCACCCCGACTGCACGATCGTGCTGCCGGGCGAGGGCGCGCTCGCGACCGGCCTCGAAGTGCGCAACGTGCGCGAGCTCGAGCTGAAGAGCGGGAAGATGACGCGGGTGGGCTGCCGGTTCGTGCGCCCGCGGCCCGAGGGCATCACGCGGCTGCAGCGCTACGCGATGAAGCTCGAGCGCGAGCGCAACCTCCGCTTCGGCAAGGACTGAGTTCGGGGGCGCGGGCGGTTCTCCGTTCTCCCCGCCTTCGACTCTTCGCTTCCCGGCGTTCAGCCCGCATGATGAAAAACGGGGGAGCGGCGCAGGCCCTCCCCCGCTCTTCATATCGGCATGTTCATGATGTCCTGATACGCCGCGACCAGGCGGTTGCGAACCTGCACCGTGCCCTGGAAGGCGATGTTCGCCTTCTGCATCGCGAGCATGACCTCATGCAGCGCGACGTCGCGATTGCCGGTCTCGAAATCGCGCGCGAGCGCGAGCGCGCGGTTCTGCGCGCCGTTCACCGTATCGAGCGCCGATTTCAACGCCGCGGCGAAGTCCGCGCCGCTCGCGGCGTCGGCCCGCGCCGCTGCGCCCGCAGCGGCCCTGCCCGAAGCGAACGCCTCGGCCGCGCGCAACTGGCTGAGAATCTCGTCAAGGGCCCTCGTCTGCATCGCCTTCCTCCCGTTCGGCCGGCACGCTCCCGCCGGTTTCGCACCGTAGCGCCGCCCCGCGGGAAACGGAGGCCCGAATAGGGCCCCGAAAGGCCCCCTTTTCCCGGGCACCCCGGCGCACTTCCGCTCCGATAATCGCCTGCATCATGGCCGCAGGAACGAGAGAGTTTCCGTCCGTCGCCGGCGTCCTGGCGCAGCTTTTCACGCCGCAGCGCCTCGCGCTACTTACCGCCATCGCCGCCGCCGCCGCGGCGGTGACGGGGGTGTGGTTGTGGACCCGCACGCCGGATTACCGCGTGCTCTACGCGAACCTCCCCGACCGCGAGGGCGGGGCGGTGGTCGCCGCGCTCCAGCAGATGAACGTTCCCTACCAGCTCTCCGACGGGGCGATCCTCGTGCCGGGGTCGATGGTGCACGATGCGCGCCTGCGCCTCGCCGGGCAGGGCCTGCCGAAGGGCGGGGGCACCGGCTTCGAACTGCTCGAGAACCCGCGCCTCGGCACCAGCCAGTTCCTCGAGCAGGTGAACTACCAGCGCGCGCTCGAAGGCGAGCTCGCGCGTTCCATCCAGACGCTCTCCGCCGTGCGCTCCGCCCGCGTGCATCTCGCGCTCGCGCGCCCGACCGCGTTCCTGCGCGAGCAGCCGAAATCGAGCGCGTCGGTCGTCCTGGCGCTTGCTCCCGGGCGCACGCTGGAACCCGCGCAGGTGAACGCGATCGTGAACCTCGTCGCCAACAGCGTCCCGGAACTGCCGGCGCAGCGCGTGACGGTGCTCGATCAGGGCGGCAATCTCCTCTCCGCCCGCGCCGGCGCGGAATCCCCGCAGGGGCTCGACGCCGGACAGCTCGCCTACGTGCGCGAAATCGAAGCGGGCTACGTGAAGCGCATCGAGACGATCCTCGCGCCGATCGTGGGCTCGGCCAACATCCGCGCGCAGGTGACCGCCGACCTCGATTTCTCCCGCGTCGAGCGCGCGGAGGAACTCTACAAGCCGAACCACGACCCGGCCAACGTCGCGATGCGCAGCCAGTCGAGCAGCGAATCGCAGGCGCCCGGCGGCGCGCAGGCGGGCGGCGTGCCCGGCGCGCTTTCCAACCAGCCCCCGGCGCCGGCGAGCGCGCCGATCGTCAACCCCGCGGCCGGCGCCGCGGCGAAAGGCGCGCCCCCGGCGACGGCGAGCGTCGCGGCCGGCGCGGGCGCCGCGAGCGCCACGCACTCGCGCAAGGATTCCACGATCAATTACGAGGTGGATCGCACCGTGCGCCACGTGAGCCAGCCCGTCGGCACGCTGAAGCGCCTTTCCGCGGCAGTGGTCGTCAACTACCGCAAGGAGGCCGCCGCCGAAAAGGAAGGCGGGAAGGGCGAAGCAAAGGCCGGCGCGAAGCCGCTGCCGGAGGAGGAAATGAAGCAGATCACCGCGCTCGTGCGCGAGGCGATCGGCTTCACCGAGGCGCGCGGGGACACGCTGAACGTCGTCAACCGCCCGTTCAACGTGCCCGAGGTGGAACCGGTGCCGGAGACGCCGCTCTGGAAGGACCCGCAGGTGATCGAGATGGCGAAGAGCGCCGGACGCAACCTCCTCTTCGCGGCCGTGGCGTTCCTCCTCTTCGTGCGCGTGATCCGCCCGATGTTCCGGCGCCTCGCCGAGCCCCCGCCCGCGCCGGCGCTGCCCGACGAGAGCGGCGACGCCCGGAACCCGGGCCCGCGGACCTACGAGGCGAACCTCCAGCTCGCGCGGCAGGTGGCGCAGCAGGAGCCGCAGCGGGTGGCGAGCGTCGTGAAGAGCTGGGTGGGCGGCAATGAGTGAGGACGGACTGACGAGGAGCGCGATCCTGATGCTCTCGCTCGGGGAGGCGCAGGCGGCGGAAGTCATGAAGCATCTCGCGCCGCGCGAAGTGCAGAAGCTCGGGCAGGCGATGGCGCGCCTGAAGGACGTCTCGCGCGAGAAGATCGGCAAGGTGCTCGACGCTTTCCGCACCGAGGCCGAGGAGCGCACCTCGCTCGGAGCGGGATCCGCGGAGTACGTGAAGAGCGTGCTCACGCGCGCGCTCGGCGACGACAAGGCGAGCGCGGTGATCGAGCGCATCCTGCAGGAGGGAGACGCCGCGGGCATCGAGGGACTGAAATGGATGGACGCGCCCGCCGTCGCCGGCCTGATCGGCAACGAGCACCCGCAGATCGTCGCCACGATCCTCGTCCACCTCGACCGCGACCAGGCGGCCGAAGTGATGAAGCTCCTCCCGGAGCGGCTGCGCAACGACGTCGTGCTGCGCATCGCCACGCTCGAGGGCATACAGCCCGCGGCGCTGCGCGAACTGAACGAAGTCCTGCAGCGGCTGCTCACCGGCGGCGGCGGCGGCAAGGCGGCCCCGCGCGGCGGCATCAAGGCGGCGGCCGAGATCGTGAACCGCCTCGGCTCGGCGATCGAGACGGGCGTCATCGAGGCGGTGCGCCAGCACGATGCCGAACTCGCGCAGAAGATCCTCGACCAGATGTTCGTGTTCGAGAACCTGCTCGATCTCGACGACCGCGCGATCCAGCTGCTGCTGCGGGAAGTGCAGTCCGAGTCGCTGATCGTGGCGCTGAAGGGCGCGAGCGAGGAGTTGCGGCAGAAGGTGTTCAAGAACATGTCGCAGCGGGCGGGCGAAATGCTGAAGGAGGACCTCGAGGCGAAGGGCCCCGTGCGCGTGTCCGAGGTCGAGACGCAGCAGAAGGAGATCCTGAGGATCGTGCGCCGCCTCGCCGACGAGGGACAGGTGGCGATCGGCGGCGGCGGCGAGGGGTCCTATGTCTAGCCCCGTTCTGCCGGCCGGCAAGCAGACCGCCTGGCAGCGCTGGGAGCTCGCCGCGCTCGGCGGCGGGGCGGTGGCGCGCGAGACCGGCGGCATCGCGCTCCCGACCGCCGGCGACATCGAGCGGCTTCAGCGCGCGGCCCACGCCGAGGGCCTCGCCGCCGGGCTCGCGGAAGGGCGCGCCCGGGCGGCCGAGCGGCTGGCGGCGATCGAGGCGCTCGCCGCGTCGGTGGGCGCCGCGCTCCGCGCCGAGGAAGCGAGGATCGCCGAGGATCTGCTCACGCTCGCGCTGGAGCTCGCGCGGCGCATGGTGCGCGAGGCGCTCGGCGTGCGCCGCGAGCTCATCGTCCCGCTCGTGCGCGAGGCGCTGCGCCAGATGCCGGCGAGCGGCGCGCCGGCGCGGCTCGCGCTGCACCCGCGGGACGCGGCGCTCGTGCGCGAGGGGATCGCCGAATCGCACGGGCAGGCCGGCTGCGTGATCGTGGAGGACGAATCGATCGAGCGCGGGGGCTGCCGCATCGAGAGCGCGGCGACGCTCGTGGACGCGACGCTTGAGACGCGCTGGGAGCGGATCCTCGCGTCGCTCGGCCGCAGCCATGCCTGGATCGAGGCCGCGCCGGGAGACGCCGCGTGAACGCCGGCGCGCATCCCTGGTCGGCATACCTCGGCGCCTGCGCCGTCGCGCCGGACGCCGTCGCGCCGTTCCGCGTAACGGGACATCTCACGCGGGTCGCGGGGCTCGTGATGGAGGCGGCTGGTCTGCAGTTGCCGATCGGCAGCGATTGCACGGTGCTGCTGCCGAACGGGCAGAGGATCGGCGCCGAGGTCGCCGGCTTCGCCGGCGAGCGCCTGTTCCTCATGCCGACCGAGGAGGCTTACGGGCTCACCCCGGGAGCGTCGGTCTTCGCGACCGAGCAACTGCCGCGCCCGCCGCGCATGCACGTGCCGGCCGTGCCGCGCCGCCGCAGCGCGGACCACGGCAAGGCGGTCCCCGTGGGCGACGCGCTCCTCGGGCGGGTGCTCGACGGCGCGGGCCATCCGCTCGACGAGCTCGGGCCGCTCAACACGACGGAGACCGCGCCGCTCTACAGTCGCCCCGTCAATCCGCTCGAGCGCGCCCCGATCGAGACGGTGCTCGACGTGGGCGTGCGCGCGGTAAACGGGCTCCTGACGACCGGACGCGGCCAGCGCATGGGGCTCTTCTCGGGCAGCGGCGTGGGCAAGAGCGTGCTGCTCGGCATGATGGCGCGCTACACGAGCGCGGACGTGACCGTCGTCGGGCTGATCGGCGAGCGTGGCCGCGAAGTCCAGGAATTCATCGAGCGCATACTCGGGGCCGACGGCCTCGCGCGCTCGGTGGTGATCGCCGCGCCCGCGGACACCTCTCCGCTGCTTCGCATCCACGGCGCTGCCTACGCCACCGCGGTGGCCGAGTACTTCCGCGACCGCGGCCGCCACGTGCTCCTCATCATGGATTCGCTCACGCGCTTCGCGATGGCGCATCGCGAGATCGCGCTCGCCATCGGCGAGCCGCCCGCCACGCGCGGCTATCCGCCGTCGGTGTTCGCGCGGGTCCCGAGGCTCGTCGAACGCGCCGGCAACGCCCGCCGCGGCTCGGGTTCGATCACGGCGTTCTACACGGTGTTGACCGAGGGCGACGACCACGACGATCCGGTTGGCGACTGCGCGCGCGCGATCCTCGACGGCCACGTCGTGCTGTCGCGCTCGCTCGCCGACTCAGGGCACTACCCCGCGATCGACATTGAGGCGTCGGTGAGCCGCGTGCTGCCGGCGCTCGCGCGGCCCGCGCAGCTCGAGGCGGTGCGCGAGTTCAAGGCGGCCTGGTCGCGCTACCAGAGAGCCCGCGATCTCGTGAGCGTCGGCGCCTACGTCGCGGGCAGCGACCCCGCGCTCGACCGCGCGATCGAAATCCTCCCCCGGCTCGAGACCTGGCTGCGCCAGGATATGCGCAGCCGCGCGAGCTGCGAGGAGAGCCTCGCCGCGCTTTGCGCCCTGTTCGAACCCGCAACCGCGCCCGCCGGCGCGCCATGAAAGGAGCGAGGATGCTGCCCAAACGTACCCTCCAGCAGCTGATCGAGCACGCGCGCGAGAAGAACGACCGCGCGGCGCGCGCGCTCGGCGCGACGAACTCGCGCGAGCGCGAGGAGCACGGCAAGCTCGATCTGCTGGTCAACTACCGCGACGAGTGCCTCGCCCGGCTCGTCAGCTCCGCGCGCGAGGGTATGGATCGCGACACGTGGCTCTCCTACCAGCGCTTCGTGGTGAAGCTCGACGCCGCGATCGAGCAGCAGCGCGAGCAGGTCGCGTTGAGCCGCACGCTGGCCGAGCAGAGCCGCTCGGAGTGGCGTGCCGCCAACGGGCGGCTGCGCTCGTTCGACACGCTGGAGAGCCGGCGCGTGAAGGCCGAGGCGGCCGCCGCGCGCCGCGGCGAGCAGAGAGCGCAGGACGAGTTCGCGTCGCGCAAGCCCTCCGCCGGGCCCGGGATTCGGGGATGAACGCAGGGGCGCGGGAAACTCCAGGGAGAATTGCATGGAACTGCCGCTGATGCCGCTGACACCGGTTCCGCCCGCCGCGGGCGGCGCGAGCCCGTCCGCGGCGGCGCCGGGCGATCCCGCGGCGGCGGACGCACTCGCTGCCGAGCTCCCCGGCTTCGCCGAGGTGCTCGCGGCCGAGCTGGCGCTGCCCGAGGGCGCTCCCGAGGCGCCCGCATCCGCCTCCGACTCGCAGCCGGGCGCCGGGGAAGCCGCCGACGGGATAGCCGCGGCACCAGCCGTTACGGTGACGACGGATGCGGCACTGACGCTCATGCTGGCGGCCGCCGCGCCCATGGCCGCGCGCACCGGCACGAGCGCCGCGGTGGCAGACCGCGCGCCGGAAGAAGCGGCACTCCCGGCGGACGCCTGCGCCGCCAGGCCGCGCGCCGAACCCGCTGCGCCGCCCTCGGCCACGCCGGCACCGGCCGGGCAGGATGCCTCTCTCCGCACGGCTGGCGCGGCCACGCTCCCGGACGTTACCGAGCAGACTGCCGTCCTGACAGGCGCATCCACCCCCGCCACCGCGCCGCACCGCGCGGCGCCGGCTGCCGCGCCCGCCGCGGCCGCCCTGCGCGCCCCCGTCGGCGCCGGGGGCTGGGACGCGCAGCTCGGCCGGACCATGCTGTGGATGGCGGGCGAGCGCCACCAGGTGGCGGAAGTGCGCCTGAACCCGCCCGATCTCGGCCCCCTGGAAATCCACCTGCGACTGGCGGGAGAAGGCGCCACCCAGGCGAGCGTCAGCTTCGCCTCGCCGCATGCGGACGTGCGCGCCGCGCTCGAGGCGGCGCTGCCCCGGCTGCGCGAAATGCTGGCGGAATCTGGGCTCAGCCTCGGGCAGGCGAGCGTCAACGCCCAGTCGTTCCGCGACCCCGGCGGCACGCCGTACCCAGGCTACTCCGGCGAGACGGCAGCAGCCGGCGGCGGGGTGACGCCCGTACCGGTCTCCGCCGTGCGCGCCGGGACGGGGCTCGTGGACGTATTCGCGTAAGGCGTGGCGCAACCAGAAGGAGGGCCGACGATGGCAAAGGACGACAAGGCAAAGGCGGCCCCGGGCGGGGCGCGCAAGGACGAACCGGCGGCCGCGCCACCGAAGCAGAAGAAAGGCAGGACTCTCGTCATGGCGATCGCCGCCCTCGCGGTGCTGGCGGCCGGGGGCGGCGGCGCGGGATGGTGGTTCCTGCGCGAAGCGCCCGCGGCGACGGACGCCGCCAAGGGGGCCGGGGTCCGGAAACCGCCCGAGCGCCCGAAGGCGGTGCTCTACGTGCCGCTCGAGACGTTCACCGTCAACCTCCAGCCCGAGAACGGCGAGCACTTCCTGCAGACGACGCTCTCGCTGCGCGTCGCAGACAGCGCGACGGAGCAGGCGATCAAGCAGTTCATGCCGGACATCCGCAGCCGGCTCGTGCTGCTCCTCTCGAGCAAGAAGCCTTCCGATCTCGCCACCATCGACGGCAAGCAGGGACTCGCCAACCAGATCGCGGGCGAGGTCAACACCGTGCTCGATCCCGGCGCCGCGCGCCCCGCCGGAAAGCCCGCGCCGGCGCCGGCGGCACAGCCCGCCCCCGCCGACGCCGCGAGCACCCCCGCCGCGCCCGCGCCGGCGCCCGCTCCCGAGCCCCAGGGCCCGGTGCTCTCGGTGCTCTTCACCAACTTCATCATCCAGTAGCGCGTCCATGGCCAAGGAATTCCTGTCGCAGGACGAGGTCGACGCCCTCCTGCAAGGGGTCACCGGCGAGGGCGAGGAGGAGCCCGCGCCGGGCGCGGGTCCGGGTATTCCCGGCCCACGGCCCTACAACCTCGCGCGGCAGGAACGCATCGTACGCGGGCGCATGCCCACGCTCGAAGCGGTGAACGAGCGCTTCGCGCGCCGGCTGCGCACGGGACTCTTCAACTTCATGCGGCGCGCGGCGGAAGTCTCGGTGAGCCCGGCGCGCACCCAGAACTACGGCGATCTCGTGACGGGCCTTCCCGCCCCGGCGAGCTTCAACGTCGTCCACGCCCGGCCGTTGCGCGGCGCGGGGCTGGTGGTGTTCGAGGCGGCCCTCGTGCTGCAGGTGATCGACGCGCTCTTCGGCGGCGACGGCCGGTTCGCCGCACGCGCCGAGGCGCGCGAATTCACGCCGACCGAGTCGCGCATCATCGAGCGCCTGCTCGAGGTCGTCTTCGAAGGGCTTGAACATGCCTGGGAGCCGGTGCACCCGCTCAAGTTCGAGCGCGTGCGCTCCGAAACGAATCCCCGCTTCGTCGCCCTCGCGCCGCCGGGGGAGCTCATGGTGGCGGCGGGCTTCACGATCGATCTCGGCGCCGAGGCGGCGGGCGCGATCCACGTCGCCCTGCCCTACGCCATGCTCGAGCCGATCCGCGAGACGCTCTTCGCGCAGCCGCGGGGCGAGAAGGCGGAACCGGACAAGCGGTGGCTGCGCCTGCTCTCGAAGCAGGTGCAATCCGCGGAAGTACAGCTCGCCGCGACGCTCGCGCACGCCACGCTGCCGCTCGAACAGGTGCTGAAGCTCAAGGCCGGCGACGTGATCGGCATGGAAATCGGGAAGACCGTCACCGCCGAAGTGGACGGCGTGCCGGTGATGGAATGCCGCTACGGCGCGTGCAACGGCCAGTACGCGCTGCAGGTCGTGCGCGTGCTGCACCACGGGAACGCGGAGGATACGGCGCGAGCTTCCGCGGCGTAGCGGCGGCATCGCCCGGCGAGGGACATTGTCCACACGGAGAAGACGAGGTACGACATGATGGATACCAGCACTCCCGCCGCCACTCCGGTCGAGGAATGGCAGTCCGCCGCCGCCGAGCCGGCCGCTCAGGTCGACCTGAAGCCGGCCGTCGCGCCGCTCTTCGGGCAGTTGAGCGCCGCGCGGCCGGCGGGCGAGGCCCCGGGCGACATCGACATGGTGCTCGACATCCCGGTCCAGGTGACCGTCGAGCTGGGACGAACGCGCATCTCGATCCGCAACCTGCTCCAGCTCGCGCAGGGCTCGGTGGTGGAGCTCGACGGCCTCGCCGGGGAGCCGATGGACGTGCTCGTGAATGGCTGCCTCATCGCGCAGGGCGAGGTCGTGGTGGTGAACGAGAAATTCGGCGTTCGCTTGACCGACATCATCACGCCGGCCGAGCGCATGCGGAGGCTGAAGCGGTGGTAGTTCGCGCCCGCCGCGCCACGGCAGCGCTCGCGGCCGCGCTCGCCGCCGCTCCGGCCGTCGCCGCGGAAGCGGCGGCGCCCGGCCCCGGGCTCGCCGGCGTGCTGCAGGTCTCCCTCGGCCTGGGGCTCGTGCTCGCCATGGTCGCCGCGGCGGCCTGGGTGACGCGCCGCCTCGGCGTGGGCACGAGCGTGCCCGCCGGCATCGTGCGGGTGCGCGGCGGCGTCGCGGTAGGACAGCGCGAGCGGGTGGTGGTGGTGGAAGTGCGCGATACGTGGCTCGTGCTGGGCGTCGCGCCGGGCGCGGTGCGCACGCTTCACGCGCTGCCCCGGCCCGCCGAGGCCGACGGGACGGGCGGCCCCGCGCAGGCAGCGGACGCGACCTTCGCGCGCTGGCTCGGCCGGGCGCTCGAGAAGCAACGCGGCAGGCACCCCGCCGCTTGACGCTTCCCGTGCGGGACCATGCCTTGCTCCGCGCGCTTCGCGTGAGACCCGCCGCCAGCCTCACGCCGGGTCCACCCGGACCGCGAAGGCCCGATGCGAACGGGAGGAAGCCGGGAACAACACGCCACTTCCCCGTCTTTCCGCGCGATGGACTGCGCCGCGAGAGCGGCACAATCGACTCTCCGCGAGGAACGAACACGATGACTCACCGCATGCTCCGCGCAGCCGTCTGCGCAGTCGCGCTTTTCACCGCGGGGCTCGCGTGGGCGCAGGTGCCGGGCATGCCGGCGGTGACCGCGACGCCGGGCCCGGGCGGCTCGCAGACCTACGCGCTGTCGCTGCAGACGCTGCTCTTCCTCACGTCCCTCGCCTTCCTGCCGGCGGTGCTCCTCATGATGACGGGGTTCACCCGCATCATCATCGTGCTCTCGCTCATGCGCCAAGCGCTCGGCACGCCCACCGCGCCGCCCAACCAGGTGCTGATCGGACTCGCCCTCTTCCTGACGCTCTTCGTGATGGCCCCGGTGCTCGAGCGCGTGCACGCGGAGGCCTGGGTGCCTTATACCGAGAACCGCATCGGGGCGGGAGAAGCGCTGGAGCGGGCGAGCGTGCCCGTGAAGGCGTTCATGATGCGCCAGACGCGCGCGGCGGACCTCGCGCTCTTCCTGCGCCTGTCGCGTTCGCAGGATAACGCGCGCGGCGAGGACGTGCCGTTGAAGGCGCTGATCCCCGCGTTCATCACGAGCGAGCTGAAGACGGCGTTCCAGATCGCCTTCCTCGTGTTCATTCCGTTCCTCATCATCGACATGGTGGTATCGAGCGTGCTGATGTCTATGGGCATGATGATGCTCTCGCCGGTTATCATCTCGCTGCCGTTCAAGCTGATGCTGTTCGTGCTCGCCGACGGCTGGAACCTCCTCATCGGCTCGCTCGCCCAGAGCTTCGGCACATGACTCCCGAAGGCGTGATCGAGCTCGGTCAGCGCGCGCTGGAAGTGACCTTTCTCGTCGCCGCGCCGGTGCTGCTCACGGGCCTCGCGGTGGGGCTGCTGGTGAGCGTGTTCCAGGCGGCGACGCAGATCAACGAGATGACGCTCTCGTTCATCCCCAAGCTCCTGGCGATGCTGACGGCGCTCGTCGTCGCCGGGCCGTGGATGCTCTCGCTCCTCGTCGACTACACGCGCCGGCTGCTGGAGAGCCTGCCGTTCGCGCCGGGGTAGCCCCCCGGCCGATGTCGCCGCAGAGCCGCGGCCCGCGCTGATGACGGCCCCTGGCCGCGCTCCCGTCGGACGTCTCCGCGATCCCGGCGTCGCCGCGGCAAATCCCCCCGTCCGGCACGCGAAGCCGCATCGATGCTGACCTTCACCTACGAGCAGCTCGCCGCGTGGCTCGCCGGTTTCCTGTGGCCGCTCGCGCGCGTGGCGGCCCTCATCGGCACGGCCCCGATCCTCGGGGACGCCGGCGTTTCGCGCCGCATCAAGGCGGCCGCCGCGGTCGGCGTGACGCTCGCGCTCGCCCCTCTCGTCGCGAGCGTCCCGGCGGCCGATCCCTGGTCGGGCCCGGGCCTGGTGGCGCTCGCGGGCGAGATGCTGATCGGCGCGGCGATGGGATTCACGCTGCGCCTGGTGTTCGCCATGGTGGACGTCGCGGGCGAAGTGACGGGGCTGCAGATGGGACTCGGCTTCGCGACTTTCTACGATCCGCTGCACGGCACGCAGACGCCGATGGTCGCGCAGTTCCTGGGGCTCCTCGCATCGCTCGTGTTCCTCTCGATGAACGGTCACCTGATGATGCTGGTGGCCCTCGCCGAGAGCTTCCGGCTCCTGCCGGTGGGGGCGGCGGGGGGCGGTGCCCCGGCCGCGCTCGCGCTCGCGCAGGCGGGCGCCGGGATCTTCGTGAGCGGGCTCATGCTCGCGCTGCCGGTGATCGCGGCGATCCTCATCACCAACGTTGCGCTCGGCATCCTCACGCGCGCGGCGCCCCAGTTGAACCTCTTCGCCGTGGGCTTTCCCGCGATGATCCTCGTCGGCTGGCTCGCGTTGACGCTCGCGCTGCCCCTCGCCGCGCCTTTTCTCACACGCGCGTTCGAAGAAGGGCTGGCGGCGATGCTCGCGCCGCTGCGCTAGCGAGCGCCCGGGCGCGCGCGTGCGCACTTCCCGCTCGCCGGGTCCTGTCGAAACGGCCCCAGCGATGACTCTCGCGCTGGCTTCGAAACGTCGGTTGATCTCCTGGACACCACGCGCTTATCGGCACTTGCGGTATCTCGCCAACGTTTCAGCGTTTGGCGGATAGGTGCCGAACAACGGGCGACCAGCGCAAATTTCGCGCAGGACGAACTCTTCGATCTCCTCTTGCTCGACAGCGTCCGGTGTGATCTCAGCGGCCAAGTGCGCGGGAACGACGACCACACCGTCGCGATCTCCGACGAGAACATCACCAGGAAAGACAGCTACGCCGCCGCACCCGATCGGATCATCAATCGCAACCGCATGGTGACAGGCCACGTTTGGAGGTGCTGCCGCGCCACCGCAGTACACTGGAATCCCCTGGGCACCAGCAGACACAACATCGCGAATACCTCCGTCGGTGACCAGTCCCGCTGCGCCGCGTGCCGCCAGGCGCGCGATGAGTATGTCCCCCGCGGCACCCACGCCGGTCTCACCCCGACAGTCGATTACGAGTATCCTGCCGGCGGCGATCGTCTCGAAGGCCTTGCGCTGTGGATGCTCAATGCTCGCGAGAGACTCCATGGTGTCGAGATCTTCACGAGCGGGGATATTTCGAAGTGTCATCGCCTCGCCCACCATGCGTTCGGAAACAGCGTGGATCGGCTGGACCCCGCGCATGGACCTGTTGCGCATGCCGCGCTTCAACAGCTGACTCGTGAGTGTCGCGGTGCTGACGCGGCGCAAACATTCCAATATCTCTTGGGCGACCGGCATACCGAGCTTCCTGCTGGAGTGAACTGTATTCCGAAGCGTAAGCGAATCAACGCGCCGGTTCGCGAATGATATCGAGTATACGCGAGAGCTTGTCCGCGGCATCTCGCCTGACGGCGTCCACGTCACGTCCCGACCAATCGTAGAATCCGCGCCCACTTCTCACACCGAGCATCCCATCTTCGACCATTTTTTGCAGCATCGGCACGGGCTCTGAACCGTGATGTAGATGCGGCACGACGCCTTGCTGGGATCGTGCCGTGGCTTCGAGTCCGGCAATGTCTTTCTGTTCAATCAGGCCGGTCACGCACATGCGAGGACCCAGCAGGTTCTTGGCGAGCAAGTCGACACCCTGCGCATCGATGATGCCTTGCTCGATCATAAAGAACGCCTCGTGCAGCAGTGCGTGCTGCAGGCGATTCAGCAAGTGACCAATAACGGGTTTCCTGAGATGTATCGCCTTCTTCCCGGTGCGCGCGAGCGCCGATGTCGCGCGCTCGACTACCTCGGATGACGTCTGTTCAACGCTGATCAGCTCGACGTAATCGAACGCATCCGGAGGCTGGTAGTAGTGGATACCGCAAAACGCTTCGGGATGCGAGAGCACGTCGGCAATCGCCTGCAGGGGCAACGAGGAAGCGTTGCTCGCAAGAATGGCGCGTCCTCGATACACGTCATCGAGTCTGCGAAAGGTCTGTTGCTTGATGTGCAAGTCTTCCGGCACGTTCTCGATGACGAGATCAGGCGGGTCCTTCGGCGGTACCCCTACCACGCGCACTCCACCCGGCACGTCCCGAACGCGTGTCGGATCGCGCGTTAGCAGCGTGCACTCGAATCCCGCCGCCGCGAACATCGAAAGCACGCCGGTCCCCATGACACCGCTGCCAACCACCATCACCTTGCGAATGTCATCCATTTCTCGATACCACTCGAGGGGTCACGAAACTCATTCCCGCTTCACTCCCGCGGTCCCGACGAGTTGCGCTATCTTCCGCATCTCAGTCCCGATCGTCGCTGCTGCGTCCTCCGGCGAGTTGCCGACAGGCTCGGTCATCCCGTTGTCGCTCAATACCTGGCGGAATCCCGTCGTGCGGATCACCTGCGCGACCGTGCTGTTCAGCTTCGCAATGATCTCTCGCGGGGTCTTCGCGGGCGCCCACAACGCATACATCACGATTGCCTCGTAGCCCTTCAAGCCGGGGGTCTCGGCAACGGTGGGTAGGTCGGGCAGTTGCGCGATGCGGGTACTGCTGGTCACCGCCAATGCGCGCACGCGGCCAGCCTTGATATAGGGAAATGCGGTTGACACGCCGGCGAAGGAAACCGGCACTTCACCCGCGATCGTCGCGATCATTTGAGGTCCACCGCCTTTGTAGGGCACGTGCGTCATATTGATATTGGCCATGCTCTTCAAGAGCTCACCCGCGAGATGTCCCATGCTGCCCGTGCCGAATGACCCGTAATTGATAGTGCCCGGCTTTCTCTTGGCAAGCTTCATGAATTCCGCGACCGTACGTGGTGGGAAACTGGGGTGAACTATGATCACCAGCGCCACCGAAGAGATTTGCGTGATCGGCGCGAAATCGCTGATCGTGTCGTACGGTAGATGCGCGTAGATGGCGTGATTGGTTACGTGAGAGGTGATGCTGTGAGACATGAGCGTGTAGCCGTCTGGCTGCGATTGGGCGACGATGCTCGCGCCGATGACACCATTCGATCCTCCCCTGTTATCGACGATCACCTGATGACCGAGCGCCGCGCCAAGGCGCTGCGCAAGTGCCCGCGCGATAATGTCGTTCGTCCCGCCTGGCGGCCACGGCACCACAAGACGCACGGGTTTGAGTGGGTACGGTTGCGCCAATGCGCTCGCGGACAAACACACGAGCAAACCACGGAAGAAGAACCGCAATAACAGGTTCATATCGATGACCCCCGAAGTGTGTTCGTGCGCCGCCCTCTTTTCGCGCGGCGCGACGGGCTAATCAAAGTCATACAGCTCCCTCGGGTTGTCGACCAGTATCCTGGCGCGGACCGCCTCTTCCGGAATCCACTCGAGCAGCTTGTTGAAGAGGGCGCCGTCGTTCGGCATGTTGTGAACTCTCATCTGGGGGTGGGGCCAATCCGATCCCCAGACGAGCCTGTCGGCATTCGCGGCCACAAGCGCGCGCGCAAAAGGTTTCGCATCGCCGAAGCTGTAGGCGCGCGAGATCTTGACCCAGCAATGTCCGCGCGCGACGAGGGCGAGCAGCGCCTGGAAGCTCGGGTGGTCGATATTGGCCGGAGGCTTCATATAGCCGAAATGATCAACCACGATATCCGTGGGAAAGTCGTTGAACATTTCCTCGAGATCGGGAAACTCGTCGACACGCATCAGGAACTGCACGTGCCAGCCGAGGCGTTTTATCCGGCGCGCGATGCGCCGTACGACTTCCATCGAGATCTTCCCGCGCTGTTCCGGTTTCACGTCGCAGATGTTGAATCGCACGCCTCGCACGCCGCTCTGATGCATACGCTCGAGTTCCGCGTCGCTGATCGACTCTGGCACGACAGCCACGCCGCGCATGGGTCGATCCGATGCAGCGATCGCATCGAGCATGGCGCTGTTGTCGAACTCGTAAACGCTCGGCTGGACGAGGACGGCCCGTTGAACCCCCAGAGTATCGAGCATGCGCCAATACGCCGGTAGCAGCGCATCGGGCGGGGTATAGACGCGTTGCCGGAAATATCGATACTTCGTCGCGGGCCCGAAGATATGTGCGTGACAATCCGTAGCGCCGGCAGGCACCGCGAACCGCGGCCTATGTGTATCCGGATCGGGTCCTGCGCAAAGCGGTGCATCGAGAAGCTCCGCGGCGGGAACGTCTGGAACGGCGGGCGCTTTCATTTCTAATTTCGTTGGGTTTTTCATGGGTCTCATTGGCTCAAACGATCACTCGCTGCGCAGCCGGTTTCACGCTTGCTACGCTCGAACCGGATGCCTATACTTGCAGATATGATGGGATCGCCTCAATGATAATTTAATCACCTTCCATTTGATTAAAACGCAACAGGGCGAATGGCGCGACGACTTCCACCCCTCAATGCAGTGAGGGCATTCGAGAGTGCTGCGAAGCACCAGAGCTTCACCAAGGCGGCGGAAGAATTGCACGTCACTCCGAGCGCGATCAGCCGTCACGTGATGCAGCTCGAATCGCGGCTCGGCGTGAATCTTTTCTCGCGCCGGCAGCGGCGCATTCACCTTACCGACAATGGCCGGCGCTACGCCGCAGGCATCGAGATTGCCCTCGACCAGATTGACGCCGTTACGCGTCTCGTATCGGACCACACATCCGATCGGAACCTGCGGATCAAGCTGATGCCGACTATCGCATTTCGCTGGCTGCTGCCTCGAATTCTGCCGTTTCAGGCGAAGCATCCCGAGTTCATGATCCAGATTGCCACGACGATGGATGAGGTTGATCTCGCCGGGGACGAAGCCGACATCACCATCTTGAATGCCAAGGCGCCCCGTCCCGACATGGTCAGCGATTGGTTGTTCGACGAAGTGTTGATCCCGGTCTGCAGCCCTAGCGTTTCCCTCTGTGGACCGCTGCAGAAGCAAACGCTGTTGACTGCGCTCTCCAGGCCGCGGGACTGGCCAGTATGGTTTGCCGGGGCAGGACTGTCGGAACCGGGCGGCTTGATCAAGCTGGATTTTCAGTATTCGTTTCTCGCATATGAAGCGGCGATCTCGGGGGGAGGAATTGCAATCGCAATAAAGGAGCTTGTTCAGGACGATCTGCAGAACCGTAAGTTAACGATAGCGTTCGAACCTGCGGTCAGGACGGGCCGCGCGTACTTTCTCGTCTCGACTGTTACCGGAGCGACGCGTCCGGCGGTGAGCGCTTTCCGCGACTGGGTGCGCGAAGTGTGTGGCCTTCCTCTAGATCGTCTTCCTCTGGAATCCGGAAAATAATGCAGCCCCGATTTTCATGGGGCACCTGAAGGTGGCCCATCAGCGTCACAGGTTCATCTGGTTCAACCCCCTGTCCTCCTGCTCCTGGTTGCGGATGTACTCTCGAATCAACGCTTCGTTCCTGCCTGCCGTCGAGACGAAATATCCGCAGGCCCGGAAGTGCTGCCCCACGAAATTTCGCTTGCACTCCCCGTGGACCCGCGGCAGGTGTATCGCGCTCTTGCCCTTGATATAACCGACCCCCTGCGACAGCGCGGCCGTCCGGCTGTCCACCGTATACGCTGCCAGCGGCCAGCCACTAACCCTCAAGGAATACAAGCATGAAAATCAAGCGTATCGAGCATGTCGGCGTCATGGTACGAAATCTCGAAGCCAGCAGAAGGCTCTGGGAGGATTGTCTGGGTATTCCGCTCTCCGGAGTGGAGCATACCCCGGGCCGACCCTACAGACTCGCGCTCTATCCGATCGGGGAGTCCATGGTCGAGCTGCTCGCGGGGATCGAACCCGACAGCACGTTCGCGCGCATGTGCGACGAGGGCAAGGCCGGAATCAATCACATTTGTTTCGAGGTCGAAAACATCGACGAGGCTCTCGAGGAGCTCAAGGCAAAAGGCATGCCGCTGATCGATCAGGTACCGCGCCGCGGCCATGCCGGCTGCCGCATCGCCTATCTTGATCCGGCCGGAACCGAAGGCTGCCTCATCGAGCTTGCCGAGATGCCCGCCGAATCCCGACGTCACGAAACGTAGGGGGTCGGGCTCCCAAGGGCTCTGTCATTTCCCCTGCGAGCGCGCGCCAGCGGAACGGGGTAGGCGGTGGGGGCGGGCCAGGTGAGCCCTCTTCATCAAACCCGACTGGTCGCGGCAAACCGGAAGCCACCGCGTTGCGCTCCCCCGCCGCTTCGCGGCGCCCCGCCCGCGGGGAGGGGAGGTTCAATATCGTTCACCAAACAAGAAGCCGGCCCCCGGGCCGGCTTTCAAGATGCAACCAGGGGTTATTCAGGCGGCTGCCTTCGCGCCCGCCCTTCTTGTCCCCTCCTCCTTGTCCTTGCCCGCACCGCCCGCATCGCCCTCGGGGCGGTCCATCAGTTCGACCAGCGCCATCGGCGCATTGTCGCCCTTGCGAAAGCCGCTCTTGAGGATGCGCAGGTAACCGCCGTTGCGAGCGGCGTAGCGCGGGCCGAGTTCGTCGAACACCTTGACCACGATCTCGCGGTCGCGCAGGCGGTTGAACGCGAGGCGCCGGTTCGCCACCGAGGGCTTCTTGCCGAGCGTGATGATCGGCTCGACCACGCGGCGCAGTTCCTTCGCCTTGGGCAGCGTCGTGCTGATCGACTCGTGACGGAGCAGCGAATTCGCCATGTTGCGCAGCATCGCGAGGCGATGGCTGCCGGTGCGGTTGAGTTTCCTGAGTCCGTGTCTGTGACGCATCGTTCGTTCCTCGACATGCCGCGATCAGCGCGACCGGGAAGCGCGAGGGGCGCGGGACGGGCCCGGGTGTTTCTGCCGGAAGGGGCCCGCACCCCTCGTTCCATTACACTTTTTCAAGCCCCGCCGGCGGCCAGTTCTCGAGCTTCATGCCGAGGGTGAGCCCGCGCGAGGCGAGGACTTCCTTGATTTCGTTCAGCGACTTGCGCCCGAGGTTCGGCGTCTTGAGGAGCTCGGTCTCGGAGCGCTGAATTAGGTCCCCGATGTAGTAGATGTTCTCGGCCTTGAGGCAGTTCGCCGAGCGCACGGTCAGCTCCAGGTCGTCCACGGGCCGCAGCAGCACCGGGTCGATCTGGGAGGCCTTCTTCTCCTCGATCGTCGCGGGCAGGCCCTTGAGATCCGCGAACACCATGAGCTGCTCGACGAGGATGCGGGCGGCGTAGCGCACCGCCTCCTCGGGATCGATCGCGCCGTTGGTCTCGATGTCGATCACCAGCTTGTCAAGGTCGGTGCGCTGCTCGACGCGAGCGGCGTCGACGGCATAGCTCACCCGCCGCACCGGGCTGAACGACGCGTCGAGCAGGATCCCGCCCACCGTGCGTCCCTCCTCGGTCGACTTGCGCGTGGTGGCGGCGACGTAGCCGCGGCCCTGCTCGACCTTCACCTGCATGTCGAGCTTGCCGCCGGCCGCGAGATGCGCGATCACGTGGTCGGGATTGACGATCTCCACGTCGTGCATCGGTTCGATGTCGCCGGCGGTCACCATGCCCTCACCGCTCTTTCTCAGCGTCAGCATCGCCTCGTCGCGGTTGTGGAGCTTCAGCACGATGCCCTTGAGGTTGAGCAGGATGTCCACCACGTCCTCCTGCACCCCGTCGAGGGTCGAGTATTCGTGCAGCACGCCGTTGATGCGGACCTCGGTCGCCGCCCAGCCCGGCATCGAGGAGAGCAGCGTCCTTCGGAGCGCGTTGCCGAGCGTGTGGCCGTAGCCGCGCTCGAAGGGCTCCATCGTCAGGCGCGCGTGGTACGGCGAAATGTTCTGGACGTCTATGATGCGCGGCTTCAGGAATGCGCTGCTTGCCATGGGTCAGATACCTCTTAGCATCGGTGACTGCTGTATGGGGCGCTCGCCCGTTCGCCGCTCACCCGGCCGGGAGGCGCGCGCGCGGCGCGGCCGGCCGCGGCGCCGGCTACTTCGAGTAGAGCTCGACCACCAGTGATTCGTTGATAGTGGGCGGCAACTCGCTCCGCGCCGGCCGGGCCTTGAACGAGCCCTTCAGCGCCTTCGCGTCCACCTCGAGCCACTCCGGGTGGCCCCTGCTCTCGGCGGCTTCGGCGGCGCCCCTGATGCGGAGCTGGTTCTTCGCGGCCTGCGCCACCTCGATCACGTCGCCGGGCCGGCACTGGAACGAGGGCACGTTCACGCGCCGCCCGTTCACCAGTATCGCGTTGTGGCGCACGATCTGCCGCGCCTCGGTGCGCGAGGAGCCGAAGCCCATGCGGTAGGCGACGGTGTCGAGGCGGCTCTCGAGGAGCTGCAGCAGGTTCTCGCCGGTGACGCCCTTCTTCTGCTCGGCGGCGTGGTAGGTCTTGCGGAACTGGCGCTCGAGCAGCCCGTAGATGCGGCGCACCTTCTGCTTCTCGCGCAGTTGCACGCCGTAGCCGGAGAGCCGAGAATTCTTCTGCCCGTGCTGGCCCGGCGGATAGTTGCGGCGCTCGATGGCGCACTTGTCGGTGAAGCACTTCTCGCCCTTGAGAAAGAGCTTCTCTCCCTCGCGCCGGCACTGCCGGCACTTCGCGTCGAGATTTCTTGCCACGGTGGATTCTCCTGCGTGCCTGCCCTGTTTCCGGCCCGTCTCAGACCCGGCGCCGCTTCGGCGGGCGGCAGCCGTTGTGCGGGACCGGGGTCACGTCCGATATCGACGAAATCCTGAAGCCCACCGCGTTCAGCGCGCGCACCGCGGACTCGCGCCCGGGCCCTGGCCCCTTGATCCGCACTTCCAGGTTCTTCACGCCGCAATCCTGCGCGAGCCGCCCGGCACGGTCGGCCGCGACCTGCGCGGCGAACGGCGTCGATTTGCGCGAGCCCTTGAAGCCGTTGCTGCCGCAGGTCGCCCACGCGAGCGTGTTGCCCTGCCGGTCGGTGATCGTGACGATCGTGTTGTTGAAGGAAGCGTGCACGTGCGCGATACCCTCGGCCACGTTCTTCTTGACCTTCTTGCGCACCCGCGTGCTGGCTTTGGCCATGACGATCCTCAGATGGTGACGGGCTTGATGATCTTCACCGCCGCCTTGCGCGGTCCCTTGCGCGTGCGCGCGTTGGTGCGGGTGCGCTGCCCGCGCACCGGCAGGCCCAGGCGATGGCGCTTGCCGCGCCAGGTGCCGAGGTCGATCAGCCGCTTGATGTTCATCGACACTTCCCGCCGCAGGTCACCCTCGGTCTGGAACCTGCCGACGTTCTCGCGCAGCCTGTCCATCTCCGCATCGGAGAGGTCCTTGATCCTGCGGGTGCGCACGACGCCCGCCGCCTCGCAGATCAAGCGCGCGCGCGCCCGCCCGATGCCGAAGATCGCCGTCAGCGCGATCTCGGCGTGCTGGTGATTCGGGATGTTGACTCCACCTATCCGGGCCATGCCCTGTCCTCGACGGAAAAGTTTGCGATTCTATCGCCTAAACCGCTAATTCACAAGCAGAAACCTGGCGGTCGCGGCGTTCTCCGCGCGCCCTCAGCCCTGCCGCTGCTTGTGCCGCGCGTTCTTGCAGATGACCCGCACCACGCCCTTCCTGCGGATCACCTTGCAGTTGCGGCAGATGCGCTTGACCGATGCCAGTACTTTCATCGTCGCTTCCCTCGTCCTCATGCGTGAAAGGCGAACCGCGAAACGTGAAACGCGGCGGCGAGCGGCCGGGGTTCCACGACTCGCCGCATCACCTTTCGCGATTGGCGTTTCACCCTCACTTCGCCCGGAACACGATCCGCCCGCGCGTGAGATCGTACGGCGTCAACTCGACCGTCACCTTGTCGCCGGGCAGGATCCGGATGTAGTGCATGCGCATCTTCCCGGAAATATGGCCCAGCACGACGTGGCCGTTCTCGAGCTTCACCCTGAACGTTGCGTTCGGCAGGGTTTCCACGATCTCTCCCTGCATCTGGATCGTCTCTTCCTTGGCCATCAGCGCGTGGGGAACATGCTTCCCTTGAAGTTCGCCTTCTTGAGCAGGCTCTCGTACTGGTGCGACATCGCGTACGCCTGCACCTGCGACATGAAATCCATCGTCACCACGACGATGATGAGGAGCGAGGTGCCGCCGAAGTAGAACGGCACGTTCTTCCACACGATCAGGAACTCCGGCAGCAGGCACACCAGCGTCACGTAGATCGAGCCGGTGAGCGTCAAGCGCAACATGATGCGCTCGATGTAGCGGCCGGTCTGCTCGCCGGGCCGTATGCCGGGAACGAACGCGCCGCTCTTCTTGAGGTTGTCCGCGGTCTCCTTGGGATTGAACACCAGCGCGGTGTAGAAGTAGCAGAAGAAGATGATGGCGGAGGCGTAGAGCACGACATAGATCGGCTGCCCGGGAGAAAGCGTGGAGGCGATGTTGCGCAGCCACGTCAGGCCCTCGGCCTGCCCGAACCAGCCCACCAGCGTGGCGGGAAAGAGGATGATGCTGGAGGCGAAGATCGGCGGGATCACTCCCGCCATGTTGAGCTTCAGCGGCAGGTGCGAACTCTGCCCGCCGTAGATCTTGCGGCCAACCTGGCGCTTGGCGTAGTTCACCAGTATCCGCCGCTGCCCCCTCTCGACGAAGCACACGAACGCCGTGACGCCCAGCACCACGGCGAAGATGAACAGCGCGATCAGGATCGAAAAGGCGCCGGTGCGCACGAGCTCGAGCGTGCCGCCGATCGCGCGCGGCAGCCCCGCCGCGATGCCGGCGAAGATGATGAGCGATATGCCGTTGCCGATGCCGCGCTCGGTGATCTGCTCGCCGAGCCACATCAGGAACATGGTGCCCGTGGTGAGGGTGACCATCGTCGTCACCCGGAAACCCAGGCCCGGATCGATGACGAGGCCGCGCTGCGACTCGAGCGCGATCGCGATACCGAGCGACTGGAAGACCGCGAGCGCGAGCGTGCCGTAGCGCGTGTACTGCGTGATCTTGCGCCGGCCCGACTCGCCCTCCTTCTTGAGCGCCTCCAGAGTCGGCGAGACCACGGTCATCAGCTGCATGATGATCGAGGCCGAGATGTACGGCATGATCCCGAGGGCGAATATCGAGAAGCGCTCCAGCGCGCCGCCCGAGAACATGTTGAACATGTCGAGGATGCCGCCCTTCTGCGAGCGGAACAGCTCCGCGAGCTGCTCCGGATCGATCCCCGGCACCGGGATGTAGGAGCCGATGCGAAATACGATGAGCGCGCCGACGAGGAAGAACAGGCGGCGCTTGAGGTCGCCCATCTTCGAGAGGCCCAGCAGGGAGTCGGAGGCAGCCAACCCTCTTCAGCCTTTGCCCGGGTATTCTCGCGCGCGGCCCCGCCACGGGGGTGCGCCGGCGCCGCCGCGGGAAGCTCCACGCTGCCCCCGGCGGCCTCGATGGCCGCGCGCGCTCCCTTCGTCACCGGCAACCCTTTCAGCGCGATCGCGCGGCTGATCGCTCCCGAGAGGATCACCTTCGCGCGCAGCGTCACCGCCGGCACCACCCCCGCCTCCTTCAGCGCGGCGAGGTCGACTGTCTCGGCGGTCATCTTCTGGAGGTCGGACAGGCGAATTTCCGCGGTGGCATCGCGGTGCAGCGAGACGAAGCCCCGCTTGGGCAGACGGCGCTGCAACGGCATCTGCCCGCCCTCGAAGCCGACCTTGTGGAAACCGCCGGCGCGCGATTTCTGCCCCTTGTGGCCGCGCCCGGCGGTCTTGCCGTGGCAGCCGAAGCCGCGCCCGACCCGCTTCCTCCCGCGCTTCGCTCCCGGCGCCGGCTTCAGATCGTTCAGTTTCACTCTGTATCGCCCCGTATCGGAATCCCGCCACGCAACCCGCGCGCGACGCCGCGTGGATTGCCTATTCGCATTTCACCAGATACGCCACGCGCGCGATCATGCCGCGGGTCTCCGGCGTATCGGCGAGTTCCACCATCTGGTTGAGCCTCTTCAACCCCATGCCGCGCACGCACGCGCGGTGCGGCCGCTTGGTGCCGATCATGCTCTTCACCAGCGTCACCTTGAGCTTTTTCCGCTCCGCGGCCATGGTCACCCCGTGATTTCCTCGACCGACTTGCCTCGCTTCGCCGCGATCTCCGAGGGCGTGTTCATGCGCGTCAACCCGTCGATGGTCGCGCGCACGACATTGTAGGGATTGGTCGAGCCGAGACACTTCGCGAGGACGTTCTGCACGCCCATCACCTCGAACACGGCGCGCATCGGGCCGCCGGCGATGATGCCGGTGCCGTCCGAGGCCGGCTTCATGAACACCCGCGAGGAGCCGTGGTGCCCGATCACTTCGTGTTGCAGGGTGCCGTTCTTGAGCGTCACCCTGACCATTCTGCGGCGCGCCTCCTCCATCGCCTTCTGCACGGCGACCGGCACCTCGCGCGCCTTGCCCTTGCCCATGCCGATGCGCCCGTCGCCGTCGCCAACCACGGTCAGCGCGGCGAAGCCCAGCACGCGCCCGCCCTTCACGACCTTGGTCACGCGATTGATCGCGACCATCTTCTCGCGCAGCCCGTCGCTGCGCTCCTCGCCCGTGTGCATCCTCGATGCGTGCAGTTTCGCCATGCCTCGATTTCCTTCGCGTCCTCAGAACTTCAGTCCGGCCTCGCGCGCGGCGTCCGCGAGAGCCTTGATCCGCCCGTGGTACTTGTAGCCGGAGCGATCGAACGCGACCGCCTCGATGCCGAGCCGCTTCGCCTTCTCGGCGATCCGGCGCCCGACCGCCGCCGCCGCCCTGACGTTGCCGCCGTACTTGAGCTCGCTCCTCACCTCGGGCTCCCGGGTCGAGGCGGCGGCGAGCACCTTCATGCCGTCCGGCCCGATCACCTGGGCGTAAATGTGGAGATTCGACCGGTGCACCGTGAGGCGCGCCGCCTTCAACTGCGCGATCCGCGCGCGGGTCTGGCGCGCTCGCCGCAGTCTTGCCGTGTTCTTGTCCGACGCCATCCCGTCCGCCCTACTTCTTCTTCGTTTCCTTGATCACCACCTGCTCGTTCGCATAGCGCACTCCCTTGCCCTTGTAGGGCTCGGGCCCGCGATAGGCGCGGATCTCGGCGGCGACCTGCCCCACGAGCTGCCGGTCGAGCCCCTTGATCACGATCTCGGTCTGGGTCGGGGTTTCGACCCGGATGCCCGGCGGCATGGCGTGCACCACCGGGTGCGAGAAGCCGAGCGCCAGGTTCAGCCGGTCGCCCTGCGCCTGCGCGCGGTAGCCCACGCCCACGAGATTGAGTTTCTTCTCGAATCCCCGGGTGACGCCGACCACCATGTTCGCGACGAGCGCGCGGACGGTGCCCGAGAGCGCCCCCGCCTGTCGGGAATTGTCGGCCGCGCTGAACTCGAGCCGGTTCTCGACCCGGGAGACCTTCACGCGCGGGGTGAGCTTCCGCGAGAGCGTGCCGAGGGGCCCCTTCACCGAGATCTCGGCGTGGCCGACGGTCACCTCGACCTTTTCGGGGAGCGCCACGGGCATCTTGCCGATTCGGGACATGTGCGCCGCCCGTCACGCCACTATGCACAGGACTTCGCCGCCGACGCCGAGCCCGCGCGCCTTGCGGTCGGTCATGACGCCGCGCGAAGTGGACACGATCGCCACGCCCAGCCCGTTCATGACCGGCGGCATCCCGGCCTTGCCGCGGTAGATGCGCAGCCCCGGCCGGCTCACGCGCTCGAGCTTCTCGATGACGGGCTTCCCGGCGTAGTACTTGAGACCGATCTCCAGCACCGCCTTGCCGTCGCTGTCACGCAGCGCGTAGTCCTCGATGTAGCCCTCGTCCTTGAGTACCTGGGCGATCGCCGCCTTGAGCCGGCTGCCGGGCATCGCCACTGATTGCTTTTCCGAGCCCTGCGCGTTGCGGATGCGCGTGAGCATGTCGGAGATCGGATCGCTCATTGTCATTCTGTGAGGCTCCTTGCGCGCCGCTCGGCCGCTACCAGCTCGCCTTGATCACGCCCGGTACTTCGCCCCGCAGCGCAATGTCGCGCAGCTTCGCGCGCGCCAGGCCGAATTTCCGGTAGACCCCGCGCGGGCGGCCGGTCAGCGCGCAGCGGTTCCTCGTGCGCACCGGGGATGCGTCCCGCGGCAACTGCTGCAGCTTGAGCCGCGCGGCGTAGCGGTCTTCCGGCGCGAGCTTCTGGTTGTTGACGAGATCGAGCAGCGCCTTGCGCCGCGCCGCGAACTTCCTGACCGTCTCGCGACGCTTCTTCTCGCGGTTGATGAGTGCCGTCTTTGCCATGGAGTCGTCCTCGCTCGTGACCGCGCCCGCTTAGTTCCTGAAAGGAAACCTGAACTCGGAGAGGAGGGCCTTCGCCTCCGCGTCGCTGCGAGCGCTGGTCGTGATCGTGATGTTCATGCCGCGGATGGCGTCGATCTTGTCGTACTCGATCTCCGGGAAGATGATCTGCTCCCGGACGCCCATGCTGTAGTTGCCGCTGCCGTCGAACGCCCGCCCCGACACCCCGCGGAAGTCGCGGATGCGCGGCATGGCGATGTTTACCAGCCGGTCGAGAAACTCGTACATGCGCCGCCCGCGCAGCGTCACCATGCACCCGACCGGATACCCGGCGCGGATCTTGAACACGGCGATCGATTTTCGCGCCTTGGTGACGAGCGGCTTCTGGCCGGCGATCTTCGCCATGTCCGAGACGGCGTTGTCCATCACCTTCTTGTCCGCGACGGCCTCGCCGACGCCCATGTTGAGCACGATCTTCTCGATGCGCGGCACCTGCATGCTCGTCCGGTAGCCGAACTGCTCCATCAGCCGCTTCACCACCGTTTCCCGGTAGTGCACCTGCAGCCGCGGCACCGGCGCCGGCCGCGAGGGGCGCGCCTCCGGCGCCGCTTCCCTGGCCGGCTCCCGCTGCCCCGCCTGCCGTCCCTCGCGCGGCGGCCGCTCGCCCTTCGGCTGGCGGCCTTCCCGGGGGGGCTTCGCGTCCCTCGCCGGCTTCTCGCCCTTGCCCGTCTTCGCCTCGCTCATACGTCGACGTTCTCGCCGTTCGATTTGAAGAAACGCACGCGACGGCCGTCCTCCATCACGCGAATGCCGACGCGGTCCGGCTTGCGCGAGGTCGGATTGAACAGCGCGACGTTCGACACGTGCAGCGGCATCTCCTTGTCGATGATGGCCGCGGTCACGCCCTTCATCGGGTTGGGCCGCTGGTGCTTCTTCACCTTGTTCACGCCCTCGACCAGCACGTGCTCCTCGTCGACGATGCGCAGCACGGTGCCGCGCCGTCCCTTGTCGCGGCCGGCCGTCACCATCACGTCGTCGCCCTTGCGTATCCTGTTCATCGCCTCTCCTACAGCACTTCCGGCGCGAGCGAGACGATCTTCATGAAACGCTCGGTCCGAAGTTCGCGCGTGACCGGCCCGAATATGCGCGTGCCGATCGGCTCGAGCTTGTTCGTGAGCAGCACCGCCGCGTTGGAATCGAACCGCACCACCGAGCCGTCGGCGCGGCGCACACCCTTCGCCGTGCGCACGACCACGGCGTCGTACACCTCGCCCTTCTTCACGCGCCCGCGCGGCGCGGCGTCGCGCACGCTAACCTTGATCACGTCGCCGATGCCGGCGTAGCGGCGCTTGGAGCCCCCCAGCACCTTGATGCACATGACCGAGCGCGCGCCGGTGTTGTCGGCCACGTCCAGCACGGACTGCATTTGTATCATCGCGTTCTCGCCGCTCTCTTCCCCAACTTGACCGGCGCTGCTTAGCCGCCGGCAGTATTGGAGCCCGTCCGGGTCAGGTCGCCGCCGGCGTGCACCGCCGCGGCGAAACTTCGCTTCCCACCGCGGGCGTCCGGCGGGAACGCCGGACGCCGAAAGGTTGCGGATTATACGGGCACGACGCCCTTTGCGCAACGCGGGATCGCGCCTAGACGACCCTCGCCTTTTCCAGGAGCTTCACCACCCGCCAGGACTTGGTGCTGGAGAGCGGGCGGCACTCCTCGATGGTGACGATATCACCCTGCTTGCACTCATTCGCCTCGTCGTGGGCGTGGTACTTGCCCGACCGGGTCATCACCTTGCCGTAGAGGGGATGCTTGGTGCGGCGCTCGACCAGCACGGTGACCGTTTTCATCATCCGGTCGCTGACGACGCGCCCGGTGAGCTGCCGCTTGTTCTCCGCCCGACTCATGACCTTCCCCCGGCAGCGCCCCGCTCCGCCATCACGGTGCGCACCCGCGCGATATCACGGCGCACCTTGCGCAGCTGGCTGGTATTGGTGAGCTGCTGCGTAGCCTTCTGCATGCGCAGGCTGAACTGGGCGCGCATGAGCTGCGCCAGCTCCGCTTCGAGCTCCTGCGGCGTCCTGCCTCTCAGTTCCGATGCCTTCACCGGCCTACCCTCCCGGCGCGCGGGTCACGAAGAAAGTCCGCAGGGGGAGCTTCGCCGCCGCCAGGCGGAAAGCCTCCCGCGCCTCCTGCTCCTGCACGCCATCCATCTCGTAGAGCACCGCGCCGGGCTTGATCTCGGACACCCAGAACTCGGGATTGCCCTTGCCGTTGCCCATGCGCACTTCGGCCGGCTTCTGCGACACCGGCTTGTCCGGGAAGATGCGGATCCAGATCCGCCCCCCGCGCTTGATCGCCCGCGACATCGCGCGGCGCCCCGCCTCGATCTGGCGCGCGGTCAGGCGCCCGCGGGTGGTCGCCTTCAGGCCGAAATCGCCGAAGCTCACCTTGTTGCCGCGCGTCGCGATACCGCGGTTGCGGCCCTTCTGTTCCTTGCGGTACTTACGCCTTGCGGGTTGCAGCATTCTTCGCTCCTGCTCGTGGCTTCGCCGGCGTGCGGCGCGGCTTCTTCGGCTTGTCCGCGGCGCCGCCCGGCGCACCCGGCGCGGGGATCGCGGAGGGCGCCGCGACGGGCGGCGGCAGTCCGGCCGCGGCGGCCTGCGCGGCGGCGAGCGGCTGGTCGTTCTTCTGCATCACCTCGCCCTTGAACACCCACACCTTGATGCCGATGACGCCGTACGAGGTCTTCGCCTCCGAGACGCCGTAGTCGATGTCCGCGCGCAGCGTGTGCAGCGGCACGCGCCCTTCGCGATACCACTCGGTGCGCGCGATCTCGATGCCGTTCAACCGCCCGGCGCTCATGATCTTGATGCCCTGCGCGCCCAGGCGCATGGCGTTGGTGATCGCGCGCTTCATGGCGCGGCGGAACATGATGCGCTTCTGGAGCTGCTGCGCGATCGAATCGGCGATCAACTGCGCGTCGAGCTCGGGCTTGCGCACTTCCTCGATGTTGACGTGCACGGGCACGCGCAGCATGCGCTGCAGTTCACCCTTCAGCGCCTCGATGTCCTCGCCCTTCTTGCCGATCACCACGCCGGGACGGGCGCTGAACACGGTGATGCGCGCGTTCTTCGCCGGGCGCTCGATCACCACGCGCGAGACCGCGGCGTGCCCGAGCCGGCCCTTCAGGTGCTCGCGGACCTTGATGTCCTCGAGCAGCATCGTCGCGAAGTGCTTGGTGTTCGCGTACCAGCGCGAGCTCCAGTTGCGGTTCACCGCAAGCCGGAATCCGATCGGATGTATCTTCTGGCCCATCGGCTAGTTTCTCCCGTCTCCGACCGTCACGAATATGTTGCACGTCGGCTTGTTGATGCGCGCGCCGCGACCCTTCGACTGCGCGCGGAAGCGGCGCAGGAACGCGCCGCGCTCGACGCAGATCCGCGTGATCTTCAGCTCGTCCACGTCCGCGCCCGCGTTGTGCTCGGCGTTGGCGATGGCCGATTCCAGCACCTTGCGGATGATGACGGCGCCCTTTTTCGGCGAGAACTGAAGGATGTTGAGCGCCTGCTCGACCGGCCGCCCGCGCACGAGATCCGCCACCAGTCGCCCCTTCTGGGCCGACAGGCGCACCCCGCGCAGTTTCGCCGTGGTGTTCATGCCCGCGCCCCCCTCATGCCTTCGCCCCAGGCGCGGCCGCAGGTGCCGCCACCGCCGCGGTCGGCGAAGACCTGCGGTCGCCAGCCGCCGCGGCCGCGGCAGCCGCCTGCGCCGATCCGGCCTTGGAATGTCCCTTGAAAATGCGGGTGTGGGAGAACTCTCCCAGCTTGTGTCCCACCATATTCTCGGTGACGTATACCGGGACGTGCTGCTTGCCGTTGTGGACCGCTATCGTCAGCCCCACGAAGTCGGGCAGGATGGTCGAGCGCCGCGACCAGGTCTTGATCGGACGCTTGTCGTTGTTCTTCTGCGCCGTTTCGACCTTCTTCAGCAGGTGATGATCGACGAACGGCCCCTTCCTGATCGAGCGCGCCATGGTGTCAGCCTCCCGCGACCTTGTCGTTGCGGCGCCGGATGATCATCGCGTCCGTGCGCTTGTTCTTGCGCGTCTTGTAGCCCTTGGTGAGCGTGGCCCACGGCGAGACCGGGTCGCGCGCCGCGGCCTTTCTGCCCTCGCCCCCGCCGTGCGGGTGGTCGACCGGATTCATCGCCACGCCGCGCACCGTCGGGCGCACGCCCCGCCAGCGCACACGTCCCGCCTTGCCGATCGACTCGAGCGAGTGCTCCTCGTTGCCCACCTCGCCGATGGTGGCGCGGCAGTTGATGTGCACGCGGCGGATCTCGCCGGAGCGCAGCCGCAGCTGGGCGTAGTCGCCCTCGCGGGCAAGGAGTTGCACCGCGGCGCCGGCGGCCCGGGCGAGCTGCGCGCCCTTGCCCGGCAGCATTTCGACGCAATGTATGGTGGTTCCCACCGGGATGTTGCGCAGCGGCAGGGCGTTGCCCGCCTTGATCGGCGCCTCGGGTCCCGAGAGAAGCTGCGCGCCGGCCGCGACACCCTTGGCCGCGATGACGTAGCGGCGCTCGCCGTCGGCGTAGCAGAGCAGCGCGAGGAACGCGCTGCGATTCGGGTCGTACTCGAGGCGCTCCACCTTCGCCGGGATCGCATCCTTGTCGCGCTTGAAATCGACCTTGCGATAGAGCTGCTTGTGGCCGCCGCCCTGATGGCGCATGGTGATCTCGCCGTAGACGTTGCGCCCGCTGTTCTTGCGCTTGCGCTCCACGAGTTGCGGCACCGGCCGGCCCTTGTGCAGGTCGGGGTTCACCACCTTCACCTGCTGGCGCTGGCCGGGCGTGACCGGCCTCATCTTGACCAGCATTACTTCGCCTCCGCCTGTTCGGCAAAGTTGATTTCCTGACCGGCCTTCAACCGCACGTAGGCCTTTCGCCAGTTCCTGCGCCGGCCGGGGAACTGGCCGAAGCGCTTGGCCTTGCCACGCACGTTCGACACCGTGACGCCCTCGACCTCGACCTTGAACATGAACTCGACAGCGGCCTTGATCTCGGGTTTCGTCGCGTCCGGCGCGACGCGAAACGCGACCTGGTTGTGCTTGTCCGCGACGAACGTGCTCTTCTCGGAGATCACCGGCGCGAGCAGCACCTGCATGAGCCGCGCCTGGCGGCCCGCACTGAGGGTTGCGGCGCTCATGCGAGCATCTCCTCGAATCTTGCGACCGCGCCCCGGGTGAGCAGCACCCGCGAGTAGTGGAGCAGGCTAACCGGATCCGCGCCGCCGGGCGTCACCACGCCGACGTTCGGCAGGTTGCGCGAGGAAAGCCGCAGATTGTCGTCGAGGCTGTCGGTCACGATCAGCACGTCCGCGAGCCCCATGTCCTTCAGCTTCCGGGACAGGAGCTTCGTCCTGGGCGCCTCCACCGTGAAGCCCTCGACGACGGCGAGGCGGTCCTCCCGCGCGAGCCGGGACAGGATGGCGCTCAGCCCGGCGCGGAAGGCCTTGCGGTTCACTTTGTGCGAGAAATTCTCGTCCGGCAGGTTCGGAAACACCTTGCCGCCGCCGCGCCAGAGCGGCGAGGAGGCGCGGCCCGCGCGCGCGCGGCCCGTTCCCTTCTGCCGCCACGGCTTCTTGTTCGACTTGTTGACCTCGCCGCGCGCCTTCTGCGCGCGAGTGCCGAGGCGCGCGTTGGCGAGATAGGCCGTGACCACCTGGTGCACGAGCGCTTCGTTGTAGGCGCGGCCGAAAGCCGCATCGGATGCGGACACCGACGCCGTCGGCCGGCCCTGATCGTTCAAGAGCTTGAGTTCCATGGCGTGATCGGCTCCGTGCCTCACTTGCCCTTCTGCGCCGGCTTCTCGCCCGCCGGGCCCGCGGCCTTGCGCGCCGAGCGCACCGCCGGGGAAACCGTCACGTCGCCCCCGCGCGAACCGGGCAGCGCGCCCTTGATGAGCAGGAGCTGGCGCTGCGCGTCGACGCGCACGATCTCGAGGTTCTGCACGGTGCGGCTGGCGTGCCCGAGGTGGCCCGCCATGCGCTTGCCGGGAAACACGCGACCCGGATCCTGGTTCTGCCCGATCGATCCCGGCTTGCGGTGCGACACGGAGTTGCCGTGGCTCGCGCGATTGGACGAGAAATTGTGGCGCTTGATGACGCCGGCGAAGCCCTTGCCCTGCGACACGCCGCTCACGTCCACCTTCTGACCTGGCTGGAAGATTTCCGCGCCCACCCTGCCGCCCGGCTTCAGCTCGGCAAGCGCTTCCGCCGCGACCCGGAACTCCCGGAGCACGTGGCCGGCCTCGACGCCCGCCCTGGCGAAATGTCCGGCCGCGGCCTTGTTGACGCGGGACGGACGCCGCCGCCCGAACGCGACCTGCACCGCGCAATAGCCGTCGGTGTCCACGTTCTTGATCTGGGACACGCGATTGTTCGACACGTCGACGACGGTCACCGGAACGGCGTCACCGTCGTCCGTGAATACCCGCGTCATGCCGACCTTGCGGCCCACCAGCCCCAAACTCATGTCGTTCGCCTTCTTTCAAGGTGCCGGCCGCAATCGGCCGGCGGGATTTCAATGCGGAATGCCGGACGGCGAAGCAACGCCTGTTCCTCATTCATCATTACAGCTTGATCTCCACGTCCACGCCCGCGGGCAGGTCGAGCTTCATGAGCGCGTCCACCGTCTTGTCGGTCGGATCGATGATGTCCATCAGCCGCAGGTGCGTGCGGATCTCCAGCTGCTCGCGCGAGGTCTTGTCGACGTGCGGCGAGCGCAGCAGGTCGAAGCGCTCTTTGCGCGTGGGCAGGGGCACCGGGCCCTTCACCACGGCGCCGGTGCGCTTGGCCGTGTCCACGATCTCGAGCGCGGAGCGGTCGATGAGGCGGTAATCGAACGCCTTCAACCGGATGCGGATCTTCTGACTCTTGACTGCCATTTCTCGTCCCCGTGAATCCGGGAGATCGCGAGCAGGAATCGTCGTTCCGCCCTCTCGCTCTCCCGCTCTCGCACTACTCGATGACTTTCGCCACCACGCCCGCGCCCACCGTCCGGCCGCCCTCGCGGATCGCAAAGCGCAGCCCCTCCTCCATCGCGATCGGCTGGATCAGCGAGACCGTGATCGACACGTTGTCCCCCGGCATCACCATCTCCGTGCCCTGCGCCAGCTCGATCGACCCGGTCACATCGGTCGTGCGGAAATAAAACTGCGGCCGGTAACCATTGAAAAACGGCGTGTGACGCCCCCCCTCCTCCTTCGAGAGCACGTAGATCTCCGCCGTGAACTTCGTGTGCGGCGTTATCGTCGCCGGCTTCGCCAGCACCTGACCGCGCTCCACCTCCTCCCTCTTCGTCCCGCGCAGCAGTATCCCCACGTTGTCCCCGGCCTGCCCCTCGTCCAGGAGCTTCCTGAACATCTCCACCCCCGTGCACACCGTCTTCTGCGTGGGCTTCAGCCCCACGATCTCGATCTCCTCGCCCACCTTGATCAGACCCCGCTCCACGCGCCCCGTCACCACCGTGCCACGACCCGAAATCGAAAACACATCCTCCACCGGCATCAGAAACGGCTTGTCCACCACCCGCTTGGGCTGCGGAATGTAGCTGTCAAGCGCCTCGGCAAGCTTCAAAATCGCCCCCTCCCCCATCTCGGAGGTGTCCCCCTCCATCGCCTTTAGCGCCGAACCAATCACAATCGGGGTCTTCTCCCCCGGAAACTCATACTTCGACAAAAGCTCCCTCACCTCCATCTCCACCAGCTCCAGAAGCTCCTTGTCGTCAACCATGTCCGCCTTGTTCATGAACACCACGATATACGGCACCCCCACCTGCCGCGCCAGCAAAATGTGCTCGCGCGTCTGCGGCATCGGCCCGTCCGCCGCCGACACCACCAGTATCGCCCCGTCCATCTGCGCCGCGCCCGTGATCATGTTCTTCACATAGTCCGCGTGCCCGGGACAGTCCACGTGCGCGTAGTGGCGGTTCTTCGTCTCATACTCCACGTGCGCCGTGTTGATCGTGATCCCGCGCGCCTTCTCCTCCGGCGCCGAGTCAATCTGCGCGTAACTCTTCGCCTCACCACCAAACTTCCTCGCCAGAATCATCGTCATCGCCGCCGTCAGCGTCGTCTTCCCGTGATCCACGTGCCCGATCGTGCCCACGTTCACGTGCGGCTTCGTACGCTCAAACTTGCCCTTGGCCATTGCTCTGCTCCGTATCCGCTGGATTGGCTACCGGCGCTCTTCCCTGCCCGTCAGCTTGTTGACGATCGACTCGGCGATCTGCTTCGGCACCTCGGAGTAGTGCTTGAACTCCATGCTGTAGGTCGCGCGGCCCTGCGTCGCCGAGCGCAGCGTCGTCGAGTACTGGAACATCTCGGAGAGCGGCACTTCCGCGCGCACCGCCTTGCCGCCGCCGGCCAGATCCTCCATGCCCTGAATCGTGCCCCGCCGCGAGCTGAGATCGCCCACGACGTTGCCCATGAAGTCCTCCGGCGTCTCCACTTCCACCGCCATGATCGGCTCGAGCAGCACGGGCCCCGCGATGCGCAGGCCATCCTTGAGCGCCATCGAGCCCGCCATCTTGAAGGCGTTCTCGTTCGAGTCGACCTCGTGGTACGAGCCGTCGAAAAGCGTGACCTTCACGTCCACCACGGGAAATCCCGCCAGCACGCCGTTCGGCAGCGTGTCGAGCACGCCCTTCCTCACCGCGGGAATGTACTCGCGCGGAACCGAGCCGCCCTTCACCGCGTCGACGAACTCGAATCCCTTGCCCGCCGCCTGCGGCTCGACCCGGAGAACCACGTGGCCGTACTGGCCGCGACCCCCGGTCTGCTTGATGAACTTGCCCTCCACCTTCTCGGCGACCCTGCGGATCGTCTCGCGATAGGCCACCTGCGGCGCCCCGACGTTCGCCGCGACGCCGAACTCGCGCTTCATGCGGTCCACGATGATCTCGAGGTGGAGTTCGCCCATCCCGGAGATGATCGTCTGGCCGGACTCCTCGTCCGTGCGCACGCGGAACGAGGGGTCTTCCTGCGCCAGGCGATTGAGCGCGATGCCCATCTTTTCCTGGTCCGCCTTGGTCTTGGGCTCGACGGCGACGTGGATCACCGGCTCGGGGAATTCCATCTTCTCGAGCGTGATGACGTTCTCCGGAGTCGTCAGCGTATCGCCGGTCGTGTAGTCCTTCAGCCCGACGGCGGCGGCGATGTCGCCCGCGCGCACTTCCTTGATCTCCTCGCGGTCGTTCGCGTGCATCTGGAGAATGCGGCCCAAGCGCTCCCGGCGGCCCTTGATGGGGTTGTACACGCTGTCGCCGGAATTCACGACGCCGGAGTACACCCGGAAGAACGTGAGCTGGCCGACATACGGGTCGGTCATGATCTTGAACGCAAGGCCCGAGAACGGCGCGTCGTCCCGGGGCGCGCGCTCCTCGACTTCACCGTCTTCGTCGGTACCCTTGACGGCCGCGATGTCGACCGGCGAGGGCATGTAGTCGAGCACGGCGTCGAGCATCGCCTGCACGCCCTTGTTCTTGAAGGCCGAGCCGCACAACATGGGGAAGATCTCGCCCTGGATCGTGCGCGCCCGCAGGCCCTTCTTGATGTCCTCGGTTCCGAGATCCCCCTGTTCGAGGTAGCGGTTCATCAGCTCCTCGGACGCCTCGGCAGCGGACTCCAGCATCTTCTCGCGCCACTCCTGCGCGGCGCCGGCCATGTCGGCCGGCACGTCCTTCGCCTCGAACTTCATGCCCTGCGTCGAATCATCCCAGTAGATCGCCTTCATCTTCACCAAGTCGACGACCCCCTGGAACCCCTCCTCGGCACCGATCGGCAGCTGCACCGGGACCGGGTTCGCCTTCAGCCGGACCCGCACCTGCTCGAGCACGCGCATGAAATCCGCGCCCGTGCGGTCCATCTTGTTCACGAAGATAAGCCGCGGCACGCGGTACTTGTTCGCCTGCCGCCACACGGTCTCGGTCTGTGGCTGCACGCCGCCGACCGCGCAGAGCACGGTGCACGCGCCGTCGAGCACGCGCAGGCTCCGCTCCACCTCGATCGTGAAATCGACGTGGCCGGGCGTGTCGATGATGTTGATGCGGTGTTCCGGCAGGGTGTTGTCCATGCCCTTCCAGAAGCAGGTGGTGGCGGCGGAGGTGATGGTGATGCCGCGCTCCTGTTCCTGCTCCATCCAGTCCATGATCGCCGTGCCGTCGTGGACCTCGCCGAGCTTGTGCGACACGCCCGTGTAGAACAGGATGCGTTCGGTGGTCGTGGTCTTGCCGGCATCGATGTGGGCCGTGATGCCGATGTTGCGGTACCGCTCGATGGGAGTCTTGCGCGCCACTTTCAGAACCGGTAATGGGAGAACGCCTTGTTGGCCTCCGCCATGCGGTGGACTTCCTCGCGCTTCTTCATCGCTCCGCCCTTGCCCTCGGCGGCCTCGGCGAGTTCTCCGGCGAGGCGCGCGCCCATCGATTTCTCGCCGCGCAATCGCGCGGCGTCGCGCAGCCAGCGCATCGCCAGCGCCACGCGGCGCACCGGCCGAACCTCCACCGGCACCTGGTAATTCGCGCCGCCGACGCGCCGGCTCTTCACTTCCACCATCGGCTTCACGTTGTTGATCGCCTGGTTGAACACCTCGAGGGGATCCTTGCTCGTGCGCTTGCCGACCTGCTCCAGAGCGCCGTAGACGATCTGCTCGGCGACCGACTTCTTGCCGCGCGTCATCAGCACGTTGATGAACTTCGCGACATCCTGGCTGGTGTACTTCGGGTCGGGCAGAACTACGCGCTTGGGAATTTCTCTGCGTCGCGGCATGGTCGGCCTTGGTCCTTGGTCCTTGATCCCCGATTGCGCCCTCAGGCGGCCTTGGGGCGCTTCGCGCCGTACTTAGAGCGGCTCTGCTTGCGGTCCTTCACCCCGGCCGTGTCGAGACTTCCGCGCACCACGTGGTAGCGCACGCCCGGCAGGTCCTTCACCCGCCCGCCGCGGATCAGCACCACCGAGTGCTCCTGCAGGTTGTGGCCTTCCCCGCCGATGTAGCCGATCACCTCGAAGCCGTTGGTGAGCCGCACCTTGGCGACCTTGCGCAGGGCCGAGTTCGGCTTCTTGGGCGTGGTGGTATAGACACGCGTGCAGACGCCGCGGCGCTGCGGCGAACCGGCGAGCGCCGGCACCTTGCTCTTCCACGGCTTGGGTTCCCTGCCCTTGCGTACCAGTTGATTGATGGTCGGCATCTCTCGCGCTCGGTTGCTCGCTCCAAAAAAGCGGGGACGGCGTCGCCACCGTCCCGGCTGTTCTGCGTTGCGGGCGGCCCCGTCCACGATGGGAGCGGAGAGGCCGCAAAAAGACCGTAGATTCTAGGTAGTTACGAAACCAGTGTCAAGCGACCTGCTCCTGATTTTCGGCGGCCGGGGCAGCCTCTTCGGTGACCGGCGCGAGCGTTTCGCCCAGTTCCGCGGCCGCGGCCTGCCTGCGGCGGATGCGGTGGTAGGCGAGCCCCGTGCCGGCCGGTATGAGGCGGCCGACGATGACGTTCTCCTTCAACCCGCGCAGTTCGTCGCGCTTGCCCATGATCGCCGCCTCCGTCAGCACGCGCGTCGTCTCCTGGAACGACGCCGCCGAGATGAACGAGTCGGTCGAGAGCGACGCCTTGGTGATGCCGAGGAGCATGTAGTCGTAGCCCGCCGGTTTCCGGCCCTCGCGCTCCACCTTCTCGTTCTCCTCCAGCACTTCGGCGCGCTCGAGCTGCTCGCCGGTGATGAAGCGCGTCTCACCGGGCTCGGCGATCGTCACGCGCCGCAGCATCTGGCGCACGATGACCTCGATGTGCTTGTCGTTGATCTTCACGCCCTGCAACCGGTAGACATCCTGCACCTCGTTGCAGATATAGCGCGCGAGCGCCTCCACCCCGAGCAGACGCAGGATGTCGTGCGGGTCGGCCGGCCCGTCGACGATCATCTCGCCCTTGTTGACGACCTGCCCGTCGTGCGCCATGACATGCTTGTCCTTGGCGATCAGGAACTCGTGCGCGGTGCCGTCGAGATCGGTGATGACCAGGCGTTGCTTGCCCTTCGTGTCCTTGCCGAAGGAGACCGTGCCGGTCACCTCGGCGAGCATGCCCGCGTCCTTGGGCGAGCGCGCCTCGAAGAGTTCCGCGACGCGCGGCAGGCCCCCGGTGATGTCCCGCGTCTTCGAGGTCTCCTGCGGAATGCGGGCCAGCACTTCGCCCACGCCCACGTCCTGTCCGTCGCGCACGGTGATGATCGAGCCGATCTGGAAGGTGATGTTGACGGGCTGGTCGGAGCCGGCCATCTTCACCTCGTTGCCCGCCTCGTCGGTGAGTTTCACCTGCGGGCGCAGGCCCTTCGCCGCCACGCCGCCGCGACGCTTGGGGTCCACGACCACCAGGGTCGAGAGTCCCGTCACCTCGTCGATCTGGCGCGCGACCGTGGTGCCTTCCTCGACGTTCTCGAAGCGCACGCGGCCCGCGTACTCGGTGATGATCGGCCGCGTGTGCGGATCCCACATCGCCAGCACCTGGCCGGCCTTCACCGCTTCGCCGTCGCGCGCGAGCAGCGTCGCGCCGTAGGGCACCTTGTGGCGTTCCCGCTCGCGGTTGCTCTCGTCGTGGATCACCACTTCGCCGTTGCGGGATATCGCGACGAGCTCCCCGCGGGAGTTGGTGACGTAGCGCATCCCCGCGCTGCAGCGCACCGTGCCGTTCGACTTGCTCTCGACCTGGCTCACGACCGCGGTTCGCGAGGCGGCGCCGCCGATGTGGAACGTGCGCATGGTGAGCTGCGTTCCCGGCTCGCCGATCGACTGGGCCGCGATCACCCCGACCGCCTCGCCCACGTTGATCAGCGTGCCGCGGCCGAGATCGCGCCCGTAGCAGCGGGCGCAAAGCCCGTAGCGCGTGTCGCAGGTGAGCGGCGTGCGCACCTTCACCTCGTCGATGCCCGCCGCCTCGATTTCGTCGACGGCGTCCTCGTCGAGCAGCGTGTTGGCGGCGTACATCACCTGGCCGCTTTCCGGGTGGACGATGTCGATCGCGCTCACGCGGCCGAGTATCCTCTCGCGAAGCGATTCGACGACCTCGCCGCCCTCGATCAGCGCCTTCATCGACACGCCCTGCGTCGTGCCGCAGTCCTCCTCCGTCACCACGAGATCCTGGGTCACGTCCACCAGCCGGCGCGTGAGGTAGCCAGAGTTGGCGGTCTTCAACGCGGTGTCGGCGAGGCCCTTGCGCGCGCCGTGCGTGGAAATGAAGTACTGCAGGACGTTCAGGCCCTCGCGGAAGTTCGCCGTGATCGGGGTCTCGATGATCGAGCCGTCCGGCTTCGCCATCAGCCCGCGCATGCCGGCGAGCTGCCGGATCTGCGCGGCGGAGCCGCGGGCGCCCGAGTCGGCCATCATGTAGATGGCGTTCAGCGACTCCTGCATCACCGTGCCGCCCTTCCTGTCCCTGCGCTCGACGAGCGCGCCGGACTTCGCGTCCCAGTCGCGCACCGGCTCCACGCCGAGCTGATCCATCATGGCCTTGGCCACGAGGTCCCCGGCGCGGCCCCAGATGTCGACGACCTTGTTGTAGCGCTCGCCCTGCGTGACGAGGCCCGAGGTGTACTGCTTCTCGATCTCCTGCACTTCCTTCTCGGCGTCACCGATGATGTCCTGTTTCTGCGACGGGATCAGCATGTCGTCGACGGCGATCGAGATTCCCGCGCGCGTCGCCATCGAGAAGCCGGTGTACATCAGCTTGTCGGCGAAAATCACCGTCTCGCGCAGCCCGCAGCGGCGGAAGCTCGCGTTGATGAGCCGCGAGATCTCCTTCTTCTTGAGCGCCTTGTTGATGAGCTCGAAGGACAGCCCCACGGGCAGTATGTCGGAGAGCAGCGCGCGCCCGACCGTCGTCTCGTAGCGGTTGATCCGCTCGCGCTTCTCCCCGGCTTCGTCGAGCTCGTGCTCCCTGATGCGCACCCGGATGCGGGCGCTGATCTCGACCTGGCCCGTGTCGTAGGCGCGCGAGACCTCCGCCACGTCGGCGAAAACCGAGCCCTCGCCGCGCGCGCCGACCTTCTCGCGCGTCACGTAGTAGAGACCGAGCACGATGTCCTGCGAGGGCACGATGATCGGCTCGCCGTTCGCCGGCGAGAGCACGTTGTTGGAGGAGAGCATGAGCGTGCGCGCCTCCATCTGCGCTTCCAGCGACAGCGGCACGTGCACCGCCATCTGGTCGCCGTCGAAGTCCGCGTTGAACGCGGCGCACACGAGCGGGTGCAGCTGGATCGCCTTGCCCTCGATCAGCACCGGCTCGAACGCCTGGATCCCGAGCCGGTGCAGCGTCGGCGCGCGGTTGAGCATCACCGGGTGCTCGCGGATCACCTCCTCGAGGATATCCCACACGATGGGCTCCTGGCCCTCGACCATGCGCTTGGCGGCCTTGATGGTCGTGGCGAGCCCCATCACCTCGAGCTTGTGGAAGATGAACGGCTTGAACAGTTCCAGCGCCATCAGCTTCGGCAACCCGCACTGGTGGAGCTTCAGCTGCGGGCCGACCACGATCACGGAGCGCCCCGAGTAGTCCACGCGCTTGCCGAGCAGGTTCTGCCGAAAGCGCCCGCCCGTGCCCTTGATCATGTCGGCGAGCGACTTCAGCGGCCGCTTGTTGGCGCCGGTCATCGCCTTGCCGCGCCGGCCGTTGTCGAGGAGCGAATCGACGGCCTCCTGCAGCATGCGCTTCTCGTTGCGCACGATGATCTCGGGCGCCTTCAGCTCGAGCAGGCGCTTCAGCCGGTTGTTGCGGTTGATGACGCGCCGGTAGAGATCGTTGAGATCCGAGGTCGCGAAGCGCCCGCCGTCGAGCGGGACGAGCGGGCGCAGCTCCGGCGGCAGCACCGGCAGGACCTCGAGGATCATCCACTCCGGCTTGATGCCGGACTTGTGGAAGGCCTCGAGCACCTTCAGCCGCTTGGCGATCTTCTTGATCTTGGAATCCGAGCTCGTGCCCGCCAGCTCTTCGCGCAGGATGTCGATCTCGCGGCGCAGATCGAGGCTTCTCAGCAGCTCGCGTATGCCCTCGGCGCCCATCATCGCGGTGAACTCGTCGCCGAACTCCTCGACCTTCGCGAGGTAGTCGTCCTCGGTCATGAGCTGCGCGCGCTTGAGCGGGGTCATGCCCGGATCGATCACCACGTACGCCTCGAAATACAGGGCGCGCTCGATGTCGCGCAGCGTCATGTCGAGGACCATGCCCATGCGCGAGGGCAGCGACTTGAGGAACCAGATGTGGGCGACCGGGCTCGCGAGCTCGATGTGCCCCATGCGCTCGCGGCGCACCTTGGAAAGCGTAACCTCGACACCGCACTTCTCGCAGATGACGCCGCGGTGCTTGAGCCGCTTATACTTGCCGCACAGGCACTCGTAGTCCTTGACCGGTCCGAAGATCTTCGCGCAGAAGAGCCCGTCGCGCTCGGGCTTGAACGTGCGGTAGTTGATCGTTTCCGGCTTCTTGACCTCGCCGTACGACCAGGAGCGGATCTTCTCGGGCGACGCGAGCCCGATCTTGATCGCGTCGAACTCTTCTTCCTGCGTGACCTGCTTGAACAAATCGAGCAGTGCTTTCATTTCTCAATCCTCGTAGAACGAGACGGTTGGCGTCGGGTCGAGCGGCTCAATCCCTTCACTGCCGGTCCATCGCCCCGCGCTCTCAGTAACGGTCGCGGTCGAGATCGATGTCGATGGCGAGGGAGCGGATTTCCTTCACCAGCACGTTGAAGGACTCCGGCATTCCCGCCTCGATCCGGTGGTCGCCCTTGACGATCGACTCGTAGACCTTGCGCCTGCCCTCGGTGTCGTCGGATTTCACCGTCAGCATCTCCTGCAGCGTGTACGCCGCCCCGTAGGCCTCGAGCGCCCACACCTCCATCTCGCCGAAGCGCTGGCCGCCGAACTGCGCCTTGCCGCCGAGCGGCTGCTGGGTGACGAGGCTGTAGGGCCCGGTCGAGCGCGCGTGCATCTTGTCGTCGACCAGGTGGTGGAGCTTCAACATGTGCATGTAGCCCACCGTCACCGGGCGCTCGAAGGCGTCGCCCGTGCGCCCGTCGTGGAGCGTGACCTGGCCGCTGCCGGGCATGCCGGCGAGAGCGAGCATCTCCTTGATCTCCTTCTCGGTGGCCCCGTCGAACACCGGCGTCGCGAAGGGCACGCCCTCCTTGAGATGCCCGGCGAGCAGCCGCAGTTCCTCGTCGGTGAGCGAATCGAGGTTCTCGCGGCGCGGGCCCCCGCCGTTGTAGATGCGGTTCAGGAACTTCCGCAGCTCGGCGCCGCCGCTCGCGTCGCGCACCAGTTCCCCGATCCGCGTGCCGAGCCCCTTCGCCGCCCAGCCGAGGTGCGTCTCCAGGATCTGCCCGACGTTCATGCGCGAAGGCACGCCGAGCGGGTTGAGCACGACGTCGACGGGCCTGCCGTCCGCCATGCAGGGCATGTCCTCGACCGGCACGATCTTCGAGATCACCCCCTTGTTGCCGTGGCGCCCGGCCATCTTGTCGCCCGGCTGCAGCCGCCTCTTCACCGCCAGGTAGACCTTCACCATCTTCTGCACGCCCGGGGGCAGTTCGTCGCCCTGCGTGAGCTTCTTCTTCTTCTCCTCGAACGCCTTGTCGAAGAGCGAGCGCGTCTGCGCGAGGCTTTCGCGGATGCTCTCGACCTGCTCGGCGATCTTGTCGTTCGCGACGCGGATGTCGAACCAGCCGTGGCGCTCGACCTCCGTCAGGTACGCCTTCGTGATCTTGGCGCCCTTGGCGAGCTTCTTCGGGCCGCCGTTCGCCGTCTTGCCGATGATCAGGCGCTCCAGGCGCTCGAAGGCGTCGTTCTCCACGATGCGCAGCTGGTCGGCGAGGTCCTTCTTGTAGCGCTTCAGCTCGTCGTCGATGATCTGCTGCGCGCGCTTGTCGCGCTCGATGCCCTCGCGCGTGAACACCTGCACGTCGATGACGGTACCGGACATGCCCGACGGCACCCGCAGCGACGTGTCCTTCACGTCCGAGGCCTTCTCGCCGAAGATCGCCCGCAGCAGCTTCTCCTCGGGCGTCAACTGCGTCTCGCCCTTGGGCGTCACCTTGCCGACCAGGACATCGCCGGCCTCGACCTCGGCGCCGATGTAGATGATGCCCGATTCATCCAGGCTCGCGAGCTGCGACTCGGAGAGGTTGGAAAT
>JADZGE010000030.1 GCA_020854035.1 Burkholderiales bacterium | reverse complement strand
TCTCGTCGGGTTCGTTCACCGAGGGCCGGCTGGCGGCGAAGGCCGCCTGCAAGTACATCGACGACGGAAAGGCCGAAGGCATCGTCGTATCCGACGAGCAGATCGAACGCCGCAAGAAGGAGATCTACAAGCCCCTCGAGCATTATAGGATTTACCGCAATGCGATCGTGGCGGGTGACGTCAACCCGCACTACATCATTCCCAGGCAGGGCCTCGACCGCCTGCAGAAGCTGATGGACGAGTATTGCGGCGGCGTGAGCGTCAACTACATGACCAACGAGAAGCTCCTGAACATCGGCCTCAAGAAGTTGAGGATCATGGAGGAAGACCTCGAGAACCTCGCCGCCGGGGACATTCACGAGTTGCTGCGTGCGTGGGAACTGAAGCACCGTCATCGCGCCGCGGAGTGCGTCACGCAGCACACGCTGTTTCGCAGGGAGACCCGCTGGCCGGGTTACTACTACCGGGGCGACGCGATGAAGGTGGACGATGAAAACTGGCACGTCCTGACCGTTTCGAGGCGCGATCCGGAAACCGGCGAATACACCATGGAGAAGGCGCCTTGCTATCACCTGGTCCCGGACCGGGAGTAGCGTCCCCGGGGGCGGAAACGCGCGCCGGCCTCCTGCCTCGCGCCAAGGAAGCCGGCCTGTCGCATGTTCCGAGCCCTGCAAGGCCGGTCTCCCCCGCTCGCGCAGAGTCGCGCGTGAACATCGTCGAAAAGACCGATGAAGAGATTCTCGCCATCGCCAATCCGCTGTGGCGCGAGCTCGTCAAGTACTCGAACGAGGGCAAGTACGGGGAATTCGCGCGAAACTTTTCCGCTTCCCTGGCGCTTGCCATGAATCAGCTGGTGGCCGGCCACCAGTTCGCCAACAGCGCACTGGCGAGAAGCCTGTCCGAGAACTTCGACTTCCTCGGCATCATCCGCCGGGGCGAGCATGTGACGGTTCTCTACCGGCAGCGCAGCACCAGGAAGGAAGGCGAATGGCTTGGCAGGCTTGTCCTGGGTTATGAGAATGGACAGGTCCGGATTTTTGGGGCGTCCATCTTCTGAGCCGTTCCACCGGATCAGAACCGGTTTCATGACATGAGCGAAACCGTCCGGGACGGCAAGTTCGTCGAGCTCACCTACAGGGTGACCGACCGGAAGACGGGGCATGTCCTCACCAGCGTAGAATTCCCGCTGGGTTACGTACACGGACACAACGAAATTCTGGCGCCTTCCGTCCATGGCGAGCTGGAGGGCAAGTCCGCCGGCGACGTGATCGAGGTGCCGATCGACGGCAATCAGATCTTCGGCCCCCGCGACGAGTCGCTGGTATTCACCGATCGCATCGACAACGTACCCGAGGCGTATCGGCAGGTCGGCACCTCCATCCTCATGGAGAACGACCGGGGCGAGACCCGCAGCTTTCTCGTGACGCACGTGGACGACGAGACCCTGACCGTCGACGGCAACAACCCGCTCCGCGGCAGGGCGGTCGTCTTTACCCTCGAGATACTGTCCGTGCGCGACGCCACCGAGGAAGAGACAAGGGCGGGCGGTGCGATCGTTGCGGGCGCGGAGATCGACCCGTCACTGCTGAGGCCGCTTTGAGGAGCGGTGTTGCATCCTGACTTCACGGCGAGGAAGGTGATTCATGAGCGAGCAGAAACCCACCACCACCAAGGTTCCCGACGGCCAATCGCGTTTCGTGACCACGCGCCAGATGGCGCCGAACGAGAAGGGGTTCGTCGGTTTCGAAACGATCTGGAAGCCGTTCCAGAAGGAAGCCGAGTACAGGACGCCGAAAAAGCCGTAATCACGGGCCAAGGATGTCCTGAAGAGCCGTCCTGCCCGCGGCGGCGGGCACCCCGAAGTGCTTGACGCTGCCGGGTTCCCGCCTTCGCGGGAACGGCGGGACCACGGTTACTCAGGGATTCCCCAGGCCTGGTGCAGTGCCGGTCGCCGTATACCGCTACCCCGACGCGTAGTGGGCACGGAGGATTTCCAGTACCTCCGGCCGGCTGAACTCACCGGGTACGTCCCTCCCCTCCTCCAGCCACTTCCTCAACTGCGTTCCGGAGACCTGCAACCGGTCTGCTTCGCCGTGCGGGCAGGTGCGATCGGAGGACATGCCGTTGCAGCGGTAGCACCAGAAGGTGACGCCGATCCGGATCGGCCGCGTCTCGAGTGCGTCCTGCGGGATCTCGTCGAAGATGCGGTGCGCGTCGAACGGGCCGTAGTAGCTCCCCACGCCCGCATGATCGCGGCCGACGATGAGATGCGAACACCCGTAGTTCTGGCGGAAGAGCGCGTGGAGCAGCGCCTCGCGCGGGCCGGCATAGCGCATGTCGAGCGGATAACCGGCCTGCACCACGGTGCCGGGCCGGAAGTAGTTCTCGATCAGCGCCGAGATCGCCCGCGTGCGTACATCGGCCGGGATGTCTCCGGGCTTGAGGTTCCCCAGCAGCGAATGCACCAGCACGCCGTCGCACACCTCGATCGCCACCTTGGCGAGGTACTCGTGCGAGCGGTGCATGGGGTTACGCGTCTGGAACGCGGCCACCAGCGACCAGCCGAGGCGCTGGAACTCCGCGCGCGTTTGCGCGGGCGTCATGAAAAGCGTCCCGTAGCGCTCCCCGAAGCCGCCGTCGGAGAGCACCTTCACCGGCCCCGCCAGATTGACCCCGGGCTGCTGCATGACCATCCGCACCCCGGGGTGCTTCTCGTCGATCGTGCGGAACACCGACATGCACTCGCGCGCCCTGTCGATCGAGTACTTCTCCGTCACCTTCATGGTCGCGAGCGGCGCGCCGTCGGCGGCGTCGGCGAGCGTGATCTCGTCACCGACCCGGATCGAGGCCGCGCGCGCCGGTTCCGCGGACAGCGTGATCGGGATCGGCCAGAACAGCCCCGCCGCCGTGCGGTAACCGTCGCAGACGCCCTCCCAGTCGGCCCGGGTCATGAAGCCTTCGAGCGGCGTGAACCCGCCGATGCCGAGCATGACGAGATCACCCCGCTCGCGCGACGAAATCGCGAGCGTGGGCAGCGCGGCGGCGCGTTCGCGCTCCGCGCGGGCTGCCTCCCCTTCGAGCATGAGCGGCCGCAACGCTCCGCCCCCGTGGGGCATCACCAGGCGTGTCATCGAATCCGGACTCCTCTTCTCGGTGCCTGCGGATGATAGTCCGCCACCCAGCCCCCGCATATAGATATTGCTGATACGTGCATTGCGGCCGGGCCGGCCGTGCGCCCGGCGGCGATAATGGGCCGGGTGACGAACGAGCACGACACGGCCGGTGTCTTCGAGGCAGCGCTGCGCGCGCAGCGGGGCGGCGACTACGACCGCGCACAGCAACTCTTGCGGGCGGTCCTCGCCGCCAACCCGCGGCACCCGGACGCGCTCAACAACCTGGGGCTGATCGCTTACCGGGCCCACCGTCACGCGGAGGCCGTGGTACTCATCGGGCAGGCGCTGGCGAGTGCGCCCGGGCGCGCCGCGTTTCACAACAACCTCGGGGTGGTCCTTTCGGTGTCGGGCCGGCGGCGCGACGCGATCGCCCCCTTCCGCCGGGCGGTCGCCGCCGCACCCGGCAACGCCGCCTTCCGCTGCAACCTCGCCAACGCGCTCAAGGAATGCGGGGAGTTCGCGCCGGCGCTCGAAGCGTTCCGCGCGGTGACCGCGATCGCGCCCGACTACGGCGAGGCGCGTTTCGGGGCCGCGCTGTGCCTGCTCGCCGCGGGTCGCCATGCCGAAGCATGGCCGGAGCATGCCTGGCGGGCGGTCGCGGCCGGGCTGCAGATTCCCGCGAACGGCGGCGCCCTGTACGAAAAAGTGCGCGCTCGCCCGGCGGCGCCGCTCTCCGGCGAGCTTGCCGGACGGCACCTGCTGATCCTGGGCGAGCAGGGACTGGGCGACCAGTTGTTCTTTCTCCGCTTCGCCGCGGCGCTTGCCTCCGCCGGCGCGGCGCTGTCGTACTTCACCGGGGACTCGCGCCTTGCCCGACTCCTCGCTCGCTCACGCGTGCTCCGGGGTGTGTACCTCGAACCGCGGGAGGTGCCCCCGGCCGACGTCTCGATACTGGCGGGTGACCTGCCGCTCGCCAGCCGCTCCGGGGACGCCACACCCCGACCGTTCGACCTCGCGCCCGAACCCAGCGCGCTCGAAGCCGTGCGCTCGCGCTTGGCGCGGTCCGGACCCCCCCTTACCTCGGCGTGACCTGGCGCGCCGGGACGCAACCGGCGGAAGGCCGCCCGGAAGCATTGCGCAAGTCGGTGCCGGTGGCGGCACTCGCGTCGGCAGTCGCCGGGTGGAAAGGCACCGCGGTCGTGGTGCAGCGAAACCCGGACCGGGGGGAATTGCAGGAGTTCGCCGCGGCAAGCCGACTGGCGTTGCACGACGCATCCGATCTCAACGAGGACCTCGTCGCCCTGCACGCGCTCCTCTCCGTGCTCGACGACTACGCCGGGGTGAGCAGTACCAGCATGCACCTGCGCGCGGCGGCGGGCCGCACCGCGCGGGTGCTCATCGCCTTCCCGCCGGAATGGCGATGGCTCGCCGCCGGCCCGAAGTCGCCGTGGTTCCCGGGATTCAGCCTCTACCGCGAGGAGGAAACGCCCGGCTGGGAGCCGGCGCTCGCGAGACTTCAGCGCGATCTCGCGGATCGCTGACCGGTCACGTCTCCCCCGGCCCTATCCATTTCGAGACCTGCGGCAGTTGCATCTCGGCCAGCCGTTCGATGAGGCGGTCGGGGTCGTCCTCGACCACCAGCATCTCGCGGTGCTCCCGCGTGAGGAAGCGCTCGGCGAGCGCGTGGTCGAGGTAGCCGGCGAGCCCATCGAAGAACCCCTCGACGTTGAGCAGGCCGCAGGCTTTCCGGTGGTAGCCCAACTGCGTCCAGGTGAGCGCCTCGAACAGTTCGTCGAGCGTCCCGTAACCGCCGGGCAGCCCGAGAAACGCGTCGGCGAGCGCGGCCATCTTTGCCTTGCGCTCGTGCATCGATTCGACCACGTGGAGTTCCGTTAGCCCCCGATGCACCACCTCCCGTTCGATGAGCCGCCGCGGCGCAACACCCGTTACGTGCACGCCCGCGGCGAGCGCGGACTCCGCCAGCACGCCCATCAACCCGATGCTGCCCCCGCCATACACGAGCCCGAGTCCCGCACGCGCGACGGCACGGGCCAGCGCTCGCGCCGCGGCGGCATACGCCTGCCGCGAGCCCTGATTCGACCCGCAGAAAACACAGATGCTGCGCATTGCCGTTCGCTCCTCGCCGCCACCGGATGGCGGATGATACGACAGGCGCGCAGGCGCCCGGGGCGGCGGCGTCCGCACCCGCGCGGGCCGTGCGCGGCTGCGCCCGCCAGCATGCGATGTGCATGAGCAGTTGTCGGAATTTCTTACAACTGAATCCGGCTTCGCGCCCCTTCGGGCGGCGGGTAGTGCGGCGCAGCATGGCCGCGGCGCGGGTGGTCGCGAGATGCAACGTGCTGTATTCATGACGAAAGCATCCCGGGTCGCCGCACGACGCGCGGTTCGCGCGCGCCACGCGAACGGACCCGCCCGTGTCGGTTTTCTTTACAGCCGCAACCGGGGCACGCAGGCAAGCGACTGAATACACGGCATCATTCAAACTGGCATGCTTGTTGCGTATGCCAATGGCGTTCAGGCCGGCGTGATGCGTCCGCACCCACCGGGAGCCTGTCTCCTGCTGCATTGCAGCTGAATGGGGTCCGCCATGAACCGCAGACTGTTGCCCGCCGGGATACCGGCGATCCTTCTCACCCTGACCACGCTCGCACTGCCAGGCAGCCCCGCCACGGCCGGGCCCTACCTGGGGAGCCTGCCGCCGCCGGCGTTGCTGCCGACACTGGGCGTCCCGGGGGCACCCGCGTATCACATGGGCAAGGAGTACACGGACGAGCTTGACCGCACCGCGGCCGGACTCCTCAAGCCCTTGCAGAGCATCATGTTCGACGGCCGCCCCCCGGGCGGCGTGGCGGATTCCTTCCTGTACGTCAACGATTTCGGCCGGGAGGTGGATGCGCAGGCGCACCCGGCCGACTACCTGTTCGCGCACGTCGTGACGAATCGCACCGCTCTCCTCTTCTCGACGCGGACGGGAACCACCATCGGCACGGGCCTGGACGCAGGCGCGCCGGCGCGTGGCTGCGCGGCCGGCGACCCGATCTGCCATGAGACCACCGGCGGGGGTATCGGAACCTGGGCGGTCGTGGCGCAGGTCAACCAGCACGGCGTGCAGAACCTCGACTCGCTGGAAGTGTTCGGCCCCGACGGCGCTGACGACGCGACGCGCTATTCGCTCTTCGGCGATCTCGGCCCGACCGCGGCCGGCTGCTCCGTGTGGGACCACCCCAGCGGGGCCTGCGTCGTCGCCCGGGCCGCCGTGGCGGCCGCGGTGGCCCTGCTGGTGCCAAATATCAACGAACAGGAAGTCGACGTGGACGGGCTGATGATGTACGGCGAGGAGCTGCTCTTCAGTCTCTGGCCGAACGCCGCGTTGCCGGTCGGTGACAATGCCTTCTACTGGAACATGGGAACCGGCGCCATCGGCTACCTCTCCCACGGCGGGCACCTCTGGACGGACGGCTGGCTGGGCCTCAATGTGGACGCCCTCGAATCCGCCGCCGCCCCCGAGCCCGACAGCCTCGCGCTGCTTGGATTGGGCCTGCTCGGCCTCGCGGCACTGCGGCGGCGGCGCGCCGCCTGAAGGAAAGCGCGCTCCGCGCGAAAACCCCGCGGTCTCCCGCGGGGTTTTTTTTCCCTGTTATAGAATCGTCCCCGCCGCCAGGAGCGGCTGGGAGGCAGTCATGGGTATCGGCACCATCGTCGTACTGGGCGTGCTCGCGGTCGGCGTTGCCTACGCCATCATGCTCTACAACAACCTCGTGCAGATCAAGCACAATGTCGCCAAGGCGTGGGCCAACATCGACGTCCTGCTCAAGCAGCGCCACGACGAGCTGCCGAAGCTCGTGGAGACCTGCCGGCAATACATGAAATTCGAGCGGGAGACGCTGACGAAAGTGATGGACGCCCGCTCGAAGGTGTTCGCGGCCCGCGAGAAACAGGACGTGGGCGCGCTCGGGCCGGCGGAAGGCGCGCTGCGCGCCACCCTCGGCAGCCTCTTCGCCCTCGCCGAGGCCTATCCCGACCTCAAGACCAACCAGACCTTCCAGCAACTGCAATCCCGCATCTCCGCGATCGAGAACGCGATCGCGGACCGGCGGGAGTTCTACAACGAGTCGGCCAACGTCAACAACGTGCGCATCGAGCAGTTTCCCGATTCGATCATCGCCTCCCTGTTCAACTTCCGGCCCGCCCAGTTGCTCGAGTTCCAGGCGGCGGAGAAGGCCGACGTCGACGTGAAGCAGCTCTTCTCCAGCTAGAACCCGTTGCACGATGAGGCACGTGCGCCTTGCGCGGCGCCGCGTGGGTCGGCGGAACACGGGCTTCGGCGTCGTGCCGGGCCGCAAGGGCGGCTGACGGGATGGCGTTCGGGTTCCGGAAGATGCACCGCTCGCAGTGGCTCTCCGGCGGAGTCCACTTCGCGATTCTCGCCGTCGCGGCACAGGCCGATAGCGCCGCCGCGTGGCCATGGGCGCTCCTCGCCATGGCGGGAGTGAGCTTCGCCGCGTGGGCCGCGAACTACCGCCGCTACCGCCAGGTTCACGATCTGCCGACCTCGAAGGTCGCTTCCGCCGCCCAGGGCTACGCGGAACTCCTCGGGCGCGGCGAGCAGCTTCCGGGCGCCCCGCTCCTTGCCCGGCTCTCCCGCCAGTCCTGCTGCTGGTATTCGTTCCAGATCCACGAACGCGGCGCGGACGGCAAGTGGAAGTTCGTGGACCGGGGCACGAGTGTCGAGCAGTTCCTGCTGGTCGACGACACGGGATCGTGCGTGATCTCGCCCGACGGCGCGGAAGTCGTGAGCGGATACCACCGCGCGTGGCAGGAGGGAGACCGCCGCTACACCGAGGATCTCATCCTGCCCGGCGGGCCGCTCTACGCCGTCGGCGAGTTCACGACGGTCTCGGCCGGCGCCGCTTCCGCGCGGGAGGAGCGCGCGGACATCGCCGCGCTGATCGCCGACTGGAAATCCGACCCGCGGCGGCTCCACGAGCGCTTCGATCTCGACCGCGACGGCAGCCTCGACATCAGGGAGTGGGAACTCGCGCGCATGCAGGCCGCGCGGGAAGTCCGCAGGAGCCACGCCGAGGCCGCCGCGCGCTCGCCGGAAGGCGTGCATCTCATGCGCAAGCCCCGCGACGGCCGGCTCTATCTCCTCGCCGACGAGATGCCCGGCGCGCTCGGCGCGCGTTTCCGCTACTGGAGCTGGGCACACCTCGCGGTTTTTCTCGGCGCGGGTATCGGTGGGCTCGTCCTGCTGTGAGAGCGGGGAAGCGATGAAGAACGGCGAAATCGCCTGCCTCGGCAGCCGCGGCTTTCACCGCATGCGCTACGTGGAATGGGGCGATCCCGCGGCCGGGCGCGTCGTGATCTGCGCGCACGGCCTGACGCGCAACGGGCGCGACTTCGACTTCCTCGCGCGCGCGCTGCCGGAGTTTCGCGTGATCTGTCCGGACTTCGCGGGGCGCGGCGCGAGCGACTGGCTGGAAGCCCGGGAGGATTACGGCTACCGGCAGTACTGCGCCGACGCCGTTGCACTCATCGCGCGAGCCACCGCGGCCGGCGACGGCCGCCCCCGGCGCCTCTACTGGGTCGGCACCTCCATGGGCGGCATCATCGGCATGCTGCTCGCGTCGAGCGCGGGGAGCCCGATCGAGAAGCTGGTGTTGAACGACGTCGGCGGCCACATCCCCGCGGCCGCGCTCGAACGAATCGCGTCCTATGCCGGCAGGGACCCCCGCTTCGCGACTCTCTCCGCGGTGGAAGCCAGCCTGCGCGTCGTGTGCGCCCCGGTCGGCCCGCTCACCGACGACCAGTGGCGCCACCTCGCCGTGCACAGCGCCCGCGAGCACGCGGATGGGAGCTGGGGCATGCGCTGCGACCCGGCGATCGGGGAGGCGTTGCGGGCGGCGCCGATCGTCGACGTGGACCTCTGGCGGTTCTACGATGCGATCCGCTGCTCCACCCTCGTGCTGCGCGGCGAACTCTCGGACATTCTCCCCGCGCAAACGGCGGCGCGCATGACCGAGCGCGGGCCGAACGCCCGGCTCGTGCGTTTCGCCGGCGTCGGCCATGCGCCCGCGCTGATGGCGGCGGACCAGATTGCCGCGGTGCGCGAGTTCCTGCTCGAATAGCCCTCGAATCCATCCAAGGCGGGAGTACCGACATGCTGCCACTGCTGCGTCTCGCGCGGAAGCTCATCGGCTGGATCGATTTCCTCGCGTTGACCACCCTGGTGTACCTCCTCTCGTGGCTGCCGTGGCGCGGGACGCACCCGGTGGCGCGGCTCTTCCACGCGTGGTGCCGCGCCTTCGTGCGCGCGCTCGATGTGGATCTGCGCCTGCACCAGAAGAACCGGCGGCGCCTGCCGGAGCACTTCATCCTGATCGCCAACCACCCGGCCGCCTTCGAGGACATCGGCATCCCGGCGCTCTTCGACGTCGTCTCCCTCGCCAAGGCGGAGGTCCGGGACTGGTTCATCGCGGGCCGGATCAGCAGGGCCGCCGGCACGCTCTACGTCGATCGCGACGATCCGCAATCCCGCGATCAGGCGGTCGAGGCGATGGTGAGCGCGGTCAACGCGGGGCGCAACATCTGCCTGTACCCCGAAGGTGGCTGCAAGGGGCGGCGCCTCCACGGCGAATTCCGCTCGGGCGCGTTCGAGGTGTCGATACGCACGGGCGTGCCGATCCTGCCGCTGTTCCTCCACTACGAGGCGCAGGACGATTTCGAGTGGCAGCCGCCCTACCACCTGCCCCACAAGATCTGGCACATGACGACGACGCGCAACAACCGCGCCAATTTCTACGTCTACGATCCGCTCGACCCGAAGGACTACCCCGACAAGTACGCGATGCGGGCGGCGGCGTACGAGATGTACGCGCGGTGGAACGCGCAGTACCTCGAATGAGCGGGCGAGCGGGCGGCATGCTCGCGCCACGCGGGGGATGCGTGCGCGCGCTACAGGGCCGTCTCCCTGGTCGCGGCCGCCTCCATCGGCACGCCGGCGGGGAACACGAACCCGCGTATCGTGCCGGCCGTGAGCTCCTGCAGCGTGGGCGCGTCCGGGGCGAACGGCAGGCGGCGATCCAGGGTGACGCCGAGCACGGAAAGCTTCTTCGCGTCGACGAGCGCCTTGCCCTCGCTCAGGTTCTCCGTCGTGAAATGCGTGTGCCCGCCCGCGGCCGCTGCCGCCGTGTCTCGGGAATACCGTGTCGTTGGACCGGGCCGGGACACGGCGCGCAGCACCGGGCGGAACCGAAGTCGAAATCGCGCGATGCCCTCTTGCGCGCCGCCCCGCTACTTCGGGCGGCGCAAATGGTTCTGCAATTCCTCGGTCGTCACGAACCCGTTGCGGTCGGTGTCGATCTCGCTGAACCGGCCGGCAAGATTGGGGAGATTCTGCTCGAACTGCTCGCGCGTCAACCCCCCGCTCGCCGCCGCCGGGGCGCTCTGCCGCGCACCCGCCGCCGTGGCGGCGCGCTCCGCGGGCATCACGGAATGGCGATATGCCCGGTAGTGCTGCGCGCGCTGCTGCACGATGTCGGCGCCCGCGACGAACAGGTAGAAGATGAGCACGCCGAGCGATACCCAGACATACTTGCGGGTGTCGTCCAGGGCCGGCGGCGGCGCCGGCCTCGGTGCCGCCCGCGACGGCACGCCGCCGAGCAGCGCAACGCGCCACTGCGCCACGCCCTGCGGGCGATCCTGCTCGTGCGACGCGAGGCCCCACTGGATCGCGTCGATGAACGATGCGCTGTAGTGCCCGCGCGCGGCGCCGAGCGCTTTCGCGACATTGTCGATGCGCAGCCGCGACAGCGCATCGGGCGGCGCTTCCCCGGTCACGGCATGGAAAAGTACCGCCGCCGCGGAATAAATGTCGGACCAGGGCCCCTGGCCGCCGCTGCGGATGTAGTGCTCGGCCGGCGCGTAGCCGGGCGTGAGGATCGGGATGATGTCGTGGAGCGCATCGCGGCTTGCAAGGCGCGCCGAGCCAAAATCGATCAGCACCGGCGGCCCTTCGTCCCGGATGAAGATGTTTCCCGGCTTGATGTCTCGGTGCAGCACGCCAGCGCGATGCACGGCCTCGAGCCCGTCGAGCAGCGGCGCGAAGATCGCCTTCAACGCCGCCTCGTCCAGTCTGGGACCGCGCGCGAGTTTCTGCGCGAGTGACTCCCCCTTTTCGTACTCCCGCAGCATGTAAGCCGTGCCGCTCGCCTCGAACACCCTGTCCACCCGCACGATGTCCGGGTGCACGAAGCGAGCAAGCGTGCGGGCCTCGATCAGGAACTGGGTGAGCCCCTTGCGGAAGTTCGGCTCGGATTCCGCCGCCGCCGGCTCCACGCGGCCGTCGGCCGCCCGCCGTGCGAGATCGGCGGGGAAGTACTCCTTGATCGCGACATCACGGTTCAGGATGGCGTCGCGGGCGAGATAGGTGATCCCGAACCCGTCCGCCGCAAGCACGGACAGGATCCGGTATTCCATCAGCGTGGTGCCGGGCGCCAGCGCGCCGGGGTTGGCGGGGGTTGGGACGGGTGCGCTCATCATCCGGAGTCCTGCGGGCGAATCGTAAACGGGAATCGGCGGATTGGGAAATACACGGCCGGGGGGCGCGCCACGGCAGCCTCGCGCGCGGGTTCGCCTACCGCACCCCCGCGGCAGCCTGGACGCGCCGCAACTCGACGAACTCCGGCGCCGAAATGCGCCCGTCGCGGTCCGCGTCCACGCGGTCGAAAGTCCTCGTCACGACCGGCATCCGCCGCACCTCGTCACGCGAGAGAAACCCGTCGCCGTCGGTGTCCGTGCTCCGGAACTCGCGCAGAGCGCGCCGGCGCACCTCTCCCGTATCCACGGCACCCTCTCCCGGACGCTCGATCCGCTCGCGAGGCGGGCGCTCCGTGGCCGCCTGCTGGTACGGGACCGGCGTCGCGCGGCGAGGCCCCGCTTCCCGCGAAACGGCCCCCGCCGCGGCGACAGGCTCGCGCTGCCACAACGCCGCCCCGCCGAGAATCGCCGCGAGGACGACGGCTGCGCCCGCCCAGCCCCACCACGTACGGCGCGCGGCGACGGGTCGGGTGCGGTCTCGAGGCGAGGGCGCAGTCGCGCGAGGAAGGTCCTGCACGCTCCCCGCGGCGGCGGCAGTCCCCGCGACGGTGCGAGCCCTCGCCGGGGCCGGCGCGTCGCGTGCTTCGCCCAGCAGGGCACGCCGCCAGTCGGCGACATGCTGCGGGCGCAGCTTCTCATCCAGCGTGAGCGCCCACGCGATCGCGCCGCCGAGCGCCTCGCCCGCGCGCCCGCGTGCCGCGCCGAGCCGCTCCGGCACGATGTCGTGCCGCATCCGGCTCACCGCGTCCGGCGGGTTCTCGCCCGTCAGCGCACGGTAGGCGACGGCGCCGAGCGCGTAGATGTCCGACCACGGGCCCTGATGGCCCGCGTTCGAGTACTGCTCGAGCGGCGCGTAGCCGGGGGTGAGCACCGCGGTGAGCGTGCGGGTGCTGCCGCCAAGTGCCTGCCGCGCCGCACCGAAATCGAGCAGCACCGGCGCGCCGTTCTCGCTAATGAATACGTTCGCCGGCTTGATGTCGCGATGCAGGAACCCGGCCGCGTGAACCGCCTCGAGCCCGTCGAGCAACGGCAGCAGCATGCCGCACAAGCGCGCGAGGTCCGGCGCGGGCCCGGATTTCAGCATCTGCGCGAGCGACATTCCACGCTCGTAGTCCATCACCATGTAGGCCGTGCCGTTCGCCTCGAAATAGCGGTTGACGCGAACGATGTTCGGGTGGCTGAAGCGCGCGAGTGTGCGGGCCTCGAGCAGGAAGCGGTCGCGGCCCCACTGGTAGTCGTAGCCGTGATCGGTACTGACGGGCACGACCGAGCCGTCGAGCGCGCGCACCGCGAGATCGGCCGGCAGGTACTCCTTGATCGCGACGTCCCTTTCGAGGTGCGTGTCGCGGGCGAGGTACGTCACGCCGAAGGCCCCGGCACCCAGCACCGACGAGAGCCGGTACTCGTTCAACGCCGTCGCGGGCGGCAGAGCGTTACGAAAGACCGTGGCGTCGGACATCGGGGTCGCACCGCATTGCCGGGGAAAGCCTGGCGGTGGCCGAACGGACGCGGCCGGGCGCATGACCGCGTCCCGCCCGTCGGGAGGCGCGCGCGCGCCATCGGCCGCTGGTTGGTTGCCAGACCCGCATTGTGGTAAATGGTCGATATCGTTCAATGCGTCAGGATTGCGCCCATGCGGGGTATTTACGGCCGTTTCGTCCGGAGCGTTAGCCTGCGGCCGCGGCCGGCAATGCGGGTGGGTATGCTCGCTTTTTTCCTGCTGGCAGGCTGCGGCGACCCGTCGTGGCGCGAGGTTTCGGCCCCGGACGGCGGGTTCACCGTCCGGATGGGCGGCGATCCCCGGGTGGAGAAGCGCAACATAGACACGCCCGCGGGCGCAATCACCGCCTACTGGTACTCGCTCGACCGCAAGGATTCCGTGTACGGGGTCGGTTACGCCGACTACCCCGTGCGTCTGGTGGCCGGCACGCCGCCGGGCCGCATGTTCTCGATCGTGCGGGAGGGATGGTTGAAGCGCATCGCCGGGAAACTCGACGGCGAGGACAAGGAGCTCAAGCTCGACGGCAAGTGGCACGGCGTCGAGTTCACGGCCCGCGGCGAACTCGACGGCCGCAAGGCGTGGATGCTGGGACGCTTCTACCTCGTCGAGAACCGCCTCTACCAGCTCGTCGTCTTCGGTAACCGGGAAGGCATCCCGCAGGCCGATATCAATCGGTTCATGGGTTCGTTCAAGGTCGCGAAACCCAGGGACGCCTCGATCGTGACGATCGACGCGGCGCCGGACGGGAAGAAGTAACCCGCCTCAAGCCGCAAGCCTCCGGAAAACGCCCGCCGCCCGCTCGCGCCGCCGGGCCTCACGCCCCGAGGGACTGCTCCATCGCCTGCAGCAGGGTATCCGGGTCCTGCGCGCCGGATACGCCGACCTTCCGATTGAAAATGAAGAAGGGTACGCCGCCGATGCCGGCGGAGCGCGCCTCCACGTCCGCCCGTTCGATCACCTCGCGGTCGGCATCGCCCGCGAGATAGTCCGCGACGGCGTCACGATCGAGTCCCGCGCGCGCCGCGACATCGGCCAGCGTGTCGCGATCGGTCAGGTTGGCGCCCTCGGTGAAATGGGCCTTGAAAAGCTCCTCCGCGAGCGCATCCTGCCGCCCGGCGCGCTCCGCGTAGTGCAGGAGTCGATGCGCGTTCAGCGTGTTGGGCTGCACCCGCATCCTCTCGTAGTCGAAGGTGATGCCCAGCTGCGCGCCGGCCGCCGCGACCCGGGCGTTGGCGCCCTTGCCCGGCGTGCCGAACTTGCGCGCGACATAGTCTTCGCGCGGGATTCCCGACTCGGGAAGATCCGGGTTCAACTGGAACGGCAGCCAGCGCACCGCCGGCTCGGGTCCATCGGGGTGGCGCTCCCGCCAGCGCGCGAGCGCGCGCTCGAGTTTTCGCTTCCCGATGAAGCACCAAGGTCAGACCACGTCGGAAACGATGTCGATTTGCAGTGGTCGGTCGCTCATGGGGTCCTCGGTTCGTGATCCGCGATGGGTGACCCCGGTACGGCGCAAGAGCCTCCGCCGGCTCCGCACCCGTCACGCATCACCGCTACCGCCTTTCCAGCTCCGGTACTCGTCCCGCAGTGTAGCCTTGAGTACCTTCCCCGTCGAGGTGCGCGGCAGTCCGGGCACGAAAACAAAACCATCGGGGAGCTGGAAGCGCGCGAACCGCGGCGCGAGGAACTCCCGCAATGCCGCTTCCGTGACCTCCTCCCCCGCCTTCGGCACCACGATCGCGAGCGGCCGCTCGCCCCATTTCACGTCGGGTACCGCGATGACGGCCGCGTCGGCGACCCCGGGATGTCCCACCAGCGCGTTCTCCAGATCGACCGAACTCACCCATTCGCCCCCCGACTTGACGAGATCCTTGATGCGGTCGGTGATCTTGATGTAACCGCGCGCGTCGATCGTAACGACGTCCCCGGTCCGGAACCAGCCGTCGGCGCTCCACTGCGCCGCCTCGTCGCCGGGATCGTGGTAGCCGCCCGCGATCCACGGTCCGCGCACCTCGAGCTCGCCCATGGTCGCCCCGTCCCAGGGCGCCTCGCCCCCGGGTGTCATTGCCCGTATCTCCACGAACGGCAGCGGCAGGCCCTGCTTCGCCCGAAGCGCGTAGTGCTCATCGGGATCGGACGACGCGGGCCCGCGCTTCTGGTAGTTCACCGCGGCAACGGGCGAAGTCTCGGTCATGCCCCAGCCGTGTATCACCCGCAGCCCGTGACGGTCGAACGCCCGGATCATGGATTCCGGCGCCGCCGCCCCACCCACGACCATGCGCATGCCCGGCGAGAGCTTCCAGCGCGCGGGCTCGCGATCGAGCGCCTGCAGGATCCCCGCCCAGATCGTGGGCACGCCCGCCGTCAGTGTCACGCGCTCCGCTTCGTAGAGGTCGAGTAACCGCACGGGGTCGAGATGCGGGCCGGGAAACGCGAACTTCGCGCCGACCAGGGTCGCGGAGAACGGGAGGCCCCAGGCGTTCACGTGGAACATGGGCACCACGGGGCAGACCGCATCGGCATTGGCGATGCCCATCACGTCGGGCAGCGCCGAGGCGAGCGCGTGCAGCACGAGGGACCGGTGCGAGTAAACGACGCCCTTGGGACGCCCCGTCGTGCCCGAGGTGTAGCACATTCCGGCGGGATCCTCCTCCCCCAACGCCGGCGGCTCGAAGGGCGGGCGCGCGGCAAGCAGTTCCTCGTAGTTCAGGCAGGGCGCCGGAACGGCGGATCCCGCGAGCGGGACGACGATCACCTTCTCGAACCTGACCTGCCCCCGCATCCTGTCGGCGATCGGCAGGAGCACGTCGTCCACGATCAGGAAGCGATCCCCCGCGTGGTTGGCGATCCAGGCGATCTCCTCCGGGGGGAGCCGCAGGTTGAGCGTGTGCAGCACGCCGCCCGCGCAGGGGACGGCGAAGTACGCTTCGAGATGCGCGTGGTGGTTCCACATGAGCGTCGCGACCCGGTCACCGCGGGAGAGCCCGAGCGCCGCGAGCGCGCCGGCGAGCGCGCCGGCGCGCCGGTGGAAATCGGCATAGCGGTGCCGGTGGAGCGACCCGTCCGGCAGGCGCGAAACGATCTCCGACTCGGGGAAGAGCCGGCCCGCGCGCTCGAGTATGTGCGCGAGCGTGAGCGGGAAATCCATCATCGTGGCGCGCATGGGCCTATTCTAGCCGCCGATGAACGCCGATGGACGCCGATGGCAACCCGCCTATTGAGCTTTACGTAACCGTGTTACGTCGCTCAATCCCTCACCCCCCACCCCTCTCCCGGAGGGCGAGGGGAGCGTCGTGCGAGTCCGGATGTGTCATCCGGTTTCGTAATGATCAAGAGGCGGGCTCAGCGGACCACCTCATTGTGTGCGCGCCGCCGATGCGCACGCCCCTGACAGCCGAATTGCCCCGGGGGAGGCGTCCGCGAGGACACCGGCGCACGGCTCTCATCTATGATGCAGGTCACCCACGAAAGGAGGCTGCGGATGGATCTGGGCATCAGGGGCCGGCTCGCGCTCGTCACGGGCTCCACGCAGGGCATCGGGCGCGCGATCGCGGAGGCGCTCGTGGCGGAAGGCGCGCGCGTGATCGTGAACGGCCGGCGCGAGAGCGCGGTGCGCGAAACCGTGGCCGCGCTGGCGCGAATCGGCGAGGCGCACGGCGTCGCAGCCGACATGGCGACGGCGGCGGGAGCGGCGGCGCTCCTGGAAGCCGCCGCCCGCATCGGACCGGTGGACATTCTCGTCAACAACGCCGGCTACTTCGAGGTCAGGCAATTCGCCGACATCACCGACCGCGACTGGACCGACATGTTCGAACTGAACGTGATGAGCGGGGTGCGGCTCGCCCGCGCGATCTTCCCCGCGATGCTCGAGCGCAACCGCGGGCGGATCGTCTTCATCGCAAGCGAGCAGAGTGTCAAGCCCAATCCCGCGATGATCCATTACGCGATGACCAAGACCGCGCAGGTTTCGATCGCGCGGGGACTCGCCGAGCTCACGAAGGGCACCACGGTGACGGTCAACAGCGTGCTCGTCGCGCCGACGTGGTCCGAAGGGGTCGCGACGTTCCTCGCGAAAATCGCGCCGGAAGCGGGCAAGACGCTCGAAGAGATGAAGAGCGCCTATTTCGACGGGCCGGGTGCCTCCTCGCTGCTTCAGCGCTGGGCGACGCCGGGGGAAATCGCGGCGCAGGTCGTGTTCCTGTGCTCCGAGCGCGCCGCCGCGGTAAACGGCGCGGCGCAGCGCGTGGACGGCGGCGTCATTCGCTCGCTCTACTGAGCACCTCACGCGTCCGTGCCAGGCGCATGGCCTTGCGTGACTCGCCTGCTTCGAGGCTTTCGGCCTGCGCGACAGGCAGGCCGGCGTGCGCATGACTTAATCCAGGCTATCCCTGCCGAGCAGCCGCGAGTCCGCCGCATCCACGTCGGCGAGCAGCCTGACGCCGTTCGCGGCGTAGCGCTTCGCGGCGGCGAGCGCCCGCCGATCCCGCTCGTGCTCGAGCGACCATTGCGCGTGCCGCGCCAACAGCGCAGCCGAGAGCGCGCGGCCCAGCGTCATGGCAAAGCGCCGTGCGCCGGCCTCCAGGCTTGCCGTGCCCGCCTTTTCCGCCGCCGCGAGCCACGCTTCGGCCTGCTCCAGCGTGTTCTCGACCCGGGCCGAGAGGCGCACCAGGTCCGGCTCGCGCAGTCCCTGCAAGAGATATCCGGCCTCCCGTTTCAGCGCGGCCATCCCGCCGCCCGCCTCCAGCGCCCGCAGCGCATCGAGCGCCAGCACGTTGGTCGTTCCCTCCCAGATCGGCAGCACCTGCGCGTCCCGGAACAGCACGGGCAGCCCGGTGTCCTCGACATAGCCCGCGCCGCCGAAGGACTCGATCACCTCGGCGAGCACCGCGACCGCCTGCCGCCCCGTCAGGAGCTTCGCGACGGGTGTCACGAGCCGCAGGAGGTGCTCCTGCTCTTCGCTCGCCACGCCCGACTCGCTGCGTCCCAAAAGTTCGGCCACGAAGAACGCGAGGTGCAAGGCGCCGAGGAATTCGGCCTGCAGCCCGGCAAGCGTGTCGAGGTGCAGCGGTTTTTCCGCGAGCGGCGCGCCGAACGCGAAGCGCCTGCGGGCGTAATCGCGTGCCAGCGCGAGACCCCGGCGCATGAGCGCGCACGCGGTCACGATGTTCCACGCGCGCGTGATGTTCAGCATCGGCGCGATGTTCCTGACACCGTCGCCCGTTCCGGCGACGAGCTCCGCCGCCGTCCCCTCGAGCGTCAGCTCGGCCGTCGGGACCTTGCGCGTGCCGAGCTTGTCCTTCAGGCGATGGACGAGGATGCGGTTGGGCGTGCCCTGAGCGTCGCGCGTCTCCAGGTAGAACAGCGCGAGCCCCCTGCCCCCGGCGGGATTGCCCTCCGGACGCCCGAGCGTGAGCGCCATCTGCGAGCCGATCGCGGACGTGAACCACTTGCGTCCATAGAGGCGCCAGCGGCCACCCTCCTGCCGCGCGGTGGTTTCGGCAAGCCCGACGTCCGACCCGCCTGCCGCTTCGGTCATCCACTGGCCGCTCGTCCAGAACCGGCGCGGGTCGCGGCTCGTCAGCCGGGGGACGGCCCGGTCGATCAGTTTGCGGTTGCCCGCGGCGATCAGCGCGCGGGCGGCGCCGTCGGTCATCGCGAGCGGGCAGCTGTACATGTCGGTCGAGGGCGCGAAGAGATAGGCGAGCGCGAACTGGTGCACCCGGGAGTGGACGCCGTGCCGGCGCTCGTAGGCAGTGGCGACCACGCCCTGCTCCGCCGCCAGGCGCTCGGCGCGCTTCCAGAGCGCGGTCGGCTCGACGCGATCCGCGCGGTTGCCCCACGCGTCCCACTGCGTGAGGACCGGTTCGTTCAGCCGATCCGCGAGCTGCAGGCGATGGAGCTCGCCGCCGGCGCGCTCGCCCATGAACCGGAGCGAGGGCTCGACCTCCGCCATGACGCCGGCGGGCAGCGCGCGCGAGAGGTACGAGCGCAGCGCGAAGTCTTCCTCGTACTGGTTGCCGAGCCCGGGCGGGGACTGGAGGAACGGCATGCCGTTGCCGTGCGATGAGTGATGGGTGACGTGCGATGGGTGAGTGCGGCGCGGTCTTCGCCAGGTGCGCGCCGCGCGCCGTCAGGCGAATACCTCCCACCGCCCCCGGAACCAGAGGTAGAGCTTGCGCGACAGGGCGTCCCCGCCCGCCGCCTCGTGCACTTCACCCGTGACGCGTTTCAGCACGCCCACGTGCGTGGCGGAGGCCCGGCTCGCGAAGACGAGCGTGTCGCGCGCCGGCACCGCCGCGACGATGTCGGATCCCGCGCGGTTCCGCTCGAGGTCCCAGAACCCGCTGTCCAGCATGAGCGAAGGCTCCAGATCACCGGCGTTGCCGACCGTCGCGATGCCCCCGGGCATGCGCTCCACCTGCACGCCCGGGTAGCGCCGCCTGAAGTTGGCGATGGCGAGAGGCAGCAACTCCTCGCGCTTCAACTTCAGGCGCTTCAGATCGGCGGCGCTGACGCTGGTCAGGTAATGCGCATCGTCGAAGGAATAGCGAAGCTGCAGGTCGCCGACGAAGTAGTCGATGAGCGGGAGCTCGTCCGGGTGCGTGTCCACCCCGGCGACCGCGACGTCGGGAACCGGCTTCACCTGCTGCACGTCGGGCAGGGGCTTCTTGTACCCCGGATCGAACGCCCGTACGACGGCGACTATCCGGTCGCGGGTGCGTTGCGCGTCGCTGAACGTCGGCCCCTGCGCCAGTGCGGCCGGGTAACCGCCGCCCATTCCCGCGCCGATCAGGCCGCACCCGGCCTGCAGTATCCGCCGCCGCTTCAAAGCTAAGCCCCCGGCGTTCCTCATCCGAAGTCGCCCCCCGTCATCCTCCGCCCGGGAACCTTCCCCGCCGCTCAACCGCGCAACGGCCCGAGATCGACCGGCCGGTCGAAGAATTCCGGGACTGCCGAGAGAAAATCGCGCGCGCGCGCGGCCGGCCACCCGCCGTACTCGCAGTTGCCGAGGAACTTCGCCTCGATCTCCGCGCGCGTGAGCGGCTCGCGCGCGCCGCCGCGCATGTGCGGCTGGCGCTCCTCGAAGACGCGCCCGTCCTTGAGCGTCATGCGCACGTGGCCGGTGTAGGACTTCGGGTAGGGATTGTCCGGGTCCACCACGTAGCGCACTTTCGACGCGAGCGCCAGTATCCGTTCGTCGCGGACCGCCGCCTCGGTGAACGCGGCGAGCCCGGCCGCGCCGGTCACGAACGCCACCGCGATGTTGAACGGGGCGCTGAACTTCGCGACGTAGGCGTTCGGCGGGCGGTGCTTGGCGGGCAGCGGGTCCCACAGCCGGTGCACGTAACCCTCGGCCGTCTCGCACAACACGTCTGCAACGTCCTCCGCGCGGAAGCCGCGGCTCGCGAGCCGCAGCGCGCAATCGACGTAGGGCTGGTTCATCGTGCCGGTGGCGTAGGGCTTGAACGTGATGGCGTCCATGTGCCACCGGGCGCCGAAGTCGTCCACGAGCGCGCCGTAGTCCCCGGCGGCGCTCCGCGCGAACCCGTTGAAAAGGCCGTGCACACCCTCGAAGACCGTGCGTGGCCCCGCCACGCCGGCGCCACCGATCCGCGCCGCCGCGAGGCCGGCCTGAGCGGCCCAGCCCGGGTGCAGCCGCTTCGTCGACGCCCCTTCCGCGAGGTACTCGATGATGCCGCTCGCGAAACTTCCCGCGTGCCCCATCGCGTCCACCGTCCGCCGCCGGTCATGGCCGAGCGCAGCCGACACCGCGAGCGCCGCGGCCGGCGCGCCGAGCACGCTCGTCGGATGAAACCCCGACTTGTGCACGGCCTTGGGCACGACGAGAGACAGGCGGCAGAGCGCTTCCACCCCGGCGGCGATCCCCTTCAGCGCGGCGCGCCCGTCGCGCCCGAATCGCTCGCAGGCGGCGAGAACGGCCGGCACGATCACCGCGGAGCTGTGCACCGGGCCACCCTCGAAGGTATCGTCGAAGTCCTCGCCGTGCGTCGCGGTGCCGTTCACGAGCGCCGCCCCCCCGGCGCCGAAGGTATCGGCATGCCCGATCGCGGTGCACGCGCCGCCGCGATCGAGCGCCGTCACGAGCGCGCCGATATAGTCCGTCCGGCGCGCCGCCAGGCACAGCCCCACGACATCGACGAGGAGCGCCTCCGCGCGCGAGCGCACGGACGGGGGGATCGACTCCGGAGTGAGCGCGGCGACCTTGCCGGCCAGCACCTCGGACACCGACGCCGGCGAAACGGTCGCGCTCATGCCGGCCTCCGCTCAGCGTGCGGGCTTGACGCCCGCGTCGATGAGGATATTCCTGATCTCGACGGGAAACTGCTGTACGAACTTCGCAAGCTCCGGCCCTCTCTGGAAACCGTCCTCGAAGAGGTTGTCGGCGAGGTACTTCTTCCAGGAGGCGCTCTGCGCGACGCGCTGGAAAAAGTCCTCCCAGTAGGCGATCACCTCGGCCGGCACGCCCGGCGGCGCCACGACGCCGCGCATGACCGCGTAGTTCGGAACGTTGAAGCCCGCCTCCCTGAGCGTCGGGACGTTCGGGAACGGCGCCAGGCGGCGCTCGGCGACCTGCGCGATCACGCGCATGTTGCCAGCGCGGATGTGTTCGCCCGCTTCCTGCGGCTCGATCACCATGATGTTGACGTGCCCGCCGAGGAGCGCCGCGATACGCTCGCCGCCGCCGGGGAAGGAGATGAACGCCCAGTTCGCGCCGCTCTCCCTCATGAGGAGCTGCCGCATCACCCAGTCGCGGCTGCCGATGGAGCCGCCCGACTGCTTCAACTGCCCCGGCGCCGCCTTCGCCGCATCGGTGAACTCGCGCAGCGTCCGGTACGGCGCATCGCTCTTCACGGCGACGACCGCGGGCTCCACCACGAGCCGCACGACCGGCGTGAGGTCGGCCATCGTCACCCGGGCCTCTGCGCGCATCGCGGGCACCGTGAACCACGTGTTCGCGAAGAGGCCTATCGTGTGCGTCTCGCCCTTCTTCTCCACCAGGTAGGCCATCGCCGTGAGACCGCCGCCGCCGGTCTTGTTGAGGACCTGCATGCGCACCGGGAGGAGTTTCTCCTTCTCGACGACATTGACGATGGCGCGTGCCAGCACGTCGTTGCCCCCGCCCGGGCCGGTGTGCACCACGAACTCGATGGGCCGGGACGGCTTGAACCCCTGAGCCGCAATCGGCTCCGCGCCGATTGCAGCTAACATGAAAATCAGGGGAACTGCAAAATTGCGCATTGATCCCATCATCCCTGCTCCATCCCTCCATCATCGAAGAGCTTCATGCCGGTCCGGTCCTCACCGGATGATTTCCGCGCGCAAGCGCGGAAATCATCGGACGACGTTGACGCCCCCGTCCTTCAGTATCCCGCGCATCGTCTCCGTGTGCCGGTCGAAGAACTTCGCGAGCTCGGCGCTCCTCGTGAAGCCGTCCTCGAACAGGTTATCCTGCAGGTACTTGCGCCAGCTCGCCGTCTTCACGAAGCGCGCGAAAAGATCCTCGTAGTAGGCCACGGCCTCGGCCGGCATTCCCGGCGGCGCCACGATCCCGCGCACCTGCGGGACAGTCGGGATGTCGAAGCCCGCTTCCTTGATGGTGGGAACGTCGGGGAACGCCGCGAGCCGCGTGTCGGATACCTGCGCGATCACGCGCAGGTTGCCGGCGCGGATATGCTCGCCCGCCTCCTGCGGCTCGATCAGCATGATGTTGACGTGGCCGCCCAGGAGCGCCGCGATGCGCTCGCCCCCGCCGGGGAACGAGATGTAGGCCCAGTTGGCGCCGGTCGCCTTCATGAGGAGCTGCCGCACCACCCAGTCGCGCGCGCCGATCGAGCCGGCCGACTGCTTCAACTGCCCGGGGCTCGCTTTCGCCGCGTCGATGAAGTCCTTGAGCCCCTTGTACGGCGAGTCGCTCTTCACCACCAGCATCGCTGGCTCGCGCACCATGCCCACGATGGGCGTGAGATCCCTCATCGTGACGCTCGCTTCCTTGCGCATGAGCGGGTTGCTGATCCACAGCCCGGTGTAGACGGCGATCGTGTGCGCGTCGCCCTTCTTCTCCACGAGGTACGCCATCGCGGTCGCGCCGCCGCCGCCGGTCTTGTTGACGACCGTCATGCGCACCGGCGCGAGTTTCTCCCTCTCCATCGCCGTCGCGATCGCGCGCGCGAAGACGTCGCCCCCGCCGCCCGGCCCCGTGTGGGTCACGAATTCGACGGGCTTGACGGGCTTGAACCCCTGCGCCGGAATCGCCGGTGCGATTCCGGCTAGCAGGACCCCAACAACCGGCAGCAATGGCTTCATTTCTCCTCCTCGATCGAGCTTGTTGCATGACTCAGCGGGTACGGCGCCGAAAATCGCCTTGCTGACCGAAGCTCTCCTCCGTACAAGGCGGTTGCCGGTCGCAAGCACGACGATCGCCTAGCTTATCGCTTTCACCCGCCACTCGTTCGCCCTGCGGAAAAGCGGCCCGATCAGGATCACCGCCGTCAAGGCGAGCATCGTCGCGGAGATCGGCCGTGACACCAGTATGGAAATGTCCCCCTGCGACATCATCAGCGACTGGCGCAGCGCCCGCTCCATGCTGTCGCCGAGCACGAGCCCCAGGATGAGGGGCGCCGCCGGGTACTCGAACCGGCGCATGGCGTAGCCCACCAGCCCGAAACCGGCCAGCATCCATACATCGAAGAGGCTGCCCGACACGCTGTAGACGCCGACGATCGACAGTCCGAAGATCACCGGAAACAGCACGTACGCGGGAAGCCTCAGTATCTGCGCGAACACCGGCACGAGCGGCAGGTTGAGCACCAGCAGCATGACGTTGCCGACGTACATGCTCGCCACGAGTCCCCAGAAGAGCGCGGGGTTGTCCTGGATCATCAGCGGCCCGGGCTTGAGCCCCCACAGGATCAGCGCGGCGAGGAGAATCGCCGTCGTGCCCGAGCCCGGGATGCCGAGCGTCAGCATCGGCACCAGCGCCCCGCCGGTTTCGGAGTTGTTGGCGCCTTCCGGTGCCGCGACGCCCTCGGGCACGCCGGTGCCGAACTTCTCCGGGTGGCGCGATACCGCCTTCTCGATGCCGTAGGAGATGAACGAAGCGATGGTGGAACCGGCGCCGGGGAGGACGCCGATGATGAAACCCACCACCGAGCCGTTCACGAACGCGAAGCGGCAGTCCTTGAGATCCTGCCACGTCGGCATCAGGTTGCGCAGCCCCTTCGGCACCGGCAGCATCGCCTGGGCGTGGCGGTCCTCCAGATTGCCGAGCACTTCACCCAGCGCGAACACGCCGATCGCGACGACGACGAAATCCACGCCGTCGAGGAGCTCGGCGCTGCCGAAGGTGAAGCGCGAGGTCGAGGTGAAAAGGTCGGTGCCCACGCCCGCGATCCAGAGCCCGACGAGCATGGCGAGGAGCGCCTTCAGGAGCGATCTGCCGGCGAGCAGCACCACCATGGCGAGCCCGAGGCACATCAGCGCGAAGTACTCCGGCGAGCTGAACGCGAGGGCGAACTTCGCGAGCGGCGGCGCGACGAGCATCAGGCCGACCACGCCGACGGTCCCGGCCACGAACGACGAGATCGCCGCGATGCCGAGCGCCGCGCCGGCCCGCCCGCGCTTCGCCATCTGGTAGCCGTCGAGACAGGTGACGACGGACGCCGATTCCCCGGGCACGTTGAGCAGGATCGAAGTGGTCGAGCCGCCGTACTTCGAGCCGTAGTAGATCCCGCCCAGCATGATGAGGGCGCCCGTGGGATCCATCTTGAAGGTGAGCGGCAGCAGCATCGCTATCGTCGCGGCGGGCCCCAGTCCCGGGAGCACGCCGATCACCGTGCCGAGGAGGCAGCCGGCAAAGCACCACAGCAGGTTCGCGGGCGCGAGCGCGACCGCGAATCCGTGCGCGAGGTAGCCGAGGATGTCCAATTCAGAATCCGAGCCTGCCGACCGGCAGCGCGATGTCGAGCGCCAGCGGGAACAGCACGTGGAACGCCGCCGCCGTGCCGGCAGAAACGGCGAGAGCGACGCCGGGCGGGCGGCGGTACAGGATCGCGACGAGGAAGAACGTGAAGAGCGCGAACGCCAGCACGAACCCGAGCACCTTGAGCAACCCCACGCACAGCGCGAGGCCGGCCCATGCGCCGAGCGCGCCGCCGACTTCGCGCCAGCGCACCGCGTGCGCTTCTTCGCGCGCGCGCTGTGCGAGGCTCGTCGCGACGAGCAGGACGGAGAGCGCGACCATCGCGATGCCGTACCAGAGCGGGAAGAAGCCCGGCCCCGGTCCGTCCGGGCCCATGTACTCCCAGCCGCGCGCCTCGATCATGATGAAGCAACCGAGCCCCGCGAGCGCCGCGGCGGAAACGATATCGCCGGTACGCAACCTCACCATCGCGCGATCGGGCAATGCCGCCGCGGGAAGCGCGCGCCGGCGCGACCCGGAGGCGCGAGGCGAGCTGTGCGGTTCATTGCCGTTCCGACCGTGGGGGAGGGATGACGGGTGATCGCCGGCGATCCGGCGTCGCCTCCGGGGTTCTCACCGGTCCGGCTCGAAGCCCGCGTCGCGCAGCATCGCCCGGGCGCCGGGGCCGGTCAACCGGGCGATGAACTCGCTCGCCGCGTCCGGGTTCCGGGCACCGGCCGCGACTGCCGCAGCGTAAACGGTCGTCATCTGCAGGGTCTCCGGCAACGGGCCGACGTATGTTACACCGTTGTCGGCGAGGATTTCGGTCACCTGGGTAATGCCGATATCGCCCGGGCCGCCGGCGGAGGCGAGATGCCGCATGGCCGCGTAGCCGTTGGGAAAAAGGTGCATGCGCCCGCGCATCTCGGAGGCGATGCCGAGTTGATCGAGCGCGCTCACGACTACCTTGCCGGCCGTGGCGATCGCGGGGTCGGGGCACACCAGGCTCGTTGCAACGAGCAGGCTCGCCCGCAGCGACGATTCCCCGGCCACTTCCGGCGCGGGTGCGCCCGCGCGGACGGCAACCCCCGTGCGCACCGGGCCGAGATCGCGCCGGGTGCCCGCCGCGAGGTGCCCCGACGCGAGCAGTTCGTCCAGCAATTGCGCCGACAGCGTCACCACGTCGACCGCCTCGCCGGCAAGCACGCGCGCCTTCATCGCGCCGACCGCGCCGTACGCCGCGCTCACCTCGCGGCCGGTATCCGCGGTGAAGCGCGCCGCGAGCCGTTCGGTGACGGACTGTGCGGCCCCGGCGGAGAGGATGCGCAGCGGCTGCACGTCAGAGCGGAGCGTGCGCGATCGCGGCGGCGATCGCCTCGCCCATTTCGACCGTGGTCGCCTTGCCGCCGAGATCGGCGGTGAGCGCGCGCGCCTCGCGGATCACCCTGTCGGCGGCCGCCTCCATGAGTTCGGAGGCGCGCACCGCGCGCGGCTCACTGCGCTTGTGGCCGAGCCAGGCGAGCAGCATCTGCCCCGACATGATCATGGCGTAGGGGTTGGCGATGTTGCGTCCGGCGATGTCGGGCGCCGAGCCATGCGTCGCCTGGGCCATGGCCCGCTGCGGCCCCGCCGAGAGCGCCGGAGCGAGTCCCAGCCCGCCGACGAGCCCAGCGGCGGCATCGGAGAGGATATCGCCGAAGGTATTGGTGGTGACGATCACGTCGAACTGCTGCGGCTTCATCACGAGCTTCATCGCGAACGTATCGACGAGCACTTCGCCGTAGGCGATGTCCGGGTACTCCCGCGCGAGCGCCCTGCACTCCTCGGCGAACATGCCGCAGCCGAGCTTGAACACTGTGTCCTTGTGCACCGCCGTCAGCTTGCGGCGCCGCCGGGTGCGTGCGAGGTCGAACGCCGCGCGCGCGACCTTGCGCGAGCCCTCGCGCGTGACGAGCCGGATCGAGATCGTCATGTCGGGAGTCGGCCTGAATTCACCGTTTCCCATGTACGTGTTGCGGTCCGGCGGAAATCCCTCGTTGTTCTCGCGCACGATGACGAGATCGACGTCCTTGTAGACGGCGGGCAGTCCCGGGTACGACTTCGCCGGACGGATGTTCGCGAAAAGGTCGAAGTGCTTGCGCAGAACGGGATGGGGGTTGATCGCGGCGGGATTCCCCTTCGGATAGGCCTGGTGCCCGATCGGACCCAGCACCCAGCCGTCGAGGGTGTCGAGTTTCTCCAGCGTGCCGGGAGGCAGGGTGTGGCCCAGATCGTCGAGCGCCTTCTTCCCGATGGGCACCGGGTGCCACTCGATCGCGAGGCCGGTCCTCGCCGCCGCCGCGCGCATGGCCTTCACGCACTGCGGCACGACCTCGAGTCCGATATCATCGCCTTCGAGTATCCCGATCGCGAGGGGGGCGGGCATCTTTTCGGGTGACGGGCAATGAGTGATGGGTGAGGGTGCCGGCCCGCTCGCCGGCGTCGCGGATCGCGGCTGGGAAGCGGCGCGATTCTAGCACCATGCCGGCGCCGCGGGACGGGTGGCGGGCGGCCGGGCACGGACGGGGGCGGCGTCCGCACCGATTCGGGTTACATTTCCGCCTCGAGGCTCAACGTCGCCTCACCTTGCTCGGGGTCAAGGGGCAATCGATTGCCCGTACGGCTGATGAAGCAGATTCACGTCGCGAAACACGCTCCCGAGGCGCACCTCGTGAAGGGCTTCCTCGAATCGAACGGCATCACCGCAGTCGTGCGCGGGGAGTTCCTGACAAGCGGCTGGGGCGAACTGCCCGCCGACGTGTGCAGCGTCTGGATCGCGGACGACGCGCAGTTCGAGCGCGCGAACGAACTGCTGATCGCGTTCCTGACGGGCGGCGCCGCACGCGAGCATCGCGGCCGGCACTGGCGCTGCCCGCGATGCGGGGAGGAGCTCGAAGGCCAGTTCACCGCGTGCTGGAAATGCGGAACCCCACGGGCCGGAGAATCATGAATGCCCGGTGACGGGTTCGAAGCCGGGCAGACCGGATTCCGATCCCGAACAAATCCCCGGGGTTCTCGACCTTGCACCGACCGGGCAGCCGCTGCCGTGGTGCCGGGCAGGCGCTCGTCGAGGCTTCCCCGCTCCGCGGCACCCGCTCGCCGGCCGGCCTAGAAGCGCAAGGCGGCGCTCCGGTTGCGCACCGCCTGCACGATGCTCATCGCCGTCTGGAACGACGCGTTGTTCTCCGGCGAGACGACAGTGTTGAACATTTCCAGCTTCAGCTCGCCGCAGGCGCCCGCGGCCTCGATGTGGTGGATGCTCCGGGTGACGCCCGGGTCCACCCAGAAGCGCACCCGGGTTGCCTCGAAGCCTATCCCCGCGAGTGCCAGCGTCGCCGTCACGTTGGCCTTGTCGGTAAAGATGAACGCGGCGCGCTCGGCCGTGTCGTCGAAGAACAGCGTCGGCTCCCGCACGGCGGCGAGATCGACCATCCGTTCGGCCGGCGTGCCGGCCCAGGCCCGCGCGTTCTTGCGGGTGACGTAGACGACCCGTTTCAGCCCGGCGTGGCGCGCGGCGGCGACGGCGTCGATCGCGCCGATCGCGCCGGAGGGAATCTGCAGCCCCGCCCCGGACGCCTCGGCCGCCGCCAACACCCGCCGGCGATACCCGGCGTCGGCGAGCACGCCGGACGAAACCGCGAGGAGATCCGCGCCCGCGCGCAGTACCGGTTCGGCGTACTGCCGGAACGCCCCGTGGCTGGCGCATTCGATCACCAGGTCCGGCCGGCGCGCCAGCAACCCGTCCGCATCGTCCACGACCGGCACCTCGCCGAGCACGGCACGCACCCGCTCGCGCTGGCGCGGCCGGGCGGCGACGGCGACGAAGCGCGCGCGCTCATCGCGGGCGAGATGCGCGGCCACCACGCTGCCAAGGCCACCGAAGCCGATGAGACCCAGCCTGAGAGGCACACGCCGCCCGTCCGCCCGTACCATCGGCGTCACTCGATCCTGATGCCGGCGCCCTTCACGGCGGCGCCCCAACGCACGAACTCCCTGCGCACGAATTCCGCGAAGGCGGCCGGCGTCGGGTCGGTCTTCACGTCCACCCCGGCGGCCTCGAACTTCGCCCTGGTGGCGGGCAGCGCGGCGCCCTTCACGATGGATGCGTGCAGCGCGTTGAGCGCCGGCGCCGGCAGATTGGCCGGACCGACGATCGCGTACCAGTTCACGACGACGAGGTCCGGAAAACCCTGCTCCTTCAGGGTCGGCACGTCCGCCATCGCGGGCACCCGCTGGTCGCCCGTGACAACCAGCGCGCGCAGCCGCCCCGCCTTGTGGGGGCCGAGTATCCCCGGCACGCCGCCGATCACCCCGTCGATGTGGCCGCCCATTACGTCGGTCATCGCCGGCGTCGTTCCCTTGTAGGGCACGTGGTGGATCCGGATCTTCGCGGCGGCATTGAGCAGTTCGAGCGTCAGGTGCTGCAGGCCGCCGACGCCCGGGGTGCCAACCAGCACTTTGCCCGGCTGCTTCTTCGCGATCGCGATGAGATCCTTCACCGAGCGGGCCGGCACCGCGGGATGCACCGCGATCACGAACGGCAGCAGCCCCACGGTGCTGATCGGCGTGAAGTCCCGCAGCGTGTGGTAGGGCGGATTCGGATGCAGGTGCACGTTGAGCACCATCGAGCTGATGCTGACCAGCCCGATGGTCTGGCCGTCCGGCGCGCTCTTCGCGACGAGGTCCGCCCCGATCATGCCGTTGGCGCCGGGCCGCGTCTCGATGACCACCGGCTGCCCAAGCACCTCCGACATCGGGGCCGCGATCGTGCGCGCGACGATATCCACCGCGCCGCCCGGCGCGAAGCCGACGACCATGCGTACGGGTCTGGACGGAAAATCCTGCGCGGCCGCCCCCGACATGCTGAAAAGGGCGGAAAGCCCCACGAAACACAAAATGTGTCGTTTCATCATTGTCCCTTCGGTCAATTGACTATCCACATGAGAGGCGCCGGTGCGCGCGGCATTTCCCCTGCGAGGGGTCATTTCCTGGTCGCGGGCTCGAAGACGACGACATCGCCCGGATTCGACGTATCGCCCGGCTGCGCGCCTTGATCAGCACCAGCTTGCGGTCCTCGCACTGGAGATCGAGTATCTCGACGAAGCGCCCCTTGAGCGGCTTGCGCAGCAAGCGGGGCCCGCTTGCCACGCGCTGCTTGCGAACGATGGTCGCCATGGGTTGCCCCGCGATGGTTGTTCAATCCTTTGTCAATCCCGCGCTCGCCACGAGCTTCGCTGCCTGCTTGATCTCGCCGCCGATGAACGTTCCGAACGCCGCCGGGTTCAGCACCGCCGCGGTCAGCCCGCCGAGTCTCAGGAAGTCGCGGAGTTCCTTGCTGTCCAGCGCGGCGACGGTATCGGCATGCACCTTGTCGACGATGGCGGCCGGCGTCCCCGTCCTTGATACAAGCCCGTACCAACCGACGAAGGCGTAGCCCTTCAGCGTTTCGCCCACGGTGGGGAGATCCGGCATTTCCACGTAACGCTTCTCGCTGGTCACGGCGAGGGCCCTGATCTTCCCCGACCGCACGTGCGGCAGTGCCCCTGTTATCGCGGGAAACATGAGGGTCACATGGCCGCCCATGAGGGCAACGAGCGAGGGGCCGGCGCCCTTGTAGGGAATGAAGTTGAGCTTCGTGCCGGCAAACTGATCGAACAGGACTCCGGCGAGATGTGCGGGGCCGCCGTAGCCCGAACCGGGATAATCGAGTTGCCCGGGATTCTTCTTCGCGAGCGCGATCAGTTCCGGGATGTTTCGCGCGGGCAGCGACGGATGCGTGACCACGATGTTCGGCGCCTCGGCAACGCGCACGACCGGGGTGAAGTCCTGCGTAATGTCGTACTGCAGCGACCTCTTGATATGCGGAAGCACGGTATGCGTGGAAATCACCATGAGCAGCGTGTAGCCGTCCGGCGGTGTCTTCACCGCCACGGCCGCGCCGATCGCGCCATCGCCGCCGCCCCGGTTGTCGATGACGACGGAGTTCTTCCAGCGCTCTCCCAACTGCTTGCCGAGCGCTCGCGCCAGCATGTCGGCGCCGCCCCCCGGAGGAAAGGTCACGATAAGCCGCACTGGCTTGACGGGATAGTCCTGTGCGACGGACACCGTTGCGATCAGGGCAGACACGGCCGTCAGGCCGGCGAAAACAACTTTCGATATCGTCATGCTCGACTCCTCGATTGAATCAGGAAATGGCTCCGGAACACATCGAAAACCGCGTCTCGTCTCGGGCACGCTTCCTCCTCAGGAAACAACCACTTCGTCACCGTCGACCGTGAAGGTGTGCGGAAAATCCTCCGACGCCCACTCCATGTAGTTGACCGCCTCCGCGAAGCGCGAATCGCCGCCGGGCAGGCACTCGGGACGCAACTGCCTGTCGATGAGCACCGGGAGAAAGGAAACCCGCTCCACGCCCTTTCTCGACAGCACCGCCCTGGCGATCAGGCTGCGCTTCGCGTCGGTGCCGTAAGCGAGCCGCGGGTATTCGGGGTCGAGCTTGACGCCGTGGTGCTTTTCGAACGCCGCCGCCTGTTCGGGGCCGCGCTCCGGGCGCGACATGATGAAATTGCCCAGGCTGTAGAAGCACACCTTCCTGTCGTGCACGCCGATCGCCTTGGGGACGTGCGGATGATGCCCCAGCACCAATCCGGCACCCGCGGCAAACGCGGCCTTTGCGACGGTTTCCTGATAACCCGCAATGGTCCTGGGCACGAAGTGCAGGCCCCAGTGCTGCGATACCACCACCACGTCCGCGATCTTTCTCGCCGCCTTGATGTCCGCGACCATATCGGCGAGATCGTCGTCGTAGGGGATGGTCACGACCCGCGGCGCTATTCCCGGCTGATGCTCGACCGCCTCGTAATAGGTATGGATGCGCAGGGGGGCGACCCCGGCTTTCCTCGGGCCTGCCGCGTAGCCTTCGTTGAGTATCGAGCAGTAGGCGAGGAAAGCAACACGGACGCCTTTGCGCTCGATCACCACCGGCCGGCGCGCTTCCTCGAGATTGCGGCCGCCCCCCACCGCCCGCGCGCCCTGCGCTTCCAGGTGAGCAATCGTGTCGAAAAAGGCATCCTCTCCCCAGTCGAGCGCGTGGTTGCCGGCAACCGACACCACGTCGAAGCCGCAGTCGCCGAACACCGCCGCCATGTCGGGTTTCAGGCGTGCGTTGGGAATTTCGGCGTGCACCTGCAGTGCCCCCCGTTCCGAATACAGCCGCTCGGCCTGCGCGAAACGAATGTCGGCCAGCGCGAGCCTGGGCTTTACCAGCGCGGCGTAAGCATCCGCCGGCGCGTGGAAGGGGCCGGTATCTCCCACTGCCATCAGCACGATCTCCCGTTCAGTCACGCGTAGTCTCTCCTGTGAAGTTGGGGTGGCGACTGCCTCTTACTCGGGCTTCGCGCCGGACGCCTTCACGACCTTAGCCCACTTGGCGATTTCCGCCTTGAGATAGGCGCCGAACTGCTCGGTCGTGCCACCGACTGGATCGAGGCCCTGCGTCGTCAGTTGCTCGCGCACGTCCGCGAGGCCCAGTATCCTGACGATCTCGCCGGACCGCAGGGCGGTGACCGCCGGCCCGGTCCCGCGATAGGGCACGTGGACGATGTTCACGCCGGCCAGGCTCTTCAGCAGTTCGCCCGACAGGTGCGTGGCGCTGCCCGCGCCGGCCGACGCATAGTTAAGCTGGCCGGGCCGCGCCTTGGCCAGCGCGACCATGTCGCGCACCGATTTCACCGGCACGCTCGGATGCGCCAGCAGCACGTTACGGGGTCGAGGCAAGCTGTGTCACCGGGGCGAAATCCCCGATCAGGCTGTAGTTGAGCCGGGGATAGAGGCTCGCGCCGATCGCGTTGGCGACGTTCACCTGGAACAGCGTGTAGCCGTCCGGCGCCGCGCGGGCCACGGCCTCGGCCGCCACGTTGCCGCCCCCGCCGGGGCGATTGTCGACCACCACCTGCTGGCCCCAGCTCTCGGCGATCTTCCGGCCGATCAGGCGCGCCACGATGTCGGTGCTGCCGCCCGGCGAGAACGGCAACACGAGCCGTATCGGCCGCGCGGGGTACTTCTGCTGCGCTTCAGCCGGGCCGCCGTGGGCGGCCCCCAGCAAAGCGATGCAAGCGGCCAGAGGCGCGCTCAAGCTGAATTTCATGCTCATCCCTGCCTTTCCGCGTGGTGCGTCATGGAAGATGGGGCTCCGTGCCGAAGGAGGTGGCGATACGTGCCACCGTCCCGGAAATGCGAGACTTCCTGCGCGGTCTCGATGCAGGCGAGCACGCGCGTCTCGCGAACCGTGCCGTCCGCGGAGCGGATGCGGCACACCAGTTCGGCGCGCGGCCGGCGCAGCGCCGCCACGCCTTCGATATCGAGCGTCTCCGCGCCCGTGAACGGGCGCGGCATGCCGTTGGCCCAGGAAAGCGGCAGCACGCCCGTCGCGACCAGGTTGGCGCGGTGCAGGCGCTCGAACGACTCGGCGATAATGGCTCGCACGCCGAGCAGGCGCGGCCCCTTGGCCGACCAGTCGCGCGAGGAGCCAGTGCCGTACTGCCGGCCCGCCACGACAACGAGCGGCGTGCCCTGCTCCCGGTAGCGGCACGCCGCTTCGAATATCGTCATGCGCTCTCCGCCCGGCTGGTGGAGCGTATGGCCGCCCGACTCGCCGGCCAGCATCGCGTTCACCAGGTGCGGGCTGGAAAACGTGCCACGCGTCATGACATCGGCCACCAGCCGGCGCGCGGCATAGGTACCGAGGTCGCCGGCAGGCACGCCGATCGATCGCAGGTAATCAGCCGCCGGCGTTCCCGGTGGCACCGGCCCCATCGGGGACACGTGCTCCGTGGTCACGAGGTCACCGAAGATCGCGAGCACGCGGGCGCCGCGAATGTCCCGCGGCGTCTCCGCGCCGCCGATGCCCGCGTTGTCGAAATCCGGCGGCCGGCGGATGAACGTGCTTGCCGGATTCCACGCGAACCGCGGGCCCGCCGGGTGGGCGAGGCCGCGCCATCGCTCGCCGCCGTCGTGCAACGCGGCGTAGACGCGGGAGAAGAGCGGTGTGTCGATCACGGTCTCGGCGACGCGCTCGACTTCCGCGGCATCGGGCCAGATTTCGTCCAGGTACACCGGGCGGCCCTGCCGGTCTTCGCCGACCGGATCGCGGGAGAGATCCTTCAGCACGGTGCCGGTGATGGCGCAGGCGACGACCAGCGGTGGTGACGCCAGGAAGCTCGCGCGCACCAGCGGATGGACGCGACCCTGGTAATTGCGGTTGCCGGAGGTCACCGCCGCGACGGCCAGCCCGCCCTCCCTCACGGCCGACGCGACCGGCTCGCCGAGCGCCCCGGAGAAGCCGACACAGGTCATGCAACCGAAGCCGGTCACGTGAAAGCCCAGCGCATCGAGGCTCGCCTGCAGCCCGGCCTTCGCGAGATACTCGGCCACCACGCGAGACCCGGGCGAGAGCGACGTCTTGACCCACGGCCGGCGCTCGAGCCCGCGCGCCACCGCGTTTCGCGCGAGCAGGCCGGCGCCGATCATGCCCGCGGGATTGGACGTGTTGGTGCAGCTCGTCACGGCGGCGATCACCACGTCGCCGTCCCGGAGCGGGCCCTCGTCGCCGGGCGCGCGCGCCGCGGCCGGGCGGCCGGTGAACACGGTGAATGCCCGAGGCACCTCACCCAGGCCGACGCGGTGGTGCGGCTGGCCGGGCCCCGCCATCGACGGCTCGATGGACGCCAGATCGAGATCGATGGCATCGCTGTAGCGCGGGCACGGTGCCGTCGCATCCCGCCACAACCCCTGCGCGCGGGCGTAGGTCTCCACCACGCAGGCCTGCTCCGCGCTGCGGCCGGTCAGCAGAAGATAACGCAGCGTCTCCGCGTCGATCGGGAAAAAGCTCATCGTCGTGCCGCACTCGGGCGTCATGTTCGCGACCGTCGCCCGCTCGGGCAGGCTCAGGTGATCCAGCCCGGGGCCGCCGTACTCGACGAACGCGCCGACCAGGTCGCGCCGGCGGATGATCTCGGTCAGTGTCAGTACGAGATCGGTCGCGGTGACGCCCGGCCGCAGGGAGCCGATGAGGCGGATCCCGACCACGTCCGGCAACCTGACCGAAATCGCCTCCCCGATGGCGGCGGCGACGCCCTCGATCCCGGAGACGCCCCAGCCGACGATCCCCAGGCTGTTCACCATCGGCGTGTGGCTGTCGATGCCGACCATCGAGTCGGGTACCAGCCAGGCGCCGCCATCCTCGCCGCGCACGCGCACGACTTGCGCGAGGTGCTCCAGGTTGATCTGGTGGCAGATGCCGTTGCCGGGCGGCACGACGCGGAGGCGGCTGAACGCCTGCCCGGCCCAGCGCAGGAAAGCGAAGCGTTCCGTGTTGCGTTCGAATTCGAGCGCCGCGTTCCGTGCCAGCGCATCCGGCGCCGCCGTGTGTTCGGCGATGATCGAGTGATCGACGATGAAATCCACCGGAATCACCGGATCGATGCATCGCGGATCGGCCCCCACCCGGGTTACCGCGTCCCGCATCGCGGCGAGGTCGCCGAGCAGCGGCAGGCCGGCGGTGTCGTCCATCATCACGCGCTCGGGCCGGAACCGGATCTCGCCCCCGCCCCGGCCATCGTCGAGGAACCGAAGGAGGGCGTCGACATCGCCGGCGTCGCCCTGCCCGGCGGCCCGCTGCCGCACGACGTTCTCGAGCAATACCTTGAGACAATAGGGCAGCCGGGAGACGGGCTTGCCGGTCTCCGCGGCCACCGCGGCGAGGCTGTAATAGCGATAAGCCCGGCCCGCGACCTCGAGTCGGGCTGGCCCGCGCACGCCGTCCGCCGTCATGCGCGCCGGCCCCGAGCAAGGAGAGCACGCGCGCTGGCCGGCCTGGTGGCGCGCGGTTCCATTACGCCGCCGCGATTCCGGCCGCGCGGCGCGCCTGGCCCCCCGATCTCCGGTGTCGGCATATCGTTCACGCGGCGTACTTCGCCACCTTGTCCCAATCCACCTCGACGCCCAGCCCAGGCGCGTCGGTCAACCTCACCTCGGCGGGATAAGGCGGCAGCGGGTCGCGAATGACGTTGTCCACCGCCGAGAGCGTGAGCGTCGCGATCCGGTGCACCTGCCGGTTGGGGATGCGATAGGGAATGATGTCGACGGCCGTGATTCTCATGACTCGAGCTCCTCGATGAAAACATTCGCGGGCCGCGTTCGCCGGCTATTCCCCGGCCAGCGTGCTCATCGCGATCGGCTTGAGCGGCGGCCGCACGCGAAAAGCACCCAGCGCTTCGCGCCCGCAGCCGAGCGTCCGCGCGGTCAGTTCCTCGACCATGCCGCCGCAGATCCGGCCCTGGCAGTAACCCATGCCGCAGCGCGTGACGCCCTTGACGAAGTTCACATCCGGCCCCCAGCCGGCGGCCGCCTCGCGGACTTCGCCCGCCGTGACTTCTTCGCACCGGCAGACCACCGTATCGCTCGCGATCGGGTCGTAGACACCGGGCTTGAGCGCGAAGGCGTCGTTCACCAGCTCGCCGAACCGGCGGCGGATCGCCCGCTCGCCGCGCGCGGCGGCGAGATCGGCGTCCGCCACCCGGAGCCCGAGCCGGCGCGCGGCGGCCAGTCCGGCCAGCCTGCCCTCCGCCAGCGCCGCGTAGGCTCCGCCGATGCCGGCGACTTCCCCCGCCACGAACACGCCCGCCACGCTCGCCTCCATGTCCTCGCCGTGTTCCGGCACCCAGCCCCCGCGCCGCGCCCCGTAGCGATGCGCGCACCCGAGCAGGCGGGTGAGCTCGACCGACGGCACGAAGCCGTAGCCGACGCACAGCGTGTCGGCACGCTCGACCTCCTCGGTGCCCGGCAGCACCCGCCCGTCGCCGTCGCATCGCATCAGCACCACGCGCTCGAGCACCCCGGACCCTTCGGCCCGCACGACGATGCAGCCGAACCGGACCGGCACGGCAGCCTCACGGAGCAGGCGCCGGTAATGCAGCGCTTCGCCGATGCGGTCCCAGTGTCCCCACAGCCGCGGCGCGTGCCGCAGCCACTCGAGCGGCCGCCTCGCCTCGTAGATGGCGGAGGGCCGCGCCCCGGCGCCGATCAGCGTTTTCGCCACCGCGAGCAGGAACGGGCCCGATCCCGCGAACACGATGCGGCCGGGAGGCGGCACCTGCTGATTCCTCACGAGCGTCTGCGCTCCGCCCGGCGTCATCACCCCGGGCAGGTCCCAGCCCGGGAAAGCGATCACGCGCTCGTACGCGCCGCTCGCGACGATGATCGCGCGGGCGCGGAGGACGCCGCAGGCGCCCATCGCGCAAAAAAGCCCGCGCGGCTTTCCCGCGTGCCGCGTATGCCGCAGCGTCCGGTGTCCCGCCGCAAGCAGCGCCGCCGCGACGCTCTGCCCGAGGTACGCGCGCACCGGCTGCCCGTTCACGGTCAGCGTGACGGGTTCGCCTCGATCGATGGGATCCGCTCGCTTCACCCGCTCCCTACGCCGCCGCCTGCTGATCGTCGAGAAAGGCGGAGAGCTCGTACGGGCGGCCATCGCGCCCGATCAACGCCGCGAGATAGGTGCCGGTCACCGGGGCGAGCGCCATCCCGTCTCCGCCATGCCCCGTCGCCACGACGTAGCCCTCCGGCCCGCCCGCGCGCCCGAGGATGGGGCCGCTCGAAGAGTAAGGCCGCAGGCCGGCCCAGCTGCGCACCGCGCACGCACGGCCGAGGCGCGGCATGACACGCGCGTTGACGCGGCAGATGCCCACCGTTGCGGCGTGCGTCGTGCGCGTGTCGTGCCCCGCGAATTCGTAGGTGCTGCCGAGCAGCACGGTGCCGCTGTCCGGGCGCGGCTGGTAGGAGAAGGCAAGGCTCAGCGGCTCGCGCGGGGCGTTCGCAGCCGCGTGCTTGGATACCATCTGGGACGCTCCCGACACGCTGATCGCCGGATAATCGGTCGCAGCCTCGAGCACCACGACCTGACCGCGCCATGGCTTGACGTCGTGCACCGCGCCCACCATGCGGCCGATATCGGCGGCGCGCGCGCCCGCCGCGTTGACCACCCAGCGGGCCTCGATGTCACCACGCGTGGTCCGCACGCGACTCACGCGGGTTCCCGCCGTCTCGATCGCCCGGACCTCCGTGCCGGTCATGACCAGGGCGCCGCGCGCCCGGGCGGCACGAGCATAACCTTGCGTCACTCTGAACGGATTGGCCTGCGCGTCCCGCGGGCAATACAGGCCGCCCAGCACCCGGCCTTCGAGCAGGCCGTTCAACTCCCGGCAACGCTCCGCGGTGACGATCTCCACCGGGGCGCCGGTGGCCCGCTGCTCAGCGCACAACGACTCGAGGAACGCGAACTCCGTCTCGGTCTCGGCCACGATCAGCTTGCCGGTCACGTGGTGCTCGAGGTCGATCCCGAGCTCGGCCGCAAGACCGCCGTAGAGGCGCTGGCTCGCCAGCCCGAGTCGCATGGCGGCGCCCGGCTTCTTGGTCGCGAGGTTGATCCCGCCCGAATTGGCCGACGACGCACCGCTCCCGACGCCGGCGGCGTCGAGGACGACGACCCGGGCGCCCGCCTTCGCCAGGTAGTAGGCGACCGAGCAGCCGATCACGCCGCCTCCCACGATCGCGACGTCGGCGCGCTCCGCGACACCCCCTGCCTCGTTGCCGATCGCGCTCACCCTTGGACCCGGTTAAACGACCGCGATACGCGAGATGCGCGAATGGATCGCGCGAGCCAGGCTGCCCGCGACGATCGGCGAGGACGTACTGCCGGGCGACACCGGGCGAGCCGAGATGTCGGCGTGAAACCGGCCGAACGCTCCCTCGGCGCGCACGGAATGAACGTTCCCGGTCGACGACGGATCGGCGAGCAGCGTCACCCGCGTGCGGTCGAATCCGATCCCGGCCAGCGCAATCGTCGCGGCGACATTCGCATTCCTGGGACACCGGAGGGCCGCTTCGCGTGCCGTCCCCTCGTACACGATGCGGGGAACGCTCAGGCTCGCCGCGTCCGCAGCGCTCATTGCACCCGATCTCGCCCAGGTGGACGGCGGCGCGCGGCGCTGGTATTCGACGCGATCGAGGCCCACGTACCTCGCCGCGGCCAGCGCATCCACGCCCGCGAGGGCGCCCGCGGGAATGAACAACCGCCCCCCGCCCGCCCGGGCAGCCGCCATCAGGGTGTCATGGGTACCCGACTCGGCCAGTGCGCCGGCGGAGGCCGCCAGCAGACTCCCCCCCCTCGCCAACACGCGCGGGCCGAGCTCGCGCAGCGCCGTGTGCCGCGCGCACTCCACGACCAGGTCCGGTCCCGCGGCGAGGAGAACGTCCAGGCTCGCGAACAGCGGACAGGTTGCTTCCCGCGCCTTGTCCGGCTGCGACACGATCGCGCCCAGCACGCGCACGCCGGCGTCCGTGGCCGCAAGGCACTTCAACAGTGCCTGGCCGATCGCACCGAGCCCGATCAAAGCCACATCGAGCACCGTCACTGCTCCTTCCGCAGCAGGCCGGCAGCCAGCAATTTTTCGATCCGGCCGATCTCGGATTTCACCACCGCGTCGAACTCTCCGGGGGAACCTCCGGCAATCTCGAACCCGAGCTGGTCGAGGCGCGCCCGGACATCCGGAGCCTGCAGCGCCCGGTTGACCCCGGCATTGAGGCGGGCCACGACGGATGCGGGCAGGTTGAGCGGCCCCTGCAGCCCGTACCAGATCTGCGCCTCCGCGTTCTTGATGCCGAACTCCTGGAGCGTCGGCACATCGGGCAGCAGCCGAACCCTGGACCGGCTCGCGACCCCGATTGCCCGCACGCGATTGGCCTTGATCTGCGGTTCGCTCGAGATGGTGGTCGTGTAGATGACATCAATCTCACCCGCCGCGGCGCTCGCCGTAGCCGCCCACACCGTCGCAGCGAGCAATGCGCAAGCAGTGACAAGCCTCTTCATGGTCAATCCGAGTTGTCGCAGTCGAATCCCGCCTCGCTCCTTCCGGCTGAGTTCGGTTTCGCCCGCTCAGGCAACCCACTCGCTGACGGGCGCGTGCGCCTCGTGCAGCGGCTGCGTCACCACGTCGACCAGCGACGGACCGCCATGCTCCGCCGCCGCCGCGAGCGCCCCCTTGAGCTCCGACGGATCGGTCACGCGCCACGCCTTGACGCCGAAGCCCTCGGCAACGCGCGCATGGTCGGTTCGCGTGAAATCCACCGAATAATAGCGCTGGCCGAACCCGGTCTTCTGCCCGGCCTTGATCCAGCCATAGGCGCTGTTCGACACCACCACCATCATCAGCGGCACCTTGTGGCGCACGATCGTCTCCATCTCGCCGGCGGTGAAGCCGAAGCTGCCGTCGCCCATGACCGCCACGCATTTCGCCTGCGGGCGGCCGAACCAGGCGCCCACCGCCGCCGACATCGCATAGCCCAGGGCGCCGTGCGCCCGGTTGGAAATGAAATGCCGCCCGTATTCCTGGACGGGATAGAAGGCGGAAAAATACGGGCACGGCGTGCCGGGATCGCACACGAGGACGGCGTCGCGCGGGAGCACCGCGTGCAGTTCCGAGACCAGCCGCTCGGGCAGGATCTGGGTCTCGCTGCTGCCGGCGAGCCGGTTGAATGCGTCGTACTTCTGCTTCCTCGCCGCGGCGGCGAGCGCCCTGCCGTTGCCCCGGCGGATCTCCGCGGTGCGGGCCGCGATCTCGTCGTCGAGCGCGCGCAGCGCGAGCTTCGCGTCCCCCACCAGGGCGACCTCGGTGCGGTAGATCGCGCCGATCACCGCCGGATCGGCGTCGATGTGGACGATGCGCGTCGATTTCGCCGGGAAGCGCCAGCGCTCGGTCGTGACCGAGCCCGCGCGGCAGCCGGTGAAGACGACCAGGTCGGCCTGCTCGACCACCGCGCGCGTGGGCGGGGTGCCGCCATTGCTGCCGACAACGCCGACGCACAGCGGGTGTTCCTCGGGCAGGCTGCCCTGCCCGGAGATCGTCGTCGCCACGGGCGCGCCGAGCCGCCCCGCCACCGAGGTCAACTCGGCGCCGGCGCCTGCGATCACCACGCCGCCGCCGCAGATGAACAGCGGCTGCCGCGCGGCGAGGATGGCGGACGCGGCGGCCCTGACCGCCTCGGGATCCGGTGCCGAGCGCCACGCGGGATAGCGTGCGTGCTCGGGCTGCGCCCAGAGATCGGCGGGGTCGACCGCCACCTCCTTCTGGGTGTCGAATGGCAGGCAAAGATGGGCGGCACCGGGCTTGCCGGTGGTCATGGCGCGGAAGCTCGCGCGCACCGTCTCCGGGATCTTGTCGGCGCGATCCAGCACGCCGTTCCACTTGGTGAGCGGCCGGAAGAGGCTCTTCTGGTCCAGCTCCGTCAGGGTGTAGCGGCCGCGCGAGGTCGTCGCGATATCGGTGGTGATGCCGAGCACCGGGATCGAGCTTTCATTCGCCTCGATGATGCCGGGCAGGATGTAGGTCGCGCCGCCGCCGCTCGGTCCCTCGCACACGCCGACCCGGCCGCTCACGCGCGCGTAGCCGTCCGCCATGTAGGCGGCGGAACGCTCGTCGCGCGTCAGCACGTGCTGCATGTCGTGGTCGAGCGTCGCGAGCGCGTCGTAGAACGGCAGGCTGGTGTCGCCGCACAGGCCGAAGATGTGCTTCACGCCATACAACTGCAGCATGCGGACCATCGCCTCGGCACCGTTGATTTTCGTCATGTCACCCTCTGGCCCCCTGGATTGATCACGAACTCGTCGTGGTTTCACCGGCCAGCAGCGCCGGGTTGCCGCCCGCGGCGGCGGTGTTGATCGTCACCGTCTGCTCCGCGCAGAAGCGCAGCAGGTAGTGCGGGCCACCCGCCTTGGGACCGGTGCCGCTCAGCCCTTCGCCGCCGAAGGGCTGCACGCCGACCACCGCGCCGGTCATGCCGCGGTTCACGTAGACGTTGCCCACCCGCGCGCGCACGGCGATGCGCTCGGCCCGGCGGTCCACCCGTGTCTGCACCCCCAGCGTGAGGCCGAAGCCCAGGGCATTGATGCGCGCCACCAGAAGCTCGACCTCGCCCGACCAACGCACGACCTGCAGCACCGGCCCGAATATCTCGTCGGTGACGGATTCGACGCCCGCCACTTCGTAGGCGCAGGGTGCCACGTAGTCGCCGGCGAGCCCCGCGGGCAGCGGCGAGCGCGCAATGAACCGCGCGACCGCGTCGAGCCCGGCGAGTCGGGCCTCGACGGCGCGCTTCGCCGCCGTGTCGATCAGCGGGCCGACATCGGTCGCCGGGTCGGCGGGATCGCCGATCGCCAGTTCGGCCATGGCGCTGGCAAGCATGCCGAGCACCACCTCCGCCACCTCCTGGTGCACGCACAGCAGCCGCAGCGCCGAGCAGCGCTGTCCCGCCGAACGGAACGCACTGTGCACGACTGCGTCGACGACCTGCTCGGGAAGCGCGCTCGAATCGACGATCATCGCGTTGACGCCGCCGGTCTCCGCCACGAGCGGCACGATGGGCCGCAATCGCCCGCCGCGGTCCTCGGCAAGCGAGCGCGCGATGGCGCGGGCCACCACGGTTGAGCCCGTGAAGGCGACACCCGCGATGCGGTGGTCTGCCACCAGCGCCGCGCCGACGCTCTCGCCATCGCCGGCGCAGAGAGCCAGGACACTGTCCGGCACTCCGGCCTGGTGCAGCAATTCCACCATGACCGCGGCCACCACGGGCGTCTGCTCCGCCGGCTTCGCCGCGACCGTGTTGCCGGTGACCAGCGCCGCCGCGACCTGCCCGGTGAAGATCGCCAGGGGGAAATTCCACGGAGAAATGCACGCCCACACGCCGCGCCCGCGCAGGCGCAGCTCGTTCGATTCGCCCGTCGGGCCCGGCAGCGACCGCGGCGCGAGCACGCGCTCGGCCTCGGCCGCGTAGTAGCGCAGGAAATCGACCGCTTCCCTGACTTCCGCAACTGCGTCGTCCCAGGTCTTGCGCGCCTCGGCCACGATGAGCCCGCAAAACGCTTCCGCGCGCGCCTCGAGCAGGTCGGCCGCCCGTCTCAGTATGGCGCTGCGCCCGGCAACCGGTTGCTCCGACCACTGCGCGAAGCCCGCCTGCAGCGCGCCGACCGTCTCGGCGAGCTCCCCGGCCAGCCGCGGCGCGGGCACGCTCGCCGCCACGGGACGGGCGGTGACGAGGCGCGCGAGATCGTCGCGCGCCGCGACGTCGATGCCGCGACTGTTGCGGCGGGCGGCACCGTAGAGCTCGGGCGGCAACGGCAGCGCCGGGCGCGGCGCCACGCGCAGCGGCGAAGCGAGCAGCGCCGGCACCGGGATAGCGGGGTCGCCCAACTGGCGCAGGAAGGAGGAATTCGCGCCGTTCTCCAGCAGGCGCCGCACCAGATAGGCGAGCAGGTCGCGGTGTTCCCCCACCGGGGCATAGACTCGGCACGATACGCCCGCCGCGTCCTTCAGCACCTCGCGGTAGACGCTCTCGCCCATGCCGTGCAACCGCTGCAGCTCGAACGGTGCGCCCGCCGCCTCGGCGAGCGCGAGGATCGACGCGATCGTGCCGGCGTTGTGGCTCGCGAACTGGGCGTAGGCGGCCCCCGGCTCCGACAGCAGGAGGCGCGCGCACGCGAGGTAGCTCACATCGGAGTGATGCTTGTGCGTGTACACGGGATACGCGGCGTTGCCGAGCACCTGCGCCCGCTTGATCTCGGCGTCCCAGTAAGCCCCTTTCACGAGCCTCACCATGACGCGGATACCGCAGCGTTTCGCGATGGCGAGCACGCACTCCACGACGTCGAGCGCGCGCGTCTGGTAGGCCTGCACCGCGAGACCCAGCCCCCGCCACGACGAGTGCGCGGCGGCGGCGCGGCGCGCCAGCGCCTCGAACACGTCCAGCGAAAGCTCCAGGCGCTCGCTCTCCTCGGCATCGATCGTGAGGTTGATCATCGCCCGCGCCGCCCGCTCGCACAGGCGCCATGCGACCGGAACGAGTTCGTTCAGCACCCGGGCGCGCTGCGCTTCCTCGTAGCGCTGGAACAGCGCGGAGAGCTTGATGGAAATGCCGTCGCGCCGCTCCGGCTCGCTCGCCGCGGCGGGTTGCGCCGCCAGCGCGTCCACCGCACCCAGATAGTGCTCGAGGTAGCGCGCCGCCGCCTCGCGCGTGCGGGCTCCCTCCCCCAGCATGTCGTAGCTGAAACGGAACGCGGGATAGCGGTTGCGCCATTCCTCCGCGCGCGCCATCGCGGCGCCGAGCGTCTCGCCCAGCACGAACTGGCGGCCGAGCAACTGCACCGCGCGCAGCGCGATCGCCACCACCGTTTCCGCGCCGAGCCGGCCCAGCACCGCCGGCTTCCCCGCATTGCCGCCCGGCAGCATCAGCTTCGAGAACGCCAGCGCGCGCGCCGACCAGGCGGCAAGGCCCGCGGCGCCGCGGCCTTCGAACGCGGCGCGGCCGAGCTGATCGGCGGTGAACGCGATGGCCGTCTCCCGGTCGGGCACGCGCAGCAACGCCTCGGCGAGCCGCATCAGGGCCGCCCCCTCCGCGCTCGAGATCGGGTACTCGCGCAGCAGCGTCTCCACCGCCCAGAACGGGGCCGGATCACGCCGCGCGGATTCCAGCCACGGGGTCGCGCGCGCCGCGACCGCCGCCCAGTCGATCGCGCCCGCGAGCCGGCGCAGGCACTCGGCAGCCGCCTGCGCCTCCGGCCGGCAGGACGAGGGCAGGCGCGCCCGCGCGAGCGTGGCGGTGAAACCGGCGCTCATCGCTCCGCCGCCTCCCCGCGCGTGTAGATCTCGGCGTAGCCCATGCGGATCACCTCGACGATCTGGTCGAGCCGGCGCGAGATGTGCTCCTCCACCAGTCCCGCCGCCCTCGCGGCGTCGCGCGCGCGCAGCGCGCGCACGATGCGCAGGTGGTCCTGCTGCGTATAACGCCGCTTCATGTCGAGCCAGCGCACGAAATGGATGCGCGCGTTGATCGCCTTCAGCGCGCGCACCATCTCGCGATTGCGCGTGAGCTCGGCGACGCGCTCGTGGAACGCCTCGTCGAGCGCGAGCAGCGAGGCGGTATCCTCCTTCTCGCGGCGCGCGATCGAATCCTTGACGAATGCCTCGAGCCCGGCCAGATCCTCGCCGCTCGCCCGCTCGCACGCGAGGCGCACGATGGACTCCTCCAGCGACCGTCGCAGCTCGTAGAGATCATAGATCTGCTTGGCGTCGAGCGAACGACCGATGAATCCCCGGTTGGGCGCGCGCGTGAGAAAACCCTCGACCATCAGCCGGTTGAGCGCCTCGCGCAGCGGCGTGCGGCTGACGTTGAGGGCCCGGGAGAGTTCGACCTCGTTCACGCGCGCATCGGGACGGATGGCGAACGTGATCGCCATCGACTTCAGGCGTTCATAGATCTGCTCGGCCCCCCGGGCCGCGCGCACGCGCGGCTCCCGTGAAGCGCTTCCGCCGGCCGCGCGCGCCATGGCATGCCGCCCGGCTACGATCTACCCAGTGCGTGACGGGCGGCGCTCGCACCCGCGCGCCGGCCGAAAACCGCGCCCGCCACGAGGCCGCTGCCGCTCGGATAGTTGAAGTAGAACAGCCCGCCGATCATCTCGCCGGCCGCGTACAACCCGGGGATGTCCCGGCCGCCCACGTTCTGCACGCTCGTTCCGGGAGAGATCTTGACCCCGCCGAACGTGAAGGTGACGCCGCACGTCACGGCATAGGCCTGGAACGGCGGCGTGTCGATCGTGTTGGCCCAGTTGGACTTGGGAATTCTCAGGCCGACGGTGCCGCGACCGTCCTTGATGACCGGCGAGAACGGCACGTCCTGCCGCACCGCCTGGTTGTACTCCGCCACCGTGGCGAGGAATCCCTTCGGGTCGACGCCTTCCATCTTGCCCGCCAGCTCCCCGAGCGAGTCGGCGACAGCCCTGGTCACCCGCCGGATCCGGTACTCGTCGCGCAGGAGGTGCTCGACCTTCCGATCGAACACCTGCCAGGCGAACATCCCCGGCTGCTGCTGCACCACGTGGCCGTACTTCGCGTAGGTGAAATTGCGGAAATCCGCGCCCTCGTCGACGAAGCGCTCGCCGCGGGCATTGACCATGATCGAGAAGATGTAGCTGTGTTTCTGGAAGCCGTCGCCGACCTCGCGGTCGCCGAAAGCCGGCGCGTTGCGGTCCCAGCCGACCGCGTGCGCGCCCGACCAGTGCCCCGCCGACATCGCGCCGATTTCGAGGGCCATGCGGATGCCGGCGCCGTTGTTGTGCTGCGTGCCACGTACCTTGGCGAGCTCGTAACCGGGCCCGAGGTAACGCGCGCGCATCTCCGCGCTCGACTCGAAGCCCCCGCACGCGAGCACGACGGCGCGGGAGCGGATTTCGCCCCGCTCGCCGCCCGACTCGACCACGACGCCGTTCACCCGACCCTTCTCGTAGATCAGCGCGATCGCGGTCGTCTCGTAGAGCACCGGAATGCCCGCCTTCTCGACCGCGCGGAACAGCCCCGCCGTGAGCTCCGGACCGCCGCCCCAGAAATTGCAGATCTGGCCGCCGAAGAACTTGACCCGACCGTCCACCTTTTGCGACTGGCCCTTGTACATCGGCTCGAAACGGATACCCTTGCCCTTCATCCAGACGAGCGTCGGCCTCGCGTTGTCGACCAGGATCTCGGTGAGATCGGGGTCGCAGCGATACTGCGTGACGCGGCCCATGTCCTCGAAGTAATCCTCGCGCGTGTAGGTGCCGAAATCGACGGTGCGCATTTCCTCTTCCGACAGGTCGAGCACCTCGCGGACCTCGTCGAGGTTGTTGTAGACCCAGCGCGTCGAACCCGCCACGAAAAAGGTGTTGCCGCCACGCTCCGGTTCCGGCGCCGTTTCCAGCACGATCGGACTCGCGCCCTCATCCCTTGCACCCAGTGCGGCGCAAAGCGCCGCATTGCCCGCCCCCACCACGACGACGTCCGCCTGCCCGATTTCGCTCGAATTCATCTTGCCCTCGAAGAAACGACCTATTGCTTTAGCTGGATTCCGGTGCTTTGCACGACCTTCCCCCAGCGCGCGAATTCCTCCTGCACGAAGGTACTCACACCGCTCAGCAGGACGGTGTTGCCGTCGGGCGCCGCCCTCGCCACGGACTCGGCCGCGATGATGCCATTGGCGCCGGGCCGCGCCTCGACGATGGATTGCACCTTGAGGTGCGCGCCGACGCGCGGCGCCAGCAGGCGGGCAACGGTGTCGTGGCCGCCGCCGGGAGCAAAACCCTGGATGATCCGGATCGGACCCGCCGCATCCTGCGCAACCGCCATCCCGCCCGCCGTCGCGAGAATCGCGGCGAGGCAGACTCGAGCCGAAACCAGCGCGGTTTTCATGTCGGGACATCCTCCCGTGTCGGTCGACTCAGAGGTCGCGATGCCGGCCGCAGGGCGCGTGAGCGCCGACGCGGCTGCGTGGCATATCCGGGACGGCGTTGACGACGTCGAGGCGCCCGCTACCTCCGACGAGGGAGACCTGCTCGGCCCCGCCGAACCCGAGCGCGACGCGGGCGGCGGGCGCCTGCGAACGGGTTATCCCCGTGCCGCCCGCGAGCTTGCCTCCACCGGCGTTGCTCACGGAGCGAACTTGCGGCGACCTGCGCGCCGAGCAGTCGGCCCGTCCCGGGCGTCAAGCGCAAACTGTATACAGTTATGTGTTCAACGTCAAATCCGGCCGCCCGCTTTTCTCGATGAACAGAACCGGCGCGAAGGCCCCGCCAGTGGGTGCGCGAAGCAAGCCGCCTCTCAGAAGATGTCGCCCCTCTCGTACTGCTGCGGCCACGCGATTCTCGCCTTCAGCGCCTTCGCCGCGTGCAGGGGCCAGTACGGATCGTTCAGCAGCGCCCGCGCGAGGATGACGAGGTCGGCCTTGCCGGTCGCCAGCACGTGCTCGGCCATGTCCGCGCCGGTGATCATGCCGACCGCGCCGCTCGCGATTCCCGCGCGCTCGCGCACCGCCGCGGCGAAGGGCACCTGGTAGCCCGGGTGTAGCGGGACCTTCTGCAGCGGGCTCAGGCCGCCGCTCGAGCTGTCGATCAGGTCCACCTTGCCGCCCGAGCCGAGGAGCCGCGCGAGCTTCACGCTCGACTCGAGGTCCCATCCCCCCTCGATCCAGTCGGTGCACGAAAGGCGCACGAAGAGCGGCTTCCCGGCCGGCCATTCCGAGCGCACCGCGTCCACCACTTCGAGCAGGAAGCGAACGCGGTTCTCGAACGATCCACCGTAGCGGTCGGTACGGCGATTCGACAGCGGCGAGAGGAACTCGTGCACGAGGTAGCCGTGCGCGCCGTGCAGCTCGATCAGGTCGAAACCCGCTTCCCGCGCCCGGCGGGCCGAACTCGCGAAAGCGTTCACGATATCCGCGATGGTCCGCTCCGCCATCTCCTGCGGCACGGGGTAGCCCTCGCCGAAGGGCAGCGGGGAAGGCGCGATCGGCTGCCAGCCGCCGTTTGCCGCGGCGAGGGGCTTGCCGCCCTCCCACGGCGGCTGCGTGGATGCCTTGCGCCCGGCGTGGGCGAGCTGCACCGCCGCCACCGCGCCCTGCGACTTCACGAAGCGGACGATCCGCGCGAAGGCGTCGCGCTGCGCATCGTTCCACAGGCCGAGGCAGCCGGGCGTGATGCGGCCGCGCGCCTCGACGTTCGTCATCTCCGCGCACACGATACCCGCCCCGCCCACGGCGCGCGCGCCGAGGTGCTGAAGGTGCCAGTCGTCCGGCACGCCGTCCCTCGCCGAGTACTGGCACATGGGCGAGACCATGATGCGGTTGCGCGCGGTGACGGAACGAAAAGTCACCGGCCGGAAAAGGTGTGGTCCCGCCACGAGCGTGGCGAACGGGCGCTGTGCATTCGTGAGGGGCATGGCGCGATTATACCGGCCGGCGCGGACGAGTTCCCGCCCCGGGCGGGTCGCCACCGCCTGATCCGGCGCGAAGCATCGATCACGTCGATCCGCGCGGGACAATACCACCGTCATGAGTTGCGCCGCGCCCGGAAATGCCGGTCCCGGCGATTTCGGGAACCCGCGGCAAGCGCCGCGACCGGCTTGCCGGAAGCGGCGGGCGCGAGAATCTGCCGCGGCACAGGGTCAGCGCGCCGCTGCCCGGAGCGCAACCAGTCCCGCGGCCGTCACGGCACCCAGCAGGCTGAAGGCGGCCGCGTAGCTGCCGACGAGCTTGTAGCACGCGGCAAACAGGGCCGGCCCCAGGAGCACGCCGCCATAAGTCCACGCCATCGCTCCGCCCGTCGCGAGGCTGACCTGCCCCGGCGGACTGCGGCGCGCGGTCTCGGCGAAGAACACCCCGGTCCAGGCCGTCGCGCTCGCGCCGAGCACGACGATCAGCGCGCAGAACACCCAGCCGGGCGGCGCCGGCGAGCTCAAGCCGAGCCCGACGGAGCAGGCCATCATCACCACGCCGAGCGCGGCGAGCACGCGGCTGCTGCCGGCGAGGTCCGCAATCCAGCCCGCCGCCAACCGGCACGCAACGCCGGCGGCGCTGGTGAGCATCAGCACGAGCCCCGCCGTCACGAGGGTGTAGCCGCCTTCCTCGACCAGCGCCGTCACCGCGAAGGTGACCGTGCAGAGCTGGACGAACGTGTAGCAGAAGGACATGACCGACAGCCAGCGCAGGGCCGGTCGGCGCCACACCAGGCGCAAAGCGGCGGCGAGCCCCGGCGAGCGCGCGGCCCATCCCCTGCGATCGTCGTCCCACTGCGCGCGCCGCAGTTGAATCGCGCCCGCGACGCAGAGCGCCGTCGCGAGCGCGAGCGCGAGCGCCCATCGCCACCCGAACGCGAGCGCTATCGCCGGCGCCACCGCCGCCATCAGCACCCACGCGAGCGGAATACCGGTCTGCTTGAGCGAAAAGATCGTGTTGCGGTGCCGCTCCGGCGTGTAGCGAAAGAGGAGATGCGCCGAGGCCGGCGCCATCACACCGACGCCCAGTCCCAGCAACCCGGAGACGACGACGAACACCCACAGACTGGGGGACATCGCCAGCAACATCGCGAGGGCGGTACAGCCGAGGCCGACCTGCATCGTGCGGGACGCGCCCCACCGCAGCACCATGCCACTCATGAACGGCGCGGCCGCCGTCGCCACCCCGTAGGTGAGACTCACCTGGTAGCCGACGAACGACGGCTCCACGCCGAGATCGGCGGCGAGCTTCGGCGCGATGACGGGAAAGACGGTGACCCCCATCATCGACGCGATCTGGGCCGCCGTGCTCGCCGCGACGACGGCGATCAGCGGCAGGTGCACAGGGCGCGACAAGGCCGGGAAACCCACGCTTCGGGGCGTCCGGCGTGGCAGGCAGTGCCCGGGATCGTTACGCACCGGCCCGCGCTGCCCGCGTGTACCGTGTCGGTTCCAGCGACCATTCCGGCTTCCCCCCTGCTATTCCGGATTGATACCCGCCGCCTTCGCCACCTTCGCCCATTTCTCCGTTTCGGCGCGCAGCCACTCGCCGAACCGCTCCGGCGTGCTCGCCACGACGAACCCGCCGTCACCCGCGAGGCGCGCCGCGACTTCGGGCGTGCGCAGTATCGCGACGGCGTCACGGTTCACCCGCGTCACGATGTCGCGGCCCGTGCCCGCCGGCGCGAGGAGCCCGTACCACTGCATGGACACGTAGCCGCGCACGCCCGCTTCGGCGATCGTCGGGATGTCGGGAACCGCGGGGACGCGGGTCGCGCTCGTTACGCCGAGCGCGCGGAGCCGCCCCGCGCGTACCTGGGGAAGCCCGCCCAGCATGGATGAAATCGAGACGGAAACGTGACCGGAAGCGACCGCGATGATCGACTCGCCGCCGCCGCGGTAGGGCACGTGGAGCATGCGCGTGCCGGAGAGATAGAGGAAGAGTTCCATCCCCATCTGCGGGTTGGTGCCGAAGCCGGGTGAGGAATAGGCGACCTCTCCCGGGCGGGCCTTCGCGATGGCGATCAACTCCTTCACGGATTTCACCGGCAGCGACGGATGCGAGACCAGTATCAGCGTCTGATTCACGGCGTGCGTGATCGGCGCGAAGTCGCGCAGCGCATCGTAGGGCACCTTGCGGAAAGTCGCGGGATTGATCGCGAGCGTGCTGATGCCCAAGAGCAGCGTGTAGCCGTCCGGCGCCGCCCGCGCCGCCGCCTCGCCCCCTATCATGGTGCTCGCACCCGCGCGATTCTCCACGAAAACCTGCTGCCCGAACCGCTCCGTCAGTCCCGGCGCGATCAACCGCGCCACCACGTCCGCGCCGCCGGGCGGCGAGGTCGGCACGATGATCCGTACCGGGCGGATCGGATAGCCCTGCGCTAACGATTGAGAGACCGCGCAGGTCAACACGACGGCAAGCGCAGGAAGATGACGAGATAATGGTGACGTGATACGGGTGATGAGGTACGGGTGACGGAATGGTCCCGGACTGCCTCCGGGCTGCTTTCCCTTCCTGCCGGTTGTCATCATTTTCATTCGCCTGCGTTCGTCACTTCCCAGCAGCTACTCCGCCTTGATGCCCGCGTCCCTGATGACGCCCGCCCACACGGCAGTCTCCGACCTGATGCGCGCCGCGAGCGCCTGCGGCGTGCCGGTTTCGGCCTCGAGCCCCTGCCGGGCCATTGCTGCGGCGACGTCCGGCAGTGCCACCGCGGCAATCGCGGCCTCCCGCATCCGCTTCACGACGGCCGCTGGCGTTCCTGCCGGCACGAGCAGCGCGTACCAGGAACCCACGTCGAATCCCGGGAATCCCGACTCGGCAATGGTGGGCAGATCCGGCGCAATCTTCGCGCGCCTTGCCCCGGTCGTGGCAAGCGCCTTCAGGCGCCCCGACTTCACATGCGGCATGGACGAGGCGACGCTGCCAAAGAGCACCTGCGTTTCGCCCGCGAGCACGGAGGCAGCTGCGGGTCCTCCACCCTTGTAGGCAATGTGAACGAGGTCCACCCCCGCGCGCTTCTTGAAAAGTTCGGCGGCAAGGTGCAACGGGCTGCCGACGCCGGCCGACGCATAGTTGAGCGAGCGCGGCTTCGACTTGGCAAGCGCAATCAGCCCCTGAAGACTCCCGGCAGGCACGCTCGAGTGCACGACCAGTATGTACTGGGCGGTCGCGAGCAGCGTCACGGGCAGCAGATCCTTTTCGACGCTGTAGGGCAGCTTGTAGAGGGAGGGATTTACCGTCAGCACGGTGCTGAATCCCATGAACACCGTGTGGCCGTCGGGCGCGGCCCGCGCGACGGTCTCCGCCGCGAGGTTGCCGGCGGCGCCGCCGCGATTGTCCACCACCCACGGCTGGCCGAGCGACTCGTGGAGTCTCGGCGCGAGAATGCGCGAGAGCGTGTCCGCCCCGCCGCCCGCCGCGAACGGGACGAGCAGGCGCACGGGCCGGTTCGGAAAGCCCTGACCCTGCGCCGGAAACGATGCGAGCACCGCATGCAATGCGAGCGCAACCAGGAGGGGCGTGCCCGCGATTCTGCTGCTGGAGTCTCCAAGCATGGCCGTTTCCCCCCTGAAGTATGCCGCAGTCCGTCATTTCGCCAGCAGCGCCTGCGCGTCGACGTCGAAGCCGCGCCACTGCCTGTAGCCGTTCGTGGGGAGTATCCGGCCGACCGCGACGTTCACTCCGACGCGCTGTCCGCCGTGCCCGAACAGCCACGGGTTGCGGCCCGTTCTCGATGATGACGAGCGAAAGCGTGTTGCGAAGAAGGAGCTTCGCCCCCTCCGCCAGGCGCTGCGCGCCGTGGCTGTCGCCGCCTGGCCCGGGTGGCCGCACGTTCCTCGCCGGCGCCAGCACGTGCAGGCGCTGCTGGTAGCGCTTCCACGCTCCCAGTATGGTCTCCGCGGTGTCGTGATCGGCGCGCGCGGGTGCGGCGCTCGTCGTGACGAGCAGCAGGAGGAGCGCCGCCCTGCCGGAATGAAATCGACGCGTGCGGATTCGCCGAGTCACCGGCCGAGCCATCGTTCCACGATGCGCGCGAACACCGTCGCGCCGAGCGGCAGAGCCTCGTCGTTGAAGTCGTATCCGGGGTTGTGCACCTCGCACGAACCCTCGCCGGCGCCGTTGCCGATGTTGAAATAGCAGCCCGGAGCCTTTTCCAGCATGAAGGAGAAATCCTCGGACGCCATGATCAGCGGCGGGTTGCGCTCGACGTTTTCCGCCCCCACGACTTCCGCGCAGATCTTCGCGGCGAAGTCCGCCGCCTCGGCGTTGTTTACGGTCGGCGAATAGATCACCCGGAAATCGACCATGCAGCGGGCGCCGAATGCCTGCGTGACGCCTTCGGCAATGCGCTTCATCGACTGCTCGATCGTGGTCATCACCTCGCGCGAGAACGCGCGCACCGTGCCCGACAATCGCGCGGTCTGCGGAATCACGTTGTAGGCGTCGCCCGCGTGAACCATCGTCACCGAGAGTACGGCGGTCTGCACCGGGGGGACGTTGCGCGCGACGATCGCCTGCAGAGCGGTGGTGAGGTGCGCGGCGGCGAGCACCGGATCCACGCCGGTCTCGGGCCGGGCCCCATGCGCGCCCCTGCCGGTGATCTCGATGTCGAAGAAAGCACCGCCGGCCATCATCGGGCCGGAACGCACTGCGAATTTCCCCAGCGCCAGCCCCGGGCGGTTGTGCATGCCGAACACGGCGTCGCAGGGGAAACGCTCGAAGAGACCGTCCGCGATCATGGCCTGCGCGCCGCCCTGCCCTTCCTCGGCGGGCTGGAAGATGAAATGCACCGTCCCGTCGAATCGCCGGGTCTGCGCGAGGTAGCGCGCGGCCGCGAGCAGCATCGTGGTGTGGCCGTCGTGGCCGCAGGCGTGCATCTTCCCCGGGTGCGTCGAACGATGTTCGAACGCGTTGGCCTCGTGGATGGGCAGTGCGTCCATGTCGGCCCGCAGCCCGATCTTCCGCGACCCGTTGCCGGCGCGCAGCACCCCGACCACGCCGGTGCGTCCGATTCCGGTGTGAACTTCGCAGCCGAACTCGCGCAGCCTCCCGGAGACGATCCCGGCGGTACGGCTCTCCTCGAAGCCGAGTTCCGGGTGCGCGTGGATGTCGCGGCGCCACCGCGTCAGCTCGTCCTGGGTCACGACAATCGATTCCAGCAGGTACATGATTTCTCCGCCGGCGGAGGGTTCCGTTGTTCCGTCAGTACCACGACCAGAAATCGTTCCGCTCCTGCATGTAAAAGCGCGCCAGCACCATGCGGTGCACCTCGGACGCCCCGTCCACGAGCCGCGCCTGCCGCGCGTAGCGGTAGATCCATTCCAGCACCGTGTCCTTCGAGTAGCCCCGCGCGCCGTTCAACTGTATCGCCGTATCGGCCGCCTTGTGCAGCACGTCGGCGACGGCGACCTTCGCCATCGAAATTTCCTTGCGCGCGAACTCGCCCCGGTCGAGCCTCGCCGCCGCACGCATGACGAGGAGCCGCCCGATCTCGATCTGCATCGCGACTTCCCCGAGGAGCAGGCGCACGCTCTCGCGCTCGGCGAGCTTGCCGCCGTCGGCCCCGCGCCGCGACACGTACTCGGCCGCGATGTCCATCGAGCGCCGGGCAAGCCCCAGCCAGCGCATGCAGTGCGTGAGGCGCGCGGTGCCGAGGCGGATCTGCGTGACCTTCAGCCCGTCCCCGATGCCCATCAGACGGTTCGAATCGGGAATCTCGAGCCCGTCGAACTCGAGCTCGCAGTGGCCGCCATGCTCCTCCGGCCCCATGATCGGGATCCGCCGCACGATGCTCCAGCCCGGCTGGTCGCGATCGAAGAGAAACGCCGTCAGCCCCTTGCGCCGGTCCCCGGAAGTTTTCGCGACGAGGATGAAGTGCTGCGCGACGCCGGCACCGGTGATGAACCACTTCCGACCCCGGATCGCCCACCGGTCGCCCTTCGGCTCCGCCGTCGTCAGCATCATGGTGGGGTCGGACCCCGCCCCCGGCTCGGGCTCGGTCATGACGATGGACGAGCGCACCTTCCCGTCCACGATCGGCTGCAGCCAGCGCGCCTTCTGCTCCTCCGTGCCGATTTTCTCGAGCACGATCATGTTGCCGTCGTCCGGCGCCGCACAGTTGAACGTCACCGGACCGAAAATCGAGTAGTTCATCTCCTCGTAGCACGCCGCCATGCCGACAACGGACAATCCCTGCCCCCCGCGCGCCTTCGGCATCTGCGGCGCCCACAGTCCGGCGGCCTTCGCCTTCCCGCGCAGCGGCTCGAGGACCTCGAGGCGGACGTTCTCGTGCTCGTCGCGCGCGGCAGGGTCGGCTTCGACCGGCAGCAGGTGCTCCGCAACGAAGTCCCGGTAACGGCGGCGGTAGTCCTCGATGTGGGAGGGCAGCGTGAGATCCATGGCGGTTATTTGCCGCGGAGCCGCAGAGACCGCATGGAAAATCCGTCCGGCAGCACGTTGCACGCAATACGGTGCGCCGCCACGATCCCGGCCGGCGCGTGAACTTCGCGCCATGCCGAACTCCTCTGCGCACTCTGCGTCTCTGCGGCTATTTCTCCTGCATTATGGTCCGCGCGCGCTCGCGCAGCACGAACTTCTGGATCTTGCCCGTCGCGTTCTTCGGCAGCTCGCCGAACACCACGCGCGCGGGCACCTTGAAGTGCGCCATGCGCCCGCGGGCGTACGCGATGAGCTCCCCGGCCGTCGCGGCCGCGCCCTCCTGCAACGTCACGAACGCCACCGGCACCTCGCCCCACTTCTCGTCCGGTGCCGCCACGACCGCGGCCTCCATCACCGCGGGGTGCGCGGAGAGCTCGCGCTCCACTTCGATCGACGCGATATTCTCCCCGCCCGAGAGGATGATGTCCTTCGAGCGGTCGCGAATCTCGACGTAGCCGTCGGGATGCATCACGCCGAGATCCCCCGTCCGGAACCAGCCGTCCGGTATCGCCTTGCGGGTCGCGATCTCGTCCCGATAGTAACCCAGCATCACGTTGTTGCCGCGCAGCGCGATCTCGCCGAGCGTCGCGCCATCGGCCGGCACGTCCCGCCCCGCGCCATCCACTACCCGCAGCTCCCGCGACACGACGTTGCCCACGCCCTGCCGCGCTTTCAGCCGCGCCTGCTCTTCGATCCCGAGCCGGCTCCAGTCGCCGCGCCACTCGCAGATCGCGGCCGGCCCGAACGTTTCGGTAAGCCCGTAGAGATGCGTCACCTCCACGCCGAGCATGGCCATGCGCTCGAGTATCGCCGGCGTCGGCGGCGCGCCGCCGGTCGCGACGCGCACCGTGCGTCCCGGCGCGCGCGCCCCGGAGTGCCAGGCGAGCATCACGAGCACCGTGGGCGCGCAGTTGAAATGCGTGACGCCGGACTCGTGGATGAGCTTCCACACCTGCCCCGCGTCGAACCGACGCAGGCACAGGTGCGTGGCGCCGGCCGCGGTCACCGCCCATGGGAAGCACCAGCCGTTGCAGTGAAACATCGGCAGCGTCCACAGGAAGACGCTCTCGGCGTCGAGCCGTGCCCCGAGCGTCATCGCGAGCGCTTGCAGATAGGCGCCGCGGTGGTGGTACATGACGCCCTTCGGACGGCCGGTGGTGCCGCTCGTGTAATTGATCGAAATCAGCCCGCGCTCGTCCGCCACCGCGCGCTGCCACGGCGCCGCCGCATCGAGCAGTCGTTCGTACTGGTCGTCCGCGCGGCCGGCGCGCACCAGCCGCAGGTCGCCGCCCGCCTGCGCCGCGATCTCGCGCGCGACGGCTTCGAATTCGTGGTCGTAGATCAGCACGCCCGCCCCGCTGTGGGCGACGATCCCGGCGAGGTCGGTGCTGGTGAGCCGGGTATTGAGGGCGACGAGCACCGCGCCCGCGTACGGCACGCCGTAGTGCGCCTCCAGCATGACGTGCGTATTGGGAGCGAGCACCGCGACCCGTCCGCCCTCGGCGACGCCCATTGCGCGCAGCGCCCCGGCGAGGCGCAGGCAGCGGTCGAGGAACCGGGCGTAGGTCGCGGAGAACCCGCCGTCGACGACGGCGATGCGGTCCGCGTAGACCCGCCCCGAGCGCAGCAGGAACGCGCCGGGCGAAAGCGGCTCGAAGGCCGCCGGCGCGATCATGCGCGCGCACTCCCCTCGACGAGCCGCGGACCGACGCGCGCGCACGCGGACGGGTTCAAGGCTCGCGCGCCCGTGGGTGTGTGTCGGCTGCCGTCGGCGACTGATTCAGGAACCTCGGATTGGAGACGGCGAGCTTTGCCTCGGTCGCAAGGCGCAGGTGCTCCAGCATCGCAGCGCGTCCCTCCCCGTCGAACCGCCCGGTACGTATCGCTACAGCCAGCCGCCGATTATAGTCCCGCACCGCCGCGCGCAGCACGCGTCCGGAGGCGGGCGCGCCGGTTTCACCCAGCAACCCGCGCAACCGCTCCCGCTCCGCCTCGAGCGGCGCCTCCCCGGCCGCGATCTCCCGCGCGGCGGTCGCCATGGCATTGCCGATCATCAGCGCCGTGTAACGCAGTTCCTCCGGCAGCGCCGGAAGGATCTCGCTCGCGAGCGCGCGACGGGCGGTCTCGAGCAGGTTCCGCGCGTCGGGACGGTCGTTCATCATGCCTCCTGCGCGGGTTCCCGGGAAATACCCATGGCATCATTCGCCCAGCGCGCCTCCCCGCCCGGGAGCGGGAGAAGGAACGGGGAATCGCGCCTCCGGTTCCCGCTCGCCGGTGAGCCGCAGGAGTTCCCACTCGACCTGCCCGACCACGTGACCCGTCAGCGCGAGTTCCAGGGAGGGTTGCGCTCCGGACAAGTACCGCTCCAGTTGCTGCAGCGCGATCACCGCCCAGCGCACGTTCGCCATGACCTGCCAGTAGCGCAACGCGCCCGGCACCACCCGGCGGCCCGAGACGCGTTCGTACTCGGACACGAAATCCCCGACCGGGGCGATGCCGCCCAGTTCGCGGTCCGGCCGGGCGAAGCGCCAGTGGCGCGCGCAGAGCCAGCCGACGTCCTCGATCGGGTTGCCGAACGCCGGGAACTCCCAGTCAAGGACGCCCGCGAGGTGTCCGTCGTGAACGAGGTAGTTTCCGGTGCGGTAGTCGCGGTGGACGAGCGTCACGTCCTCGTTCGCCGGCGCGTTCAACTCGCACCAGCGCAGGCCCCATTCCAGCACGGGATACGGCTCGGACAGCGTGTCGAGGTAGCGACGATAGTGGGTGATGCAATCGCACGCGAGCATGACGGGAAGAAAATCCAGTCCGGCATGCGGCGGACGAATCCGGTGCAGCCGGGCGAGGTTCGCCGCGAGTTGACGCGCGAGCAGCGCCGGGTCCGGCACGAGCGTAGTTTCCCGCGTCACCCTGTGCCCCGCCGCCACGCCCGGGAGCCGGGTCATGATGAAGAACTGGCGACCCGTCACGGCGGTGTCCTCGCAGAGGTACAGCGGTTGCGGAGCAAGCACGCCCCCATCGTGCACCGCCCTCAACACGGCGAATTCCTGCGCGCGCGTGAGGCTCTCCCGCACCGTCGCCGCGGCGTCGGTGCGCAGCACCCAGCGGCGCGGCTCGCCGTCGAGGCGGACGTCGAGCGCCCAGTTCTCCTGGACCGCCCCCCCGCTCATGCGCTCGAGCACCGCGATCGCGACCGTAGCGGCCCCCGAGGCACCACGGATGAAATCCTCCAGGCGCCTGCGCGTTTCGGGATCGTCCAGCCGCACGATGCGTCAGCGGCCGGTGGGCGCGCCGGCCACGGCAAGTCCGATGAGAGCGCCGGCGTTGTCCTCGGACTCGAGGTGCCACAGCGTTTCCAGCAGGCGATCGGCCGAGCTCGACGGCAGCACGGTTGCAGCGAGCCGCCGGAACTTCGCCTCCACTTCGCCGTCCGACATCGGATTCTTCCAGTGACCCCGGTGGTACTCCACGGTCGCCGGGATGCTCTCGCCGCGTTTCGTCAACAGCGCCAGCCGGCACAGCATCGCCTCCGGCATCCGGCTGTCGGCTTCCGCCGTCGCCGCGACCTTCACCCGCCGCGCAAGGGCGCGGATGTCCGGATCGCGCAGGTACTCGTTGCCGAAATGGTGGTCCGCGACCTCGCCGTGAATCAACGCGACCGCCACCGTGTAGGGCATGCTGTGGTCGGCGGTCTCGCGCGTCTCGGGCTCCCACTTGTCCGGATCACCCGCCATCAACCGCACCGCGGTCGAGCACGTTTCGATGCGAACCTCCTCGATCGCGGCATCCGGCCCGGCCCTCGCGCGCGCCTCAAGCGCGGCCTCCACCACCGTCTGGGAATACTGTCCGAGCGGGAAGCGCTTGATGCTGCACTCCATGATCTTGTAGGGATGCCCGCGCCCGCCCAGCGCCTCGAGCGCGAACGGCGCGCGGGTCACCGCCTTGAAATAGCCGCCGACGCCCTCGAAGATTGGCGCTGGGCCCGTCATCCCGCGCTCGGCGAGCAGCGCGGCGAAAAGCGCGTTGCGGCTCGCGTTGGCGTAGGCGCAGCCTTTCCACATCGAAACGTGACCGATGCGCGTCTGGTAGAGCGCGATATTGGGCGCGATGGCGAGGTTGAGCGCCTCCGCGAGCCGGCGCCCCTCGAGGCCGAGGAGCTTCGCAGCGGCGGCGGCGCTCGCGATGCCGCCCACGGTGACGTGGTCCCAGCCGAGCGGTTTGAGATCGGCCGCATCGCAGATCCGGCAGAACACCTCGTACGCCAGCACGGTCGCGGCGATCAGGTCCTTGCCGGAGCGGCCCGCGATCTCGGCAGCGGCAAGCGCTGCGGCGATGCTGTCGCTGGGATGACCGGATTCGCCGGTGCTGGTATAGCCGTCGTTGAAGTCGAGAAAGCGGATCATCACGCCGTTCGCGAAGGCGGCGAGATCGGGACTCGTGCGCCGTCCAGTCACCATGACGGTGGCGGGACGCGTGCTCGTGACGGTCGCAGCCATGTCTTGCGCGATCGTCGCGGGCTCGCTGGCGTGGCCCCCGAGCGCGCACCCGATGCTGTCGGCGATGAGCCGCTTCGCCTGCCGCACCACCTCCGGCGGCAGGTCCTCGTAGCGCAGTCCCGCTGCATAGTCGGCGAGTTGTTCGACGATGGTCATTGGGGCAGGAAGCGTGATCGGTGATCGGTGATCGGTGATCGGTGATCGGCAAGTTGGGCTCGGGTCTCGCCAGTTCGGTTCGCGAGTAGCCGATCACCTATCAAGGATCACGTCGCTCCGCAAGGTCCCAGAAGAGCCCGGTCATTATCTGCAGCCCCTCGCGCAACACGGGCGCCAGCACGTGCTCGTCGGGCGCGTGCTGCGAGCAGCCGGCATAGGAATGCGGGACCCACACGGTCGGCAGTCCCAGCACCTCCGAAAAGCAGTCGTTGGGGATCGAACCGCCCAGGTTGGGCAGGATGGCGGGCTTGCCCCCGGTCGTGCGCCGCAGCGATTCAGCCGCCCATTTGACCCACGGGTGCTCCGGATCGAGGCGCGTCGCGCGCATGTAGCTCTTGCGTGCCATGTCGATCTTCACCATTTCGCAGCCGTTCGCGTCGAGGTGGCGCCGCAGGATCGGAATGAAGCTTTCGGGATCCGAGCCGACGACGAAGCGGATCTGGCAGGTCGCGCTCGCCGTGCCGGGGATGGCATTCACGGGATTGTCGGGATTGCCGGTGCGGAAGGCGAGGATCTCGAACGTGTTCCACGCATAGACCTTCTCGGCGGCGGTGAGGCCGGGCTCGCCCCACCAGGCGTCGATCTCCGGCTCGCCGGGCTCGGGCACCGGCGTGCAGTCGGCGAGTGCCCGCCGCACCGAATCGGGGATCGCATCGGGCATGAGTTCGCGCACCAGCACTCTTCCCTCCCGCGTGACGATGCTCGCGAGCGCATTCGCGAGGACGATGCCCGGATTGGCGAGGAGCCCGCCCCAGTTGCCGGAGTGGTGGGCGCCCTCGCGCAGCGTCACGGAGAAGTTGAAGTTCATCGAGCCGCGCGAGCCGAGGTAGAGCGTCGGCCGCGTGGCCGCAAGCCGCGGCCCGTCGGAGGCGATCAGCACGTCCGCCTTCAGCCGTTCGCGGTGCGCCTCGCAGAATTCGCGCAGCCCCGGCGAGGACACCTCCTCTCCGGTCTCCAGCATGAACTTCGCGTTGAATCCGAGCCGGCCGCGCTCCGCGATCACCGTCTCGAGCGCCGCCATATTGATCGAGTGCTGGGCCTTGTTGTCGGCCGAGCCGCGCCCGTAGTAGCGCACGCCCTCCTGTTTCAGCTTCCACGGGTCGAGGCCCCCGCGCCACTCGCCTTCGAGGCCCCGGATCACGTCACCGTGGCCGTACGAGAGCACGGTCGGCAGCGCCGGGTCCTCGATGCGCTCGGCGAGGAGTATCGGCCCCACGCCGTCCACGGGATTGGGCAGGATCTCCACCCGAAATCCCATCTGTTCGAACGCCGGCGCGATCTCCTGCTTCAGGTAGACGTCCAGGAAGGGCCGGCTCGCCGGCACCTGGCTCTCGGTGCGGATGGCGACCCGCCGCGCGAGGTCCTCGATGAAGCGGCCCTCGTCGAAATGGCGCGTCGCGCGCGAGATCGCGGATTCCCGGGTCATGGTCTGCTCCTGTCGCCGCCGTTTTCGTGTTCCTGCATGGCTAGATCACGGCCTTCGCGCGTAGCGCCGCAATCTCCCCGGCGCCGTAGCCCAGTTCCCCGAGTATCGCCTCGGTCTGCTCGCCCACGCGCGGCAGCGGATCCATGCGCGGCTCGCTCCCATCCAGCGTCGCGGGAGGCAGCGTGGCGGGGAGCTTCCCCACCGGCGAATCTATCTCCCGCCAGCGGCGCCGTGCCTTCAACTGCGCGTGATCCCACAACTCCTCCGGTGTGTTGATCCGCGCGTTGGCGATGCCCGCCGCATCGAGCCGCCGCACGAGATCTTCCGCCGTCAATCCCGAGAAGACTTCATTGATCGTTGCCGTGATCTCGTCACGGCATTGATTGCGCCTGGAGTTGCTGTCGTAGCGCGGATCCGACGCGAGTGCCGGGCGTTCGAGCACCCGCTCGCAAAACACCGCCCACTCCCGCTCGTTCTGCAGGCCCAGCATCACCTGCTTCCCGTCGCCGGCCGCAAACAAACCGTAGGGCACGATGGTCGCGTGATCCGGCCCGCTGCGGGGAGGCGCGGTGCCACCGAAACGGGTGTAGTAGAGGGGATAGCCCATCCATTCTCCGAGCGCTTCCAGCATCGTGACTTCCACCCTCCCGCCCGCGCCCGTGCGCTCGCGCCGGAAGAGCGCCGTCAGGACGCCGGAGTACGCGTACATGCCGGTGGCGATGTCGGCGATCGAGATCCCGACCTTGCTCGGGGTCCCGGGCGTCCCGGTGACCGAAAGCAGCCCCGCCTCGCTCTGCACCAGCAGGTCGTAGGCCTTCTTCCGCGAGTAGGGTCCCGAGTCGCCGTAGCCGGAGATGTCGCACACGACGAGCCGCGGATGCTTCGCGAGCAGCGTGTCCGCCCCCAGACCGAGCCGCTGCGCCGCGCCGGGCGCGAGGTTCTGGATGAACACGTCGGCGCGGGCGATCAACCTCGCGAGGATCTCCTTCGCCGGCGGCTGCTTCACGTCGAGCGTGAGGCTCTCCTTCGAGCGGTTGAGCCACACGAAGTGCGACGACATGCCCTTCACCGTCTGGTCGTAGCCGCGCGCGAAATCCCCCGCTCCCGGCCGCTCGATCTTGATCACCCGCGCGCCGAGATCGGCGAGCTGGCGCGAGGCGAACGGAGCCGCCACCGCCTGCTCCAGCGACAGCACCGTGATTCCATCCAATGGTCGCAACCTGCCCCCGTCGATGCGGGGCTCCTGCCCCGAAAACCCAGAGCGAGCCAAGCTAACCGCTAACGGTGGGTTAGGCAAGCGATCATTGCTGCCGGGGCGCCGCCTCCCCGCGGTACGTTTGCGCACAGACGATCCCCCCGCCCTGCACTACGCTGACTCCCGTGGCGTAACACCAGGATGATTCCCGTGCCGAAAGGCGCCGGCGCCGGCCCGGATCCGCTCCGGCGCGTGACCCGAGGCCCGCTACCGGCGAGGTGAGGACATGGCGGCTGCGGCGGAAATTTCGATCGCGACATTCAAGGACGTGTACGACGTCTCGGCGGTCGGCCGCGCTCTCGACGAGCTCTCGCCCGGCGCGAGCGAGTCCCTCAAGGCCACCTACGAAGCGATGCTCGTGGCGGGCGGGACCCGCCTGTCGGTCAAGCCCTCGGGGTTCCCGGCGCTCGACGAACTCTACGCGGAACTGCCCAACTTCGCGGAAGTTCTCGACGACATCAGGAAGCACCTCGCGCTCTGCGCTTCCTCGAGCGATCCGCTGGAACTGCCGCCGATGCTGCTGCTCGGAGAACCGGGCATCGGCAAAACGCACTTCTGCCGGCGCATCGCCGGGCTGCTCGCGACCGGCTATGGCTTCGCGTCGATGAGCTCGATGACCGCCGGATGGGTGCTGTCCGGTTCCTCCTCGCAATGGAAGAACGCGAAGCCGGGCAAGGTCTTCGAAGCGCTCCTGCACGGCCGTTACGCCAATCCCGTGATCTGCGTCGACGAGATCGACAAGGCGGGCGGCGCCTCGCAATACGATCCACTGGGCGCGCTCTACTCGCTGCTGGAGCACGACACGGCATCACGGTTCGTCGACGAATTCGTCGAGGTCCCGGTCGACGCCTCGGGGCTGATCTGGGTCGCGACGGCGAACGAGGAGTCGCGCATCCCGGCGCCGATCCTCGACCGGATGATCGTCTATTGCGTTCAGGCGCCCGATCACGAGGGATCGCGACGGGTTGCGCAGGCGATCTACGCCGGGATCCGCGGCAGCCACGATTGGGGAAGGTCGTTCCCGGACGCGCCGCAGGCGGAGGTGCTCGACCGGCTTGCGCAGATGGGGCCGCGCGAAATGCGCCGCGCGATCACGCTCGCTTTCGGCAGCGCGAGGCTCGCGCAGCGCGACGAGATCCGGTCCGAGGACATCGGGACGAAGCGCGCGCCGGGGAAGCGGCCCATCGGGTTCTGAATTCGCCTCGCCGCCGCCACCGCGCGGTGCGGCATGCCGGGCGAGCGCCACCCGGCCCCGGGCCGGGCGGCGTCCTCCCGCCTAGAAGGAGCGGGGCAACCCGAGCACGTGCTCCCCGATGTAGGAAAGGATGAGATTGGTCGAGATCGGCGCGATCTGGTAGAGCCGGGTCTCGCGGAACTTGCGCTCGACATCGTACTCCTGCGCGAAGCCGAAACCACCGTGCGTCTGCAGGCACACGTTGGCCGCCTCCCACGACGCGTCCGCCGCGAGGAGCTTCGACATGTTCGCCTCGGCCCCGCACGGGGTGCCCGCGTCGAAGAGCTCCGCGGCCCGGTAGCGCATGAGATCCGCCGCGCGCAGGTTGGCGTAGGCGCGCGCGATCGGAAACTGGATTCCCTGGTTTTTCCCGATCGGACGGTCGAATACGACGCGCTCCTTCGCGTACGCGCTCGCCTTGTCGATGAACCAGTAGCCGTCGCCGATGCACTCCGCCGCGATGAGGATGCGCTCGGCGTTCAACCCGTCCAGCAGGTACTTCAACCCCCGGCCCTCCTCCCCGATCAGGTTCTCCGCCGGCACTTCGAGGTTGTCGAAAAAGAGCTCGTTCGTCTCCTGGTTCGCCATGTTCGGAATCGATTTCACCGTGAGCCCATGGCCGAGGGCATCGCGCAGGTCCACGATGAATACCGACAGCCCCTCGGACTTGCGCTTCACCCGCTCGACCGGGGTCGTGCGCGCGAGCAGCAGCAGGAGGTCGGAGTGCTTCACGCGCGAGATCCAGACCTTCTGGCCGTTCACCAGGTAGCGCTCTCCCCTGCGAACCGCGAAGGTCTTCAGCTTCGTCGTATCGGTGCCGGTGGTGGGCTCGGTCACCGCCATCGATTGCAGGCGCAGCTCGCCGCTCGCGATGCGCGGCAGGTAACGGCGCTTCTGCTCCTCCGAGCTGTGCCGCAGCACGCAGCCCATCACGTACATCTGGCCGTGCACGGCGCCCGCGAACGCACCCGCGCGGCTCACCTCCTCGAGCACGATCGACGCCTCGGTCACGCCGAGCCCCGCGCCGCCGTACTCTTCGGGAATCAGCGCCGCGAGCCAGCCGGCCTCGGTCAGCGCGCGCACGAATTCGTCCGGGTAGGCCCGTTCCGCGCTCACCTTGCGCCAGTACTCCGCGGGGAAACGCCGGCACAGGTCGCGCACGGCGTCCCTGAGCTCTTCCTGCGCGTTCTCGCCGGCACTCTGCTTCATCGACGTGCTCCGGGCTCTCCGACACCGTGAGGTCGCCGGCCGTTCACGGCAACTGGCGATACGGGGATGTGCTCGATTATAATGGAATCCCGTTCCCTTCCCTTCCTCGCGACAAGGATCGCCACCGGATGTATTTCGCGGACAGCAAGCGGCTCACTCTCGAGGGCGCGCGGAAGATGATGGACACCGTCGTGGAAGAAGCGCGGCGGGCCGGCTTCGCCGTGGCCGTCGCCATCGTCGACGCGGGCGGACACCCCGTGCTGATCCAGCGCATGGACGGCGGGCGTTTTCATACCGTGCACTCCTCCACGACGAAGGCGGTGTGCGCGGCCTCCAACATGCGGCCGACGACGGCGAAAGGCGCCGCAGCGCAGCCGCTCGACACGATGCACGTGGTCGGGCTCGCTCTCGCGGCGGGACCCGGACGCTGGACGGCGATGGAGGGCGGCTACCCGATCATCGTCGAGGGCGTCTGCATCGGCGGTATCGGTGTGTCCGGCGCCAACTGGGAGCTCGACGACCGGCTCGCGCGCGAGGCGGTGGAAGCGCTCGGCGCTGGATGGAAAATCGACGGCCGTTGACCGGACCGGGATCACCGCGCCCCGTCGCCTGCACCCCGTCGGCCTTGATCGCCACCTTTTCGGGACTCGACCATGTCCGGTGAACCGCTCACGGTAGCCTGTATCGGCATGGGCTGGTGGTCGGACGTGCTCGCCGACGCGATCCAGCGCTCCGGCAAGCTCAGGATCGTGTCCTGCTACTCGCGATCGGCGGGAAAACGCGAGGCGTTCGCCCGCAAGTACGGCTGCGCGGCGGCGGCGAGCTACGACGCCATCCTGGAGGACCGGGGCATCGCGGCGATCATCAACACCACGCCGAACAACGTCCACCGCGAGACGACCTGCGCCGCGGCGCAGGCGGGCAAACACGTCTTTCTCGACAAGCCGATCGCCACGACGATCGCGGACGCCCGCGCCCTCACCGAGGCATGCCGCCGGCACAAGGTCGTGCTGGCGCTCGGCTACCAGCGGCGCAAGGAGAGCCACTTCCGCTGGGTGCGGGAGCGAATCGAGCGCGGCGAGTTCGGCCGCATCGTCAACGCGGAGGCCAACATCAGCCGCGACCGCCTGGGCCAGTTCGAGCCGGGCCACTGGCGCTACACGACGGCAGGCATGCCGGGCGGCGTGATGCTGCAGATCGGCATTCACTACACCGACGTGATCGAGTACCTGGTCGGCCCGATCAAGACGGTTACGGCGAGCCTCGCGCAACTCGTGCTCCCGGGAGAGAACCCGGATGTCGCGAGCCTCGTTCTCGAGCACGAGAACGGTGCGCTCTCCACGCTCAACGCGAGCTACGCGTCCGCCGGCGAGTACTACCTCATGAATGTCTACGGCAAGGAGGCCACCGCCTACTACGACCTCCACCAGGGCCTGCGCGTGCTCCGGCGCGGGGGCGGTAGCGCCGAGCCGGTCGCCTGCCCGAAGAACGACACGATCGTGGAGGAACTGGAAGAGTTCGCGGCCGCGGCGCGCGGGAGCGGGGAGCCCGAGATGGACGGCGAGTGCGGCACTGCGTCGCTGGCGGTGCTGCTCGCCGGCATCAGGTCGGCACGCGAAGGGCGGCGGGTCGCCGTGGCGGAGCTCCTGAAACCAGGATGAGCGATGGGTGACGGGTGAGGGGTGGATGCTTGCGAGGGTTCTGGCTGCCAAACGAGAGGAGGAATTCATGAAAATCCGCTTGCCCTTCATCGCCGGTGTCGTGGCGCTCGTGTCGGCCACGACGGCGATGGCGCAGGACGCGCAGTTCCCGAAAGGGGGCATCGACATGACGGTGCTCTTCCCCGCCGGGACGTCGGCCGACGTGACCGCGCGCGTGCTCGCGCAGGGCATGAGCCGGCAACTCGGGGTGAACGTGCTCCCGGTGAACCGTCCCGGCGCCGGCGGGGCGATCGGCTACAAGTTCCTCGCATCGCAGAAACCCGACGGGCACGCGATCGTCTGGAACTCGAACTCGATCTCCACGAGCTACCACATGGGTCAGTCGAGCCTCGACTACCGCAGCTTCGAATCGGTGGCGCGGGTGCTGGTGGAATCCGTGGTGGTCGCGGTGCGCAGCGAGTCGAAGTGGAAATCGCTGAAGGATCTCATCGCCGACGCGAAGTCGCGGCCCGACGGCATCACCGTCGCGAACTCGGGAGTCGGCAGCCATACCCACCTCTCCGCCGTCGCCCTGTTTAAGGCGGCGAATGCCGAGGTAACCCACGTCCCCTATGCCGCCTCGCAGATCATTCCCAACCTGATGGGCGGGCACGTGGATGTCGTGGTTCAGTTTCCCGGAGCGCTGGCGAGCCACGTCCAGGCGGGCCGGGTGCGGCTCCTCGTGGCGCTTTCCAGCCAGCGCGATCCCGTGTTCCCGGACGTGCCAACGGCACGCGACCTCGGATTCGACCTCGCGCTCGACGCCTGGCGCGGAGTCGCGGCGCCCAAGGGGACGCCTGCCGCCACGATCGCCGTACTCGAAAAAGCCATACGGGCGACGGTCCAGAGCCCCGAGTTCGCCGCCGCGACGGAAAAGCTCTACGTGCGTCCCGCGTTCCTGCCGTCGGCGGAATTCCACAAGATGATCGCGACCGAGGACGCCTATCTCGCCCGCATCATGGAGCAAGTGGGCCTGAGGAAGTCTCCGCGCTGACCGGGCGCAGGCGGGACCGCCATTGCCGGACTTCCCGGACACGGCCTGCGCCGCGGTGGCGGCATGACGAGGTTCCTGTTTCGAGCATACCGCCGGCGAATTCCATGAAAGGCACAAGCGGCATGGCGAGAGCGGACACGCGGAAACGCACCGGCGGGCGCGCCGCGGCCTGGCCCGATCAGGTCCACGGCGTACTGGGCGCGCTCAAGGTCCGCCAGGTTGCGTACGTTCCGGACTCCGGCCACGCGCGGCTGATCGAGCTGTGCCGCGCCGACCGCGACATGCGGGCCGTTCCCCTCACGACCGAGGAGGAGGGCGTCGCGCTGCTGGCGGGAGCGTGGCTCGGTGGCGAGCGCGGCGTGCTGCTCATGCAGTCATCCGGTACCGGCAACTGCATCAACATGCTGGGAACGACCGCCGAGTGCCGCTTTCCGCTCCTCATGCTCGTCACCATGCGCGGGCAGTGGGGCGAGTTCAACGGCTGGCAGGTGCCGATGTCGCAGGCGACCATCCCGGCCCTGGCGGCGATGGGCGTGGTGACCCAGCCGGTGGACGAGGCCGACCGCGTCCCCGAAACCGTCGAGGCTGCCGGGCGCCTTGCGTTCAACACCGGCCGCGCGGTGGCCGTTCTGATATCGCAGCGGATCACCGGAGCCAAGCAGTTCAAGTAACGCGCCGAGGGGCGGAGCAGGGGCCCCGCTTGCGGGGATGCGACCCCCGGTGGCGCGCACCGTATGAGCATGAGATGGCGTCGGGAACTTGACCGCAGGCGATCGAGGCAACGCGCCGAGGGGCG
>JADZGE010000029.1 GCA_020854035.1 Burkholderiales bacterium | reverse complement strand
GTCGACCCCGACGTGGATGTTGGTGCCCATGCCGAGCCCGCCGCCGAGGAACGTCACCCAGATGAAGAGGTAGCGGGAGAGCTCCTCGGCCCACACGATCGAGTCGTTCAGGACGTAGCGGGCGAACACCGCGGCCGTGACCACCGCCACCAGCACGGCGAACTGCGCGATCACGACGAGCTCGACCAGCCGGTTGACGCGCCGGACGAAGGCCCGGTAGAGCGTCATCGCGGCGCGCGCCCGGGCGGGGCGGGGGCGGCGCGCCGGGACGTGCCGGCAGGCGGCGCCGCGGACTGCGCCGGGCGCCGCTGCCGCGGCACGCTACATCTTGATGACCGCATCGATCAGCGCCATGCCGCCGATGGTCTTGGCGTAGTCCTGGTAGACGGGCGCCACCGCCTTGCGCAGCGGGGCGGTGTCGACCTTCACGATCTTCACGCCGGACTTCTCCAGGCGCGCGATGATCTCGGTCTGCTCCTTGACCGCCGAGGCGCGCTGCCAGGCGGTGGCCTCGCGGCCGGATTCGATCAGGGCCGCGCGCTCCTTCTCGGAGAGCTTCTGGAAGACCTTCTCCGAGATCAGCATGAACTGGCCGGTGTACACGTGGTTGGTGAGCGACATCACCTTGGCGATCTCGAAGAGCTTGATGTCGTTCAGCGCGGCGGGCGGAGCCTCGCCGGCGTCGACCACGCGCGTCTGCAAGGCGGTGTAGAGCTCGCCCCAGGGCGTGGGCGTGGGGTTCGCGCCGAGCGCCTTCATCGTCGCCACCATCACCGGCGACTCGGGCACGCGGATCTTCAGGCCCTTGAAGTCGGCGAGCGTGGCGATCGGCTTGCTCTGCGTGGCGATCACGCGGATGCCCGGGGTGGTGTAGCCGATCACGCGCACGCCGGTCTTGCCGAGGATGCGCTTCTCGACGTCCTTGCCGATGGATCCGTCCTCGACCTTGAAGGCATGGTCGAAGTCGCGAATGATGTAGGGCAGAGCGGTGAGCCCGGCGGATGCCTCCCAGCTCTGCAGCACGTTGCCGGTGACGTTGCCCATGTCGATCGTGCCGACCATGAGGCCCTCCATGATCTGGCGCTCGTTGCCGAGTTGGGCGGATGGCAGCACCCGCAGCTCGACCGTGCCGGCGCGCTTCTTCATGCCCTCGCCGATCATGACGGCGGCCTTGTGCAGGGAATGCTCCGCGCTGAAGATGTGGGCGAAGCGCAGGGTCTTGGTCGACTCGGCGGCCTGCCCGAGCGGTGCGAGCGCGGTGAGCGCGACGGCGAACAGGGCCGGCAGCAGGGACTTCCCGCCGCGGCGGCGTATGGCTGTGGTGTTCATGGCACGTTCCTCCGCTGGATCGCCGCAGCCGCGGCCTGGCTGCGAAACCGACAGGATCACGAGGCGAACGCTCCGCCGCTGCATTCCATGCGCGTACCTTCCCGCGCCGGACGAGCGCCGCCTCCCCTGGCGCAATCTACTCCAATGCAAGTTTCATGACCATCGGGAAAACCGACACGCGCGCGGCGCGCGCGGCGGTGCCCGGCGCAAGGCGGCGCGAAGATCGCCGCGGCGGCGCGGCGGTGCTCGGGAAGCGTGCTATTGCGTACCGGCGAGCCCGGCGTCGCGCACCACGCGCGACCACTTCTCCATCTCGGCGCGGATGAAGGCGGCGAACTCCGCGGGGGAGCTTCCAACCGGCTCGGCGCCCGCGCTCGACAGCCGCTCGCGCAGCTCGGGCGAGGCGAGATGGCGCGCGGTCTCGCGGTGGACGCGGTCGATGATCTCCGCGGGCGTGCCCGCCGGCGCGAGCAGGCCCGTCCAGCCGGTGACGACCACGCGGCGGACACCGGCCTCGACCATCGTGGGGGCATCGGGGAAGGCGCTCGCCCGCTTCTCGCCGAGCGAGGCGAGCAGGCGCAGGCGCCCCGCACGGATGTGCGGCGTGACGCCCTGCGCGGGTGCGAACATGTACGCGACCTGGCCGCCGAGCAGCTCGGCGACGGCCGGCGTCTCGCCCTTGTAGGGCACGTGCAGCACGTCGAGCCCCGTCTCGAGCCGGAAGAGCTCACCGGCGAGGTGCGTCTGGTTGCCGACGCCGAACGATGCGTAGATCAGGTCGCCCGGGCGGCGCTTGCCCAGCGCCACGAGGTCGGCGCCGGAGCGCACGGGCAGCGAGGGGTTCACCACGAGCACGAAGGTGTTCGTCGCCGTCTGCGTGATCGGGGCGAAGTCGCGCAGCGTGTCGTACGGCAGCGACTTGTAGACGAAGGGGTTCATCGCCAGCGCGCTGGGCACGCCCAGGCCGAGCGTGTAGCCGTCGGGCTTCGCCTTCGCCACCGCCTCGTGGCCGATGATGCCGTTGGCGCCCGCGCGGTTCTCGACGATGACCTGCTGACCGAACGACTCGGTGAGCTTCGCCGCGACGGTGCGCGCCATGAGGTCCACGCCCGAGCCCGCCGCCTGGGCGACGACGATGCGCACCGGGCGGGTGGGGTAGTCCGATCTCGACTGGGCCGCCGCGGGGGCGGCCGCGAGGGAGGAGACGGCGAGAAGTGCGATCCCGCCGCCGGTCGAACAAAGCGCTGTGGGCATGGTGCGAGCTCCGGTTCTCGAAATGGCGGCGAGGCGGTTGCCCCGGTCGGGCCGATTCTACCTGCCGCCCGCAGCGCCGGGCAGGCGGGCCGAAGCGGCGCCGTCAGCCGGCGTGGCGCGCGATCAGCGCGACGAACGCGGGGCCGTAGCGTTCGAGCTTGCGGCTGCCCACGCCCGAGATCGTCGCCATGTCGGCGAGCGTGACCGGCTTGCGCGCAGCGAGCTCCTCCAGCGTGCTGTCGTGGAAGATCACGTAGGCCGGCACGCCGTGCTCGCGGGCGAGCTCGCGGCGCTTCGCCTTGAGCACGCCCAGCAGGGAGTCGTCCGCAGGGGCGTAGCCCACGACCCGGCGCGCGCCGCGCTCGCGGCGAGCGGCGGGTGCGGCCTCCTTGCGCAGCGCCACCGTCTGCTCGCCGCGCAGCACGGGCCGCGCGGCCTCGGTGAGACGCAGGCCGCCGTACTCGCCGATGTCCACGGTGAGATAGCCCGCCGCGATCAACTGCCGGTAGACGGCACTCCAGGTGTTGCGGTCGAGCGCGTGACCGATGCCGAAGGTGCTCACGCGGTCGTGGCCGAAGCGGCGGATGCGCTCGTCGTCCTTGCCGGTGAGCACGTC
>JADZGE010000028.1 GCA_020854035.1 Burkholderiales bacterium | reverse complement strand
CGCGGCGCGCGACGCCTGGCACCAGCTGCGCGCAGTCGGAGCGGGCGCGCGCGAGGTGCTGAAGGCCGCAGCGGCAAAGCGCTGGAACGTCGCCGCGGGCGAGTGCGATACCGCGGATTCGGCGGTAGTGCACGCCGCGAGCGGGCGCAGGCTCAGCTTCGGCGAACTTGCGGCGGATGCCGCTGCGCTCGAGTGGCCCGAGCGGTTCACCTACCGCGACCCGAAGTCCTGGCGCTACCTCGGCAAGTCGCCCGCGCGCCCGGACGTGCCTTCCAAGGCGGACGGCAGCGCGCAGTTCGGCATCGACGTGCGGCTCCCCGGCCTTCGCTATGCGGCGATCCGGCACGCGCCGCAGTATGGCGCGACGGTGCAGTCGGTGGCCGAGAAAGCGGGTTTCCGTGCGCCGGGCGTCGACGGCTTCGTGAATCTTGGCAGCGCGGTCGCAGTGGTAGCCGATTCCTGGTGGACCGCCGGGCAGGCGTTCGACAGGCTCGAGGTCCGCTTCGGCGGCGGCACGGCGGTGAGCGATGCGCAACTCTTCGAATCCTACGGCAAGGCGCTCGACGAACCCGGCCGCGCGCACGTCTTCGAAAGCTCGGGGAAGCTTGGCGAAGCGAAGGCGCGTGCCGCGAAAACGCTCGCCGCCGAGTACCGCGTGCCCTTTCTCGCGCACGCGTGCATGGAGCCGATGAACGCCACCGCGCGGCTGGCCGACGGCCGGCTCGAGGTCTGGTGCGGCAACCAGGCGCCGAACCTCGTGCGCGACCTGTGCGCGAAGGCCTGCGGCCTTGCCGCCGAGCGCGTCGACGTGCACACGCCGCTGATGGGCGGCGGGTTCGGTCGCCGCGCCGATTGCGACTACGCGGTGCAGGCCGCGCGGCTCGCCGCCGCGTTCCCGGGCAAGCCCGTGCAACTCATCTGGTCGCGCGAGGAGGACATCGCGCAGGACGTCTACCGGCCCTCGGCGCTCGCGCGCTACGAGGCGGGGCTCGACGCCGGCGGCGGCGTGGTCTTCTGGCATGCTCGCTCGGCGCATCCTTCGCCCGGCCGTGAGTTCGCCCGGCGCAACATCCCATTCATGGCGAGCGACCGACCGGACCACTCGGCGCTCGAGGGCGCGCTGGCGCTGCCCTACGGTCTCGGCGCGCGTCAAATCGAGCACGCGCGCGTCGATACGCCTGTGCCGGTCGGCTTCTGGCGCTCGGTGAACCACTCGCAGAACGGCTTTTTCGTCGAGTGCTTCGTCGACGAGCTGGCGGCGCTGGCGGGGAAGGATCCGTTCGAGTTCCGTCGCGGGCTGCTCAGGGACGCGCCGCGCCATCGCGCGGTGCTGGAGAAGGCAGCGCGGATGAGCGGCTGGGGCGGGGACGCGCCGGGCCGCCACAAGGGCATTGCTCTGGTGGCGTCGTTCGGTTCCATCGTCGCCGAGGTGGTGGAGGTCTCGGGGACTTCGGCCGCGGACCTGCGCGTGGAACGCGTGTGGATCGCGGCGGACTGCGGCCTCGCGCTCGATCCGAAGAACACCGCGGCGCAGCTGCGCTCGGGGGCGATCTACGGCCTGTCGGCCGCGCTCTGGGGCGGGATCGATATCGAGCGCGGCGCGGCGAAGCAGTCGAATTTCCACGACGTGCGCATGCTCGCGCTCGGCGACGCGCCGCCGATCGAGGTCGAACTGGTCTCGCAGGGCTCGCCGATGGGCGGCGTGGGCGAGATCGGCGTGCCGCCCTCGATGCCCGCCCTCGCCAACGCCGTCTCGCGCGCCACCGGCAAGCGCGTGCGCGCGCTGCCGATCCGGCGGCTCAGCTAGCCGCTCGCCGCAGTACGCGCCCGGGACGCGTCCCCGTCGGCCTGCCGTCGCGCCAGGTCACCTGGCCGTTGACGGCGACGAGCTCGATGCCCTTCGCCGGCTGGATCGGGTTGGCGAAGGTTGCCGCTTCGTCTACCGTGCCGGCGTCGAAGACGCACAGGTCGGCATGGGCACCCTCGCGGATCACGCCGCGGTCCTTGAGGCCGAAGGTCTTCGCGGTGAGTCCGGTCATCTTGTAGACCGCGGTTTCCAGCGGGAAGAGCCCCAGGCCGCGGGAGTAATGGCCGAGCACGCGCGGGAAAGTGCCCCACAGGCGCGGGTGCGGCGCCGCGTCGTGCGGCAGCCCGTCGGAGCCCACCATCGTGTGCTCGTAGGCGAGCACGCGCTGCACGTCGGCCTCGTCCATGGAGAAATAGATCGCGCCGGCGGGGAGCAGCCGTTTCACGGCCGCCTCCCTGTCCAGGCCCATCCTTGCGGCCACCTCATCCAGGTCCATCCCGTTGAACTCGGGGTGGGGCGTGGACCAGGTCACGAGGACCTTCATGGCGGGCCAGGTCCGTTCCCATGAAAGCACGGTCGACGAGGCGCAGTACGGGTAGCAGTCCAGGCCGATCGGCTGCGCTTTCATCCGCTCCGAAAACAGCAGCAGCGTTTCCCGCGAGCGACCGTGGTTCGGCGTGCCCACGACCTTGTGGTGCGAGACCACCACCGGCACGCCCAGCTCGCGGCCGATGCGGAAGGTTTCCTCCAGCGAGTCGAGCACCCGGTCGGCCTCGTCGCGCATGTGCGTGCAGTAAAGGCCTTTGCGCTCGCTGAGTGGGCGGCAGACCTCGATCACTTCCTCCGTCGGCGCGGCGCGCGCCGGCTCGTAATACAGGCCCGTTGACACGCCGATCGCTCCCGCGTCCAGGGCTTCCTGGACCAGGATCTTCATGGAATCGATCTCCCGGGATGATGCGGGAGCGTTCAGGTTCTTCATCGCCGCCACTCGCAGGGTCGTATGACCGACGAGCAGAGCGGCATTGGTTGCAGCGGGATTTCCTTCCAGCGTCGTTACGTATTCAGAGAAAGACCTGAATCGGTACCAGCTTGAATCGCCGATCAGGTCGAGCGGCGGCGGCGCAGGGCGGTCGCCCAGCACCAGCGGGGCGAGCGACACGCCGCAGTTGCCGGCCACCACCGTGGTGACGCCCTGGCT
>JADZGE010000027.1 GCA_020854035.1 Burkholderiales bacterium | reverse complement strand
TGGCTCGCCGATTAGGCGACCCCGATTGCCACGCGCGCCTCAAACGATACCTACAACACGGCGAACAATTCTGGGGGCGTTACGCGCCAACCCCCAAAATCAGGCGGATCTCAAACCCCGTTTACACAGGCGTGCAATCTGAACGTAGCGATCAATGCAGCAGTGGGACAACGGTTGTCGACCTACCGGATTCTGGCGCAACGCTCATGCCGTGGCGCGGATCAAGTATTGCGCGGCCGACCAACGCTTTCCACGGTTAACATGGCCTCAACCAGGCCACGTTAACGCTTGACACAGGTCTTCGCCCTCTATCTCAAGCGGAAAGAGGAGGGCCAGGCGGAGCACGCGCTCATGCTCGGACGCGCGCCCTTTCCTCCGTTTCCCTTTCCCCTTTCTCCGGCCGCGTGCGTGCTTCAGCACGCGGCCGGCCCTTTCTGGTAGGGCCTTTACCCGTTGCGGGGAGCCCTTACCGGTTGCCTTTGCTCTTTTGCCATACCTTCAAGGAGAGGGCTACGAATGCGATAGGGTCGGGATCGATAGCGATCATCAAGGCGTAGAACGGATCTGGGCGCGGTACGCTTCGACCTCCCCCTGGATCTCCTCGAGCGTCATGGGCGGCAACGGTTCGGCGGCAAGCTTCTCGCGTGCCTGGGACAGGCGCTCGACGCGCTTTACTCGCAGAGCCTCACGCACCAGCCGCTCCAGTTCCTCGGGCGCCAGAATACCCGCCTGTTGTGCTTCCTTCGCGAGGCTCTCGGGCAGATCGATCTTTACTTCAACCGTTGTCATGGCGATCCCTTCCGGTCTCAGTACTGCGCAGGCGTCAATATATCAGGCGTGGTCTGCCGTTCCCGCCATCGTGGACCGCGCCAAGATCAGTGTTGCGCACCTTCCCCATAAGCACCTGCGGGCACCGATTGCAAGCGTTAACGTGGCTTCGTTGTGGCCATGTTTCGGCCGGACACCGCCGGAGCGCACCGCTACGATCCCTGTCCAATGCCGGCCAAGCTTCGAATCACGTCTGTTGGCTTGCCCGATGGCGGCCGGGCGATTACCCTGCTGGTTCCTGTGATCGTGCGCGTATGGGAGGAACATGGAACACGCAGCGACCTACGTGCGGTCCAGCAAAGACCGGCACGACGTAAGTCTCGACGTCCAGCGGCGAGAACTGATTGCGCTGGCCAAGAGCCGCCGACTCCTGATCGTTGAAGAATTCGCCGACGCGGTCGAATCCGGCAAGGACGACCAGCGGCCCGGCTTCCAGGCCCTGCTGCGCCGCCTGAAGGCGCCCGATCGCACCTGGACCCATCTGCTCGCGCTGGACACCTCCCGCGTCGCCCGGAATCAGTACCTCGCGCACGCTCTGCACTACGAGTGCGAGAAGCGCGCCATCAAGATCCTCTACGCGAAGGTCCCGGAGACGAACACCATCATGGACATGGTCATCCGGTCCGTGATGCAGGCCTTCGACCAGCTTCATTCATTGATGTCGCGCGAGAAGGGCCTTGCCGGCATGGCAGAGAACGTGCGGCAGGGCTGGCGAGCGGGCGGACGCGCACCGATCGGATATCAACTGGAGCGCGTGCCCACGGGTGCCGTGCGCGAGGGCTCGCCGGTCTCGAAAACGCGTCTGGTGCGATCTCCTGAGGCATCGCGCGTCGCCGACTACCTGATCGCGCGCGCCGCGGGAACGCATCGGGCGCAGGCAGCTTCGAAGTCCGGTCTCAAAATGTCGGTCACCAGTCTGATCGGCGTCGAGTGGAACGCCTTGACGTATGCCGGACATACGGTCTGGAACGTGAACGCTTCGCGCATGCCCGGGGGTTATCAGGGAGGCCGCAAGCGCCGTCCACGCGCCGAGTGGCTCATCCAGTACGACACCCATCCTGCTCTCATCACGACGGAGCAAGCCGAGACGATCCTGGCGGCGCTGGAGCGAGGCCGGCCCAAGTCGCGCCGGCGTCCGGCCGTGTATCTGCTGTCGGGACTGCTGCGCACGCCGGAAGGTGAGGCTTGGCATGGCAGCGGGGATGGCAGCTACCGCGCCGGCAAGGGCCGTCGCGTCAGTCGCGACGAGATGGAAACCGCGGTCGTCCGCCGCGTCCTCGAGGACCTGCGCTGCGATCGGTTCGTGGACGAGCTGGTTGCTGAGGCGCAACGGATGATGGCGCCGGTAAAGCCGGATGCGGTGGCACCCCAGCGCGAACGGATTTCGGAACTGACTGACCAAATCTCCAAGCTTGCAGACATGGCTATGCAGGTCGACAAGCCACGCCCGTTCCTGGATAAGATCCGCGTCGCCGAGCAGGAGCGAGAGGAGCTGCTGCTGCAGATTGCGGGCACCGATGTCGAGCAGAAGGCGTCCGAGACGCTGCAGTCGATTTCGGAGGCCGACGTGCGCGCGATCCTCGCGGGCCTTGCGGAGCAGTTCGAGGAGGCGGATCGCGAGGGCCTGAAGGACTTCCTCGCCGGCTTGGTGGAGCGCATCGACCTCACGGCCGATGGTTCCCAGTGCGTGATCCACTACCGGATCAGCACCGGGGATAAGGTGGCGTCCCCACGGGGATTCGAACCCCGGTTACCGCCGTGAAAGGGCGATGTCATAGGCCTCTAGACGATGGGTAACCGGAAGCGGAAGAGGCGGCGAATTCTAACCGATTTCTCTCCGAATACTCTTCAAGAAAAATGGGGTCGGCAGGCCCGGCCCCATTTTTCTGGTGGAGGTAACCGGGATCGAACCGGTGACCTCTTGCATGCCATGCAAGCGCTCTCCCAGCTGAGCTATACCCCCACGAAAGAGGGCGGATTATAGCGGCCGCGTCCGAGCGGTGTAAAGGAGAGCCGCCCCGTGCCCGCCCGCAAGTCCTTGGCCAGCCGGCGGTTCGGGATGGTAGGATCAAGCACATGAAAGTCTCGACCGTTCGCAGGCATCATCGGACGATCGCGCTCGGCGTCGTCGCCGTGACGGTCTCCGCCATCCTGTTCCCCGGCGCGGCGGCCGCGCAAACCTACCCCTCCAGGCCGATCCGGTTGATCGCGCCGAGTTCGACCGGCGGCGGGATCGATGCCCTCGCGCGGATCATGGCGCAGGCGTCCGGCACGCTCGGCCAGCAGATCGTTGTCGAGAATCGCGGCGGCGCGAACGGCATGATCGGCACCGAGCTCGCCGCCAAGGCGCCGCCCGACGGCTATACGCTGCTCCTCGGCTTCACCGGCGCGATAGCCGTCAACGTAAGCCTGTACGGCAAGGTGCCCTACGACCCGGTGCGGGACCTCGCGCCGATCACGCAGATCACGTCCTCGCCGGTGCTGGTCGTCGCCCACCCCTCGCTGCCCGTGCGGTCGATTCCTGAACTCATCAAGCTCGACAAGGCGCGGCCCGGACAACTGACCTACGGCACGGGCGGCACCGGAACGGGCTCGCACCTCACCATGGAGCTGTTCAATCTCGCCGCGGGAACCCGTCTTCTGCACGTCCCCTACAAGGGTATCGGGCCGGCGCTCACCGATGTGCTGGGCGGCCACATCTCGCTGATGGTGAGCGCCCCGCTGTCGTCCGCCCCGCACGTGCAGTCGGGCAAGCTGCGCGGGCTCGCGGTTACCGGGCGTAGCCGGCTCGCCGCGCTGCCCAACGTGCCGACGATGATCGAATCCGGATTGCCCGGTTTCGAGTCGACCGCCTGGTTCGGCCTGCTCGCGCCGGCCGGCACGCCGCCCGCGATCGTCGCGCGCCTGCACAAGGAGTTCGTCGCCCTGCTGCAGCGGCCCGATGTTCGCGAGCAGATCTCCCGCACCGGCGCCGATCCGGTGGGCAACACGCCGGAGGAGTTTGCCGCCTACATCAAGTCCGAAATCGTCAAGTGGGGCAAGGTCGTCAAGGCCGCCGGGATCAAGGCCGACTGAGCCGCCGCCCGCGCCTCCGGGGACGAATCCATGACGGGAAAACGAATCCATCTCGCCGACGATCGCTCGAGCGCGCGCGCCTATTCGCGGGCGGTCATCACGACCGGCGGCCGGACGATCTGGCTCGCGGGCCAGACGGCATCGGCGACGGGGGAATTCGACTCGCAGGTGCGCGAAGTGTTCACGAAGCTCGACGCGACGATCAAGTCCGCGGGCGGCGCCGGCCTGCGCGACATGGTGACGATGACGGTATTCATCAACGACCCGCGGCTCGGCGACCGCTTCACCGAGCTGCGCAAGGAAACCTTCGGCGAGAATTTTCCGGCGAGCGCGCTGATCACGGTCTCCGGGTTCGCCCGCCCGGGCATTCTCATCGAGATCCAGGGCGTCGCCGTCACGCAGGACGGCTCCACGTAGCCGCGGAGGCGCCCGGCGAGCCGGCAATCAGCGGCGCTCGAGCTGGCCCGCCAGCCGCGCGAGGACGGTCTCGCGGCCGAGCAGTTCCAGCAACGCATCGAGGGATGGCGTTTGCTCGCGGCCGGTCAGCAACACGCGCAGCGCCATGGCGAGCTGCGGCATCTTCAGGTTGTGCTCCTTCAGGACCGCCGATACGGCGCCGGAGAGCGACTTGCGGTCCCAGGGCGCGCTTTCGAGCCGCGTCCTGAGCGCGGCGAGCGGCTCGCGCAGCTCGCCCGGCACGGCCCGCGCGCCGGGCTCGGCGTAGAACAGCGTCGCGGCCTCGGCGAGATGCACGACGGTCGTCGCGCGATCCTTGAGCAGCGCGACGACCGGCTCGAGAGCGGGCCCCCGCCCGATCTTCGCGCCGAGACCTTCGAGCACCGGTGCAACGAGCCGCGCGAGCCGCGCGTTCTCCACCGTCTTCAGGTACTGCTGGTTGAGCCAGGCGAGCTTTCCCGGATCGAAGCGCGCCGGCGATCGGCTCACGTGTCCGAGGTCGAACCACTCGACGAACCGCTCGCGCGAGAAAATCTCCTCGTCGCCGTGCGACCAGCCCAGGCGCGCGAGGTAGTTCACCAGCGCCTCCGGCAGGTAGCCCTCGTCGCGGTACTGCATCACGCTCACCGCGCCGTGGCGCTTGGAAAGCCGCTCGCCGTCCGCGCCGAGGATCATCGGCACGTGCGCGAACTTCGGCAGCGCCGCGCCGAGCGCCCTGTAGATGTTGATCTGGCGCGGGGTGTTGTTGACGTGATCGTCGCCGCGGATGACATGGGTGATGTTCATGTCGATGTCGTCCACCACGACACCGAAGTTGTAGGTCGGGATGCCGTCCCCGCGCAGGATCACGAGATCGTCCATCTCGGCATTGCCGACCGAGATCGGCCCCTTGACGAGGTCGTCGAAGCCCACCTCGCCGGCGTCCGGGTTGCGGAAGCGCACCACCGGCTGCCTGCCCGCGGGGGGTTTCAGGCCGAACCGCCTCGCGTTCTCCGGCCGCCAGCGCCCGTCGTAGCGCGGCTTGTCTCCCTTGGCACGCTGCTCTTCGCGCAGCGCGTCGATTTCCTCGCGCGTCGCGTAGCAGTGGTAGGCGTGCCCCGCCGCGATCAGCCCGTCGGCCACCGCGCGGTAGCGCGCGAGTCGCTCCATCTGGTAGTACGGCCCCTCGTAGTCGAGGCCGAGCCAGGCCATCGCGTCGAGGATCGCCTGCACCGATTCCTGCGTCGAGCGCTCCCGGTCGGTATCCTCAACCCGCAGGATGAAGGTGCCGCCATGCCGCCTGGCGTGGGCCCAGCAGAAAAGCGCCGTGCGCGCGCCGCCGATATGCAGGTAGCCGGTGGGGCTGGGCGCGAAGCGGGTGCGGATCACGGTGAAATGGCGACGTCACTTCTTCTCGTCACCTCTCCTCGTCACTTCCTTTCGTCATCCTCTCCCTGAACTCCGCCACCGCATCCTCCATCGCCATGAACACCGCCCCGTTGTCGGCGCAGGCGCGGATGAGTTTCTCCAGCATCATCATGCGGTGCCCGCGCCCGATGATGAACGGGTGGCAGGTGTAGGTGAGAACGCCCCACTCGCAGTGCTCCCGCATGTAGAGGAAGTCGTTCACCCAGTTCTCGAGCACCCCGGTCGCGTTCATTAGACCCTGGCGCACGGTGGTCTCGGTGCGCACGAACTCGAAGTGCGGGGAGTCGTCGACGCACCAGTGGATGGGCATCTCCACGAGCGGGGTTTCCCTGCCGAACACGGCAGGCTTCAGGAGCTCGATCGCGTCGCCCTGCCGCGCGTGATAGGGCAGGTAATCGTCGCCCATCAGGCTGCTGTCGTAGACGAAGCCGTGCTTGAGGAAAAGCTCCACCGAGTGCGGCGTGAGGTCCCACGTGGGCGAGCGGTAACCGCGCGCCTTGCGACCCGTCAGCTTCACGATCGATTCGTTGCCGCGGACGAGTTCCTCCTCTTCCTCGTCGCGCGTCATGGTGGTGGGGGGGCGGTGCGTCCAGCCGTGGTGGGCAATCTCGTGTCCCGCCGCGAGCACCGCTTCGGACTCGCGCGGGTAGGTCTCGATCGTGTGACCGGGCACGAACCACGTGGTCCGTATGCCGTATTTCCGGAAGAGCGCGATGAGGCGCGGCGCGCCCGCCTTCGGACCGAATTCCCCGCGCGATATCCAGGAGGGCGAAGTCTGGCCGCGGGAAATGAAGCCGGAAATGGCATCGAAATCGAAGGTGAGGCAGACGATGTGGCGTGGCATGGGAGGGCGTGATGGGTGATGGTGATATGATTGCCGGGAGATTATATCCCCCGCGCGCCGCGCCGCCGCATATGCACAGGGTTCAGAACTGGCACGTTCGCAAGCCGCTCGCGGTAAGCCGCGGCGGGATCGTGGCAACGCAGAACCGACTCGCCGGCGAGGCCGGTGCCCGCGTTCTCGCCGCCGGCGGCAACGCGGTCGATGCCGCCGTAACGACGGCCTTCGCCCTCGCCGCGGTGGAACCGTGGAACAGCGGGCTGGGCGGGGTCGGATTCCTCCTCTGCTATGCCGCTGCCGAGGATCGCGTCCGCGTGGTGGATTTCGGGCCCGTATCGCCCGGGCGCTGCGATCCGGCGGACTACCCGCTCGTCGGCGAGGGCAAGACGACGCGCGATCTCTTCACCTGGCCCTCGGTGAAGGATGACCGCAACGTCCACGGCCCGTTCTCCTTCGCCGTGCCGTCCGAAGTGGAGGGACTGGGTCTCGCGCTCGAACAATTCGGCACCATCCCGTTCGCCGATGCCCTCGCACCCGCCATCACGCTCGCCGACGAAGGCATCGCGGCGGACTGGTTCCTCACGCTCAAGGTCGCGACCAACGCGCGCGAACTGGCGCGCTACCCGGGCACCCGCGAGGTCTGGCTGCCCGGCGGTTATCCGCCGGTCACCGCGCCCGGCGCGCCGCTCGGCAGACTGAAGCTCACCCGTCTCGCCGGCACGCTGCGGCGGCTGGCGGCGGCCGGCCGGCGGGATTTCTACGAGGGCGAGATCGCAGCGGGAATCGCCGCCGACGTGAAGGCGCTCGGCGGCATACTCGACGCCGGGGACCTGCGCCGCTGCCGGGCGCGCGTGGTCGATCCGCTGGTGACGGAATACCGCGGCGCCGCCATCGCGCTCGCACCGGGGCTCACCGCGGGCCCCAGCATGAAGCGCGCGCTGCAAGGCCTGCGTCACGATCGATTCGGGCGCGACGGACCGCACGCCGACGCCTTCCTCGCCTACGCGCGCGTGCTGCGCGACGCCTATGCCGATCGCCTCGCGTCGATGGGCGAGACCACCGCCGAACACGCGGCGACGAGCACGACGCACCTCAACGTGATCGACCGGCACGGCAACATGGTCGCGCTCACCCAGACGCTGCTCTCGGTCTTCGGCTCCAAGGTGGTGCTGCCCTCCTCGGGCATCCTGATGAACAACGGGATCATGTGGTTCGACCCGCGGCCGCAGTCGCCGAACTCGATCGCCCCCGGCAAGCGCCCTCTCACGAACATGTGCCCGGTCATCGCGACGCGCGAAGGCAGGCCCTGGTTCGCGCTCGGCGCATCCGGCGGCAGGAAGATCTTCCCGGCGGTGCTGCAGATCCTGTCCTTCCTCGCCGATCACGAGATGCTGCTCGAAGACGCCTTCCACCAGCCGCGCATCGACGCGAGCGGCGGCGACACCGTGAGCGTCGACCCGCAACTGCCGGGCGTCATCCGCACGGCGCTCGCCGCGGAGTACCCGGTCGAGCCCGTCGAGTTCCTGGTCTATCCCACGAACTACGCCTGCCCGAGCGCGGTGCTGCACGATGCGGCGAGCGGCGAGAACTTCGGTGTCGCCGACGTGATGTCGCCATGGTCGGGTGCCGTTGCCGAAGGCGACGCCTAGCCCGAACCCGCCCCGGGAGCCGGGACGCTTATCCAGGACGCATTTTCCTCTCGCCATGATCAATGCAGCCATCGTGGGCCTCGGACGCTGGGGCCAGAATCTCGTCAACAGCGTGCAGGGCAGGAGCGACGTGATACGCTTCGCCGCCGGTGCCACGCGAACCGTCGCGAAGGCCGAAGCATACGCCCGCGAGCGGGGTTTTCCGCTCGTCGATGCGTACGAGAAGGTGCTCGGGGACCCCGCCATCGACGCCGTGGTGCTCGCCACCCCCCATACGCAGCATGCGGAGCAGGTGATCGCGGCCGCAAAGGCCGGCAAGCACGTCTTTGCCGAGAAGCCGCTCGCGCTCGATCGCGCCAGCGCGGTCGCGGCGGTGCGCGCCTGCGAGCGCGCGGGCGTGACGCTCGCCGTGGGGTACAACTGGCGCTTTCAGCCCGCGCTCCGGGAGGTGAAGCGCATGCTGGAGGACGGCAGGCTCGGGCGGCTCATGCATCTCGAGGGCAATTTCTGCGGGCCAAGCGCCTACCGCTTTCCGAAGGAGCACTGGCGGCAGGCGCGCGAGGAAGGCCCGGCAGGCGGCATGACCGGGCGCGGCGTGCACACCCTCGACGCCTATCTCTACCTCGCGGGTCGCGTCGCCACCGTGCACGCGCAGAGCGACCGGCTCGCGCTCGACTACGGTCTCGACGACACGACCTCGATGCTGTTCCGCTTCGCGGCGGGCGCGACCGGCTACCTCGGGACCATCATCGCCACCGCCGAGACCTGGCGCCTGCAAGTGTTCGGTTCGAAAGGCTGGGTGGAAGTCGGCGACGTGGAGCACCTCACCACGTGGCGGATGCGGGTGTGCCTCGTCGACCCGGACAACCTGCTGCAGCACCACCGGCCGGAAACGGTGAGCTTCCCGGAAACGAGCACCGAGCGCGCGGAACTGGAGAACTTCGCCCGCGCCGTCGCGGAACGCAGGCCCCTCGCCGTCCCCGGTGGCGACGAAGAACACGGCGCGGCGGTGCTCGACGCCATCACGAAATCGGCGCGGTCCGGCAGGAGCGTGCGCGTTGCCGGCGGAGGAAGGCGAACCACCGGCTGACGCCGATGCGACCTGCCTGCTTCCTTCCGCGAGGCGTTCGTCCATGAGCGATCCACGAGGCGAGATCCGGCGCGGCGCCGCCGCGAAGACCGGTGTTCCTCTTGCCGCAGGGCGAAATCGTCGCGATCGGAACTCACCAGCGTCCGTCGGCGGTTCATCCGGGGCACTGAACCCGGCGCCGTTTCTGCGGCGGCTTTTTCTCGTTCTCGTCGCGCTGCCCATCGTCGCGGCGCACGCGCAGCAGCCGCCTGCCTATCCCGTCAAGCCGCTCAAGCTCATCATTCCCTTCCCCGCCGGCGGCCCGACCGACATCCTCGGCCGGCTGCTGGCGCAGAAGCTGACCGAGGCCTGGGGCCAGAACGTCGTGATCGACAACCGGCCGGGCGGCGGCGGGGTCATCGGCGCGCAGCTCGCCGTGAAGTCGCTCCCGGACGGCTACACGCTATATCTCGGCGGGGTCACCACACTGGTGCTCGCCACCTTCACCCACAAGGACCTGCCGTACGATCCGATCCGCGATTTCGCCCCGGTCACCCAGGCGACGATCTCTCCCCTCATGCTGATGACGCACCCCTCGCTCCCTGCGCGCAGCCTGAAGGAGTTCGTCGCTTTTACGCGCGCGCGGCCGGGGCAGATCAACTATGCGTCGTCCGGCCCGGGCGGAACGGGCCATCTCGCGGGAGAACTCTTCCAGGGCCTGACGAAGACGAAACTCGTCCACGTGCCCTACCGCGGCGCTCCGCCCGCGCTCGCGGACCTCGTGTCGGGCGAAGTCCAGGTCATGTTCGGCACGCTCCTCGCCGCGGTCCCGCAGGTGCGCGCGGGCAGGCTCCGCGCGCTGGCCGTCACCGGCCCCGTCCGGTCGATCGCGGTGCCGGACGTGCCCACCTTCGCCGAGGCCGGGCTGCCCGGCTACGACGCGAGCTCGTGGAACGGCGTAATGGTGCCCGCCGGCGCCTCGCGGGCCACGATCACGCGGCTCAACGTGGAACTCGTGCGCATCCTTCGCGCCCCCAACGTCCTCGACCGGCTCGCCGCCGACGGCCCCGTCGCCGTGGGCAGTTCACCCGAGGAGTTCGCGGCGTACATCAAGTCGGAGCTCGCGAAGTGGGGCAGGGTGGTGCGCGAGGCGGGAGTGCGGATCGACTGACGCCCCGGCAATCCAGTGATCGGGTAATGCATTGCTGACCGATTCCCCGGCCGCCAGCCTCGCGCAGGCAATCTTCTCGCCGCGCTCGATCGCGCTGGTGGGCGCGTCCGCCGATCCCGCGAAGTACAACGCCCGCCCGCAGCGCTTCCTGCGCGATCACGGCTACGCGGGATGCGTCTTTCCGGTCAACCCGGGGCGCAAGGAGATATTCGGGGTTCGGGCGTTTCCGGACCTGAGATCGATCCCGGGGCGGGTGGACCACGCCTTCATCATGGTGCCCGCCGCCGGGGTGCCCGAAGTGCTCGCGCAGTGCCGCGAGCGCGGTGTCCCGGTCGCCACCATCTTCAGCGCGGGTTTCGCGGAACTCGGCGAGGAAGGGCTCGCCCGCCAGCGCGAGATGGTGCGACAGGCGCGTGCGGGAGGACTGCGCCTCATCGGCCCCAACTGCATGGGCATCATCAGCGTGCCGGACGCGACACCGCTCACGGTGAATGCGGTGCTGGGCCGGGAGCTTCTGAAGGCGGGACCGCTCTCCGTGATCTCGCAGAGCGGCAGCATGCTCGGGACGCTCCTCTCGCGCGCGCAGGCGCGCGGCCTCGGCTTCGCGCGCCTCGTTTCGGTCGGCAACGAATGCGATCTCGGCGTGGGCGAAATAGCGAACCTGCTGGTGGACGATCCCCACACCGGCGCGATACTCCTCTTTCTCGAGACGTTTCGCGACGCCGAACACCTCGCGCGCGCGGCGCGCCGCGCGGCGGCGGCGGGCCAGCCCGTCATCGCCTACAAGCTCGGCCGCTCGGCCGTGGGGCGGCAGGTAGCGAACTCCCACACGGGCGCGATGACCGGCCCCGACGAACTTGCCGATGCCTTTTTCCGCGCGCACGGCATCATCCGGGTCGCGATGATCGAGAGTCTCTTCGAAGCCCCGCGGCTCGTCATGGGCCACCGCCCGCCGAGCGGCAGGCGCGTGAACGCCGTAACGGGCACCGGCGGCGCAGCCGCGATGGTGGTCGACCGGCTGGGCGTGCTGGGAATCGACGTGGCGGCACCCCCGGCGCGGGTCATCGCCAACCTCGCCGCACGGGGGATCCCCGTCGCCCCGGTGCCCCTCACCGACATTCCGATGGTGCAGGGCTCCGGGGCGCGCTACACGGCGGTGCTCTCGGAGCTGCTCGGATCGCGGGAGAGCGACGCCGTCGTCGCCGTGGTGGGCTCCAGCGCGCAGAGCGGTCCGGCGGTGATCACCGATCGCATCCTCAAGGCGGAGAATCGCGGCCGCAAGCCGCTCGCGGTCTTTCTCGCGCCGCGCGCCGACGAGGGCCTGAGACTACTCGAGGAGAACGGGGTCGCGGGATTCCGCACGCCCGAGACCTGTGCCGACGCGCTCTGCGCCTACCTCAACTGGCGCGCGCCCGCGGAGCCGTTTCGCGCGCCGCCCGCCGCGCTCGCGGCCGCGGAAGCATTCCTCGCCCGGACCGATCATGCCCGGCTGAACGAGCGCGACTCCCATGCACTCTTCGGTGCGCTCGGTATCCCGACCGCCGGGAGCTGCGTCGTGACGGAAGCGGCGCCGGAAATCCCGGTTCCCCGGGCGAGTGACGCGGCGGGCTCGCCTTCGTTCGCCTTGAAGGTGCTCTCGGCCGACATCGCGCACAAGACCGACGCGGGGCTCGTGCGGCTCGATGTACCCGCGCGCGAGGCGCGCGCCGAAGCGGCGAAGCTCCTCGAGACCGCGCGCCGCGCGCGCCCGGACGCCCGGATCGACGGCGTACTGGTGCAAAGGATGGAGCGTGGCCTCGCCGAAGCGATCGTGGGCTTCCGGCGCGATCCCGAGGTCGGGCCGATGGTCATGCTGGGCATGGGTGGCGTCGCGGCGGAACTGCGCCGCAGCCTCGCGGTACGCATCGCGCCGGTCGGTCCGGACGAGGCGCTGCGCATGATCGATGAGATACCGGAGATGGCGCTCCTCACCGGTTACCGCAACCTTCCGCGCGGCGACGTCACCGCGCTCGCGCGTGCGGTGAGTGCCTTTTCCATGCTCGCCGCGCTCACTTCGCGCCCGGTGCTCGACGCGGAAGTGAACCCGCTGATCGTGAAGCGCGACGGCGAGGGCGTCGTCGCGGTCGACGGGCTCGCCGTGCTGGGCTGATTCACGACGAGGTTTTCCCGCCGCGGAAGACGCCGAGATCGCGGAGAGTGCCGGCCGGGCATCTCCCCTGCGGTGTCCGCGCCTGCGTCGCCGAACCGGCTGGAGGCAAGACGATGGATACGATGACGAACGAACTTGCGGGAGGCGCGAGCGCGAGGCTCGCCGCGCATGCAGCGGGACTGCGATTCGAGCATCTCCCCGCCACTACCGTGCACGCGTTCAAGCGAGCGCTGCTCGATCACGTTACCTGCGTGCTGGCGGGCTCCGCGATGCCCGTCTCGCGCGCGCTGCTCTCCTACTTCGAGGAAACCGACGCGGCGCGCGCCGCCGGCGTCGCCGGCACCGGCGCCCGGCTCTCCGCACCGAACGCGGCGCTCGTGAACGGCGCCAACACGCATGGACTGGACTTCGATGATGGCCACACGAACGGCTCGGCCCACCCCTCGGGCGTTGTCTTCCCCGCCGTGCTCGCCGCCGCCGAGCAGTACAACGCGACCCCTCGCGAGGTTGTCGCCGCCGTCGTCGCCGGCTACGACGTGATGGCGCGCCTCGCCTCGGCCGCGCACCCGGTTACCGCGAGGCGGGGCTTCCACAACATCGCGCTGCTGCGAGTCTTCGGTGCGGCGGCGGCAGCCTCGAACCTGCTCGGTCTCGACTCCGCCCGCGTCAATCACGCGCTGGGCCTTGCCGGGAGCTTTGCCGGAGGCATCCGCCAGTACCTCGACGACGGCGCGGAGGTGAAGCGCATCCATCCCGGCAAGGCGGCGCGCGACGGGCTCGCCTGCGCGGAGTTCGCGCGCCGGGGCGTTACCGGCCCCGGCAAGGTGATCGAGGGCCGCTACGGATTCGCCGACGCCTTTACCGGCGGCGAGATGAAGTGGGCGCGGCTCTTCGAAGGGCTCGGAAGGCGCTTCGAGATCGAGAACGTCTACTTCAAGCCCTATCCCTGCTGCCGGCACTATCACTCGGCGATCGACGGCATACGCACGCTGCGGAAGGCGCACCACATCGACCACGGCGATGTCACCTCGCTGCGAGTCGGTCTCTATGGCGTCGGCGTCCGGGGACACGATCACAAGCACTTCGAGAATCTCCTCGACGCGCAGATGAGCGCGCCCGTCGGCGCCGCGCTCGCCATGGTGGAGGGCGACGTGGCGGCGCACATGTTCCTGCCGGCGAGCCTCGCCCGCCCGGCGGTGCGCCGCCTGATCGACGCCGCCGACACCTATCTCGACGGCGAGTGCGAACGCATCTACCCCGGGCGTCGCTCGGGCGCGGTGGAGATCGGTCTCGCGGATGGCCGGCGGCTCTCCACCCGTGTGCTCGATCCGCTGGGCGAAGGCGAGAACCCCATGTCGGACGCCGACCTCGAGCGCAAGCTCACGGCAAACTGCGAGCTCCTCGTCGGCCGCGCCGCCTGCCGGTCCCTGATCGACGCGGTCTGGGGTTTCGACGGGAGCGAAGGCATCGCGACGCTCCTCGGGTTGTTGCACCGCCGCGCTGAAGGCGCTTTCGCATGACGAACGGCACCCTCGGCTTCTACAGCAGCGCCGAGCTGCGCGAGGCGGCGCGGCGGCGATTGCCGCGCGGGCTCTTCGAGTTCATGGACCGCGGCAACGACGACGAGATCGCGATGCGCGATAACCGCCGCGCGCTGGAGGCGATCAAGCTGCGCCCGCGCGTGCTGGTGGACGTGTCGGCGCGCAGCCAGGAGATCACGCTCTTCGGCAGGTCGCGCGCGATGCCCGTCATCGTCGCCCCCACGGGGTCGGCGGGCCTCGCGTGGTACGAGGGCGAGATCGCGCTCGCGCGCGCGGCGGCGGCCTTCGGCATACCGTACACGATGGCCGCGAGCTCGATGACCGCGCTCGAACGCGTTCCCGCCGAGGCCGGCGGCACGCCGTGGTTCCAGTTCTACATGTGGCCTGACCGCCCGGCTTCGCACCGCCTGATCGCGCGCGCGCGCGACGCCGGCTTCGAGGCGCTCGTCTTCACGGTGGACACGCCGGTCGCGCCCGGCCGCGAATACAACCTGAAGGCGGGTTTCACGATTCCGTTCCGGTTCACTGCGAGGAACGTGACCGATATTCTCGCGCACCCGCGGTGGCTTTTCGGCGTGCTCGCCCGCTATCTCGTCACGACCGGCATGCCGCGCTACATGAACTTTCCGCCGGAAACGCAGACTCGCCTCACGTCGCTGCCCATGGGACGGTCGACCGCCCTCGACAACACGCTCACCTGGGAGGACGTGCGCGAGCTTCGCAGGCTGTGGCCGCGCAAGCTCGTCGTGAAGGGCATACAGCACCCGGCGGACGCGCTGCTCGCCGCCGACTGCGGAGCGGATGCGGTGGTAATCTCGAACCACGGCGGGCGCGTGCTCGACGCGAGCCCGGCGCCGATACTCACCCTGCCGCGGGTGGTCGATGCGGTGAAGGGCCGGATCGCGATCATCGTGGACAGCGGTTTCAACCGCGGCGCCCACGTCGTGAAGGCGCTCGCGCTCGGCGCCGACGCGGTCATGATCGGGCGCGCGCCGCTGCACGGGACCGCGGCCGCCGGGGAAGCGGGAGCACGCCGGGCGCTGCAGATCTACCGCGACGAGATCGACCGCGTCATGGGGTTGATCGGATGCACGAGTGTCGCGCAGCTTTCCCGCGACCACGCCGTCATGCCGTGCGAAGGCGGCGGGGCGGCGTGCCAGGGGCACTGATCCGTTCGTGCGAGGGATGGCCCGGGCCGCTATCCAGCCGCGCCGCGGCGCGCGGTGCGCCCGGCCGGCGGGGGCTTGCCGGTGATGCCGTCGATCTCCGCGAGTTCGTCCGGCATGAGTTCCCACTCGATCGCCTTGACGTTGGCCGCGACCTGCCCGGCCCTGGTCGCACCGGCGATGATGCTCGCCACCACGGGCTGCGCCGCGAGCCAGGAGAGTGCCAGCTCGAGCAGGGTGCGGCCGCGCGCGGCGCAGAACGCCTCGAGCCGGCCGATCGTCTCCCAGTTCGCCTCGGTCATGAAGAGGTCGGAATAGCTCTTGCCCCGCGCGAGTCGCGAGCCCTCGGGCATCGGTCTCCCGCGCCGGTACTTCCCCGTGAGAAAACCGCTCGCAAGGGGATAGAACGGCAGCAAACCCGCGCCGTACTCCTGCATCGCCGGGATGAGTTCTCGCTCGGGCTCGCGCACGAGCAGGCTGTACTCGATCTCGACCGCGGCGACCGGGGCGAGCCCGTGGTGCTTCGCGATCCAGTGCCGGTCCGCGAGTTCCCAGCCGGCGATCTGCGAGAACCCGATGTAGCGGACCTTGCCCTCCTTCACGAGGTCGTCGAGCGCCCGCAGCGTCTCTTCGAGGGGCGCGTCGGGATCGGGAAGGTGCATCTGGTAGAGGTCGATCCAGTCGCGCTTCAGGCGCTTGAGACTCGCCTCGGCGGCCCGCATGACGTACCGACGCGCGCCGCCGCGAAGTTTCCCTTCGGCATCCATCGGATTGCCGAACTTGGAAGCGATGAAGACCTCCCGGCTCCGCCCGCCGAGGTACATCCCGAGTGCCGTCTCCGAGCCACCCTTGTTACCGTAAACATCGGCGGTATCGAAGAAAGTGACCCCGAGGTCGAGCGCCTGCTCGATCACCGCCCGCGCATCCTCGGCGGACATGCGCAGGCCGAAATTGTTGCAGCCCAGGCCGAGCGTCGAGACCTCAATCCCGGTCGCTCCCAGTTTGCGCTGTTTCATGCGGAGAGCTCCGTCGTTCTCGTCACCCGCCAGTCCTCGGCGTTCAGCCGCGTGGCTGGAACCGGTTCACGCGATAGGGCGCGAGGTCGACGGCGGGCTTGCGCCCGGCAATGAGGTCCGCGACGAGCCGCCCGCTCGGCGCTCCGCCGCACAATCCAAGGTGGCCGTGGCCGAAGGCGTAGTAGACGTTGCCGTGGCGGGCGGAGGCGCCGAGCACCGGCAGCGAATCGGGCATGGACGGGCGGCGTCCCATCCACTGCGTGCGATCGGCGCCGTGCACGCCCGGAAACATGCGCTGCATGTGCCGCTCGAGCACTTCGGCGCGCCGGTAGTCGGGCTCGGCGTGGATTCCCGCGAACTCCGCCTGGCCGGCGATCCGCACGCCCATCTCCATCGGCGTCACGAACAACTTCGCATCCGACACGTGCACGGGCATCGGGATATCAAGCCGCGGATCCGAGTACGTGACGTGGTAGCCCCGCTCGGCCTCGAGCGGCACTTTCTCCCCGAGCATCGCCGTGAGCTCGCCGGAGTGCGCCCCCGCGCAGACGACCAGCGTCTCCACGGCGATCCTGCCCGCGTCGGTCACGAGCTCGTGTACCCCACCCTCCCCGACCGCAATATCGAGCACCTTGCGCGCGAGTATCTGGCCGCCGTCCTTCTGGAACTGCGCCGCGAGCGCCTTGGTGAGGCGTTCGGGATTCGCGACGTAGCCCTGGTCCGGAACGAGCATGCCGCGCGCGTATATCGGCGCGAGCTGGGGAACGAGCCGGCGCAGCGCGGCGGCATCCAGGTCCTCGGTGACGACGCCGCGTTCCCGGCGCAGGTTCCAGGCCCGGGCGTCCCCGCGCCAGCTCCGCTCGCTCTCGTAGACGACGAGATAGGGACTGCGCCGTATGAGATCGCCGCAGCCGGCGTGCCGCGCGAGCTCCTCGTGGCACTCCAGCGTCGGCTTGATCAGCGCGCGCAGCGCGTCCGCCGCATGCTCGACCCGCCGGTTCTTCGCGCTCAGCACGAAGCGCGCGAGCCATGGCAGGACCTTCAATGCGTAGCCCGGGCGCACCATCAGGGGCCCCAGCGGATCGGTCAGATAGCCCGGCACCTTGGCGAGCACGCCCGGCAGCGACTGCGGCACGCAGCCAGACGAATTCAGCATGCCCGCGTTGCCGAACGAGCAGTACTCGCCGGGCGGATGCGCGGTGAGCACGGTCACATCGTGACCGTCACGTCGCAGGTAGGACGCGGTGGCGACGCCGACGATGCCGGCGCCGATAAGTGTGATTTTCCTGCCCATGATGTGATCCGTGACGGGTGACAGAGGGTCGTCCATCGGGCAGCGCCGATGCACCGCCTGGCTGCTCTCGATTCTGGCAGAATCGGAGTATGATTTCAAAGCAGCCGCCTCTCGCCGATCAATCGCCACCCGTCGCGCATCACGCCCCGCTCGTCGAGCGGCTCACCTCATGCCCGCGCACGATGCCATAGTGATAGGCGGCGGCCTGGTCGGCGCCGCGATCGGCTACGGGCTCGCGCGTCGCGGCGCGAAGGTGGCCCTCCTCGACGAGGGCGACGATGCCTTCCGGGCGGCGCGCGGCAATTTCGGGCTCGTCTGGGTGCAGAGCAAGGGCGCGGGCGTGCCGGAATATCAGCGCTGGTCGCGGCTCTCGTCCGATCTCTGGAGTGATTTCGCTGCCGCGCTGCGGGACGCAACGGGAGTTGACCCGGCGCACGAGCGCAAGGGCGGCGTCAACATCTGCCTCTCCGAGGGGGAATTCGAGAATCGCCGCAGGATCATGGAGCAGATCCATCTGGAGCAGGGTGAGATCGCGTTCGAGTACGAGATGCTCGATCACTCCGAGCTCAAGCGGCGCATCCCGGCCGCCGGACCCGAGGCCGTCGGGGCGTCCTACACGCGCTACGACGGGGCCGCCAATCCGCTCTACCTGCTGCGCGCGCTGCACGCGGGCATACTCCGGCTCGGCGGTCGCTACGCACCCGGGGCGCGCGTCGCGTCCATCGTCGCGCGGCCAGGCGATTTCCGGGTCGACGCCGGGGGGACGACCTTCGCCGCGCCGAAGCTCGTGCTGGCGGCCGGGCTCGGCAACAAGGCGCTCGCTCCCCTCGTGGGGCTCGACGCGCCGGTGCGGCCGGTACGCGGCCACATCGTGGTGACCGAGCGCATCGCACCGGCGATCCCCCTCACGCAGAACTTCCGGCAGATGCCCGAAGGCGGTCTCCTCCTCGGCGATTCGCAGGAAGAAGCGGGCTACGACGACGCGGTGTCGCTGCGGCCGATCCACATGATCACCGCGCGGGCCGTCCGGGCGTTGCCGTTCCTGCGCGATGTCAACGTCGTGCGGACATGGGCCGCGTTGCGCGTGATGAGCCCGGACGGCTTGCCGATCTACGACCAGTCGCGAGAGTATCCCGGGGCCTTCGTCGCGAGCTGCCACAGCGGCGTAACGCTCGCGGCCGCGCACGCCGAGCGCTACGCGCAACACGTTCTCGATGGCGTGCTGCCCGCCGCGCTCGCGCGCTTTGCGGGCACGAGATTCCATGTTCCGCACCCTGCCTGAGACCGGCGACGCGACCGTGACCGTGACGGTCGATGGCAGCGCCGTGCGGGTTCCGGCGCACGCAACGGCCGCGGCCGCCGTCCTGCTCGGCGAGGGTGTCTGCCGAACGACTCCCGTTTCCGGCACGCGTCGCGCGCCGTACTGCATGATGGGCGCCTGTTTCGATTGCCTGATGGAGATTGACGGCGTGCCGAACCGCCAGGGCTGCCTCGTGACGGTCGCCGAAGGCATGCGCATCGAGCGCCAGGAGGGCACGCGCAAGCCGGATGGCGCCGGTTGACCGGTATCCGTCCGCGGCGAACGCGGAGGGCTGGAAGGCTCAGTACTCCTCCCGGTATCACGCGATTCCGCACGAATCCCTCTCGACCCTGGGCTTGATCCATCCATGACCAACGTGACAGGAAGGACCGATCGGACAGCATGAACGTGACTTGCGAACTCGCCGTCGTCGGCGCCGGCCCGGCAGGAATGGCCGCTGCGATCGCTGCCGCGGAACTGGGCGTGACGGTCACCGTCTTCGACGAGCAACCGGAGCCGGGCGGGCAGATCTACCGCGGCGTCGAGCGTGTCGCCACCATGCGCCCCTCGCACCTCGCGCTGCTGGGCGAGGACTACGCCGCCGGGCTCGCGCTCGTGCGCCGTTTTCGTGCCGCGCGTGTCGACTATCGCGCGCGAAGCGCCGTCTGGTGCCTGGAACCGGAGCTCACGGTCCGCTTTCGCGACGCGGCGGGCGCAGGCGCCGTGGGGGCACGGCAGATCATCCTGGCAACCGGCGCGCTGGAGCGGCCCATGCCGTTGCCCGGCTGGACGCTGCCCGGCGTCATGACCTGCGGCGGCGCGCAGGTGCTGCTGAAATCCGCGGCAATCGTGCCGGAGGGCAGGGTCGTGATCGCCGGCAGCGGCCCGCTCCTCTATCTCGTCGCGACGCAGCTCGTGCGCGCGGGCGTGAAGCCCGCCGCGCTGCTGGAGAGCACGACGCACCTCGGCGCGGCGCTCCCGCACGTGCCGCCGTTCGTGCTGGCCCCCGGCTACCTGTCCAAGGGAATGTCGATGATGGGCGCGGTGCGCGGGGCGGGCGTGCCGATCCGCCGCGGCGTGCGCGCTCTCCGCATTGCCGGCGGGGAGCGCGCGCAGCGCGTCGAATACGAGTGGCGCGGCGCGCGGCACGCGGAGCCGGCCGACGTCGTGCTCCTGCACCAGGGCGTCGTGCCGAACGTGAACCTCGCGCTCGCGGCCCGCTGCGAGCATGTGTGGGACGACCGTGGTCGCGCGTTCCGGCCGCGGCTCGACAACTGGGGCGTGACCTCGGTGCCGGGGGTGCGCGTCGCGGGCGACGGCGGCGGCATCATCGGCGCGAAGGCGGCCGAGTCGGCGGGCACGCTCGCGGCACTGGGCGCCGCCCACGCACTTGGCCGGATCAGCGCGGCGGAACGCGACCGCCGGTCGACGGCGGCGCGGCGCGAACTGGCGCGCCATCTCGACGCCCGCCCCTTCCTCGACACGATGTACCGGCCGGCGCAGGAGTACCTCGCGCCGCGCGATCCCGCCACCATCGTCTGTCGCTGCGAGGAAGTGACGGCCGGCGAGATACGCCGCCTCGTGACGGAACAGGGCTGCCCCGGGCCGAACCAGATGAAGGCGTTCGTGCGCTGCGGGATGGGACCGTGCCAGGGCCGGCTCTGCGGGCTGACGGTGACCGAACTCATCGCCGAGTGCCGCGGCGTGCCGCAGGGCGAAGTGGGCTACTTTCGCATACGCCCGCCGGTGAAACCGGTGACGGTCGGCGATCTCGCAACGCTTGATCTGGGTGAGGCATGAGGGGCCTTATGACGATCCGGATACGCAGGATCGAGGCGCGCGACGAGGCACGGTGGCGGGAACTGTGGGGGGGCTACTGCCGATTCTACGAGCGCGCGCTCTCGGAGCCGAAGACCCGCCACGCCTGGACGCGGATCATGGATGCGGGTTCGCCTGTCCGCGCCATCGTCGCCGAGCGCGGCGAGGCACGCGTGATCGGCATGGCAAACTACGTCCTGCACGAGAGCACGTGGGCGCTTTCACCCATGTGCTGCATGCAGGACCTTTATGTGGATCCGTCCGAGCGCGCCGCCGGAGTGGGCAAGGCGCTCATCGACTGGCTGCTCGCGGAATGCCGGGCGCAGGGCTGGTCGCGCCTTTACTGGCACACTCGCGAGACGAACTACCGGGCCCGCGGCCTCTACGACAAGTACGCGCCGCAGAGCGGATTCCTGCGCTACCAGATCGATCTGTAGAAGCGTTCCGGATGGGGCGTCCCGGACAAGGCATGCAGGCCTTGGCTCGGGTCCGGACACCACGAGCAGGATTTACGGAACGGCAGGATCGTCTGAAGGTATAGCGCTCTTCGGCGACGCTCCCTCCTCCCCCGACCAGCCCGGGCGTGCGCGCGGGACGGGACACGCTCCATCCGGGCCGTCGTATCCGGAACGTCCTGCCTGAACCGCTTTATCTCGCCCGCCTTTTGCAATAAGATTGCCGTCCTCCCGGGCGGTTAGCTCAGCGGTAGAGCACTGTCTTCACACGGCAGGGGTCACTGGTTCGATACCAGTACCGCCCACCAGAATTCAAGAACTTGGGTCACGGCAGGTTTCCGATACGGAATCCATACGGAAACTGCCGCATCAATCCGGCGCCGATCTGGC
>JADZGE010000026.1 GCA_020854035.1 Burkholderiales bacterium | reverse complement strand
GGTCATTCAGGGCGTAGTAGCGATTCAGCGGCGACATGTTCGCCAGGCACAGGTCGGCGTTGCGTATGGTCGGCAGTATGCCGATCAGGACCAGGGCATCGCCCATCTCGTGGGCCACGCGCTGGCAATCACGCCAGGTCGCCCGAAGTTCCTCCTCCGAGCCGCGCAGCGCCGCGCCCGCGAGGGAGCGCGGCGTGCTGTTCAGCTCGACGTTGAACCTCGACAGCTCCGCCACCACGAGCGGATTGGCGAGGCGATCGAGAAATGCCTCGTTGTGCGGAGCGGGGAAGTGATTGTGATCGACCAGCCAGGCCTCTGCCTCGAGTCCGAACACATGGCCGCCATGTTCGATGCGGTCCGACGCCAGCCATTCATCGAGCTGGCCGGTCTCGCGACGCAGGCGCGACTCGAATTCGCGAAAGTGCGCATCCGAGAACTCGACGCGATCTATCTCCTGGCCCAAGCGCCTCTCTCCCCGGGGTGCCTGCCACGCGCAAGGCTAGGGCGATCGGGCGAATCCCGCGTTGATCGGGGACAAGCCACGGCAGTGCGCGTGCCGGAGGCGCGCACGGGCGCGGATTGCGTTTTTCGCGCCCCGACGCCGAGTGTCGCGCAATGCCCGGGAAAGATCGATGCGATGAGCTGGCACTCCCGGGGGCGTATGCTCACCGTGCGGTCCCGGCGCTGCCCGCAAGCAGGCGCGAATTCGCCCGGAGCCGCCCGGCATCGACAGCTTCCGGTCGCGGCCGCCCGGAACGTCGACGCCGCGAGTCATCGCGGGCGGTCAATTGTTTCCGTCGTCGCAACCCCTATAATCGTGCACCAACGGGGGAACGGTTTCCGGGGGGAAATCCTATGTGGCGTACGAGCTGGGCGGCCGTGCTGACGGCCGCGCTTGGCCTGACATTCGCCGACGCCAGTGGCGCCGATGCGCAGGGCACGGCCGTCGGGCGCATCGTCGCCGCCAAGGGCGACGAGACGCTGCAGCCGGCCGGCGCGGCCGGCGCGCGGCCGCTGCAGGTCGGCCAGAGCGTCGCGGCCGGCGACGTCCTCAAGACCGGGCCCTACGGTTCGGCCGCCATCCTGCTGCGCGACGACACGCAGATCCGCATCCATCGCCAGAGCACCTTCGAGATCGGGCAGGTGCGCGGCGCCGACGGCGAGCTCAGCAAGTTCCGCCTCCTTGCCGGCTCGGCGTGGTCGCGCGCCAAGGCGCTGCTGCGCGCCGTCACCGGCGAGATGGGCATCGGCCGCCAGACGGTCGAAATGGCGACGCCCACGGCCACCATCGGCATACGCGGCACCGACTGGTACGTGAGCGTGGGCGAGGACGGCCGCACCGACGTCATCGTGCTCGCCGGCGAGGTCGATCTCGCCAACGAGCTCGGTGCGATACAGGTGGCGAGCGGCGAGCAGGGCACGGTGGAACGCGGCAAGCCGCCGACGAAGCGCACCGTGGTCGACCTGCGCAACCGCCCGCTCATCGTCATGGACACGGAGCTCGAATGGTTCGACATGCTGACCATCGGCGGCCAGCGCACCGTCGAGCGCGAGTGGGCCCGCGAGGAGCTGGAGCAGACTGTCGCCGAAGGCGCGCAGGCCTCATCGCTCGTGGCGCTCGCCGCGGTCGCTTACGATCAGGGCGACTATGCGGCGGCGGCCGCGGCCCTGGAGCGCGCCGCGGGCGCCAATCCCGATGCGACCGATCAGGCGCGCGCGCAACTCGTAAAAGGCCTGCTCGACGTTCGCCGCCGTGACCTCGGCGACGCCGGCAAGGAGCTCGACGGCGCCGCGGCCAGGCTCACCGGCCGCGAGCAGGTCATCGCCGGGCTCGGCAGTGCCGGCGTGGACGTCGAGCAGCGACGATACGCCGAGGCGGAGGCGAAGGTGCAGGGGCACGCCGACGAGTCGGCGCGCTACCCCGAGGTGAGGCTGTTCCAGTCGTGGCTGGCGTCGTTCGCGGGCCGGCATGAGGACGCCCTGCGGATCGCCCGCGACGGCGAGGCGGCCTTCGCGTACGACCCCCGCTTTCCGGCACTGTACGCCTACGTCGCCTTTCTCCTCGGTCAGCCCGATGAGATGAAGGCGGGCATCGATCGCGCCCTGGCCATCGACCCCGAAATGCCGTTCGCGTGGTACGTGAAGGGGCTTTATCACCACTACGCCGAGCCGGACGCGAGCGCCGCGCGCGCGGCCTATGCGCACGCCGTGAAGGTGAATCCGAACCACACGGCGAGCTGGAACAATCTCGCGCTGGTCGACCTCGACCGCGGCGACTACACGGCCACGCAGGCGGCGATGCAGGAGGCCCTGCGCTCGGATCCGCGCAGCCCGATCACGAAGTCCAACTACGGCTTCATCCTCGCCTTCCTCGATCGCCTCGATGACGCCGAGACCCCGGTCCGCGAGGCCGCGCGCCTGGACCCGTCGCAGCCCTACAGCCAGGTGGGCCTGGGGTTCCTCGATCTGTTCCGGGGCGATCCGGACTCCGCGGCCGGGGAGTTTCTCGCGGCCGGTGCCATCGATCCCGAGCTGCCGGGCGTCAACCGCAACCTCGCCGCCGCCTACTACCAGACGGGGCGCTTCGAGGATGCGGACAAGGAGCTCGACAACGCCCGCCGGTTCGACCCCGACGATCCCATCCCCGACGTCATGGGTTCGATCATGGCGGTCGACCAGTACGAGGCCGGCGAGGCCATACGCTACGCGCGCGAAGGCTTCCAGAAGACGCTGCGCGCCGAAT
>JADZGE010000025.1 GCA_020854035.1 Burkholderiales bacterium | reverse complement strand
GCGCGCTCAGGATCGAAGATCCAGACAACCTACGCACTACCGGCGCTCGGCAGCGCCAATCACCGCCACAACGTCAGATGCGATGGTCCAGTTACCACACCACCGCGAAGCGGTTTAGTTCAACGTGGAGGTGTGGGGCGCGCCGCCCGCGCGGTGCATGGATACACACGGACGCTCGCTGGCGGCGCGTCCCTCACCACCGCCAGGTTAGCTGGCAAGGCGCCGAACAGCGAGATGTCATCAGCGCAAGGCACTCAGCAGTCCCTTCAAACCGGTGCGGCCTCTGTACTTCCCCGCTGTTTTAACGCGCATCCAGAAATACGGCCACGTTTCCTTGTTCGCACGGCATTCCTTCATGCAGCGCACGACAACGCGCGACGGCACGAAGAACACTTCCGGGAGCTTTTCTCCGTTGGGCCATCCGTTCAGATAGACATACGCGTACCACAGATGCTTGTCGTGGCGCTCAATCGCCGCGTAGGAGGTGGCCCAAAGGTAGATGGGCCCTTCTTCTTTGGTCTTTCTTGTGGCCTGAGTTCCCGTCTTCACTTGAACACGGAGGGGGTGGCCGCCTTTCTCTTTTGAGAGGAAGAGATCGGACCCCGGTACCCCTGCACGAGGCATTGCCACAATGAGCTGAGCGCCTGAGAGATATGCGGCGACGTAATGCTCGCCAGACGCGCCAACGAGTACGGTCGTGGATCTCTTCATTTGCTCGGCGGCTCCGATCTTGCCAGCTAACGCTCCGCTTCACCGGCGCGAAACCGGCAAGCGCAGCGCCGCCGGTTGAGCGTCCGGTGCAAGCGGTGGTTCGGCGTCGTTACGCTTAACAAAAAGCCTACGACCGCTGTTCACCGTGCTCGGGGTCTCGATTCTGATGGCGTACAACCAGAATCCGGATCTCGGAGTTCACATGCCGATAAATAACGGTGTAGGGAAAACCCGTGAGCGGGACGGAGCGGCGGTCTTCGCCTGTTGGCTTCCCAATATCGGGAAACTCTTCGAGTAGCTTGATGATGCGCTCGAATTCGTCCAAGCAGCGGCGAGCAAGTCCGTTGCCGGCCTCCCGCCTATAGAACCGGAAGGCTTCCGTAAGGTCGTGATCTGCACCCCTATGAAGGGAGAAGCTCACTTCAACTCGGCTCTCAGGCGCGTCAGAACTTCCGGCCCTGGCACAGCGGCTTCCTGTCCGGACTCAATCTCAGCATCGCGACGAGCGGCCAGTGCGTCCCATGCTTGGTCACGCTCGCGGTCAGCATCAAGGCTCGCAACGACTCGATCGAGCAGCTTCGAGCGATCTTCGGTAGGCAATTGCAACACCTCTTCCGCCAAGGCTTCGAACGGGCGGGACATGGCCAACTCCCAAAGGCTATAAGACACGCGATAGCTTGCCACAACACGGCCTGCGGGTCGACGCAGGTCCTGTCCACGACGCTGAACGTGCCGTTAACCCGCGCGCCGCTTGCGGCGCGTCGGGGTTCAACGGATGGTTGAACTAAACCGCTTCGCGGTGGTGTGGTAAATGGGTCGACGAAATTCAATTGATCACGGTACGCCGGCCGATCGCGGTGCGTCAACCACACTGCGAATCAACGCGTTAGCTGGTGTGTATCGGGCGACCCTGCCGTGATAGGTAGCGGAACATGGGACAACCTCCTGAATCCGAAAGAAAGTTCTCACCGGCGCAGCCGCGCCTGCTCGACAGGGTCCGCGAAGCCATAAGACGCAAGCATTACAGCCGGCGCACCGAGGAAACCTACATCCACTGGATCAAGCGCTACATCTACTTCACCGGCAAGAGGCACCCTGCCGAAACGGGTGCCCGCGAGGTTACGGCGTTCCTCAATCATCTCGCCAGCGAGCGCCACGTAGCTTCGGCTACGCAGAACCAGGCTTTGTCCGCGCTGCTCTTCCTCTACAAGGAAGCCCTGGGACAGGCGTTGCCCTGGCTCGACGGCCTGGACCGCGCGAAGCGACCGGTGCGACTTCCCGTCGTGCTGTCGGAACAGGAAGTGCTCGCCCTGCTCGCTCAACTATCCGGCGCCAAATGGCTGATGGCATGCCTGCTGTACGGCGCCGGCCTGCGCCTGCGCGAATGCCTTATGCTGCGTGTCAAGGACGTGGATTTCGCCTACCGGCAGATCTTCGTGCGGGAAGGCAAAGGCGGCAAGGATCGGATCACCATGCTGCCGGAGGCCGTGATTCAGCCGCTCCACGTTCACCTGGGCAGAGTGCGTGTGCTGCACCGCCGTGACGTGGCAGAGGGCTACGGCGAGGTATGGCTCCCGGATGCCCTGTCGCGCAAGTATCCGCGCGCGGGATACGAATGGGGCTGGCAATTCGTGTTCCCGTCGAAGCATCGCTCGGTTGATCCTGAGACCGGTGTGATCAGGCGCCACCACGTCTACCCCGACACCTTGCATCGCAGCGTAAGCAACGCTGCGCGCGAGGCCGGCATCTACAAGCCCGTAAGCAGTCACGCCCTGCGCCATTCGTTCGCGTCCCATCTCTTGCGGCGGGGCTACGACATTCGCACCGTGCAGGAGCTGCTCGGCCACTCGGACGTGTCCACCACGATGATCTACACCCACGTCCTCGACAAGGGCGGCCGGGGTGTGAGGAGTCCGCTCGACACCGGGCAGGTCGGAATCCCGCCGGTCGCGAAGGACGCCGCGGAAATCCGGTACTTGCTCGCCGCCTGACCGGCCTGAGCGGCAGGGTGTCCCCTCGCCTTCCGTCTACTCCCGCCCTCCCGATCTTCCGACTCGCGACCTCCCGCCCGCGTCAGCCCCCCAGCTGCGCCGGCGACGCCTTGATCTCTCCGCGCTCGAGCTTCTTCACGAGATCGACGAGCTTCTCGTGGTGCGGCGTCGGGATGCCGAGCTGCCTGCCCTTCTCCACGATGAGGCCGTTCATGAACTCGATCTCGGTGCGCCGCCCCTTGCGCATGTCCTGCGCCATCGACGGGAACTGCATGTCGCCGCGCGGATTCTCCTTCGCGTGCGAGGCGAGGTAGTCCTCGATCTCCGCCATCGTATCGGCGCTGCCCATGGCGGCGGCGACGAGCTTGTCGGGGTTGACGCCGTGCATCTTCTCGAGCTGGTAGCCGAGTGCCTGCCCCACGCACACACCCTCGCCGCCGAGCATGATCGAAAAGCGCCGCACCGCCGGGTTCTTGTCGCACTGCGTGCTCGTCAGGCCCGTCACCGCGCACACGCCGTTTCGCATCCCGTTCTGCGTCAACTTCGACCAGCGCTCGCCCCACAGGTTGGAGGTGCCCTTCACGCTGTCGATCACCTTGAACATCTCGACCAGCTCCTCGACGCGCTTCGTGATGGTGCCGTGCACTTCTCCGATGCGGCACACCGTGTGCTTGTCGCCGCCCTTCGCGGCCGTTCTCCGGATGCGCGCGACGTCGTACATGTCCACCGAGATGATCGAGGCGACGATGCCGAGCCCCTTGCCCCAGCCGACGATGCCCGCGATCTTCTCGTCGTTGAAGCAGTTCTGCAGCGACACGAAGAAGCCGTCCGCGGCGACGTAGGGCTTGATCATCATCGTCACGTCCTGCCCGTGGTGCGCCAGATACCCGCCCACGTAGCCGCCCAGTACCCCCGCTCAGACGAACGCGATGCGCTTGCCCATGTTCTCCCCCTGTCGTCTCGGATTGAAGCCGCAATTAAACGCAGATGAACGCAGATGAGACGATCCGATCCCAATGACTCAGCGGGATCGCAGCGCGCCGCCGACGATACCGCACGGCCGCGGCCGCAGCCTGCCCGTTCTGCGAGGAAACCCGTGGTCTGTCCCCGGTTACTGCGCCGACACCGCGATCCGGAGCCAGCCGCTGCTGGCGCAGAGCTACACGCCAAACGGGCTCCCCGCGAGTCTCACCGACGCGAGCGGGAACGCGACGGCGTACTCCCACGACGGATTCGATCGACTGAGCACGACGACCTGCCCGGGCGGGAGCACGGAAGCGCTCACCTACGACGCCAACGACAACGTCCTCAGCCAAACCACCCGCGCCACGCAGACGATTGTGTTCACCTACGACACGCTCGACCGGCTCGCCACCAAAACCCCGCCCCATCCGGCGCCGGTGGTGAGCTGCGCCTACGATCTGCGGGGCGGGTGATCGGGATGCCTGCCCCATGTTCGCGATGTTCCAGCGGGTGAGAGTTCCGGGCGGAAGGCAGGAACGATCCGCCGCGCTCAGGGGTCGCCGGCGACACGCACGACGTCGGGACCCGCCGGCGTGTAGAACTCCATGTACTTGAGTTCCGCGGTCGCGCTGTTGTTCACGAGCGTATGCCTGACATTCGGGCGCAGGAAGATGACGTCACCGACCTTCAGGGGAACGGGTTTGCCCTCGACGAGCTCGGTGGCGTCGCCGGAAAGTATCTGGATGATGGATTCCCGCCGGCGGTGGAAGTGATACGCGGGTTTCGCGCCGGGTTTCACGGGCGGAATGCTGCCGAATATGCCAGCCATCCGGCCCGCCCGATCCGCGCGGGAAAGGATCTCGATCCGCTGCCGCTCCCCGGGCCGCGGGTTTGCCGCCAGCACGAAATCCCGCGTGCGGATCACCTTGTAATCCGCATCCGGCCCCGCGTGGCCGCCGCATTTCGCCGCTGGCGTCTCTTCAGTCATCGGAATAAACAGAACATGAGGCTCCCGCCGTGCTCCTCGTCATGATCGCACCCTCGATGCACGGGCCGCGGAAAAGTCACGCTGACCCTGTTCGCGCGTCGCGCGTCACCGGATGACCGGCCTCAGCCAGCTTCGCAACGAGCCGAGCTTGCCGCGGATTTTCTCGGCGAGGCTCTCGCCCACCCGCGCCTGCGCGACCTTGTGCTGCTGCAGGAGCTGCGGCGCCTGCTTGAACGACTGGTAGCGCGCCAACGCGAGCTGCACGTGCTGCGCGAGCAGCTTCAGGTTCACCGGTTTGTTGAGGAAGCGGAAGATCTGCGCCTGATTGATGAGCTCGATCACCAGCTCGGAATCCGAGGCTTCCGTGATCACGATCGTGAGGATCTCCGGATGATCCTGCTTGAGCAGCTTGAAGGTGGCTATGGCCTCGTCGCGGGCACTCTCGATGTCGGCGAGGATCAGCGCGATCTCCCGGTCCGCGAGGACCTTGAACGCCTCGTCGAGATCGGTCGCATGCAGCACCGGGCAGGTGGCGGCGTAGAGTTGACGCACCGATCGGAACACCTCGTCGCCCGGATCGATCACGAGTATGCCGGCCGACATCCTGTCGGCGGCGGCGACCGGCGCGGCCGCCGCTTCCTGCAACTCGCAGGCGATGGCGACCGCTTCCGCGACGATCTTCTGGATCTCCCGGTTGTCCCACGGCTTGGAGACGAAGCGGAAGACCTCGCCCTCGTTGATCGAGCCCACGATGGAGGCGAGGTCGGAGTAGCCGGTCAGCAGGATCCGCACCGTGTTGGGCGCCGCGTCCTTCAACTGGCGCAGCAACTGCACGCCGGTCATCTCCGGCATGCGCTGGTCGCTCACCACCACGTGCGCCCTGAACTTCGTGATGAACTCCAGCGCCTGCGCGCCGTTGGTCGCGGTGAAAACGTGGTAGTTCGAGCGGAAGATCGATTTCAGCGCCGTGAGGATGCGCTCCTCGTCGTCCACGAACACGATGCGCGCCTTCTTGCCGTCGGCCGGCGGCGGCGCGGTCGGGGGCGCGGCGGGCTGCGCGGCGGGCGGGGCGGTACGCGGCGCGGCGGGCGTCGCGGGCCGCGCGAGCGGCGGCAGCGGGGCCTTCAGCTGCATGCCGGCGAGCAGCCGCGCCGCCTGCACCAGGTTGTCGTCGATGCGCTGCGTCGCGACCTCGGCCAGGGAATCGGGGTCGGGCTCGGGCAGCGTGTTGCGTATGCTCGCATCGATTCCCTTCAGGAACGCGTCGGCGAAATCGCGCGCGCTCTGGAACCGCTCGGATTTCTCCTTGGCGAGCGCCTTGTGCACCGCGAGGTCGAGCTGCGCGGAGAGCTTCTGGTTGAACGACGACGGATTCGGCGGGCGGTCGTTCAGGACGGCGCGCATGATCTCGGGGTTGCTGCCGGTGAAGGGCCGCCGCCCGAGCAGCAATTCGAAAGCGATGATGCCCACCGAGTAGAGATCGCTCGTCGCGTCGATCTCGGTGCCGAGAAACTGCTCCGGGGCCATGTAGCCGGGCGAGCCCATGATCTCCCCGACCTGGGTGAGGGTCGAGGAGTCGAGCCGGGCGATGCCGAAATCGGTGATCTTGATGCGCCCGTCGGAGTTGACGAGGATGTTCGAGGGTTTGACGTCGCGATGGACCACGCCCTGCTCGTGCGCGTAGCCCAGCCCGTCGAGCAGCTGGCGGACGATTTCCCCGACCTCCTTCAGCGCGAAATGCGCCTGCTCCTGCATGTGTTGAAACAACGACTTGCCGTTCACGAGCTCCATCACGATGTAGGCGATGTCGGCATCCTCGCCGTAGTCGTAGATGGCGGCGATGCGCGGGTGCGTGAGCCGGCCGACCGCCTGCGCCTCGTGGCGGAAACGCATCAGCGCGTACTGGAGGTTGATCGGGTCGAGCGTGCCCTTGTTGACGGTCTTGATCGCCACCGGGCGCTGGATCGCGGGGTCGAAGGCGCGGTAGACCGTGCCCATGCCGCCCTGGCCGAGCACGCCGTCCACGCGGTACTTGCCGATGCTGGCGGGTATGGGCATGGCGGGGCCGGCGCCTCAGGCCGCGAGCGCGCCGGCGGCGGGCGGGTTGACCGGCAGCACCACGCGGAACTTGGTGCCGATGCCGACGGCCGAGTCGACGGTGATGCGCCCGCCGTGCTCCTCCACGATCCGGCGCGAGATCGAGAGCCCCAGCCCGGTGCCCTCGGCGTCGCCGCGCGTGGTGAAGAAAGCATCGAAGATGCGCGGCAGCACGTCCGGCGGTATGCCCCTGCCGTTGTCCTCGATTTCCACCGCCACGTGCCCCTCGTCCTCGCGGCGCGTCGTGAGCCTGATCGTGCCGCGCCCCGATTCGATCGACCGGGCCGCGTTGTTGACGAGGTTGAGCAGCACCTGGTTGATCTGCGAGGGCGAGCAGTTGATGGGCGGGATCTCCCCGTAATGGCGCTCGACGACGTGGCGCTTCAGCTCGTGCCGGGCGATGGCGAGCGTGCTCTGCAGTCCCTCGTTCAGGTCGAAGCTCGCCATCCGGCCCCGGTCGGCCCGCGCGAAGTTGCGCAGGCTCGCCACGATGTCCGAGATCCGGTCGATGCCGTAGTGCCCGTCGTTCACCACCCGCTGCATCTCGCCCAGGACCTGGCGCTGCTCGATCTCGGCGGCATGCGCCTGCACCACCGCGAGCTGCCGGGCGAGCGCCGCCGGTTCCGCGCCGCCCTTGATCAGGGCGACGAGCTTGTCGGTCTCGGCGAGCACGCGCGCGATGGCGGGAAGCCGCCCGCGGACCGTCTCGAGGCCGCCCTTCACGTAGGCGAGCGGCGTGGCGACCTCGTGCGCGATGCCCGCCACCATCCGCCCCAGCGTCGAGAGCTTCTCGGTCTGGACGAGCTGCGCCTCGACCTCGCGCAGGCGCTCGTGCGCGGCCGCGATTTCGCGCTCGCTCGCCGCCGAGCGCCGCTCCAGTTCGGCGGCGGCGCGGCGGCGGTCGCGGTGGCCGGCGGCAAGCCGCAGCGCGAGCCAGGCGATTCCCACGAGCACCGCGGCGAGGACGGCGGTGAGGTAGGCGCGGCGCAGCTCGCGCTCGGCGAGCCGCGCCGAGAGCGCGGCGGAATAGGCCGCCGACATGCCGTCCACGCGCGGCCCGGCGGTGGTGACGGCGAGCTTCTCGTAGAGCGCCTCCTCGATGGGTTTCGCGCCGAGAAGCTGCTGCACGTTGGCGTCGAGCCGCCCCAGTCCCTCCTTGAGCGCGGGCGGCAGCGCGCCCGCCGCGGCGCGCAGGTCCCCAGCGGTCGCCTCCACGCCGCGCCGGTGCGAGTCGGCGGCGCTGTGGTAGTAGCGTTGCGCCTCGGCGAGAAGGTGCGCCACCGTGCTCTCGACCGCGACGAGGCGCTCGCGATCCTTGAATTCCGCCCACGAGCCGCGCACCAGTCCCGCGGTCTCGGTTTCGGCGGCGAGCACGCGCGCAAGCGCGTGCCTGGTGACGGTGTTGGCGTTGCGGAACTTCTCGACGAGGTCCGCCTTCCGCGCGAGCGCGAGCACGAGCGCCTCCAGCCCGCGCTTCAACTGCGGGTCGGGCGCGTGTACCGCGGCGGCGGCGATCGCATCGCGCAGCCGCTTCACTTCGGCGCCGGTGTCGGCGGAGGGCCGCGCGTCCGGGGCGAACTCGATGCGCCCGCGCAGGGCCTCGACGTCCCAGCGGGCATCGAGCGCCTTCAGCTCACGCAGCCAGCCGAGCACCTCGCCGTGGTGCCGGGTGTCCAGGCGCGGCGCCCTGGTCCACGCATGGAGCGCCGCTCCCGCGAGCGCGACGGCGAACAGCACGCCGGCGGCGATCGACAGGGCGCGGCGCCGGGGCAGCCGAAGCCGCGAACGGGGCGCGGGCGGCGCGCCCCCGGGAGCTTTCGCCAGCTCACTCACCCAGGTAGGCCCGCTTCACGTCGGAATTGGCAAGGAGATTCGCGGCCGTGTCGGCGGCCGCGACCGCGCCGCTTTCGAGCACGTAGCCGCGATCGCAGGTCTCGAGTGCGAGCTTCGCGTTCTGTTCCACCAGCAGCAAGGTCACCCCCTCCCGGGCCACCGCACGGATGGTCTCGAAAATCTTCTGCACCATGAGCGGCGCAAGTCCCATGCTCGGCTCGTCGAGCAGCAGCAGCCGGGGCCGGCTCATCAGCGCGCGGCCGATCGCGAGCATCTGCTGCTCGCCTCCCGATAGCGTGCCCGCGCGCTGGCGCCGCCGCTCGGCGAGCCGGGGGAGAACCGCGTAGATGCGGTCGAGATCGGCGGCGATCTCGGCGTCCGCGCCGCGGCTGTACGCGCCCATCAGGAGGTTCTCCTCCACGGTAAGACGCCCGAATACCCCCCGGCCCTCGGGCACCAGCGCCAGCCCCCGCCGCACCAGCTCGAACGCCGGGCGCGCGGTGATCTCCGCCCCATTATAGTAGATGCGGCCCGCCGCGGGCCGTATGAGCCCGGCGAGAGCCTTGAGCGTGGTGGTCTTGCCGGCGCCGTTCGCCCCGATCAGGGTCACGAGTTCGCCCCGCCGTACTTCGAGATCGATGCCCTTCACGGCCTTGATGCCGCCATACGAGACCGCGAGTCCCTTGACCTCAAGCAACGCCGGCTCCCAGGTACGCTTCGATCACCGCCGGGTCGGTGCGCACCGCGCCCGGAGCGCCTTCGGCGATCTTGCGGCCGTAATCGAGCACCGCCACCCGGTCGCAGAGGCCCATCACGAGTTTCACGTCGTGCTCGATGAGAAGCAGCGTCACCCCGTCGGCGCGGATCCGCTCCAGCAACCCGCGCAGCGCCGCCGTCTCGGTGGGGTTCATGCCCGCCGCCGGTTCGTCGAGCGCGAGTAGGCGCGGCTCCGTCGCGAGCGCCCGCGCGATCTCGAGCCGGCGCTGGCCGCCGTAGGGCAGCGCCCGCGCGAGGTCGTCGCGACGCTCACCGATGCCGACGTAGTCGAGCAGTTCGCTCGCGCGCCGCGCGATCGCGGCTTCCTCGGCGCGCGTCGCCGCGTCGCGCACGATCGCGCCCAGCACGCCCGCGCGCGAACGCGGGTGGCGGCCCACCATCACGTTCTCGAGCGCCGTCATGTTGGCGAACAGCCGGATGTTCTGGAACGTGCGCGCGATCCCGCGCTCGGCGATCTCGTGCGGCTTGCGGCCGGTGAGCCGCGCCCCGGCCAGCGTGAATTCGCCGCCGTCCGGGGGGTAGATGCCGGTCAGCACGTTGAAGAGCGTCGTCTTGCCGGCGCCGTTGGGCCCGATCAGCCCGAAGATCTCCCCGCGCGCGACCGCGAGCGAGACCGTGGCGAGCGCGGCGAGCCCGCCGAAGTGCTTGCTGATCCCGGTGGCCTCGAGGAGCGGCCCCTCAGCGCCCGGCATGCGCGCCTCCCTCGCCGGCGAGCTCGCGCCGGCGCGTGCTCGAGGGCCACAGGCCCGCGGGGCGGTGGAGCATCATCAGCACCAGCGCGAGACCGAAGAGCAGCATCCTCAGATCCGACGGGTCGAGATAGACTTCGCCGAGCAGCGCTTTCTGCAGAGGGGCCGCGTAGCGCAGCGCTTCCGGCAGCGCGGTGAGGAGCGCCGCGCCCAGCACCACGCCGCCGACGTTGCCCATGCCGCCCAGTACGACCATGCAGAGCACCATGATCGAATCGAGCAGCGTGAAGCTCTCGGGGCTGATGAAGCCCTGGAACGAGGCGAAGAGTCCCCCGGCGATCCCGCCGAAGGTCGCGCCCATGGCGAAGGCGAGGAGCTTCAGGTTGCGGGTGTTGATTCCCATCGAGGCCGCCGCCAGTTCGTCCTCGCGGATCGCGATCCACGCGCGCCCGATGCGCGAGTCCTCGAGCCGCAGCGAGATCAGTATCGAGACGGCCGCGCAGGCGAGGAACACGTAGTAGTAACTGTGCACGGGCGCGAACGTCACCCCCGCGACCGACCACGTCCTGTTGAGCGGAAAGCCGCCGACCGCGAGCGGGTCGATCAGCGTGATGCCGAGCGGCCCGTTGGTGATGTTGACCGGGCGGTTGAGGTTGTTCAGGAAGATCCGGATGATCTCGCCGAAGCCGAGCGTCACGATCGCGAGATAGTCCCCGCGCAGCCGCAGCGTGGGCGCCCCGAGCAGCACGCCGAAGAACGCCGCGACGAGCGCCACGAGCGGCAACAGGGCGAGAAACGGCCAGTGGATGCCGAACTGGGGCGAGGCGAGCAGCGCGTAGCAGTAGGCGCCAACCGCGAAGAACGCGATGTAGCCGAGATCGAGCAGCCCCGCGTAGCCCACCACGATGTTGAGCCCCAGGGCCAGCATGACGAAGAGCAGCGCGATATCGATGATGCGCACCCAGGTGCGTCCGAGGAGCGCCTCGACCGCGAACGGGAAGGCGACCACGAGAAGCACCGCGACGACGCCCGCGCACCATGCGAGGCGGCGGTCGGACCCCAGCGCGCGCCACCGTGCCTGCACGCGCCCGCCGTTCACGCGCGTTCTCCGCCCGGTTGTCCGAGGATGCCGGAGGGCCGGAACACGAGCACCAGTACCAGCACCAGGAACGCGAAAATGTCGCGGTAGTTGCTGCCGAGCACGCCACCCGTGAGGTCCCCGATGTAGCCCGAGGCGAGGCTTTCGATCACGCCGAGCAGCAATCCGCCGAGGGCCGCGCCCGCGACGTTGCCGATGCCGCCGAGCACGGCGGCGGTGAACGCCTTCAGTCCCAGCATGAAGCCCATGAAATAGTGGCCGACGCCATAGTAGAGGACGACCATGACCCCGGCGAGCGCGCCGATCGCCGATCCCAGCAGGAAGGTGAAGGCGATCACGCGATCGGCGTCGACGCCCATCAGTCCGGCGACTTCCCGGTTCTGCTCGGTGGCGCGCATCGCGCGGCCCATGCGGGTCGACCTGATGAACCACATGAGCCCGGCCATCACCGCGCAGGCGAGCAGGAAAATGAAAGCCTGGAGATCGGTGAGGTACACCCCGGCGACGGCGATCTCCGCGGGCTTCACGAGTTCCGGCATCGAGAGGTACTGCTTGCCCCACACGAGGGCCGCCGAGTACTGGAGCAGGATCGAGACGCCGATCGCCGTGATGAGCGGCGCGAGCCGCGGCGCATGGCGCAGCGGCCGGTAGGCGGCGCGCTCGATCGCGGTTCCGAGCACGGCGCAAACGAGCACCGCGCTCGCGAGCGCCACCGCGAGCGCGAGCGGCGCGGGGACTCCCGCCGCCACGAGCGCCTGCGCGGTCGCGAGCGCGGTGAGCGCCCCGATCATGCAGATGTCGCCGTGGGCGAAGTTGATGAGCCCGAGGATGCCGTAGACCATGGTGTAGCCCAGCGCGACGAGCGCGTAGATGGAGCCCAGCACCAGCCCGTTCACGATCTGCTGAAGGAAGATGTCCATTCAGCCGGCGCGGAAGCGGGCGTGCTGCGGCGCCCCCGCGGCGCACGTTCTCCCGCCGCCCGGGTGGGGGCGCGACGCGCTCGCGGCGTGCGGACCAGCGGCACCGAATGCGGAAACGGCACCGCGCGGGTGCCGTTCGTCGTGGTGGCGGCCCGCGGACGCCGGGGCGCGCGCGGGGATTATTTCTTCGCCTCGGCGGCAGGTGCCGCGGCGGAGGCCGCGGCAGGCTTCTCCGCGGCGGCTTGCAGGGCGCCCGGCACCACCGTCTCGAGCGGTTCCCACTTGCCGCCTTTCACCATGTAGATGGTGATGGGCCCGTTCACGAGATCGCCCTTTTCATCGAACGCGATCGGGCCGATCACGCCCGAGAGCCTGGTCTTGCCGACTTCCGGCAGGAACTTCGCCGGCTCGGTCGAGCCCGCGCGCTTCATTGCGTCGATGAACACCATCACCGCGTCGTAACCCATCGGCGCGAAGAGCTCGACCTCGGCGTTGAACTTGCTCTTGAATTTTTCCATGAACGCCTTGCCGCCCGGCATCTGCTCCTTGGGCAGGCCCGGGATCGACGCCATGACGCCCTCGGACGCGTCGCCCGCGAGCTTGATGAAGTTCGGCGTCTGCATGCCGTCGCCGCCGATGAACTTCGACTTGATTCCGAGCTGCGTCATCTGCTTCACCATCGGCCCCGCCTGCGGGTCGATGCCGCCGAACATGATGAGATCGGGATTGCGCCCCTTGATGCGCGTCAGGATGGCCTTGAAATCGGTGTCCTTGTCGGTGGTGTGCTCGCGCGCGACCACTTTGGCGCCGAGGGCCTTCACGGTCGCCTCGAAATTGTCGGCGAGCCCCTGACCGTAGGCGGTGCTGTCGTCGATCACCGCGATCGTCTTCGCCTTCAACTTCTCCACCGCGTAGCGGCCGAGCGTCGGGCCCTGCTGGCCGTCGTGCGCCACGACGCGGAAGGTCGTCTTGTAGCCCTTGATCGTGTAATCGGGATTGGTGGAGGAGGGCGAGATCTGCGGCACGCCGGCGTCGGCGTACACCTTGGACGCGGGAATCGACGCGCCCGAATTGAAATGACCCACCACCGCGGCGACCTTGGCGTCGACGAGTTTCTGCGCGACCGTCGCGGCCTTGGTCGGGTTCGCCTCGTCGTCCTCGGCGAGGAGCTCGAAGCGCACCTTCTTGCCGCCGATCTCGATGCCGGCGCCGTTCACGTCGTCGATCGCGAGCTGCACGCCGTTCCTGATGTCGATGCCGATATGCGCCGGCGGCCCGGTGAGGGGCGAGGCCGAGCCGATCCTGACGGTGACGGTTTCCGGCGCCTTGGGCGCCTCGGCCTTGGGCGGCGGTGGCGCTTCCTTGCCGCAGGCGACAAGGACTGCCGCAACCGTCAACGCGATGCCGAATCCGAGCCACTGCCTGCGTATCATGGACGCCCCCGCGCTAAATGATTGTTACTTAGGAAAAATTCATTATCCTCAGCACCTTGCGGGATGTCAATCGACCGTGCCGGGGGATGCCGCGGGGGCGGTGGCCGGGGCACCGGACGCATGCGGCGCGGGCCGCGGTGCGCAATCCCGGCGCCCGCCCTGCCGGAACAAGCCGGCCCGCGGGCCGGCCTTCGCTACTTGAGGGAGAGGATCCAGGCGACGATGGTCTTGATATCGGCGTCCTTGACGTGTGCGTTCGGGCTCATCGGAACCTGGCCCCACACGCCCGCCCCGCCCTCCTTGATTTTCTTCGCGAGGTAATCCGGCGCCTTCTTGTCGTTGCGGTACTTCTTCGCGACATCCTGGTAGGACGGGCCGATCAGCTTCTTGTTCACGGTATGGCAGGCGAGGCAGCCGCTGTTCTTCGCGAGTGTTTCTCCGGCATCGGCGGCGAGCGCCCCGGCGCCAGCCGTGCCGAGCAACGCGGCGGCCGCGGCGATTGCAAGTGATCTCATCCAGTCTCTCCTTGTGGTTGACGATGGCAGGCCCGCGATTGCACGGGACAATACCGGACACCCGGCCCGCAGGCCCGGCCCGTGGCGATCCGCGGGTGGTGGCTGTAGGACCGCACGCGCGCATCCCGGTTCGATCAACGCTTCACGAGCATCCGTTCAAGCTCGCCGGGATCCTGCGTCGCCGGCATACAGGTAACGCCCCGGCACACCCAGGCGTTGACAGCGGATACCCCGGCGGGCGCGGGTTTGTCGAGGATTGCCGGCAACCCCGGTGTGCGCGTGGGTATGCCGATCACGATGGTCGCCGGCCGGAAGACTCGGGCAAGCCGGCGTTGCCATGCGGCGATGGTTGCGTGCTCCCCGCGCAGTATCACCACGGCGGGCGGGGCGAGATACTCCTCGAGGGCGTTCAGCAGGCTGACGTGAGCGCTCGCGTGCTCCGACAGCGTCTCCCGGAAAAGGCGCAGCGTCCGGCGGGCGGCCTCGAGGTAGCGCGGTTCGCCGAGGAGGTGGCCGAGGCGCTGAAGCGCGAAAGCGGCAATGCCGTTGCCCGAGGGTGTCGCGGCGTCCGCGGCGGGCTTGGCGCGGTGTATGAGCCGCTCGTGGTCGTGCGGCACGAACCAGAAGCCGCCGGCGGCGTCCTCGAAGCGCGCGAGCAGCGCCTCCGCGAGTTCGCGCGCGAAACGCAGGTCGGCGTCGCGGAACTCGCACTGCAGAAGCTCGAGCACCGCGTCGAGCAGGAATGCGTGATCGTCGAGGTAGGCGTCAAGGCGCGGCGAGCCCCCCTGCCAGGTCGCGGCGAGCCGGCCCTCGCGCCACAGCGCCGTGCGCAGAAAATCCGCCGCGCGCCGCGCGGCGGCAAGCCACGCGTCCTCGCCGAAGGCGCGCGCCGCGCGGGCGAGCCCCTTCACCGCCAGCGCGTTCCATGCCGTGAGCACCTTGTCGTCGAGCCCGGGGCGGGCGCGGCGGGCACGCGCGGCGAGGAGCTTCGCGCGCGCGGCGCCAAGCCGCGCGGCACACTCCGGCAGCGGCAGGCCGAGCCGATGCGCGACGGTGTCGAGCGGCGCCGCGACCCGCAGGTGCCACGCGCGCGTCTCGAAATTCGGCGGCCCATCGAGCCCGTAGTGCGCGGCGGCGACGGCGAATTCCGAAGGTTCCAGTGCCGCCCGGGCCTCCTCCCGCGTCCAGACGTAGTAGCCGCCCTCCTCGTGCCCGGAGTCCGCATCGAGGGCGGAATGGAACGCGCCCTCGGGCGAGCGCATCTCGGCGAGGAGCCAGCGCACGGTTTCGCGCGCGGCCGTTTCGAACCGCGGCTCGCCCGCGAGGAGCCAGGCGTCCGCGCAGAGTGCGAGGAGCGCCGCGTTGTCGCAGAGCATCTTCTCGAAGTGCGGGATCATCCAGTGTTCGTCCACGCTGGAGCGGTAGAAGCCGCCGCCGAGATGGTCGCGGATGCCGCCCTCCGCCATTTTCGTCAGCGTGAGGCGCGCGATGTCGAGCCCCGTTTCGTCACCGTCGAGCGCGTGGCGCCGCAGGCAGAAGGCGAGCTCCGCGGGGTGCGGGAACTTGGGCGCGTGGCCGATGCCACCGTTCACCGCGTCGAACGCCCGCGCGAACTCGGCGAGCGCGGTCTCGATCGGCGCGCGCCCGGGTTCCGCGCCGCCCGCCGCGCGCGGCAGGGTGCGCGCGAATGCCGCGGCGAGCGTCGCATTCTGCCGGTCGATTTCCGGGCGCTTCTCGCGCCACGCCGCCGCGATTCCCGGCAGGAGGTCGAGAAAACCGGGCAGGCCGTGGCGCGCCCGCTTCGGGAAGTAGGTGCCGGCGAAGAAGGGCTCGCCCGCGGGCGTGAGGAACACCGTGAGCGGCCAGCCGCCGCCGCGCCGCGTGAGCATCGCGTGGGCAAGCTGGTAGATCTGGTCGAGGTCGGGGCGTTCCTCGCGGTCGACCTTGACGTTGACGAAGTGCCGGTTCATCTCGGCGGCGACTTCCGGGTCTTCGAAGCACTCGCGCGCCATGACGTGGCACCAGTGGCAGGCGGAGTAGCCGATCGACAGCAGGATGGGGCGCTCGGCCATGCGCGCGAGGGCGAGAGCCTCCTCGCCCCACGGATACCAGTCGACCGGGTTCTCCGCGTGCTGCCGCAGGTAGGGCGAGGTCTCGGCGGCGAGCCGGTTCGCCATGAGCGGGGTCGGGTTGCCGCGGCGGGCCGCGGCTCAGCCGCCGGGGGAGCGGGCCTCACCCGCGGGAAGGGACTCGATCTTGCGCTGCAGTGCCGCGAGCGCCACGCGGGTGCGCTCGAGATCCTCGACGAGTTCGCGGCGCGAAGCCGGTTCACGCAGCTCCTCGAGGTCGGCGTGTTTCGCGGCGTCGAGATTGTTGATCACGACCGCGATGAAGAGGTTCAGCATCACGAACGTGCCGATCAGCACGAAGCTCACGAAGTAGAGCCACGCCCAGCCGTGGAGTTCCATCGCCGTTTCCATCACGTCCACCCAGCCTTCGAGCGTCACCATCTGGAACAGCGTCAGCAACGCCGCGCCGAGCGTGCCCCAGCGCCCGGGATCGTGCGCGTGGAAGAGGTGAAAGCCCGTCACCGCGTAGATGTAGAAGATGATGCTCATCAGCGTGATGACATGCCCCATGCTCGGGATCGAGCGCACGAGCGTCGCGACGATCAGGCGCAGTTGCGGCACGGTCGACACGAGCCGCAGCACGCGCAGCACCCGCACCAGGCGCGCGACCAGCGCGAACTCGCCGGTCGCCGGGATGAGCGAAGCGATCACCACGGTGAAGTCGAAGAGGTTCCAGCCGTTGCCGAAGTAGAGCCGCAGGCGCGGGGCGACGGCCGCGATCTTCAAGAGCGCCTCGACGATGAAGGCCCCGAGCACGAGGTCGTTGCCGAGGTGGAGCCATCGCCCGTACTCGTCGAGGATCTCCCTCGAGGTCTCGAGCCCGATCAGCACGCCGTTGAAGACGATGAGCCCGATCATGAAGGGCTCGAACCAGTCCGCGTCGACGATTTTTCTCGCGAACGCTTTCATTGTCGCTTGCGCATCTGCCGCGGGAGAAACGGATCCGGCCGCCCCCGGCGCGCCATCAGTCGGTCACGGCGCCCCGGCTCGCGCTCGTCACGAGTTTCGTGTACTTGGCGAGCGCGCCGCGCGCATAACGCGGCTTCGGCTGCTTCCATTTCCTGCGGCGCGCGGCGAGCTCCCTTGCGGAGACCTCGAGCCGGATGAGCCGCTTGCGCGCATCGATCGTGATCGAGTCGCCCTCCTTCACGAGCCCGATGGGGCCGCCGACGAAGGCCTCCGGCGCGACGTGGCCGACGACCATGCCCCAGGTGCCGCCCGAGAAGCGCCCGTCGGTGACGAGGCCGACGGATTCGCCGAGCCCCTGCCCGACCAGGGCCGCGGTGGGCGCGAGCATCTCCTGCATGCCCGGGCCGCCCTTGGGCCCCTCGTAGCGGATCACGATCACGTCGCCCGGCCTGATGCGGCGGGCCATGATCGCCTTCATGCACGCGTTCTCCGAATCGAACACGCGCGCCGGCCCGGTGATGGCCGGGGACTTCAGTCCCGTGATCTTGGCGACGCAGCCCTCCGGCGCGAGGTTGCCCTTGAGGATCGCGAGGTGGCCGTGCGGGTAGAGCGGCCTCTCCCAGGGCCGGATCACCTCCTGGCCCGGGCTCGGCGCCGCGACGCCGGCCAGCTCCTCGGCCATGGTGCGGCCGGTGATCGTCACGCACTCCCCGTGCAGCAGCCCGTGCTCGAGCAGCATCTTCAGAACCGGCGGCACCCCGCCCGCGCGATGGAAGTCCACCGCCACGAAGCGTCCCGAGGGCTTGAGGTCGCAGAGCACCGGCACTTTCCGGCGCATGCGCTCGAAGTCGTCGATCGTCCAGCGCACGCCCGCCGCGTGCGCGATCGCGAGGTAGTGCAGCACCGCGTTGGTCGAGCCGCCGGTCGCCAGGATGAGCGCGACCGCGTTCTCGATGCTCTTCCTCGTCACGATGTCGCGCGGTTTGAGGTTCGCCTTGATCGCGCCGACCAGCACCGCGGCGGACCGCGCCGCGGAGTCGGCCTTCTCCGGGTCCGGCGAGGCGAGCTGGGAGGAGCCGAGAAGACTCATGCCGAGCGCTTCGAACGAGGAGGACATGGTGTTCGCGGTGTACATCCCGCCGCACGCGCCGACGCCCGGGCACGCGTTTCGCTCGATGCCGTCGAAATCCTCCCGGCTCATCTTTCCGGCCGCGAACGCGCCCACCGCCTCGAACGCCGAGACCACGGTGAGGTCCTGGCCCTTCCAGTGCCCGGGCTTGATGGTGCCGGCGTAGACGTAGATGCCGGGCACGTTCATGCGCACCATCGCGATCATGCCGCCCGGCATGTTCTTGTCGCAGCCGCCGCACACCAGCACCCCGTCCATCGCCTGGCCGTTCACCGCGGTCTCGATCGCGTCGGCGATCACTTCGCGCGAGACGAGCGAGTACTTCATCGCTTCCGTGCCCATCCCGATACCGTCGGTCACGGTGGGTACGCCGAACACCTGCGGCTTGGCGCCGGCCCGCTCCAGCGCCGCGATCGCGCGGTCGACGAGCGGCTGGATGCCGGCGTTGCATGGGTTCATCGTCGAGTGCCCGTTCGCCACGCCGACGATCGGCTTTTCGAAATCGCCGTCGCCGAAGCCCACGGCGCGCAGCATCGCGCGGTTCGGCGAGCGCGCGACGCCCTCGGTGATCAAGCGACTGCGTCGGTTAAGCGCCATGCGAAACCTCGTAGGGAGATACGTATAATGGCGCGTCATTCTATAGCAGAGTTGCGCCGCCGAGCGACTGCGCAACCCCGCTCGATTGAGGAACATGGCGGAACCGCGCGGCAGGCCGGTCCCGCAAGCCCCGGAGCGAGGATGGTCTTCCTGTTCACCTTCTAGATGAACCAGCATGGGCGGGCGGCCGGCACCGGCCGCCCGCCCATGCTGGTTCATCCGCAGTTCGATCCCGTCGCCTTCCACCTGGGTCCGCTCGCCGTCCGCTGGTACGGGCTCATGTACCTCGTCGGCTTCGCGCTGATCTGGCTCGCGGGGCGCCACCGCATCCGCGCCCGCCCGGGCGGGGTGTGGACGGCGCGGGATCTCGACGACGCCATGTTCCACGGCATCCTCGGCACGCTGCTCGGCGGGCGTCTCGGCTACGTGTTCTTCTACAAGTTCGCCGACTACGCCGAGGCGCCGTGGAAGATCCTCTACGTGTGGGAGGGCGGGATGTCCTTTCACGGGGGTCTCATCGGCGTCACGCTCGCGATGGCGTGGTTCGCGAAAAGCCGCGACCAGGACTGGCTCAGGGTCACCGATTTCATCGCGCCGCTCGTGCCGCTCGCGCTCGGCGCCGGCAGGATGGGGAACTTCATCAACGCGGAGCTGTGGGGCCGTCCCGCCGATCTCCCGTGGGCAATGGTGTTTCCGCTGGTCGACCGGGTCCCGCGACATCCCTCGCAGCTCTACGAGTTCGCGCTGGAAGGCGTGGTGCTGTTTCTCGTACTCTGGTGGTTCTCCTCGCGCGAGCGCCCGCGCGGGGCGGTTTCGGCGGCGTTCCTGCTGGGCTACGGGGTCTTCCGGTTCGCGGTGGAGTACACGCGCGAGCCGGACTCGTTCCTGGGGCTCCTCGCCCTCGGCTGGTCGATGGGACAGTGGCTCTCGGCGCCGATGGTGATCGCGGGGGCGGTCATGATGGCCTGGGCCTGTCGCCCGGCTGCCCGGGCGGGCAGGGGCGCGCCGCCGATCGACGCCGGCCGACGCCGATAACGCCCGATGCCGCCACGAAGACACACCGGCGTCGCCGATTCGCCGCTCGCCGCCGGCTGAAGGCCCCGCCGGTTGCCTTCCGCCTCCAGTCCACGGCTCCCGTTACCAGCCCCGGTGCCGGGTCAGCCCTTCTTCGCGGGCACGGGCTGCGCCGCCCGCCGGTCGAGAAGCCGCGCGAAATTCCCCAGCGAGATGAGGTGCGCGTAGACGCGGGAGAGCATCCCGTTCTGCGTCAATTCCTTCAATTTCTCCGCGGGGAGTTCCGCGAGTTTCGGCTCGGCCACGCGAAACATGCCGGTCATCGCGACCGGCTGGCCTTCGTTCGGCACCGCCTGCATCGTGAAAGGCTCCAGCAGCCCGAACTGCGCGAGCGTGCGGCACATCTCCTCGCTGCGCAGGAGATCGGCCTCGTACTCGAAGAGCAGTTTCTGCCGCTCGCTCCAGGCGGGAAGCGGCTCGCCCCCCTTGTCGAAGAGCGCCTCTCCCTTGTCGCTGATGGCGCGCTTCTCCACGCAGGCGACCCGTTCCTGCTGTTCCTGCCCGTCCACGGTCACGCGGGTCATGCAGAACGGGTAGCGGCGCACGTAGGCGGGCACGTAGGACCCGGGCTCCCACGTGTTGTCCTTCGTCACGAAGAGGTTCTGCTGGTTCTCGAGCCCCAGCACCACCATCGGCACGTAAGTCGATCCCCCGTCCCCGCTCACGAACGCGATCGGAAAATCGCGGCACGCGACCGCGAACTCGGTGAAGGAAAGCGGCACCGCGGCGAGGGCGCGGAAGACGAGCGGGAGCTTCCGTCCTTCCGGCAGCACCACCCGGTGCTGCTTGGTGAGCGGGACCACTTCCTGGTAACCGTCGGGGGGCCTGATATCCATACGCGGCGCGGGGCTCCGCTGGGGAATTCCGGCAGATTATAGCTCCCGGCCTGATTCCGGATGCGCAATCGCCCGCTCCGTGCCGCGATCGACCCCGACGGCGCGGGGCGAGGACTCGACCGGGAGGAGCGGCGCGGCATCCGGATCCCGATGACCGCACCGCTCCGTTACGTCGGGCTAATGAGGCGTCGTTTCCGGCATCTGGAAAGCACGCCTGGGTCGTTGTAAAATCCCGCCCTCGCACCACCGTGGGGACGTAGCTCAGCTGGGAGAGCGTCGCGTTCGCAATGCGAAGGTCGGGAGTTCGATCCTCCTCGTCTCCACCAACTCAACTGTCCCGGGTAGTACAAAGAAGGCCGATTTTCCACGAAGTTTCATAGGGAAATCGGCCTTTTTCTTGTCCGGAAGCGTTCCAGCATGCCGACTGCAATCCGGGGGCATTTGGGGGCATCGAGCCTTTCCCCGATCACGATGCCCCCAAAATGCCACTCACCGATTCTGCGATCCGCAAGGAAAAAACCAGCCGGTAAACCCGTGCGTCTGTTCGACGCCGGCGGCCTCTATCTCGAAATCTCTGCTACTGGCGCGAGTTTGTGGCGGCTGAAGTACCGCTTCGGCGGCAAGGGGAAGCGGCTCGCGCTGGGAATCAATCCGGACGTCTCGCTCGCAGGCGCGCGCGAGCGCCGCGACGCCGCGCGGGAACTTCCCGCCAGTGAAATCGATCCTGGCGAGCACCGCAAGCTACAGAGAGAAGCCCGGGCCGAGCGCGCGACGAACAGCTTCGAGGCAGTAGCACGCGAATGGCTTGCCAAGTAATCGCCGCGCTGGGCGCCGTCGCATTCGTCGAAAATCACCACGCGGCTGGAAAACGATTTGTTTCCGTGGATCAGGGCTACACTGGTGAAGCAGCCTCTGAAGCTGCGCAGAAACATGGCATTCAGTTGGAAGTGATCAAGCACACCGAGGCCAAGCGCGGCTTTGTGCTGCTGCCGCGCCGATGGGTGGTCGAGCGCAGCTTCGCATGGGCGGTACGTTTCCGGCGCCTGGCACGAGACTACGAACGACTTCCCCAAACCTTGGCCGGGTTCCATTATCCTGCCTTTGTATGCCTCATGCTTCATCGGATCGTTCCGATATTCACAAGTGCATAACACGCTCCAGAATGAAGGCTCAAGCGGCGCGTACGCGGCGCTCGTCGTCGAGAAGCTCGGCCTTCGCGAGCAGATGGCTGACCGCATTCACGTGGTCTCGAGCGGCGCCGCGATGACGGACGCGATCACGTCTGCGCCGGGGCGCGTGCTCGGACTCGCGCAGGCGACGAACATCTCCGACAACGCGGCGAAAGGCGTGCCGGTGGAGCTCGCCGACCTCTTTCCCGACGAGCTCCAGAACGTCACGACGTACGAAGCCGCGGCAGCACTGGTCAGATGTTACGCTTCGGAAGAAGCGAGAAAGCTGCTGGCGGCTTCCGGCCTGGATTGAGTTGTAAAACGCAGGGTGGAGCGGTAGTGTAACCCGCCGGCAACCGACTGGCCCATCAACCCCACGGCCCGACAGAGGCTGTTACGAGGAGCACGCAACATGAAAAACCCGGCACGCACTACCTGTGCCATCGCACTGCTCGCCGCGTTCTCGGTTCCAGCGGCGGCGCAGGAAGGCTATCCCTCGAAACCCGTGCGCCTCGTCGTCGCCTCGTCACCCGGCGGCGGAACCGACACGACCGCGCGCATCATCTCGCCGGGCGTTTCCGAGCTGCTCGGCAAGCAAATCATCATCGAGAACAAACCCGGGGGGGCGGCGCGCATCGGCAGCGACTACGTGGCGAGATCGGCGCCGGACGGGTACACGCTGCTCATCTCCGCGAGCACGCTCATCATCGCGCCTTCGGTCTACAAGGACTTGACGTTCGACCCGCTGAAGGACTTCGCGCCGATCACACAGGTGGTGGTCGTGCCGCAGCTCCTGGTCTCGCATCCGGCGCTGCCCGCGAAGAACGTGAAGGAGCTCATAGCGCTCGCGAAATCGCAGCCGGGCAAGCTCGAGTACGCGTCGAGCGCCGTCGGCAGCAATCCCCAGATGGCGATGGTGCTGTTCCTGAACCTGACCGGCACGAACATCGTGCACGTGCCGTACAAGAGCGGCAACGCGGGCCTGACCGACGTGATTGCCGGGTACGTGCCCATCACGATGGCGAACATGCTGGTCGGAATGCCGCATGTACGCGCCGGGAGACTGCGTGCGTTCGGCGTTACGACCGCAAAGCGCGCCGTCGGCGCGCCGGACGTCCCTACCATCGCCGAAGCAGGCGTGCCCGGTTACGATTCGGCGCAATGGTTCGGCGTGCTCGCACCGGCCCGCACGCCGCGCGAGATCGTCACGCGGCTGCACCGCGACATGACCCGCGTAATCCAGGACAAACAGATCCAGAAACGCTTCCTCGCCGACGGTGGCGAAGCGGCGTGGAGCAAGACGCCGGAAGCGTTCGGGGTGTTCATGCGCGCCGAAACGGCGAAATGGGCGGAAGTCGTCGAGCGGGCCGGGATCCAGAAACAGTGAACTCGTAGGGTGCGCAGATAGCGCACCCCACGCAGGGTCGGTCGCGATGCTAACGGTCTTCATTCGCCGCGTCACTTTCAGCCGCTGCGACGCGTCGCCGCCGAGGTGCGTCCAGATGATCGCGTCGCGCACAAGCTTATCGGCGTGCTCGTCTATCGGCTCTCCCGTCGCGCCGTGGATGTCCATGTTGAGGTTCGTCACCTTCTGGATGACGTCGCACAAGAAGTTCATGAGGAACACGACGTTCGTCAGGCTGTGCGCGGAAGCGTCCATTTCCCCCGCGAGACGCATCACGAACGAACGCAACGCTTCGGTGAGCATGTGCATCTCGCCGAGCTTCAACTGCACGAACTGCTGATCGAAAAGCGGCTTCCCGCTCTGCGAGCGCGTCTTCGCGAACATCATCGCGGCTTCGCACGCGTCGTCGCATACACCGAGCGCGTTCGCGGCGAGATCGAAGTCGTTGAACGCCTTGCTACCTTTGCTGCGCGCTTTGTGCGCGCCGTTCACTTCGCCCAGGATGTTAGCATGCGGCACTCGATCGCTCTTGAACATGACAGGATCCAGGCTCTTCGATGGCGGTGATCATCTCTTGACCGCCAGTCGGCCCCGGCCTTCCAGTCGCGGCTGGGAGAAAAGGTGGTTTCAATTTCGTATCCGACGGTAAGCGGAGTTCGGATCCTCGTGGGGACGCCAGGTGCATCACATTCTTCGATCGTGATTCTGGACATTATGGGCTCCGGCAGAGGAGACCACGCCGAGGGCCTGAGTCGCCTGTTGCGATAGCTCGTCCGGTTGACGCCTTCTGAAGCCATACCTATAGTCCGCCGTTGCCTTGAGCCGGCGTTCGGCGAGCAAGATTAGAGGAGAACTCATGTCAGACCTGCGCATCAGCATGGCTTTCGAGCTGTATGACCGGACGATGCCCTTCGTCGATGGCAGCGTGAAGCCGGCGGGCACAGAGCCGCAGATGCTCGTCATATATGAAGGGACGCGTCACCCTCGCATGCTCGACAACCTCGAGTTCGACGTCTGCGAGCTCTCGATCTCGTACTACCTCCGCGCCAAGTCGCAGGGCCTGCCAATCACGGCGATTCCCGTCTTCCCGCGACGCCTCTTCGGCCACTCCCGACTTTACGTCAATGCCAAGGCCGGCATCAGGTCACCCAAAGACCTCGCTGGCAAGCGTGTGGGGCTGCCTTCGTTCCAGAACACATCTGCCGTGTTGATTCGCGGCGACCTCAAGGACGACTACGGCGTCGCCGTCGAGGACATCGTCTGGGTGCCGCGCGGCCAGGGCGCCGTCGCGTTCGAAGCGCCTGGAGGCACGAAGATCGAGCCGATCGGCGGCGGAAAGAACCTCGCGGAAGAACTCGCCTCGGGCGGCATCGATGCGCTGATCGCCCTCCAGGCGCCGCCGGCGTTCAAGAAAGGCACCGGTGAGGTCACGCGCCTCTTCCCCGACACGCGCGGCGAAGAGCAGGCGTACTTCAAGCGCCACGGCTACTTCCCCATCCACCATCTCGTCGCCGTACGCGAAGAGTTGCTGCAACGCGAGCCCTGGCTCGCCTTGAACCTGGTCGATGCCTTTACCGAGGCCAAGCGCAGGGCCGCCCACTACTATGACGAGGCCTGCTTCACCAGCCTGGTTTGGGGCCGCCTCTCGCTGGAAGCCGAGGCTGACTTCTTCGGCGGTGCCGACCCCTGGCCCTACGGCCTCAAGGCCAACAGAAAGAACATCGAGCGCTTCCTCCAGCTCGAGTACAACCAGGGGCTCATCCCCAAACCAATGAAGGTCGAAGACATCTTCTTTCACACGACACTGAAGACGTAGTCGACCGGAAAGCGCCGACTTCGTACGGGATTGCCGATAAGGAGGACGAAGATTGACCTGGGAATCCAGGAGCGTAGCGCGATCGTATGCGCCTCGTCGCGCGGGCTCGGCAAGGCATGCGCGGCGGCGCTGGCGCCGGAGGGCTGCTCGGTCGTCATCAACGGACTCGACCCGGAGCCTCTTGAGCGCACCGCGACGGAGAAGGGCGTCCCCGAATCCCCGTGTAGCGTTGGCTGAGCAAGCGTGTCAGCGGTTCCCTTTTTGACGAGGGGAACGGAGAGACATGATCCCGGGCGATGAGTTCCTTGCTCGCCTGCGTCGCCACGCGTAGGAATGCCGGTCGAACTTTTCGTCTCGCGGAGTGTCGCCCGCGAGATCGAGCGCGTCGTCCAGTGGTGGGCCGTCAACCCGAATAGGGCGGCGTGGTCTTGGTGGCCCTGTACGCCCATACGGCAGCGCAGAGTGCGCGGCTGCGAAAGGGCTGGACCGGAATCCGCACGGAGGTGGTGATCGAGCGATTCAGTGCCGGCGAGCCGCTCGAAGTGCTCGCGGAGGATTATGGCCGCTCGAAAGAGGACATCGAGGAAGTCCTCCGCAGCGAGCTCCAGCTCGCGGCGTGAAGCCGCGAGGCTCGCCTCAGTCGTCTTTTTCGTCGACCGCAGCCTCGGCAGGCGCGTGGTCGCACAGACCTTGCGCGACGCCGGTGCCCAGGTCGAGGTGCACGACGACCATTTCGCGCAGGCAACCACCGACGTCGAGTGGAGGAATGCCACCATCCTTTGACACCATCGATGCTGCCGCAAGACGCACGAGAAGCCCGAGCTGCTCCTGCGCTCCTGTGCTCAGTTGCTTGACGGAAACCGTGACACCGTCGACAGTGCGGCTCACGACTTGGAGCCGTTCGTCGACGTCAACGCGAAACGCGGGCCCAAAAACGTGGCGGCCCAGACGCTCAATGCCGTCTCGAAGTGGGGCTACGTAGGCCCTGCGCATTGCTTGCCTCTCGGTGCTCAGAGTTTCGTAGAGCAGCTTGGCGGCCTCCGCCCGTCGCTGCAACCGCGCCATGGCATCCTCGGCTTCGAACGTCACGCGCTCTGCTTCAGCCAGTGCCTCAGCAAGTCCCTTGTCTCCGACGAGGTTGAGCTTTGTCCGCAGGCCGATTAGTTCACGATCTTGGGCGTCGAACTGCTCCCGCGCCTTCTTCGCCGCCTCCGTTGCCGTTTCCAACATGGATCTTGCTGATTCGGGATCGGCACCTTCGAGACGGCTTTCAGCGGCGGTGACGCGAATAACGGCGCTCGGCCTTGAGATTGGACTTGGCGCGGGTAACGAAGAAGGCCTTGGCCTCGTGCAGCCGGTACAGACGCTCGAAATCGACGTAGGCGCGATCCATCACGTAGAAAGCGCCTAGCTCGGGCAGCAACTCGTCCAAGCCCCGACGCTCACGTAACCTGACCCATGGGCGCTCATGGGAAACGGACCCCACGAGTGCGCAGTGGTTGTGATTTCCGGAGCGAGGCGAATGTGTCGCGCACGTGGCTGCGCCCGGACGCAGCGCCG